>JAJDCR010000003.1 GCA_029260735.1 Planctomycetota bacterium
GTAATCGTAATCGTAATCGTAATCGTAATCGTAATCGTAATCGTAATCGTAATCGTAATCGTAATCGTAATCGTAATCGTAATCGTAATCGTAATCGTAATCGTAATCGTAATCGTAAAACTATGTTTACCGATGAGGTTATGAAAACAAGTTATTAAAAACGATTATGTATCTTTTCCTAAAACGAGAGAAACAACCGTGCGGTCATTGCCTCCCATACTAATCGTAAGTCCGTAAGGCCTTTGCGAAGAAACTTCTACTTGAGAGTCTCCCGCTTGTTTTGTCAGCTGTCGGCAGATATCAACAGCTTGGCGAATTCCTGTTCCTCCGGTGTAATGGCCAAAGCCAACTAGCCCTCCGGTTGTGTTTGTCGGAACTTCTCCTGTCCGCTTGGTATAGCCTGATTTGACTAGCTCACCAGCTTGGCCATGCTCAGCAAAACCGGCCGCTTCTAAAGCTAATATTCCGGTAATACTAAAGCAATCATGTACTTCAAGAACACCTATTTTTTCATGGCTAACTTGAGCTTGCTTATAAGCTTTACTCACCGCTTGGTTTGTTGTTGAAAGCTTGGTTTGATCTTCAGGAGCTTGGGTTAGATCATCTTCTGCTTGCCCCATACCAAAAACTCGAACCGCTTTATCCTTATCAAGTCCCAATTTTTTTAGCCCTTCTTCCGAGGCACAAATCATGGCAGAGGCTCCATCGGACACTTTCGAGCAGTCAAAAAGATTGAGGTGATCGACAAAGCCATTTGCATTAGGCGCTTTTCTTCCTAGCTTAAGAAGATCTCCGGCACTATTGTGATACTCTTGGGCTTGAGGACAAGTTCGAGCATTTTCAATGGCCTTTGCATACCAGTGAGCCATTGCTTCGCGGGTGGACTCAGCTCCAAATTTTTCATAGTAAGCTCCTGCTCGATCGGCAAACTTACCTGGGAAAAAATAAGCGTGCCCATTTTTTCTCTCGCTGGCATAGTGCCCTGCTCCCGCCAAATAGTCCGCTCCATAAATGGCTTTGACAGAGTTCTGCACCTCTACTCCCACCACAAGAACCACATCAGCAAGATCTGAGAGAATCGTTTTTATAGCATTAGCTAGTCCTAGTCCTCCAGAAGCACAAGCCCCCTCTACTCGAGTACAAGGTTTATAACGTAAAGCAGGATCAATCGAGGGGATCAAAGCAGCCAGATGACCTTGGCGATTGAAACGCGCAGCCATAAAGTTACTAATAACACCTTCGTCAATATGTTCTGCACTAGAAATTTGTTGGATAACTCCCTGTCCTGCCTCTTTAATATAATCCTCTAAGGAGGGACGTGGCTTTTTCGGATGGAACTCAGGCCGACCTGTTCCTAGAGAGATGGTATTGTATCCGGCAGTTAGATAAACCGGTTTGCGAAAACTACACATTATGTATCTCCTTTTTTGCTCTTAGACAGTGGTAATTCCATAGATATGAAAAAAACCTGTGAGCAAAACATCATCTACGTCTTGGTTGCTCGCGGCAACTTGATCTGCAACTAGCTTTAGAGCAATTTCTTTTGATTTCTGTAAATAAGAGAGAGCTAACTTTGCCCCCATAGTATCGGTCTCTTTTAGCTGGACAAAATAAGTGGCTAACTTCTCTTCTTTCTTTTTATCCTTCATTAAATTTTTCCAAGCATTCCAGCTTTCCGGATAATCTCCCAGCTCTTTATCTTCTTTTTCACTCCAAGCATTTTCACTTAGAGATAGATATTTTTGGGTAGTAAAATCATAGATGCCTGCCATACGATTTTTTTCGTATTGAAAAAATCCATCTTTTTGGCTTCCATCTCCGTACTGTCCTCCTAAAACAGAAGAAGCTACCATCTGCTCAATGATATCATGAGTGAAGTTTTCTCCGCTCAAATAAGATCCCATAATCCGCTGGATTTTTTGAAAAACATCAATCCCGACATAGTCCATCAACTGGAAAATGCCCATCGGGCGCACCAATAGATCTTGGGTAGCTTTGTTTACTAAATAAACAGCTTTTGTCATAGAGTATTTTTCGCTCAAACGCTGTACTTCATTTAAAGCATGAATGCCTTCGCGAATAAAGTGCCCATTTCCAATAAAACCAGCAACATCTTGAGAAACCACGACTTTTTTCTTTAGAAGTTTAGCCAACTCTAGAGCTATCAGAGAGAGATCCTCAGGGGTATTAGAAGAGGAAATAATTTCCAACAACTTCTGAATGGCCGGTGGATTATAAAAGTGATATCCGACAATACGACCTTGTAATTGAGTTTTTTCTTCCAAAGAAGAGATGGGAATAGAAGAGGTATTTGTGAAAAAATAACTATTTTCTGAGCAAAGAGTCTTTAGCTCTTTAAAAATAGATGCCTTAATTTCTTCGTTTTCGATGATGGCTTCAAAAACCATATGGCTTTTCGCTGCTACTGCCATAGTTTGAGAAGGGCAAACTATTGATACCGCAGTATTGACAAAAGCATCAATAATCTCTCCATTTTCGACCAAATCATTATTTTCGGCATAGAGTTGACGTAACTTGACAACTTGCTTTTCCGCTACTTTTTGCATTTGAGTACGAAGATATGTAATAAGGTCTTTAAGAGCTTCTGCGCGAGTGTCTATTAGATTCAGAGTGTAGCAACTATTCGGGTTTTTTACTTGCTCGAAAGCCATCTCCTGGCAAAGTAAAAGAGAAATACCGCTGCCCATTTTACCAGCGGCTCCAATAACGGAGACATTTTCGAGTCGTTGTTTTAGATCCATATTTTTTACTCCAAAATACTTTCTGGGAATTTTTTATAATGCTCTTAATCTCCTTGTAATATATAGAAAAATTAAGAGAAAAGACGGAGTGGGGATTAAGATTTAAAAATCGTTTGTCGTATCTAAAAACGGTTTTAGATCTTGCATCATCTCACGAGGCACTTGATAGCGATCAGCAACATCTTTTTCCATCGCTTTAGCAATAATTCGACAGATTTCCGTAGGGGTTTGGGGAGCTATCTTCGAAATAGATTTAGGATTTTCATAGCGTATTTTATTGACTAAGGGCATCATTTGGTTGGCATCAAAAGGTCTCATCCCCGTGATCATTTCGTACATAGTCACTCCTAAGGAGTATATATCCGCTCTCTGATCAGCAAAGCGAGCTTCCGTGATTTGCTCTGGTGACATATAATAAAGAGTTCCTACTCCCGTTTGGGACTTAGTCACTCCTGAAACTCCTGCTTCTTCTAAATTTTTTGCCAAACCAAAATCGGTCAATTTAACGACATTGTTTCGATCAAATAAGATGTTTTCTGGCTTTATATCGCGGTGAACGACATTGTATTTACTGGCATAATCTAATCCCTTAGCTATCGAGTAAGCAATATAGCAAGCCTGGGGACAGGGTATTTTTTTTTTGATATCCAGAAGAAAGCGTACATCCATTCCATAGATATATTCCATAGCAATATAAAGTGCTCCTTCGATTTCCCCACAATCAATAAAGCCTACAATATTTGGATGACTAAGTTTCCCTCCCGTCCTTGCCTCGCGAAAAAAGCGCTTTACTTGTTGCTCGCTAGCACTTTCTAGACCTTTCATCAGCTTAAAAGCAACTGGTCTCTCCATAGAAAGCTGGACAGCTTCGTAAACATCGCCCATCCCTCCGCCTCCAATTTTCTTAACGATACGATACCCAGCAATCGTAGGAAAATCTGCGACTTCATCACAAAAACAATTCATACAATAGATTTGTTTCTGTCGAAAGATTCCATTATGAGAGGACATGTCTTTTTGGGAAAGATAACGCTGACATTTTTCGCAGTTTCCCGAGGGGAAGTCTTTTTCATGAACAGGGATAATTGTCGCTTTAAAATCGATGCTTAAAGTTTGATCTTCACTTTCACAAAGATCTTCTTTTCTACGAGTAACCGGAGTATCTTTTTGGAGAGTTTTTTGAGCAGATGAACTGCGCTCAAAAATTTGCACTTCAAATATAACAGGGCCAACCTGAATTTTATCTCCATTTTGGAGATAAGTGAAATTGATTTTTTGCCGATTAACGAAAGTTCCATTCAAACTATCCAAATCTCTAATTAGAATAGTCTTCCCTTGGTCTTTTACCTCGCAATGACAACCAGAAAGAGCACTCGATTTTATTTGGCAATCGACTTCATTATTCCGACCAATGGTGAAAGTAGCTCCCTCTGGAAAATCAAAGGTGGAAACAGTTTTCCCATTGACTTTCATGGTAAACTTGGCCAATATTTTCTCTCGTTGTTGCCCCATTGAGTAAGCGCTCCACTTTCACTAAAAAGCTAGGTATTTGCAAAAAAATAGGAAAATTTTTATTTTTTCTGTTGAAAGTTATCTAAAAATCAATATAATCAACCATCCACAAACTAAAGGGCTCATAGCTCAATCGGCAGAGCACCCGGCTCATAACCGGTAGGTTCCAGGTTCAAGTCCTGGTGGGCCCACCTCTTTCTAATTCAAACAATTTTCTAATTCAAACAATTTATTTCAAATCATCATTCCAATTTCAAATCATCATTCCAAATAACAATTTTACTTACCCGCTTCTCGTGAAATATCATCCGCTTCTTTTAGCGAATCATTGATTTCATCTTCTGCTCCTCGGACTCCTTTTTTAAACTCCGTAATGCTCTTTCCCATAGAACGAGCCACTTCCGGTAAACGTTTTCCAAAAAGTAAAAGAGCTATCACTAAAATGATGAACCATTCTGATCCACCAGGCATGCCAAAGGCAAAAAAGATTGTATTATTCATAATCTATATACACCATTATCTTAGAGTTAAAAAAAATTATGTTTAGGGTATTGATGACACACCCCTCAAGGCGAAAAGTCCCTATAAAGAAGTAAAGTTATAAGAAGTAAAGTTATAAAGAAGTAAAGTTCGCAACTGCACTATTAAAATCTTGATATTGCCTGTCGTATTTGCGAATGATTGCTTGGATAGGTGCAAGCACTTTGCGAATAGTATCCTCTTGCATTTGTTCTCGATTCACTTCTGCAGCAAAGATCTTCGTCGCATTACGAAGTAATACATATTCATCCTTTATATTTAGACGAAAATTATGTCCTTGGTTCCAAAAACTCTCTAAAAGCCTAGCTTTACGTTCTTGAGATCGAATTTGAGCCTCGGCGATCTCTTGGCGAATCCAATCTTCAAGATTGTTGCCGGCAGCAACATGATTTTCTAGCTCCTGAGCAATCTGTCCAATCTCTTCTTCGTATCGTCTTATTTTCCGAATTTCTTTTTGAACTTCCTGTAACTTAACACTAGCTCCGGTAGTAGGAATTCGGACATTTTTCTGACTATACCTCTCAACTGTCTCCAATAATTTAAGAAGTTGAGGATACCAGCTTCCCATATAACCGGTCAGGTTTTTCTTTTGGCTAGAGCGCTCTTCAATAGACTTGGAATATCGATCAATAAGCCCACTCGTTTCCTCAATGGCTTGAATTAAACTTTGAATGATACTCGATTTATTAGGATCAAGCATCAAAGGTTTAAGCTTATTGTACACTTCATCCCAATTGGCATTTGGGCTTTGCATTTGAAGCCGTATTTTTTCTCCTTGTTTTTTGACAAAGTCTTTTTTCCGTTTAGACTGTTCTTCCAAGGAAACCAAATGAGCGGGAATAGGGTAGCGATATTTTTCAATTAAAATATCAAGATTGTTGTTTAACTCATTATAGCGACTATTCAGAGTATCGGAATAAGAACGCACTTTACTCAAAGCTTGGTAAGCCTTGCGTTTTTTGGCTTCTAATTGTTCTTTTTCTTGAGAGGTATCTATAGTCGGAGGATTTTTTGTCTTCGCTAACTCCTCTGTAGAATTTTTATTCTCTGGCTTATAATTAGATACTTCGATTTCTTCAAGAGGAGGGGTATTCTCTTCTTTCGTTTCTTGAGAAGGCGAGCTTAAACCCTTGCCAATTATAATACCGATCACTATACCTAGTGCCAAACCCAAAATCAAACAGAAAAGAGGTGACTTTCCTAAAGAAAAAAATAGATCTTTTGCTTTTTCAGGAGGCAAACGATGAGACGACATAATATCTTGCTCTTCGTAAGCTGGAGGTGTTTTCCGAGGCTTTGGTGGAGGAGGTGTTTTCCGGGGCTTTGGAGAAGGTGGTGTTTTCCGGGGCTTCGGAGAAGAACTC
This sequence comes from Planctomycetota bacterium, assembly GCA_029260735.1. Lineage (GTDB taxonomy): Bacteria > Planctomycetota > Uabimicrobiia > Uabimicrobiales > Uabimicrobiaceae > JAJDCR01. The sequence goes on from JAJDCR010000003.1 coordinate 6,179, forward strand.
AAACCACTTTTAGTAGAAAGAGAAGAAGGCAAATTATCTTTGATTGTAATTGTACGAGGAGGACTCGCGGTAATTTCTTCAAAATCATCTGTAGAAAGAAATTCTTCTGAGGTTTCTGCCGAAACAATAGGACGGGGCTTAGGAGGAATTCGTTGGCTACTCTTCGCTGGATGTGAGCTTTTCACAGGGACATTAACTGTATTTCCACAGTGAGCACATTTGCCCGACTGTCCTCCTCTTTGCTTGGGAACTTTTAAAATAGCTCCACAAGTTTGACAAGCAAATTCTATTTTCTCCGACATATGCTAATGTCTCCCCTTCAATAAACCGCTGACAACAAAGATTTCTAAGGTGCTTTTTGCAAATTTTAGCATAAATTTTAGTAGAGGTCAACTAGGAGCGAGATAACTTTCCTTGCCAGAGAGACGATTTTTCTCTAGGCATTTTTCTCCATTCTCTTGAATTATAGTGGTAAACAAGAGTTTTTTTTGCTAGTGTATAGGAGACGGAATTTACATATTAGTACAGTTAAAAATCATATCCATAAAGATGCCAGAAAATGATGATCCTGTCCAAAACAAAAGGATTTTTCTAGCATCTAAGTAATTTTTGAACAGCATCTTGTGTTGTTTCTTCCAGAGAGGAAAGCTGATGGCTGAACACTACGAAGATGACCATTATGAAGACGACTATTATGAAGATGGCCCTGAGTCAGATTTTAGTCAGTTCCTTCAAGAACAATTGCAAAGAACTCCTTGGTGGCTCATATCTTTAGTCTTTCATGCTATCATAGGTTTCGCCGCCACTCTAATATTCATCCAAGAACCTCGGGAAAATGTAAAAATAGAATTTTCTGCTAGTCTTATCGAAGAAAAAGTTGAAGAAATAAAACCCGAGCCTAAAAAAGACGTCTTCAAAAAAACAAAACCAGTAAAACAAAAAGAACCTGTTATTGAAAATCCTGTGGTTAAGGAAGCTAAAGTTGCCGAGAAACAACTCTCAGAAGACTTAGCTGACTTTGAAGAAGCCAAAGGAGAGCAAGAAGCCGCCGCCAACACACCTTTAAAAGGTAAACTGTCCAACCGTGTTATGGGAATAGGAGGTAACCTTGCAGGAAAATTTGGAACTCGTAGCAAGGGAAGTCGCTTAAATAGACTACAAGAAGGCGGTGGAGGAGAAAATACTGAAAATGCAGTAAAAGCAGGCTTAATTTGGCTAAAATTTCATCAATACAAAGATGGGCGTTGGGGGAAACATAACTTTACCCGAGAAGATTTCAGCAAAGACATGGAATATGACGGCGGTTGGGAAGGTGTCGGAGAAAGTCCTTTTGATTCTGGAGTAACAAGTCTTGCTCTCCTTGCCTTCCTAGGATATGGAAACTCAACCGTTGATGGAGACTTTGCAGAACAAGTCAAAAAAGCCGTTCGCTATTTAATCAAAGCCCAAGATTCAGAAGGTTGTGTAGGGCCTCGCGAAGGGCACTATATGTACAACCATTCCATCGCTACAATGGCTTTATGCGAAGCTTTTGCCGTTTCTGAATACAATCCTATTCTAAAATCTGCCGCAGAAAAAGCAGTGGATTTTCTCCTAAAATCGCAAAACCCCGGACTAGCTTGGCGTTATACTTCCCAATCAGGAGATAACGATACTTCCGTCACAGGATGGTGTATCATGGCTCTAAAATCTGCCAAAGTTGCCGAACTAGAAGTTCCCAGCAAAGCCTTTGATGGAGCATTGGCCTGGATCGACTCGGTCACTGACGATTACTACTACCGAACAGGATACATGCAAAAAGGAGACGCCGGAGCACGCCCCAGTGGTGAAGCCAACTATGCTCCTCTTGAAGCCATGACCGCAGCAGGTATGATTTCTCGAATATACGCAGGAGTCGACCGTAAAAACCCTAAGCTAGTCGGTGCCGCCGGACTTCTCCTGCAAAAAGTGCCAAACTGGGGAAAAGATATCGACGGACGCAGCCTAGTAGACTTCTACTACTGGTACTACGGAACCCTAGCTATGTACCAAATGGGAGATAACTACTGGAAATCCTGGAACACTAAAATGAAAGAAGCCCTCGTCACCCACCAAGATGAAGATGGCTCCTGGGAGATCGCTGACCCGTGGTCGGATGCTGCCGGACGAGTCTACTCCACCGCAACCAACGTTCTCTCTTTAGAGATCTACTATCGCTATGCCCGGGTTAATGACCAACCTTAGATGAGAGAATAGATCGTAGCTTAATGAAAAAGACGAACGAGGATAGTTATCCTTGTTCGTCTTTTTTTTGTTTTGTGGTGCATAACAGGACGTCTAAAATGCAGTATAAAATAGGAAAAAAGAATGGACAAGCATAGATTAGCAAAGAAAGCAATATATGTTTTAGTCGGATTATCTTTTCTCGTATTTGTTGTAGCTTTATTTTTGACCTGGGTAAAACAAACTCCCCATCCCACCGAGATTTATAACTACAAAAATGAAAATCAGATAAAAGAACCCAAAAAAATTCTTTTTAATCAAGACAGGTCTTTTACAAAAAAAGATATCTTGAAAAACTTTGTCTTAAATGAAAAGCAATTTTTCGAAAACCAGAATACTATAAAGAAACAACTTCCTCTGTATTTAGAAGCCTTCCGAAAGGCTAAAGAAGAGCAAGAAACAGAAAATATTTTTTTTCATAGAAACTTCCTTCATCGTCTTATTGACATAAAAGAAAACGTTACATCATGGTGTGTTATGGCTTTAAAGTCCGCTCAAACAGCCAAACTAAAAGTACCAAGAAATGCATTAGAAGGAGCTTTAAACTGGATTGATTCAGTTACAGACAATCACCACCGAACCGGATATCAGCAGAAAGGAGATCACAGAACATACCCCATCAGCACAGACAATTTTACTCGCCTTGAAACCATGACAGCTGCTGGCATGATATCAAAAATCTGCGCGGGAGTTCATCGAAGCGACCCTAAGCTTAGAGAAAGTGCTGAACTTCTCTTAAAAAAACTTCCCACTTGGGGCAAGGACAAAAGAGGACGTAGTTTAATTGATTTCTACTATTGGTACTACGGAACTCTAGCTATGTATCAAATGGGGGATAACTACTGGAGATCCTGGAACAATAAAATGAAAACAACTTTAATCTATAATCAAGACAAGGACGGTTCTTGGGATATCGTTGATCCTTATTCAAAAGCAGTAGCAGGTCGAGTTTATTCAACCGCTCTCAATGTTCTTTCACTACAGATTTATTATCGTTATCCCTTAATGAAGAATTAAGTAAAGGCAGAAAGGTTTATGTCGTTACAATCACGTATTTTTTGTAAACTTCCCTACCTCAAGCAAAGTCCAAAAAAGCCCAAAGTTTTAACAACTCAAAAACCAAAGATTCTTTGTCCTGAAGGGACAAGACAACCCAGCCTGGGACGAAGTCCTAGGGAGAAAAACCACGCCCGTGTAAAATCTCACCGTTTCGGTAACCATGCCCGTGTAAAACCTCACCGTTTCGGTAACTATGCCCGGATGAAATCTCATCGCAAATACGACGAGTACATATATTTTACTTGGGCTCGGTTTACCTAGGACTTCATCCTAGGCTGGGTTGTCTTGTCCCTTCAGGACAAAGATTTTGATTGCAATTAAACTATTGCTCAGGAATACCTTGTTGATTTAATTGATAACACGCCCTAAATGAAAAAAGGCGGACAAGGATAGTTATCCTTGTCCGCCTTTTTTATTGCCCCACCTAGAAACACTTTGCAAAGTTGTTATCTAAAGAACGAATTCGGTGAAGTTTTTTCTGAGTTACAGAATAATCGTAGCTAACACAGCGATAAGTGATTTCTTGCCCTGTAAAGATAACATAGCATGCCCTAAAATCTTTGTTTCTTGGCTGTCCAACAGATCCAATATCACAAATAATTTTTTCTTCTTCTCGACATTTCCAAACATCATTAATGTCTTTAGAGGAATACCATTTAGCTTTTTCTGTAAGAATATTCCCCAAGCAGTAAATCAACTCTATCTCATGCTGCTTAATATCTTCTAGTACGGCAGCGAAAGCTTCTAGATTTCCGCAAATGTTAGAGATGATCGCTATTTTATCCACAGGTTTTCCCCAAAAACTTCCCCACTACTATTCTTTTTCATCCCAAGGCTTTATAAGCTTCTCACTATTTTATTTTGTTAAATATCACGGCTGGTAGAGACTTTTTCCACTTTGCTTCTTTTTCTAAAAGAGCTTTCATAATCTTTTCATTTTTCCCTTGGTATTTTTCTTTGAGATCGTGGAGGAGATTATGGTCAGGGAGATTATTGCGAAAGCAGCGGATCATTTCAAGAAAGAGTTTTTCGGAATCGCGCTTATCAACCATTTCTTTTTTAACAGGTCCTTGTCCATTACAAGCCCAATGCAAGAGCAAGTGCTCTGGTGTATTGGGGTTCCCTGCGAGGAATTTTTTCACTTCGAGGTTACTGGAAGCAAGGATCTGGATAGTTTCAGGCGAAGTTTGGGGATTTCGGGCTTTCTCTAGGATGTTTTTTTCTACTTCGCTGGGTCTTTTTCCTTCTAGGAGGAGTTGGACTCTTATTCTTGTAATGGGCAAACCGCGAGCAGCAAGAACTCGGGCTCTCTCACCATTCCCCTTAAGAGCATAGCCACAAGCGGCGGTGTCGATGTGGTTAACGTGTATTGAGTTTGCTAGCTCCTCTAAGTCTTCTTCTGCTATTTGCTCTCCTTTTTCTGCTTTGTATTTTGTCCAAATATCTTTATTGATTTCCTGAGGGGTTCGACAAGCTACTAGAGCAAGTAAGCATAGTAGACAAATGATGTATTTCATTGATTTTTCTTTCTTTTTATTTAGATAGTCGCTTGATAATTTGTAGATCTCCCTTTTCCACTTTTGATAATTTTACCTTGATCTACAAATTGTTTGAGATAACGCCGAGAAGTACTAGGAGCCATACCTATAGCTTCTTGATAATCTTGAGCTGTAAATTTTTTTCCTTCAAAAGTAAGTAGTGCTTCCGTAAATTTTGTTTCCGAATGCTTTGAAGTAGATTTTCTTTGAAAATTTTTTCCAATAATTCGAATTTCTTCACTTACACGATAGTGTACATATCTTCCTATTTGTTGATTAATATAGATCAAATTAGATTCTTGGAGCTTTTTTAGAATACGCGAAACATTAGCAGAGGGCATGTCTAAGTATTGACAAAGTTGTTTGTTCGTAAAAGTATCTTTTAATGCGACATACTTGAGAATTTCTTGCTCTTTTGGAGTGAGAAAAGTTAAACGCTCAAAAGTAATTTGCAACAGTTGCTTAGAAGCTTCTCTTCCATTCAGTTTTACTGGCTCAACAGTATTTAGGTTAGGAATTAAAGTGTTCATTGAGTCCATAATAAAACGAATCTTACCTTTAAAAACTTTATACAAATAAATAATGAAACTTTCTTCGACTGGTGCAATAAAGTTTTTATCAAAAGAAAGTAGTTGATATCTTTTTTCTATAGCCTCTAAAACTTGTTCTTGAGTTAAAGGAGCAAGAATAATAGGATAACCAAAGAAAATGCTTCGTACCCTTTCGGAAGGAGCTATCACTCGACTAAAAAATCCACGGTATCCAACAAAAACGAAGTATACATCAGGTGTTTGCAAGACATCTCTCAATTCTTCAAATAAGTTTTTCATTTTCCCATTTTCTTTTCTTTCAATCAACTCCAAGTTATCAAAATGTAAAAAAACTCCCGCATAACCTAGTTTTTTTACTTCTGTCACCATTTGCTTAAAGTAGTAAGATAACTGGGTTTCTGAAACATCAGGAACACTTATAATCTCATTCTTCCCTAGCCCTAGGTTAAATCCCATAAAACCTGCTGTAGTTCCAGCCTCTATCTGATAGTTTTTTCCAAAATAAACTTTACTCAATATCATGATTTCTTGGAAAACCTGACTTTTTTTAATAATTTTATTTGCATCTGGCATTGAAGCTAATTTAGAAATAAGTGCATCCAATATATTCATTACAAAAATTTTTAAAGACCATTCAGGAGTAACTCCGATTTCATTTAGTGGAGTAAAAAGTTTATCGCGTGATTCACGTTCCCATAAAAAACGATGGTAGTTAACGAAAGTCGTTTTTCCAACCCCGATTTCTCCTTCAACGACAACACAAGCTCCACCAGGATTACGAAGAACATTCGTAATAACTTTAAATTCTCTAGTTAGGGGAGAGCGACCAACAAAAGCTTTTGATATAGGAAGTAATGTTTCAGAAACTATCGAAAGAGCTCGTGTATCAAAAGGGTTACCTTTTAAACCATAAATTTCCCATACATTCTGGGCTAAGTTTATCATAAATTTTCTCCTTGATAACTACTAGTTAGCTATCAAAATGAGCAAGCTCACATAAAAAACTCCACTCAAGTAACAATCAAACAGCTATCAAAATGAGCAAATTCACATAAAAATTCCCACTCAAATAACATTCAAACAGCTATCAAAATGAGCAGATTTACATAAAAAACTCCACTCAAGTAACAATCAAATAGCTATCAAAATGAGCAAACTCACATAAAAAACTCCACTCAAGTAACAATCAAACAGCTATCAAAGTAAGCAGATTTACATAAAAAAAATCTTTTCCTGATAGCTATCTGATTGCTATTTGAATAACCAAAAAGCCCCTATCTCTATTTAAACAAAACATTAACAGGTTTACAATTTTTTTCTGCTTATTTTTTCAGTATTTTCTTTTGCTCAAATCAATAAGTCATCATAAGCATTAGCACTTGTTGATTTAGCAAATAGACTACGATTGTAAGAATAAGCTAGTGGATGATTCGTTGCAGAGCGCAAGCGTTTGCAGAACATAATAAAAGCATAAGCAGATAGAGACTATCATTCTGAGCAGAAAAATTAGCGTATGGATATAGGGCGTGCGATAAGCTCATTGTAGCCCTTGTGGCATTAGTGTTAAGGTGCAAGTTGTTGGAATATCCTTATTCGAGCATATTTTAACACATGCCTGGGGTTCTATTTTCAGCGTGCCCCCCCAAATGGCTGTCTGAGGTAGGTTTTCTATTTAAGATATTTACTAGCTATGTCTTATGGCTACGGATTTAAGCTCTGAAAGAGCGTAACAACCCAGCCCAGGACAACGCCCCAAAGCCATTAAGTTAAGGGAAAGCCCTAATATATAAGAGGTGGAGGCCATTTTTGTTCCTCTATCCCTTATAGTATGGTAGTTTGGTTTTCTAAAAAATAATTTCCCAAGGATGTATTTTATTAGGCGTAGCGG
>JAJDCR010000021.1 GCA_029260735.1 Planctomycetota bacterium
GGTTCTTTTGCAAATGAAGTACAAAAAAATTGTCCCTTCTCTTCATTCTTCTATGTTAAACCCCAACATTGACTTTGAAAACACTCCTTTTGTCGTAAACCAAAAACTCATAGACTGGAAACGTCCATTTCTAGAGGATAGAGAAATTCCTCGAATTGCGGGAGTCTCTTCCTTTGGAGCAGGAGGTAGCAATGCCCATTTGATTATTGAGGAATATGATAGTTCGCCTAAAGAATTGGTAACTGACAATGCTCTTTCTAGTTCTCCTGTAATAGTTCCCTTCTCCGCAAGAACTAAAGAGCAGTTATCTCAGTCGATAAAAAATTTAGTAGAGTTTAGTAAAGAACATTCTTTAGATCTAATTGACCTATCCTATACTCTACAAGCAGGACGTGAGGCTATGGAAGAGCGACTAGGTTTCATCGTGACTTCTCTTCCCGAACTAGAAACAAAACTAGAAAACTTTTTAGCTGGAAATCGTGATATCGAAGAAATGTATCTTGGCCAGGTCAAAAAAAACAAAGAGACTATCGAAGTATTTCGAGCCAACGAGGAACTACAAGATGCTGTAGATAAATGGATGGAGCAGAAGAAACTTTCGAGTATTCTTAATCTATGGGTAAAAGGTTTAATCTTAGATTGGAATAAACTCTATGGAGAAATTAAACCAAACCGTATTAGTCTACCAACTTATCCTTTTGCAAAAGAAAAATACTGGATCTCAAAATCAAAAAATAAACTTTCTTATCAAAACAATTTGATTTCCAAACATGCGAAGATGCTGCACCCTCTCCTTCACGAAAATACTTCTGATTTATTCCAACAACGCTTTAGCTCGAGTTTTACAGGTGAAGAATTCTTTTTAAGCGATCATCAGATAAAAGGAAGAAAAGTTTTTCCCGGTGTGGGATATTTAGAAATAGCACGAGCTGCTATTCAAAGAAGATCTGGAAGGCGGGAAGAAGGAGCTTCTATACAACTTAAAAATATCGTTTGGGCTCAACCATTTTTTATAAACGAATCAATGGAGAAATCTCAAAAAGAATTACATATTGAATTAGTGGGAAAAGAGAAGGGAGAAATCTTCTATGAAATCTATACCGAAAATGAAAATAGAGAAGAAGTCATCTTGCATTCTCAAGGAGTGGCCGAAGTTAAGTTAGAAGAGCGATATCCTCATCTTGATATCGAGAAACTTAAACTTCAAATGAGCCAAGAAACTTTAAATGCAAAAACATGTTATGAAACATTCGAAAATATGGGATTAGAGTATGGCTTAGCTTTTCAAGGAATTGTTGAAATTTATCAAGGAAAAAATCAAGTTCTGGCCAAAATATCTCTTCCTTATTCTATTCAAAACACACAAAACGACTATGTTCTTCATCCTAGTTTAATGGACAGTGCTCTTCAATCTTCTATTGGTTTATTTTTGGATGATGAGTCTTCTTTAAAACTTAGTCTTCCTTTTGCTCTTGATTCATTAGAAATTTTAAACTCCTGTACTTCTAACATGTATGCCTGGATTCGCTATTCAAGTGAGTACAAACCAGAAAAAAATATTTTAAAACTAGACATTGATCTTTGCAACGAAGAAGGCCATATTTGCGTTCTTATGAAAGGATTTTCATTAAGACAAATACAAGAGAAAGTTGCGAAAACAAAAAATAAATCTCAACGATTACTGGAAAAATTGCTTCTACAAAGAAATTCGACAATAGATCCTAAAACCTGGGAGGAAAAAGCACAACAGTATTTGAAGAAACAGGTTTCTTCAGTACTTAAGCTTTCTTTACCTCAAATTGATGCAGAGGCACCTTTCGAAAAATATGGTATGGATTCGGTTCTTGCCATGAATCTCACCAACGAATTGGAAAAAACCTTTGGCTCTCTTTCTAAAACACTCTTTTTTGAATACCAAACTATTGCAGAGTTGACTCGCCATCTTCTTCAGAAACATCCCTCTAAATTCGTTTCTCTTTTTGAAAAAAATCGAGAATCTATGATCCAAAATTCAGAGTTCATAATCCAAGATTCAGAACAAACTACTAGCTTGTCATTCTCGCGAAGGTCGAAATCCAGACAAAGTAAATTTAATCTTACCCTAGATCCTCGTGAGGATGACAAACGCAAATCTACTAAAAGTACTTCCCTAGGAGTATTAGATATCGCCATAGTGGGATTGAGTGGTCGCTATCCCCAGTCTCTCAATATAGAGGAATATTGGAAAAATTTACAAGAAGGAAAAGACTGTATCACTGAAGTCCCCCCAGAAAGATGGAACTGGAGAGACTATTTTAGTGAAGATCGAAGCAAACAAGGCTCTCACAATAGCAAGTGGGGTGGGTTTATTGCGGGAGTGGATGAATTTGATCCATTATTCTTTAATATTTCACCTCGAGAAGCAATGGTGATGGACCCTCAAGAACGTCTATTTTTAGAGCATGTATGGATGGCAATGGAAGATGCCGGTTATACACGTGACAGTCTACAGGAACTCCAAAATAAAGATTCAGGAGGAGAAGTAGGAGTTTATACAGGTGTCATGTATGGAGAATACCAATTAATTGGGGCAGAAGAGAGTTTGAAAGGTAACAAAATGGGCTTTGCAGGAAGCCTAGCGAGTATTGCCAATAGAGTTTCTTATATTTTCAATCTTCATGGGCCAAGCATAATCGTTGATACGATGTGCTCTTCTTCCTTAACTGCAATTCACTTCGCTTGCCAAGATTTAAAGCTAGGCAAAACGGATTTAGCAATAGCTGGTGGGGTAAACATTAGTATTCATCCCAATAAATACCTGATGCTTAGTAGCGGACAATTTATTTCGACCAAAGGTCATTGCGAAAGCTTCGGAGAGGGGGGAGACGGTTATATTCCAGGAGAAGGTGTCGGCGCTGTTCTCCTCAAACGTTTGTCCGAGGCAATTCTAAACAAAGATCATATTTATGGAGTTATCCTCGGTAGTGCCATCAATCATGGAGGAAAAACCAACGGCTACACTGTTCCTAATCCTAAAGCCCAACGTAGTGCCATTGCAAGCGCACTCTTGGAGTCAAATATTGATCCACGGTGGATCAGTTATTTAGAAGCTCACGGCACAGGCACTAAACTAGGAGATCCCATTGAAATTACGGCTCTCACCCAAGCCTTTGGAAAATATACTGAAGCGAAGAGGTTTTGCCGCCTTGGTTCCGCTAAATCCAATATTGGTCATTGTGAAGGGGCTGCTGGAATTGCTGGCTTAACCAAGGTTCTTCTACAAATGAAGTACAAAAAAATTGCCCCCTCACTTCACTCTTCTATATTAAATCCCAACATTGACTTTGAAAACACTCCTTTTGTCGTAAATCAAAAACTCATAGACTGGGAACGTCCATTTCTAGAGGATAGGGAAATTCCTCGAATTGCGGGAGTTTCTTCCTTTGGAGCAGGAGGTAGCAATGCCCATTTGATTATTGAGGAATATGATAGTTCGCCTAAAGAATTGGTAACTGACAATGCTCTTTCTAGTTCTCCTGTAATAGTTCCCTTTTCCGCAAGAACTGAAGAGCAGTTATCTCAGTCGGTAAAAAATTTAGTAGAGTTTAGCAAAGAACATTCTTTAGATCTAACTGACCTATCTTATACTCTACAAATAGGACGTGAGGCTATGGGAGAGCGACTAGGTTTCATCGTGACTTCTCTTTCCGAACTAGAAACAAAACTAGAAAACTTCTTGGCTGGAAATCGTGATATTGAAGAAATGTATATTGGGCAAGTCAAAGGCAACAAAGAAACCATGGCAGTATTTCGAGCCAACGAAGAACTACAAGATGCTATATCTAAGTGGATGGAGCAGAAGAAATTTTCGAATATTCTTAATCTATGGGTAAAAGGCTTGGCTTTGGATTGGAATAAACTCTATGAAGAAATTAAACCAAAACGTATCAGTTTACCAACCTATCCTTTTGCCAAAAAAAAATACTGGATTTCAAAATCGAAAAATAAAAAAAATAATGCGCTTCCTTTAAAGTTGGAAAGAGCTATTCCTCTAATTTCTCATTCTGAGTTTGTTAGTCATCTAACTAAACCACAGACTATCAAGTTAAGAAATTTGCTAAACAATTCATCTTCATTAAGAGGAATACTTCCCACTGATTCTTCTTTTAAAAATATAACTTCAGAAGAAATTTTTCTAGAAGAAACAAATACCAACTTAGATCAAGTGCAGCCACAAAAAACGATATCGACTTCTTTAGAAAACTTGGAAGAAAAACTGATTTCCAGTCTAGCAAAAGCATTATATATGGAAGAGTCAGAGATCGATGTGGAAAGTACATTTCAGGAAATGGGCCTAGACTCTA
>JAJDCR010000022.1 GCA_029260735.1 Planctomycetota bacterium
TTGCTAGTTTGCATGCGAAATTTGCTACTAAGCTGTTGGCTATACTTTGCTTAGGTGGGATCTCCACCCACTGGACAACTTTATGTATTTGTTATATTATAACTCCTTACATGCCAGATTTATCTTGGCGCGACGACCTTCGCGAAGTGAAAAGAGGCTATGCGGAGTGAACCCCACTTATCCATATTTATTTCAATATGCCTAAATAATCTATCAAAAGAATCTCTATGATGAAATGGCAACTGCTACATCATTAAAAAAGCCCACAACTTTAGATTTATCTTAGTTGTGAGCTTTTTTATTTTTAAAAAAAACAAATATAGGAAACTTTGTTTTTTTTATAATGATGTGGCGAGAAAACCCGTAAGTCTTTAGCTTAGGGGATGAATCGTCACCGTAGTGAGTGAGCGATTAGCGAATGAGCGACCCATAAAAAACTATCCTTGAGATTCGATATATCGCTTAACAGTTTCAATAGAAGCATTACCTATAGAAGAGCAGAAATATCCATCGCTCCAAAAAGTCTTCTCTTTCCAAAAATGCTTTTTAAGGGATGGAAAGTTTGGCCAGATATAGTAAGTGGTATGTTGCTTTAATCTTTGAACGGTCTGTAAAGGAGAGAGTTTAGGACAGCTTTCAACCATGATATGAATGTGGTCAGTTTCTACTTCCATTTCCTTGATAGAGAAATCAGATTTCTCTGCTATTTGCAAAATGTAATCTTTCATCCATTTCCCATATTCTTTAAGTAAAGGTTTTCTGTATTTAACAACAAAGATAATATGGTAAATAATTAAAAACTTAGAATGATTTTTGGTTCTATAGTCTTTCTTCATAGATAAATAAAAGTTCTTTGGTGAAAAAGAACCCTGACTTTTTTGATGCTTTTAACAACAGGCTTAATGCCATCGGTCATTTTTAGATAATTTCCTTGGTTTTGGGTGCCGAGAGCTCGGTAAAGTTTGCCTTCAAATAAAACAATATCCTGAGGCTGAATGTTATATCTTTTCTTCCGAATGCTCCTTCTACCTTTGGAAACTTTGTGTGCTCGGAAGGATCTAGAAGATAAGGGTAAGTCCTTACGACTACGCGTGGTTCTCTGAGAAGATAGTTCTTTACCTGATTTTCTATCTCCATCCCTCAAGTCAATGTATTTTGCATCATAAAATTTTTCTAAAGAGCGATTGTTCTTTCTTTTTTGAGAAACAAAAAGAGAAGGATACCTCTGTTGATAAGTTCCACCAGAAATGACAAAAGCGTCGTTGTGATGGGACTTTTCGAGCTCTAGTAACTTTCTTTTAAATTTAGTTTCTGTGCCATAAGTATGTTCTGAGTCCAAATGCTCGACTAATCTCCAGCGAACAATAGACATGAAAGTAGCCTCTCGAAATCGCTTCACCTTGGGTTTCCATCCGTAAAGAAATCCCTTTTTTTGATGGTTCTTGCCCGTGTGGCAATGAGAGCAAAGGGTAATTAAATTGCTCGGTCGGTCACTTCTGTCTGCTTTGTAATAACCTATATGGTGAACATGCAAAGTAAGGCATTTTTTCTTACAATTAGGGTTTTGACATTGATGATGGTCTCTATGCAAGATATATTCTCTTAAGTCGCTATACCCCTTTTGTTCTCCATTTTGATATTCTTTGCCTGTGATTTCGGGATTTTTGATTTTCTGAATATCGAAGTTGGCTACTTCTATTTTTGTCTGAGTAATGGGCAAAATATTTTTAATTTGCTTGATGAACCGAATATGAGAATCTAGCTTATGTTGAATGGAAGGTGCCAACCAGCCTTCTTTTTTTGTATCTTTGAAGAATCTAGGCAATCTATAGCGTAAGCGATTACGTCTTGTTCTGCGATATTTTCTCCTTTTCGTTAAACGCTCACTCATGTCCTCCAGCAAGCTTAGTTCTCCTCCCAAAAGCTCTTTTTTCTCTGTTATGGCAGAAAAACCTATTTTGCTATAGCCAGAGTCTATCCCTAAACTGATGGGTTGTTTGTAGCTTGAGCTACCATAAGTTAAAGAAATGGTAAATGGTCTATGGGCGATTATTTTTGCCTTGTCTTCTTTCAGAAGAACTCGCGCTTTTCTCTCGCTACAAGGCATTAGAGCCTTGCCTTCTTTCGATTTGACATAAACCATAGAACGTTTCCTTTGTTTAAATAAAACACTATTAAGACCTCCGAGGAGGTGAGCTATTTTTGTGACCGCTAATAAAAAACGATCCTGGAATAGCTCAAAACCAGTTGATCCACATCGACAATGTTAGAAAGCTTTTCAAGGAGTTGACTTTGCCTTACCCTCGGCAATGTTTACAGAGCTCTGTTGCATCAATTAAAACCTGATCTTTCGGAGCATCAGGGACAACCTATATAATCCTTCTAACGTAGCTCTGGTCTAAACTTGTTTGTTCTCAGTACCTAAAGAATACTATCGAGAACCCACTAATCCAAACCTTTGCTTAGTCTAATCAACTGGGCTTAAAATCCGAAGATTTCAAGCCCCTAACTCTTTAGGTTAGGGGTCGGTTGACTCAGTTACACAAATACTTAATCAAGTGATTTGATAGTGTTCAAATCTCCTGCTTTCGCAGATATTCGGAGATTTTCACCATTATCAAAAGCCTTTTCTAAGCGTTTACCATGTTTGAAAGCATCGTCATCAATAGAGCCATCGGTGATGACTAATTTTTTCCCACTATTTTCGCCTTTACCCGTTACTTTAAAGGTAATACTAACTATGGTGCCACGCCTATTTTTTTCTATATCAGTGACAAAACCGTCTACGATTCCATCAAAATTATCACCACCATCCTTATAATTGATATCTGCCCAAGAGTACGAACATAAACTTACTAAAAATACAATCAACAAACCTATATTTTTCATACTTTTTCTCCTCAAACGTGGATGAGTTGCACTATAGTAGAGTAAATTAACACATTTATATTTACTCTTATGAGAATTATGAAGTATGAAGTATGAAAAAACGAGCAACAAGTTTTTTTAAAATTAGTATTTGTTTTTTTCATGAGAAGCTCAAATTATGGTTCTGTCGCAAACTTTGCTAGATATAAAAAAATATGGTATGCTCCTTCAATTTTGGAGCGAGAAAATGTGTAAAAGTGGCATTGAATTAGTAGCTTCAGCCTCCAGGGAAAAATGCCTCCCCCAAAACACAAGCGTTAGAATCTATGTTTTATTATGTGCCTTCAGCACATGAATGAGGGGGATAATATCTACCTGGGGTTAAAACCCCAGGCTATAACATGTTACCGCTTTGCGGTAAAGAAAAATATGGATTTGCGAAGCGGAGAAAAATTGATCTTATGCAGTTGTGTTCTTTTCTCAAACAGACAACCTAGAACGTATTGCCTAGAAATTTCCTAGTCAAGAATTTCTACAATCACCGTATTGCTCTCTACCATAAGCTTGGGAACTTGCTTGAGTAAACCAAGTAGCTCTTCCTCGTTCCCCTCTCTATGCCAAGGAGTTGTCCAGGCTTTTAGCTCTTCACTTTCTGTCGAGTAAACAAAACTTATTTTGTACTCTCCGGGCTCTTGGAATGTACTCTGGTTGATTTGATAGCTGGGGAAAAAACCTTGTTGGTAAGGGTTAAATTTTTCCTTGGCTTTAAGCAAAACAAAATCACTCTTTTTTAGAGGGTCCATATTTCTACAGCGTGCGGCTCCCTTCACAATGAGGTTTCCTTGGGGACCAGTGATTTTGAAAAAACAATGGGGATAGCGCCAGCGACAATCCGAAGCATCTAAACTTCCGACCAAATATACACTTTTTTGGCTTAAGTTTTTTATCTTTACGTGGAGCTCGGGGATTTCTCCGACTTTGTAGCTTTTCTTTTCAGGAGAGAGTTTAGAGGAAAGAATTTTTGGGCTAGGTTTTTTCGGGGGATTTTTTTTCTCTGTGCTTTTTTCCTTGGTTAATGCAACAGAAGTGAGAAGAGCAATGGTTATAATGCTAAAGACGAAGATCTTATATTTTTTTTTCATGCAGGAACTCCTTTCAAATGAGTGCGCTTTTTTCTTTAGTCTCTCCTCAAAGAAAAAAGTTCCTGAAAAAAAACTTACTAGCGTTTAATGTACTCGATTGTTCCAGCTCCATCCACATAAGTCTTTTTATCTAAATAGCCGAAGTAAGATTTTCCTTCGCGGATAAAAGATTCGGAGTTTCTGCCAAATTGATTGCGTCCAAAGCCTTCATTGATGCCATAGTTTCTCCCCTTCTGTGATCCGCCAGTATATATGTCTTTGAATTTACCATCGACAAACTCCAAAATGGCTTTTCTTTTCGAGGTTTTCCCTAAGAAAGTGAAGGAAGCTTCTAAAGCCGATATTTTTTCATTTCCTTCTTTTTTTAATTTACTACTGTCGTAGCTAAACGACCCTTGGCAAACTTCTCCATTAAGACTTCCAGAAATGATACGAACAGTGAAGTCATAATGAACGATATTGCTTTCGGGTTTATCTGGTACTTGTTCAGAAAAAGGGTGGTTGATCCTTTCAATGAATTCAAGAATAGACTTCGAATCTAGAACCATTTCTTTGAGAAAGGCCTTGCCTGTTTGAACATCAATGACACTATATCCCCCATGAATCATTCCCTCGAAACCTATAATGGTTCCCGATAACACGTAAGATACATCCATTTTTTGGAAAGTGTGCTGTAGTTTTTTATCGAGAACATCGTTTCCCTTGGCTATTTTTTCGAGATCCGAATCAGAAATTTTTTCAGAAGAAATTACCAAGTAATGCTTTGGATTGGTTTTGTAGCTGAGTAAGGTAGAGACAATTTCTCCCGACCCTGCCTCCACCTTTCCGATTTCTTCGAATGGTAGAATCATAATATTCGAGGCATTTACCGATTCATCAGCAAAACTAAAAGTCGCAAGAACAAAAAGAAAAAAGACGACGAACTTTTTCATAAAAACTCTCCTAAATACAAGTTTTTGAATTTGACTCCAGAGAAATTTTTTGGCTTTCCAAAATATTTCTCTGCACGGTTTGTTTTTATATCTACGTGTAAATAGTCCAAACCGTTAGATAAATTTTTTTTTGCCTTTCTCAGCCTAGGGAATTTTTTGATTGAAGGTACAAATATTATTTTTGGGCCCATCGGTGACCCAAGGTACCGTTCGCCTTTGGCTCACTATACCCTGGGCTGTGATGTGTAGCACTTTCAGTGCATAGAACTCAAGAAACGTTCTTTTTTATAGGAAACGTTTTTATATTTGATATACCCTAATTTGAAACGTCCCAGACTTTATAGTCTAACCACTCCTTAGCTTGCTCACCAAAAAGACCCGTCTATTATCCAAATAGTGAGCCAGGAAATTGTCGCGAAGCGAAAGAGAACGGAGCATAGCATCTTGTAACGTAGTCAGGGCGGGCAAGAAATATTTCACATGATAAAAGCTTAGACACCTAATCGAAGTTCGATAAAAAAAACATATCGTCCCGACCTTCGCGGAGTGGAAAGATGCTATGCGGAGTGAACCCACTTCACAAATGAGAATGAGGTTTGATTTTCACAATTTGGTGACAGACACGATCTTTTTCACTGAAAACATAATTTTTTGAACATAAAGGAAAAATCTATGTATAAAAAATAGGCTGAATAACAAAAAGGAAAAAATATGAAATCTATTCCGTGGCAAAAAATTTTCAATATGCTAAGTAAAGTGCGAGATCCCTTTGGAGAAAAGAAGAAATATGAAGAAGAGATCAAGCTGCGTAACAAATTGTATCAAGCCAATAGACGAATCCAGGCTTTTCAATTAGCATTGGATAGTGAGCAAGTTCAGGAAAAGTTAGAACAAGAAAAGAAACAAGTTCTTAGAATATCAAAGGAAATTCCCCAAGGAGATAACTTGTGGTTTGGTGTGTTTCTTGTTTTATATGTGGGGGAAATAGCATGTTTAGGAACGGTTTATTATAACTTATCTCCTACTTTAACAGAATGGTGGAGTTCGCCAGAAAACTGGTATATTCAAAGATATCGGCCGCTGGCAGCTTCAACATGGTCGTTTTTACAATTATTTGTGTCTTTCCCTTATATTTCTATTGCCCTGATTTTTCCCATATTGCTTTTGTGGTATACGCAGCGAAAATTAAAACCATGGCATGCACGCAATATCTCTCGAGGGGGAATTTTCCTCGTCAGCAGTGGAGTATTGTGTTTAGGGATTATGCTATTTAGATTGTTACAAGGGCCTTTGATCTATACAAAGTGAACCCACTTCACAAATCAGTAAGGTTTGATTTTGACATCGGAGAACCAATTATCTTGCCACCGCTGAATTTTTTCGTTGGCGCTTAGCTTTTTAGGAGAAACCACTGTTTCTTGCCCAAAATTAGTTCTCCCATCAACAGCATTACTATTAACTGCGGCATAAAGGCGGCCTTCTTTTTCAGAGTAGACACCAACCAAAACCCCGCATTTTTTACAAATAAGAAAATTAGCTATCCTATTTCCTTGTTGGTACTTACTCAAGTCCACTTCGTTTTTTACATATATTTTCAACTTCCCGTTTCTATCAGATAGATACGCCGCTTTGTGCTTGTGGCAAAAGTCACAATCACAAGCTCGTGGACTATAGGAACTTAGTTCTGCTGTGATTTCCATCTCAAAAGTAATGTTTTCGCAATGGCAGCCACCTATATATTTATGCGACTGTTCCTTGAACCTCAACAACGGGCCGTTTTCCGTTTCTTGCCAATACGATTTTTATCAATATTTTTTTGAATAGCTTCGCTCGCAAGAGAAACTTTACAAGAAGTTTCTCCCATATCAATGCTCACTTTACCTATTTTTTCAGCTACTTTTAATGCTTTGGTTGTCAATTCCGCGACGTTAGTTCCCATCGCAATAACAAAACCGTTCATAGTGAAACGAACTCTGTTTTGGGCTTTGTGGATATTTTTTTCTACTCTGTCCAATAGTTTCTTGTACGATGAAATATCTAGCTCACTATCTTGCTTAATCGCAGTATAGTAAGCAAGGTGCGCCCATCCCGCAGAAGCAATTCTTTCTTCTTTCGATTCAATCCACTCCAGACCTAACTCATATCCGTATTTACTTTCTGCAGCAACCCACGGCACTGTATATTCGCTAATCATGTACCAATAAGCTTCATCGGCCCATTTATTCAGCTCTTCCTTAGAAATTTTCTTTTCATCGGCAATAAGACCCGCAAGATACATGGCGTCAGAGTTTCCTGTTGCATATAGTTCTAAAGATAACTTGTGGTCTTTTTTTATTCTTTTGTAAATTTTCTTGAGGTCTTGGACTTTTACTCCATAAAAAGGCTCTTTCGCTCCGTGTTTCAGAAAGTTGTTTTTTGTCCTTTCATCCCCGTAGCCTTCTAATTCTTTTAGTATCTCTTTTACTGTTGTCATGTTTTCCTCCTTTTAATTAAAATCCCATAAACAAAATAATGCCGCAAAATACTAGTCGCCAGATGTGCTAAAGATCAAAACAGCATTGGCAACTCGGCGCTCTCCTTCATGGTCAAAATTTTTATTGTCGGAAGGATAGTTGACTATCTTGCCGCCATTATTTTTAATCCACATCGTACTAGAGCCACCACCATCTAAATTAAGAGCATTATTACAGCCAAGAGCCTTCATGGTTTGAGCAAGTTCTCTCGTTGTCATTCCTAAAGCAAGCTCTCCGTGTCTTCCATCGACAACCACTAAAATTAGCTGCCGATCAGGGGTAACTCCTATGGCAGCCCGAGGATGGCGATCTCGATTAAAAGAATTAATCGGCAATCGAGTTAAAGCACCATGCCAAAGAAGGATAGGACCAGCGCCCATGAAACTCTTCGCTTTGGATTTTTCCCAGCCTTGGTTGGACTCTCGTAAAATCTTAACCTCATCCCCCGAGCCTACAGCAATTGCTCCTCCCTTACCAGGGCTTCTCGGATCATCAAAATGGATATCTTTTCCATCGACTCGCAGATGATTGACAGCTCCTCCCTTGAGCATATCAAAAAAAGTTCCATTAATAGCAGCAACCGCTTGATTTTCCTCGGCCATTCGACTAGTTAAAACTCGCCAGCGCGGAAAATGTGCTAACCCCACTCGAATATCTGATCTATTGAGTTCTACCTCTAAAACAGAAACGCTTTGTTTTCCTCCGAAGAGATCTTCAAAGTGGTGATAGCGATAAACCACTCCCGGAGCCACATCTTGGGTTTTCCAAGTAATGTCCCCAAAAGAAATTTCCTCAGAAGTCTGAGCAATTACTGCCGAAGATACGACGAAAAAAAGAAGAAAACTCAGAAAGAATCGAGACAGGTGATACTTCATAATTTACCTTTTTTTGACAAAAAAATGATTTTCAAATGCTCACTCCCCCCAATATAGGGGCTCAAAATGGGGGGCTAAAATGGGGGCCCAAAATGGGGGGCTAACGAATACGGACAGACTAAGCTCGCTTTTCAGCTTTACGATTTTTCTCTTTCCAATCATAAAATTGATTTAGATCACCTCGGAAATCGATGATTTCTTGGTCGTCAATCTCTAGAATTCGAGTGGCCAAACTACGAACAAATTCACGGTCGTGGCTAACGAAAATGATCGTTCCTTCTACTAGAGAAAGAGCGTAGTTAAGCGACTCGATGGCCTCTAAGTCTAAGTGGTTAGTAGGTTCATCTAAAGCTAAAATATTACCTCCTTCGATCATCATCCGAGAAACCATGAGGCGGGCTTTTTCTCCTCCACTGAGAACTTCCACTATTTTATCTACTTCATGTCCCTTAAAGAGCATTTTTCCCATCGCACTGCGAAGGTCTGACTCTAACATTTCTTCTTCCCCTGAAAATCTACCCAGCCACCCCAGAGCCGTGTCTTCGTAGTTAAGGATTTCGCTCCCATCTTGAGGAAAATAACTGAACTCAAGAGTATCTCCGCGAACAATTTTGCCACTATCTGGAGCAACATGGCCTAGTAAGATTTTTAATAAAGTGGTTTTTCCCACCCCATTGCGTCCTATGATCCCTACTCTTTCATCGCGAGAAATTTCACAACTAAAGTTTTCAAAAAGTTTCTCTTCATAGCTTTTCCCAATTTTCTTTACTTCTATTACTTTCTGTCCCAGTCGACGTTTGGGATTGAAGCGAATAAAGGGAGAAACCCGAGAACTCGGCTTTAAAATATGTGTTTCAATCTTTTGAAGTTCCCTTTGACGAGAAGTCGCTTGTTTAGCTTTACTGGCGTTGGCACTAAACCGGTTAATGAATCCTTTTAATTCTGAGATCCGCTTTTCTTTTTTCTTGTTGTCTTTTCTGGCAGATTCCAGAGCCATAGCATTAGCCGTCATAAACTCATCGTAGTTTCCTGAAAAAAGACGAATTTCTTGGTAGTCCAAATCTGCTGTATGAGTACAAACAGAATTTAAGAAATAACGGTCGTGAGAAATAACAATAATAGTTCCTTCGTGGCGTTTAAGAAAATTTACTAGCCAATCAATATTGCCCATATCTAAATGGTTAGTAGGTTCATCCAGAAGTAGTATATCAGGTTTTGCAAAAAGAACTTGGGCCAGAAGAACACGCAGCTTAAAACCTCCTGCTAATGTGTTCATTGGATCGTAGAGGCGGGCTTCTTCGATTCCTAGCCCTTCTAAGAGACGACCAGCATCGGCATCCATTGTATATCCGCCTATTTCTCCGTAAGTTTCCTCTATTTCTGCTACTTTTTCGTTTTCTTCATCGGTTAAATCCGCTTTCGAATAGAGGCGATCTCTTTCAACATGGAGCGCCCAAAGCTTCTCATTTCCCATGCAAACAGTATTTAAAATAGTTTCATTTTCATATTGATAATGATCCTGCTTCAGATACCCCAAGGAACAGCCGTGGTCGATAGTAACTTCTCCCGTAGAAGACTCTAGTTGATTAGCCAAGATTTTCATGAAAGTGGACTTTCCCACTCCATTAGCTCCAATTAGGCCATAACGGTTGCCTGGTTTAAACTTGATAGTAACATTTTCAAATAAAATTTTCTCTGAGAAACGCATAGATAAAGCAGAAGTTGCTAACATTATTTTTTCCTTATATTTACTTTTGTGTCTTATGCACAAGTGGGCTTTCAGGAAATAAAAATTTTAGGCATTACCTGAAAGCAGATTTTCTTAGTTTTTTTTAATTTCTTAGTTTTTCGATGTGGATAGTTTGCGGCTTCTTTACAAAAAGGAGCAGAAAGGACTTTTCCCATGGAAACTTTTTTCAAGTCCCCAGCCGATTTTGATTTTCCTATTTAAAGCGGAGCGAACGTTGGCGGAAGAGTTTATGAATATCTTTGAGGTAATCACGATCCGTAGCTATACTCAGCTCGTCTATTCCTAGGCGCTGAAAAAACTCCTCCCGTTTCTTTTCTTGTTCTTGTTTTTTTCTCTGAAACAGTTTTTGCCACTGCGAAGAGCGACTATCAATAAGCATTCGTTCCCCTGTTTCGGCATCTTCCAGTTCGATCAACCCTAGATCAGGAATATGACTTTCTCTGGGGTCACTCGAATTAACTGCAATTAAGTCGTGTCTAGATTGAACTCTTTTTAAACTGGATTGGTAATCGCTATTTAAAAAGTCACTGACTAAAAAAACAACCGCTTTGCGTCTCTGTACTTTCGCAAAGTAGTCGAGAGCCAAGCTAAGATCTGTTCCTTGTCCTGATGGTCGAGTCGATGCCATTTCTCGGATAATCCTCAAAACAACATGCCTTCCCTTGCGAGCGGGTAAAAATTTTTCAATTCGATCCGAAAAGAGAATGAGTCCGACCTTATCATTGTTTTTTAAAGCAGCAAAAGAAAGTACGGCAGCAACTTCAATAGCTAACTCACCTTTTGTTTTCTCAAAGCTCCCAAACCCCAAAGATTGGCTTATATCCACGAGAAAATAAATGGTTAATTCTCTCTCTTCTCGGAAACTCTTGATGTGGGGAACCCCCGTTCGTGCAGTAACATTCCAATCTATCGAGCGAATATCATCGCCCACTTGGTACTCACGAACTTCATCAAACTCCATTCCCTGCCCTTTGAAAGCACTATGATACTCGCCCGCGAGGATTTCGTCAACCATGCGATTGGTAATAATTTGAATGCGATGTACTTTTTTTAGCAGTTGTTGTGTTTGCATTTTTCTTCCTAAGGAACAGGGATTTCCTGCAAAAGTACTTTGATAATATCTTCACTTGTAATTTCATTCGCTTCTGCTTCATAGGTAAGCAAAATACGATGTCTTAAAATATCTACTGCGACATTTTTAATATCTTGCGGAGTAACATAGCCTCGGCATTCTAAAAAGGCCGCGGCTTTAGCAGCCATCGTTAAGTAAATAGTTGCCCGAGGAGAAGCCCCAAAAGATATCAAATCTTCTAAAAGAATACTTTGTTCTTCTGACTCAGAGTTTCTTAAATCATTTACTTTTAACTCAATACCTCGATAATTTAAAGGCTTATTCTTTTTCTCGACTTTATTAGGGTAACGAGTAGCAAAAACAATTTCAACAATATAGTCTTTTACCTTATCGTCGATGTAAATTTTTTTCACGGTTTCGCGCATCCGTAAAAGAGTATCACTATCTAGGATCATTTTTTTAGACAAGGGCTGCCCCTCGGTAAAACGATCCATAATTTTTCTCTCTTCTTCTTTTGTCGGATAGTCCACTCTAACCTTGAGCATAAAACGATCGACTTGGGCTTCGGGAAGAGGGTAGGTTCCTTCCTGCTCAATCGGATTTTGAGTCGCCATAACCAAAAAAGGTTCCTCTAAAATAAAGGTTTCTTCTCCTATACTCACCTGATGTTCTTGCATAGCTTCGAGTAAAGCCGATTGCACTTTAGCCGGAGCTCGGTTAATCTCATCGGCCAAAATAATATTAGCAAAAATGGGCCCTTTTTTGATAGAAAAATTTCCCTCTTTTGGATTATAAATCTGAGTACCAATTAAATCTGCAGGTAAAAGATCGGGAGTAAATTGAATACGCCGGAACTTACTGTGCAGGCATTCGCTGACTGTTTTAATAAAGGTAGTTTTAGCAAGTCCAGGCACCCCTTCAAGAAGAATATGCCCCCCTGTTAACAAGGCAACTAAAATACGCGAATACAATACCTTTTGTCCAATGAGAACCTTGTAAACTTCATGTTCTAAATCACGGAGGACGTCAGAGTAACTTTGGATCTCTTCTTTTATTTGGTTAACATCAGCATGCATTCTAAAAATCCTTTTAAAAAGTCACGATAGTTGATTCACCAACTAGAATTTTTCTTCCAATATGGTGCGATATTCATTATATTTAGATAAACACAAAAAATTAATTTTAGAGAGCTTCCATAGTTAAGATTTATGAGTAGCTCCATATTGTAAAAATTTCTGTAAAATATTGAAAGAAAAATTCTTCAAAATTTACACTCTCTCTTCTTAAGGCAACCTTATGCTTAATTTATATCAGCGGTACTTAAAACTTAAAAGAACTAAAATTATTGCTACTATTGGCCTAACGAGTGGCACAGAAGATGTCCTACGCAAAATGATATCTTCCGGAATGAACATTGCTCGGCTAAACTTTTCTCACGGAGACCATGAAAGTCATCTCAAGGTGATCCAAAATATTCGGAAAGTAAGCCAAGAGCTCAATCGTTATGTTGCCATCATGGGAGATCTTTGTGGACCAAAGATTCGAGTAGGCACATTTCCCAGAGGAGAAATAGAGCTAAAAGAAGGAAGTACTCTAACCATTACGACCGAAGATATAGAAGGAAATGATAATCTCATTCCCTCTCAATATCCTCAATTAGTAAAAGATGTTAGCGTCGGCCAACGTATTCTTCTTGACGATGGCAAATTAGAAATTGTTATTACTGAGATCCTCTCAGACACAGAAGCCAAGTGCAAAGTGGTCAGAGAAGGAATTCTGAAAAACAAAAAAGGAATGAATATTCCAGGCTCTCCCCTTTCTGTGCCTGCAGTAACAGAAAAAGATGTCCGAGATCTAAAATTTTGTTTAGAGCAAGACTTAGAATATGTTGCTTTATCTTTCGTCCGCAAAGCTCAAGAAATTATTGACCTGAAAAAAGAAATTTCTAATTGGACCGTAACAAACACCGGAATTAATCCAGAAGACTTTGTTCAAAAAGATATCTGTGAAACTCGCGTTATCGCAAAAATAGAAAAACCTGAAGCTTTGGACGAAATAAAGGCTATTCTAGAAGCTTCTGATGGAATCATGGTAGCACGGGGAGATTTAGGAGTAGAGATGCCTCCTGAAAAAGTTCCTATTGTTCAAAATGAACTGATTAGAATGGCTCACCAACATAACCGTCCTGTTATTGTTGCAACCCAAATGCTCGAAAGCATGATCATCGAGTCTCGCCCCACTAGAGCAGAGGTAAGTGATGTTGCCAACGCTGTCTTATCAACGGCGGATGCTGTCATGCTTTCGGGAGAGACCGCTTCCGGTAAACACCCTGTCGAGTCGGTTAAACTTATGGATACTATTGCTCGAGAAATAGAAAGCTATCAATGGGGACAAGGGCTTTTTGGAAAGCTCCAGTCTGATGTATCTATTTATCCTCTCTTGAATGCAATGGCCCGTTCTTGCACTTTGCTTTCTCAAGATATGGCTATTCGATCTGTCAATGTGTTAACTCATAGAGGAGCATCCGCTCGTGTTATGTCTGCCTCTCGTCCCAATGCTCCTATTTTAGCTTACTGTTCTAACCCCAAGATTATTCGACAAATGGTTCTCTACTGGGGAGTTTACCCTGTTATGGCAGAAGAGGTAATGAATTTTGAACAATTCACAGAAGTCGCCAATAACAAAGCCAAGGATGTCGGAATTGCTCAGCCTGGACAGTTTATTCTTCTCGTCTCTTGTCCGACTAAAGGGCAACCAGGTAACCATAGCAATGCTATCGTCCTACATGAAGTACAAGACTAAGAAACTCTATTAAAAATTTCAATTCTTTTATTTTTTTCTAGCAAAATACAGGATTAGGTTTTAATATTACTATATATAGTATTGAAATTTTTTAATGCTCTAAAAAAAATTTTTCTTACCTTAAAAAAATCTAAAAAGAAGAAATCGATGAAATCAAAATCTTTACTTGGCCAAGGAGTTTTCATTGTTTTGAGCATAATGCTCTCAACAACTTCTCTCCATGCCTTTGCTATTTTAAAAAATGTTCAGGACTTCAATAACCAACCTTTTGTCCATATTGATTTTGAAACTTCTTCTGGGCAAAGTAATCCGACAGACATTGATGCTTTTTTGCAGGCCCAGTCTATTGGGCAAGCTACCTATGGAGGTTCTAGGCTTACCCCTACCAATAGTTCTTTAATTACGGAAAACAGCGGAAGCTCCCTTAACGGAGGTTTTGATGGAGGTGCTGTGAGCGGAACAGGACACTTACAGAACTCAAACTTTAACCTAACTCTAAATTTTGGGCAAGCGGTGGATGCCTTTGGCTTTTTTGTCGGAGGGCTACATTTCTTGAGTAACACCAACTTCACTGTGACTTTTGAAGATAACTCTACCTCTAGTGTTAGTGTCGCTCATTTAGCTTTAGCCCAAGATGGTTCTCCTTCTTCGGCAGCGATCAGTGGTTTTATTGGAGTTGATTCCGATGGCGGACAACTCATCAAATCTTTCACCTGGTTTCACTCCAGTGACACCCACTCTATCGATGATATCTTTTTTGGTACAGCTAACTTTAGTAACACAGTAGGTCTTCAGCCTCTTGCTGAAAATGGTGCCAGCGGTGGAAACACTGTTGCTTTTCCTTTGTCAGGCAATGGAGCTGTACCAGAGCCTTCGAGTTGGCTTTTGCTTTTGGGAGCGTTTTCTTTGGGGATGTTGAAACTGCGGAAATAGAGCGGAAAATCAAAACCATTGGTCTATAGAAAAAAAGAAAAAATCTCGGATGCTTCTTCAAAAAGAAAGAGCATCCGAGATTTTTTTATGGAGCTTGAGCAATAAATAATAAGCCATCATCAAAATTGGAAGTTAAACGGCAAGAGGGAAAGCGAAGACTTTTAAAGTCGAAGGGGTTTAGAGCTATGGCTGAGGGAATAAACTTAGGATCTAAGCCATATTTGTTTAGGAGTTTACGAGCGTCTTTTTGGCGATAAAAACGAACATGGGTTTTATCGGAAGCAACAGCAAAGGGTAACATTCCAACAAGCATCCGAAATCGTGACATTAGAGATATAAGGTTAGGTGTAGAGAGAAATATATACCCACCTGGCTTAATAACTCGAGCCATTTCAGCAATGTAGTTGTGAGGCTCTTTGATATGCTCTAGAACCTCAAAAGAAATGATCCAGTCGAAAAAATTATCTTCATAAGGCAAACTATCATTTTCTAAATCAATTTTTTCTAAACTATCACATAAGCCTTGGCAGCGACGAAGAGATTCATCTGAAATGTCTACAGCGGCTAAATAATCCGGTTTATGGCTCTTTAGAAATTTTAACCAGCGTCCTGTTCCAGGGCCAATATCCAAGCATTTTTTCCCGGCGACACCTTTCCCCTGCAAATTCTTCACTATTTGCCTATCTTTTGCTCCCATCTTACGAACATTGAATTGATAATCTATTTCTGGTTTTCCCGTGAAGATCTCATCAAAATGCTCTTCCACTACTTTCTTATCTTGTTTGCTCATCATGTTTCTTTCTTCTTAAATTTCTATTTGCTGAATAAACCAATCGGAGAATTTCTCCATCCCTTCAGGAGAAATCATTTTTCGATATTGCTCTTGACCTTGTTTTGCCACTTGGAGTAATGTTTCTGGGGAAGCTAAGATTTCATCTATTCTCTCAGCTAAACTTTCAAAACTCCAGGAGAGAGGAAGATAGGTCTCATTTTCGATAAACACATTAGGCCAAGTTTCCATGAAGCTCATATCTGGCTTAACCAAGCAAGCTCCGTAAATCCATGCTTCAAAATCTCGAACTCCAATCTCTCCCCATCCAAAAGGACTAATAACAGTCTTGGATTTGCGCATTTCATTTTTGTACTCAGTAATAGACACTCTTCCTTTTAAAGCCCTGTTTAAGTGGTTCATTTGGTCTAAGATCTCTCCCATCTTACTTCGATGGAAACAAATCGTATTTCGACTATAGAAACGCGACCCACGAAACATAAAATCAATTGGTCTATCGACTAAGGTAGAGGCAAAAGAATTGGGGTAGCGAGGAGGAAGAAAGTCTCGAAAATATTTACTCCAACCCGGCAAAATGTCGCCGTGCATATCTCCTAGGCCGACATGCCAAGAAAGAGCTACTTTATGAGAGAGTTTTAGATCTAAAGGCTTGGAGTGATAAGGATCCTGTTCATCTTCAACACCATATTTTTGGTGATAAAAATCTGAAAAGATACGGTCTCCATAAAATTTTTTGGTATAAAGGTTTTGATCTTTCAAAAGTTGCTTTTTTAAATAAAGATCTATTTCCGGGAGTAATTCAAAATGGGTTACTCCTGTGCTATCAGAAAGATCAAACCAAATAATTTTGTTTGTTTTTTTACGAGTTGAAGCTATGAACTGAAAAACTCTTTCCGGTTCCCACCACCATTTGCTAAAATACTTAGAACTTAAACCTAAGATATCACAGTTTAAATTTTTCTCTGTTGGCTTCTCAATGATATTCACATCATAACCTTTCTCTCTGAGAAGAGATCGATTTTTTCGAAGAGGGTAGAGAAAAAATTCAGAAATGCGGTCTCGTCTCAAAGAGAGGATGTTCACTTTTTTCATCAACGTGCGCCTTCTATCATTTCGAATCTAGATTGTGGTAGACAGCCTTCCCTTGAGAAATATGGTGTCTGTTCTTTAAAGTCTTTTTTGGAAAGCATTATTAGAACAAAAAAGAGAAAACTTTGCAATACTACGCAAATTTGTCAGCGATAAACAAAATTTTAGAGTAGATGAGAAAGCCCATAAAAACCCTCTCACAGCCCGCGATTTGAAATTTTGCGCTTGATTTTTTGGAATTATTTTCAATAATAGTAAGAAAAAGAATCCTTAGTTTTCAAAGTTTTCGGTAGACTATATAATAGACCCTAACATAATTTTTTCTATGAGTTGTGGAGAAAACATGAAGAGTATTTATTTGCTGTGCTGTGCAATGATAACACTTGTGGTTTCTTGCCATCAAGAATCTAATCATCCCCAGCAAACAATTACTCAAAGTGAGATAAAACCTGTCGCCTCTATTAGCCGAATTGTTTCACTTGCACCCAGTTTTACTCAGATTATTTATGATCTTGAATTGCAAGATAACTTGGTTGCGATTAGCTCCCTTTGCCCTAGCCTACCCGGACAAAAAAATATCACTCGTCTGGGAACTTTCTCTCCCGTGATGAGCCAGGAAGAAAGTGAAAAAAGAAAACACCAATGTCTAAGACTAAACCCCACTTTAATTCTTTCTCACTCTCACATGTTCAAAAAAGAAACGGCGCAATCATTACCCAACATCCTCCGGGAAGTTGATCAGAAAATTGATAATTTAGACGATCTTCTTGAATACATTTTGCTGGTCTCAAAAATCACTCAGTCCTTGGCCCAAGGGCAGGTTATAGTGAAGCATATAAAGTCTTCTCTCATTCATATACGAATAGGCCTTCAGGAAAAAGAACGAAAACGAGCTTTGCTCATTATAAATCAAAATCCTCTGGAGGTGCTAAGCCATAGATCTTTTTTTTCTTCTGTTTTAGAGAGATATGCTAATATCCAAAACATATCTCCTCACAATACTCTAGTCTCTCATTTAGATCACCAAGATATAGAAACCTTAGATCCAGATATTATCCTAGATTTTTCGGGAAATAACAAAAACCCCAGAGATAGAGTAGCAAGATTAAATAATGATAGAAAAACCATTCAGGGAAGTCCTAGTTGGCTCATTCCCAGCTCTAATGTAATCTATTGTACCCAAGAAATTACTCAGATAGTATACCCCTAAAAACCAATGAGTTAGAAAAGGGGTTTGAAGTAGAAAGTACCATGAAAAAATGGAAATCACACGCCAACAAATCTTAGAGTTACCAAAGACAGATCTGCATTGTCATCTTGACGGATCTCTTCGCCCAAAAAGTATTTTAGAAATGGCCCAAGAACAGAAAGTGCAACTTCCCACTAATGATGAAGAAGAGCTAAATAGACTTTTGCTAAATGGTCGAGAAGTCGATAGTTTAGTGACGTACTTAAAAGCCTTCGATATCACTCTTCTTGTTCTGCAAGAAAAAGATGCTCTAGCTCGTGTAGCTTATGAAGTAGCTGAAGATGCCGCCAAAGAAAATGTTTGGTATCTAGAAGTACGGTTTTCTCCGATATTACATACCAATCACGGTTTACGCTATTCGGAGATTATTGATGCCGTTTTAGAAGGGCTAGAGAAAGCTCAAAAAGATTTTGGAATACACACGGGCCTTATCATTTGTGCTATGCGCAATCGTTCCGCAAGTGAGTCAAAACAATTGGCTGAAATATGCCTTGCTTATAAGAACAGAGGAGTCGTCGCTTTTGATTTAGCTGGTGCCGAACAAGGTAACCCCGCCAAAGATCATACAGAGGCCTTCTACCTAGTTCTCAATAACAATATCAACTGCACAATTCATGCAGGAGAAGCTTATGGCCCCGCGAGTATTGCTCAGGCTCTTCACTACTGTGGAGCTCACCGTATTGGCCACGGCACTCGGTTAGCAGAAGACGGTGATCTTTTAAATTATGTCAATGACCACCGTATCCCGCTAGAGATATGCTTAACTTCTAATATGCAAACAAAATCCGTGAGTTCTTTAGAATTACATCCTTTTCGTTTTTTTCTGGACTACGGTTTGCGAGTTACTTTGAACACAGATAACCGATTGATGTCGGGTACCACTGTAACGGACGAATATATGCTCGCGGTGGAAAAATACAACTTAACCATAGATGAAATCTATGACATCATTATTGCGGGCTTTAAAAGTTCTTTTTTGGGATACAAAGAACGCAAAGCTCTCCTTAAAAAAGTTTTGGATGTTATTGGACGTCCTTTCATTTCTTAGGAGAAATATGCAGAAAATCTTTTGTATCTCAGATTATCAAGAAAGTCTATTCTTATAAAAAAAACATATGTCTATGTAGAATTCCTCAAGAAGTTCAGGAAAAAGTTTGACCACTTCCCTGGAACTTGATTGCAATTTTCTTTGTGGAAAATATCTCAACTCTTCGTGGAGAGTCATTAACTGGAGAAAGAAATGACGGAAAATGTTAGGTTTTATCCTGAAGCAAAAAGTGTTGTAGTTCATCCATTAGAAGATTCCGGAGAACTGCGCTACCGACTAGAAGGTTTCCCTCGTGAAATCTACCTAGAAGAATGTCGGCTCAAATTAGCTTTTCCTGCTAAATTGGGTATCACTTCGGAATCATTAAAGAACACGGTTCGAGACATTTTAATTGAAATTCTTAATCTAAGAGAATTCAATGTCGAATATGAAGGGGATGAAACCGTTGTAACTATTCCAACTAGAATGATTAGCGACCCTGATATTTTACCTGGAGAAGGGACAGTTAAAGTTCCCATTCTGATTAAGCTCATTAAATCAGCAACTGCTGAAGAAGAGCAAGAAGAATTTAAATGTGTTCAGGAAATACAGCTTGTGACTAATCCTGATGGAAACTACTCCCCTGCTCCTTCCGATGATGAAGAGGAAGGTGAAGGAACAGACAATATTCCTCCGGCAGGTCTTTATAGCGGTCTTCTTGCGATTGACTACGGTACTTCAAACTCTGTCATAGCAGTGCGAGACCCCGCCTTTGCTTCAGAGGAAGTCCGAGGCCAGCTGGGAAAAGAGCAATGGAAAGCTCTTTGCGAGTGGCTTGATATATGGATTCGCGATCATCTTTGTGAAATGGAACCTGATCAGATGGACATGTTTGTCCAAAACTTGACTCTGGTTATTCCAGAAGCTCATCTCCCTAGTTGTGGTGCTCCTCGCTCAGAGGTAGCTCAAGGCCTTCAACGTCTCAATGATAAAATGAGAGGTCTTCTTTTACAAGAGCTCGTCACTCGGCTTTCTAACTATGTCCAAGACGGTGGTGATGC
This sequence comes from Planctomycetota bacterium, assembly GCA_029260735.1. GTDB lineage: Bacteria > Planctomycetota > Uabimicrobiia > Uabimicrobiales > Uabimicrobiaceae > JAJDCR01. Next base: position 20,104 of record JAJDCR010000022.1, read on the forward strand.
AAAAATAATGAAATCCATTGCTGGTGAAGTAATGAAAGGTTTTGAAGCTATCATTGATACAAATAGCTTGGAATCACAACGTTACTTTATTTTGGAACTCGACAGTAATGTCGGACCTGCCCCTATTTCCAGCGCTTTACAAGTTATTCGTGCTCCTAACACAGAAGACCCTGAGCGACTTCTTGCCGAAACAAAAATTGATATGGGAGCAAGAGTAGGTATTCTCTTACACTCAGCAACTACAGGAGCTTTGGATATTCGCCAATTTATCCTTTCCAGTAAAAGATACTTTGGTCGTAATGCTGTTATTGCTGTTGTTCCAGCAGAATCAGATGGTCAGCAAGTACAAATTCCTGCGGATATTTTAACAAAGCTGTCTTATAAAGAGCTTTTCCAAAGAGCCGTTGCCGATATTCATAGAAGAGCGGTCGAAGGGAAATTTCAAGATGCCCAGTGGCCTTGCTCTGTGGTGGCGACTTTCCCTGCATCTTACCCTTCCGCCTTACGTCAACTCCTCAAGCAAATTTTGACCGAATTAGATGTTCGAGAAATCGATGCTCGTTTTGACGAAGCAACCGCAGCAGCCATCTACTATATTTGGAAAGAAATTGGAGCAGATCCGGTTTGTGGTATGCACGGACTTATGGCAAGAAGCCGAAAAGATGCAGCCGGCCGAGCCTATCAAAATATATTGCTCTATGACTTAGGAGGAGGAACTACCGATATCGCTTTGATTCAGCTTCTCTACGAAGAGCTAGATATTTTCAAGAAATCAGAAAATCGAGGAAACGGAGGCTCTTACTTCCGAATCACTCCTCGCCTTCTAGGAAGCACAGGACATCGTTATCTCGGAGGTGACTTGATTACTCTTTGGCTTTTCCGCTATGTGAAGTCAAAATTGGCAGACCTCATTCTTATCCATGTTACTCAAAATAACATAGAGCCTCCTATGGATGTTCCTTTAAGTCAATTAATGGTAGATTTCCCAGAAGACTTAATGGATGATGTAGAGGATAGTGATCTTCCTCGCTACCGACCTGGTTCACTCCTCGAATGGGCTAACCAGCCGGCTCAATCTCTACAAGAATACAATAAACTAAACGAGACTGTAATCGACGTTGTTGTTCCTACTCGCTATGAGCATGATTCTAGTAAAATTGGCCATTTCTTTACTTTATGGGAAATTACGGACGAATTGAAAAAAACATTAGGAACACCCATCATTGATAATTTTGGAACTTGCATGTCCAGCGACTTACCAAATAATTGGCCCGACGAACTAGAACTAGATACAGGACAACTCTTTACTTTCTTACAAATGACCCAACCTTGGTTAGTGGACTCTGGTCTAATCAACCAAGAAGATCTTTTGATTACGATTACCCAAGATGAAATGAATCACATCATCCGAGCAACCGTAAAACAATCGATCAGTTTAGCCGCAAGTTTAGCAAAAGCCCGACTCATCAGTGAGAACAGAAAGGATCGTGTAGATCGCCTTATTCTCTCAGGACTTTCTTGTAATATGAAAGTTATTCAAGAAACGGCTCGCGATGTTTTCCTACAAAGCGATGGTGTTTTTGAATATGATCCTGCTAATGTGCAATTTGATCGAGACTCGGCCAAAACTGCAGTTCCTTTAGGAGCCTGTATTGGTCGTTATATGGAATCTGTTCGGGTTGATCCTCGAAATGAAAAAACCATCCAACTGCTTAGAGATGGTTATGATCAAATCCAACTAGTTATCGAAAACCTTTTCTCCTACCTACCTTGTCGCTTAGCTTATGATTCCCTTGTTGCGATGGTTACTATTTTTGACCAAGGACAAGGACTCAACGCCAGAAGCTACTGGGATAAAAAAGTTTCCGTTGCCCGAACCTCTCTGAAAGACCTTCGTCCGGCTCAGGAAAAAATTTGGGTTTACCGTATCGACTTTGAGGGAGCAGAACCACAGTACTTAGGCCTTATTGACTCAGAGGCTGTTGCCCAAGCATATGGTTTCGAAGATTTCCGCAAGTTTCGCGAAAATCACGTCATTGGTTTTGAAGCAGATGCCGAACTTATGGTACGCTGCTTTTATTTACCCAAGGGACAAAAAACTATTCAGGCAACTACTTACTATAATTCTCAGGAAGGAGAGGCTCTTCCTCAGATCATTAGTCCGATTGGAGAAAACAGGAAAAAAGATGGAGCAGAGCATAAGACAAACACGGTTATTGAACTCAAAGAAATCGTCGATGACCCTATTGCTATTTCTCAAAACCAACACCTACGCTTTTCCATTCAATACCCCGATGGGATTGAAAAAGCTTGTACCATGAGTGGGCCTTTACACCGACGAGACAACTATGAGTACAAAGTTCAAGACCAAATCGTGGCTCGTTTTAAGCTCAAAGAAGACGATATTGATGAAGCGAACCTAATTTGTGATGAAGATGGGCAAATGGGTATGACCACCCACTGCCTCTTTGACCCAGAAATTTATGCTGAGATTGAGTACATTGCTCAGAAGATGGACGTTCAGTTCGATCCATTCTGTGGTAGTCACTAGAGTAGTAAGGATTTATCTGAAACCATTCTTAGACAACATACGAGGGGTGGCAAGGCGTATCTGAAACCGTTTTTGGAAAAGATCGTCTAAAACCTTCGAAAGCTTATGTTCCCTGGAGGGCAAGGCTCCTGCCGCGCCGGGGTTGTGCTTGGCTCCTGGTGGTATTAAAGCACATTCACTGTATTATAGGTTTCATATTGAAAAAACGTTTTTTCAATATGAAACCTATGATAAGTAAATGAGTATTTTAAAATATCATCAGGAACATAACACAACCCCGGCGCGGCAGGAGCCTTGCCCTCCACTCTTACATATACAATTGTAATTCCAGAAAAAGAAAAAAACATTCCAGAGGAGAAAAACATGCTCAAAAAAATGTCGCTAATTTTGCTCTCTATCCTAATATTAGGAAGCTTTTTTCCGGCTTCTCTCTCGGCCCAAGAAGGAGACAAAGAACCCACAGAAAATGTGGTGGTTGCTCCTGAAAAGAATCCAGTTCCCGAGAAACCTGCCGATGGAGAAAAAGCGGAAGTTGCTCCCCAAAATAATAAAAAAGATGGTGGAGAAAAAGAAACAGCTTCTTTTTTTAGTAAAGCAATAAGCTTTAGCGGTATCTTTATTTTGCTTTTGATTGCCTATGGAATGTCTTCTAACCGTAAAGCCATTAGTTGGCGTCCCGTTATTTGGGGGGTTGCTTTACAGCTTATTTTTGGGCTAATCGTTCTTTCCCCTGCGATGAGTAAGTTTTTCTTTGAGACTGTCGATGGAGGAGTTAATAAACTCCTTAGTTTTAGTTCAGAAGGGGCTGCTTTTGTTCTTCAATCTGTTCACCCAAACAAATCAACGGTTATGGATCTTAGTAATGGTCAGTTCGAAGAAAGAACCTATCCCGATAGTGGTCTAACATCTTTTATTCCCAAAGTAAATCCAATCGTTAAGACCTTTGCTTTCTGGATTCTTCCGACCATCATTTTCTTCTCTTCTTTAATGACATTGCTCTATCACTTAGGAATCATGCAGTATGTGATCCGCTTTTTTGCTTGGATAATGCAAAAAACGATGGGGACAAGTGGGGCAGAGAGTCTTTCGGCCGCGGCAAATATTTTTGTCGGCCAAACGGAGGCGCCTCTGGTTATTAAGCCCTTTGTCGAAAAAATGACAGTTTCGGAACTCAATGCCGTTATGGTAGGTGGTTTTGCCACTGTTGCCGGTGGAGTTATGGCCGCTTATGTCATGTTCCTACAAAATATTCCTGGTATTGCCGGGCATTTAGTTGTTGCTAGTATCATGAGTGCTCCTGCCGCTCTTGCTGTGGCCAAAGTTATATATCCTGAAACAGAAGAGTCCGTCACCGCTGGTGAGCTAAAAATGGAAGTAGAGAGACCTGATGCTAACGCCATCGAGGCTGCTGCTCGCGGAGCGAGCGAAGGAATGAGCTTAGCTCTGAATGTCGCTGCTATGCTAATCGCTTTTGTTGCTTTGATTGCGATGGTTAACTTTTGTATAGGAGTTATTCCGATTCCTGCTTCCTGGAGTGCAGATGGAAGCACTCATCTTAGCTTACAAACCATTTTCGGCTGGATATTCTACCCCATTGCCTTCTTTATGGGAGTAGAGCTACAAGACTGCTTTATTGTCGGCGTACTTCTCGGAGAAAAATTAGTTTTAACGGAATTCTTAGCTTACATTCACCTCGGAGATCTTATGAGCCAAGGTGTTCTCCAAGAGCGTTCTGCGATTATCGCTTCTTATGCTCTCTGTGGCTTTGCTAACTTTGCTTCTATCGGGATTCAGCTCGGGGGAATCGGGGGAATTGCTCCTTCTCGTCGCTCTGACCTTGCCAAGATAGGTCTCAAAGCGATGTTTGGCGGAGCGATTGCCGCTTGTATGACCGGAACAGTTGCTGGTATTTTAATCTAAAGCAATTGTTCATTAGGGTCTAGGGCCTACTACATTAGACATAAAAGACATAAAAAAAGCCTCGTTAAAAAACGAGGCTTTTTTTATGTCTTTTATGTCTAATGCTACATCGCGAAATCTAAAGGCGAGGAATCTTAGTTGTCGTCTCGTTCATCATGTATTCGCTGGGACGCAAAATAGATGTGGTAACAGATTCTCCCTCTGCTCCCCAATTTTTAACCTCTGCGACTCCTCCGCTGTAGAGTCCTCCAAAAGAGAAAAAGCTTACTTCGATTTCTTTTTCCAAAAATTCTACCTCAGAACCAAACACAGGAAAAGTATCCTGATCAATGGCAACAAAGCTTTGGACGAGATATTTTTTTTCACTGTCTACTATAATTTCATCCAAGGTCTTTTTCCATTCTTCCGCGGAAACATCACGACCAATAACTACATCTATTTTACCTTCTCGATAGCAGGACTTAAGAACTAAATCCTCTCTATTTTCACAAATATAAGGCAATAGATCTATTTCTTCTTCATCCGAATCTTCATCTTTACCTTCTGCAACAAAACACGTCCAAGGAATCGTTTCGGAAATAATTTTACGCTCTTCGCTATCTAAAAGTTCTTGAATATCTTTTCTTTGCAAAAGAGCTGGTATAGACTTAGATTGAATCAAAACAGAAACAAAAGGATTCAAAATACAAACATTACTATCAACAACTGTTTCTACAAGAGAGAAATTATCTAGCCAATCAGATATTTTACCACAGCGATAAAAAATGCTAGGATGGCTTCCATCGGGAGCAATAACTCCATCTTCATCGCATTTCCATTCGCTGAACTCCCCCGTTACAGTCTTGTAATCCAAGGAGTTAAGCCAAGAAGTAACCGAAGCTATTTCTTCTGTTTCCGAGCTAGATTTTGTTCCGGCAAAAGCAATTACCGGACTAGCACCTTTTCCTAGGGTATGCGACACCAATAGGAGAATACGTAAAAAATGAGGCATAATTGGATCACGATGAAGCCCATATCTATCGTGTAATAGACCATAGACATCTGTCGATCCAAAAGACTCTCCGTGAGCATCTGTAAACATAAATCCTTGAAGGTCATGACCTTCAAAATTCATATACTGAAGATAATCTTTTCCAAGATAAGCGTTGTATTTAATAATCGGAAGAGATTTTACTTTAGCCTTGTCCATCATAGCAATACGATGTTCATCAGGAGTCAGACAAAAATCATCTTGCATTTCTGGTTTATCATAATAAAGGTTAATAACCTTAGTAATAGCACGGTTCAAGATTTCAATAGAATGACGAATATAGTCAAGTCGTTTCTCGTCTATAAAATAAGGCTTCATACAAACTGCGGAGCCTTCTCGGTATCCTCTTGATTGCAAAGCCCCTAAAAATTGATCGTAATCGGCTTTAGCTTTATCCATATCTCCTAGGAGACGACGAAAGTCATTATTGATTTGATCAGTGATATCTCTCATACTTACCAGTCCTTACTTGCCCTACTCTTTGGTAACATTAATTCGAAGAATGAAGTGTGGTTTTACTTGGAAACCAACTTTAATTGAAATGGTAACAGGCTGAGGATTTATTAATAAATCCCGAAACATATCGGCAGGAACTAGCACCCCTATTTCTTCTGCCTCTAGTGCTGTATATTTATCGTCTTTGGGGCCTCTAATTTTACTTTTATTGGAACCGATATTCTCATAGAGCAAATTGTCATCGTTATCTAAATACAACTTACCATGAGTTGCAGAGATAACCCCACAGGTTTGCAAATGAGCAACATCCTCAGGGTCTCCTTCCGTTCGGCCATAGACAACAGCTTCTCTCATGTCAAGAACTTTGTCTTCATATAACATTTCATCGTGGCCCACTTTATAACGTTTGATTAAGCTTTGATGAAAAATAAACTCCGAAAGTAAACTAGGAGCCTCATCTAATTCTTTATTTAAAACTAAGCCAAAACGTTCTAGATCATTGAGAATACTTTCAGCTAAAATTCTATCCACATCCTCCTTGGAAAAATAAATCATATCGCCATGATTTACTCTATGAGGCTTTCCCTTAAAAACTAGTTGAGCAACCCCATCCTTTCCTAGTTTATCCAAAAGTTCCAGCAAAGAGTAATATTTATTTCCGTCAAACTCACCATAGATCATAACTATTTCCTTCTAAGCGTCTGCTGTGAAAGTAGGATCTATCTCCCAACTAGCCTTACGTTGCATAGACTCAAAAATCACATCCATAACATCTCTCTTTTCATAAAGAACTTGATAAACTCCTTCTATAATCGGAATTTCCAATCCTTTACTTTGGGCAAAATCATGCAAAACTTTTGCTGTATTTACCCCCTCAGCAATTGTCACCACATTTTCTAGAATAGACTCTAGAGTTTCTCCCTTGGCTAAACAGTACCCCACTTGGTAGTTTCTAGAAAGAGGACTAGTGCAAGTAACCATAGTGTCCCCCACTCCTGTCAACCCTGTAAATGTTAGTGGGTTTGCTCCTATTTGTATCCCAATTCTACTCATCTCAGTAATACCTCGGGTGAGTAAAAGAGCTTTGACATTGCTCCCGTAATTTAGTCCATCCATAATCCCTGCGGCAATGGCTATCACGTTTTTGATAGCTCCTCCCAACTCCACACCAGCTAAGTCATCATTCCCATATACCCGAAAGTTTTTTGAGGAATAAACTTCTATGCTCTTCCAAATAACTTCATGAAAAGAGCTCGCCACCACTGTCGCAGAAGGATGTCCTGATAGAATTTCTTTATACAAATTAGGGCCAGCCAAGGCCCCTATTTTTTGGCAACAGGTCTCTTCTTCTAAAACACTACTCATTCGAGCATAGGTTTTAGACTCAAGTCCTTTGCAAGCCGAAAGCAGTATTTGATCTGCCTGTAGATAGTTTCCCAATTCGTAAGCAACTTTGCGAAAAGCATGAGAAGGAATGGCCAAGGTAATAATTTCACAACGCAAAGCAACCTCTTCCAAACTAGTTGTAGCTGTTACTCTTTCTGAAATAAGAGTTTCATTAGTGTATTTTTTATTGAGATGACGGTCGTTCAGTTCTTGACAACTTTTCTCGTCTCTTAGCCACAAAAGAACATTTTGTCCATTCAGACCTAGAAGATGAGCAAGAGTAGTTCCCCAACTTCCTCCTCCCAAAACACCTACACTATCATATTTTACCATGCGTACTACTATTCCTTATTCTATCTCTAGCCCATAGTGCAATAATCGATTATGATAAAACATTACCAACTTGGGTTCATTTGCGATAATTGCTTCCCCTTTTCTCAAAAGAGCAGGCTTTCTGTGATAGACTTTCAAATGCCTTAGTCCTCGATCGAGAACATCTTGAGTACTTGCCCCTGATAAACGCTCATCCATAAGTAGTTTATCATTTTTTTCCAAACTCCAAAGCTGATTCATTAATTTATCTAAAGCCAGGAGAACCTCATCTACCGAAAAAGTCCATTCTTCTTCCCCTGTTCTAATCAGACTATATAAATCCAAGCCAGGATTATTTAATTTCATCATTTTAAAAATGACAAAAGCAACAATATTTGTGCTCATAATCACATTGTATTTGAGATAGGCTTGAGATAATTTTTTCCCTAAATTTCTGGTATACTGGCAATCTCGTTGGTGTAAATGATCCACTTCTCCGTTGACCAGTACATAGCGCGTTGTGTCAACTTTTCGTCCTCTATTATCGTAGGAAATCCCATCGTTGTCTACTCGGTTGCCAAATAAATCTACGGCCGGACAAAAATGAACATAAATTCGAGAGTCTATTCGTAAAGTACTTGTCAAAAAGTTTAAGATTCGCCGAACCTGAGAAAATTCATCATTTTCGATAATATAGCGAGATTTTCCCGTTTCTTTTAAAAAATCTTCACTCAGGTTTTCTCCTTCCAACACTAATTGGTAGGATAAAGTACAAGGAACAACATACAGATTGGGTTTTTCTTTGTTGTTTTTTAAGTTATTAATGTAAGCACTAATCCCTGTTCCCATAAGACCCAATTTTAATTTTTGCTCGACAGCTCCTGAACGGCTTCGTCCTCCCCCTGGGAAAAACAAATTATGATAGCCATTTTCTAGGGCAACAGTGGCGTACTCTTTTAAGGTGTCTTTGTAAACTTTATTCCATTTTTTGCGATCAACCTTGTAGGCTCCTAAATTATTCATAAAGTAGCTGATTATTCGGTTTGAAAATAAATTCAAACCAGCTCCATATGCAAAAGGAGGTAGACCTATTTTATGCAAGGCCCATCCTACAACGATAGAGTCCATATTGCTAGAGTGGGTAGGAACGAGAATAACAGTCCCTTTTTTGTGGAGAGCTTTGATTTGCTCGACCTCTCCTCGAATGATCACTCGGTCAGAAATATCTGGTAAACGAGGAAAGTGAGAAATTAAAACTCGCGGTGAGATAGTATTTAGAAGAACGCTTAAGCCTACTGGCAAAACTCCCGTTGCGAACTTGTATACGTTGTCATTAAAGTTTCCGACAATTTCTTTAGTAAAAAGAGTAACAAGTTCCTTTAAAATTTCTTTCTGTTTCTCTTCTGAAGCAGACAAAAGTTCTTTATTTACTCGCTTCCAGTACTGTTTACTCTGCCGCACAGTCTTGCTTTTTTTCTCCGCACTTAAACGATTTCGCTCATGATAAACAGTGTCGTTTATCACGGTATGCAAAGGCGTTTTCCCTTTTTGGGCATCCTCTATTTTTTCAGTCCAAACCCTTCTGATAACTTCTTCGACAACTCTAGCTTTATCTTCTGCTCTCATTCTGTTTAGACCTTCTGTTTAGACCTTTTTCTCCAGTTTTTCCCAAACTAACTGTTTCTGAAATCTTTTTGTTTAGGGCTTTATTATGGATAATCTCCCGACGATATGCAACAAAAAATTTCCTAGGATATAGAGATTGAAAAATGAAGAAAAGCTTTTTTTCTTGGACTTTTTTTTTTCTGCTTCATAATTAGAATAGGAGCTTACAAGCTTCCTTAAAACATCCTATGATTTATACAGATTATCTTTGAGCCAGGAAAAAAATATTAATCTTGAATTTTTCTGGTCGTTCATATATTATGGTCAAAAAGATATTCATATTTTTAGTTCCTATTTTTGAAGAAGGAGATGTGGATGAGTTCCAAACATCAAAACATCATTATCTTTGCACTTGGAGTGATGGTCGGTTTACTCTCTTGGAGTATTGTTTCTCTTGCCCAGCCTCAGAACGCTATGGCCGATGCCACCGGAGGTGGCGTTGGTGGATCTTCTGATGGTATTATTGCTGTAACAGGCGCTGTAACAAACAGTTTTTCTGGGTTATGGGTTCTAGATGCCCGAGATACAGCGACTTCTCCTTCACTAGCTCTTTACGTTCCTGGAAGTAGCGGAAGAAGTATCCAACTTGCTGCTGCTCGCCGTATCAAGTATGATCTACAGTTGGTTGCTCTTAACGACAGATCAAAACAAAAAGTAGGTGCATTAAGAGCACAAATTGAAAAACTCAATCAAGAAGAACTAGGAAAAAAATAGTTTTCTGTAATCTAAAAGTTGCAAACTTAACACTAAGTTACACAACCAAAGCAACTCAGCAAGGACTTGTTTAGGAGGATTTTGCCGTGATGGAGTACTACTCTTTTGAGAAGGTCTTAAAAGAGCTTCAAATGGAAGAAGATGAGCTGAAAAGACTCGTCTCAGAGGGAGAGATCCGCGCTTTTCGTGATGAAGACAAGATGAAGTTTAAGAGAAGCGATATTGACGGATTGAAAAAAGGTAGAATGACCGAACCTACCATTATTCTTCCTTCTGGAGAACCAGAAGACTCGGCTGAAGATAGTGAAGTTCTCTTAGTAGAAGAAGACACTTCCGAAACTTTACTAGATATCGATGATTTAGACGGAGCCGAAACTAGCTCAACCTCTGTTCCAACAGTAGATTTCTCTTCTTCAGAGTTTGACGATGATTCTTCTGCATCAGAGACCATTACCGAAGAACTTACTTTTGAAGAAGACAGTGGATCTTATGTTCTAGAATCCTCAGATGATGTCCTTATTGATTCATCTGGCGACCTCATGGATCTAGATTCAGGCGGAGATACCTTTATCGATTCAGATACAGGTTTGCAAACCGAACCATTGGAAATGGATCATGATATCCAAGAAGATGACTTTGGCATGCTTGATGATGAGCCTGATGAAACCATGCAAATCGAGGAAGATGAAGAATTTGTTATCAGCCAAGGCGGTCTAACTAGCCAAGAAGGAAGAGCAACCACTCCGATGATTGTTCCCCGGATGATGGCGGCAAAACCTCTGTCTCCGATGATGACAGGACTTCTTGTGGCGAGCACTTTAATTATGATTATTTCCAGTGTTCTCATGATTAGCATTGTTCGGGAAACCGACACTAAATTAACATCTGGTCTAACAGATACGTTGTATGGTATTGCTCCTACCGCTCCTGGCTACAATGGTAAAAAGAAGAGTGATAGCAAAATTAAAAGCCATGTAAAATGGCGTCAAACCAGAAGAGCTAAATAAGTCCAAAAACCTGGTCATGCTAGGTGAGTTCTCCTAAACTTATTAAAAGTAAAAAGCGACTATCTTCTGAGGAAAAACTCAGAGGCTAGTCGCTCTTTCTATTAGGGGCACGCTCTAAAAGATGCTAAATTGTGGGATAAGAGTCTCTTTGCAATCGACTCCAGGGAAAGCTTTTTTAGATTATGAAAATATTGGTTAGTCGAACATTTCCGATGGAGTACAAACTCATTGCTTCTTGGTTTCCCCAAATCAATTGGGAAACTGTGACAATCCGAGAAGGAAGTCACTGGAAAAACTATAAAGCAGCGATGATGTTACTCAGTGGAGAAGATGTTGCTAAATCAGGAATTCCTACCCCCGAAAACTGCTTTGCTATAGTTTCTAAAAGCCAACCAGATCTAGTTAACTGGGTTTACCAAGAAACTCCCGAAGACTCCGTGAAAAATCTGATTGCTCAGGCTATTGATTGCTACCAATCAAAGTTAGAACAAGGAAAAATCAAGGAGCAAATAGTCGAGTTTATGGAGCTAGCCCTGATGGGCAAAGTGGCTCTTGACATCATGCACGATTTGAATAACCCACTTCAAGTCATTTTAGGTTTTACCCAAGATATTTTAGAAAACAACGACAGCAAGGACATTCCTTTTTTAGAAGATCTAAATCTCATCGAAAAAGAAACTCTTTACTGTAGCGAAATCCTTCGGCGAACAGCTATTTTAGCTCAAACTACTCCTCCGGGAGAAAGCTATCAATGTTTGAATCTGCTTTTGGATCGCTTCCTTCCTCTCATTGATCTTCCTCTGCGCAAAAAAAACATTTTGATTGAACGAGTTACTCCCAACAACTTAAGTTTCATTCTTGACAAAAATAACAAAGCAAAAACTGTTATTTTGAGTGTGCTTCTAGAAGCCATCCAAAATGCTCAAAAAAACTCTTCGCTCTACTTTATAGCAGAAAGCGATGGAGATTTTGTCAGCGTATTCATCAAAATATATGCTGAAAAAGAAGAGATTATTCCCAACATATCTCTGAAAAGCTATCTCGATCAATTAGGAATCCCTCTCGACGGTTATGCGGCTGATCCTATGTTTGTCTATGTCCTTAAATTTCCTAAAGAAAAATGAAGAAAAAAATTCTCGTTATTGATGATCATGAACCTATACTGAGATTATTTGAGCGAATGTTATCGAAGAAAAAATTCGATGTTCATACTTCGCTTACTGGTAATGATGCTATCCAAAAGCTGACAGAGGGAAATTTTGACCTAATTATTTCGGATCTTAACCTAACCGAAATAAATGGATTGGAGTTGCTTACACAAAGCCAACAACTCAGTCGCTATACCCCTTTTATTGTGATCACAGGACATGGATCTGTGGAAAGTGCAGTTCGAGCAGTCAAAACAGGAGCTTTTGATTTTTTGATTAAACCATTTGGTAAAGACCAAATTATGACAATCATTGAACGTGCCCTGAATGACGCAGAGCTAAGAACCAAAGATAAAAAATCTATTCCCCAAGACGACAAAGCGGAAGCTTTTGAGGGCATTATTGCCAGAAGCCAAAAGATGCAAAAGCTCTTTAACGTAATAGAACAAGTAGCATCGACATCCGCAACCGTTTTAATCCAAGGAGAGAGTGGAACCGGAAAAGAGCTCTTCTCTCGCTCCATTCATAAACTAAGCGAACGGAAAAAACAAACCTTTGTTGCTGTGAATTGCGGAGCTCTTAGTGAAAATCTCTTAGAAAACGAACTCTTTGGACACGTCAAAGGGGCTTTCACAGGGGCAAGTAATTACAAAGCAGGTCTTTTTAGTGTGGCAGACAAAGGGACCATTTTTCTAGATGAAATTGGGGATGTAACTCCAGCAGTGCAAACCAAACTATTGCGGGTTCTCCAGGAAAAAGAATTTATCCCCTTAGGAAGTAACGAAACTGTCCGCGTAGATGTCCGAGTCATTGCTGCCACCAATGTCGATCTGAAAGATGCGGTTAAGAAAAAAATATTCCGAGAAGATCTTTACTATCGTTTAGCCGTAATACCTCTGACCATTCCTCCTTTGAGAGACAGAATAGAAGATATCCCTATTTTAGCTATTCACTTTTTTGAGAAATACAGGCAAGAGTATAGTAAAAAAATAGACTCGATCACGGCTGAGGCTATCGAAAAGCTGCAAAGCCATAACTGGCCTGGAAATGTTCGGGAGTTAGAAAATATCATAGAGAGAGCTGTTGCTCTTTGCTCTTCTAGCAAAATAACCGAAGACCTTATAGATCAATATTTACAAGATTTTGCTCCTATGCGAGACAGTAACACATCTTCTTCGACTCTTCACGGCCCCATAACCAGTCGCCTTCCTCTAAAGGTAATTCTAAACAGAGTAACAAAAGAAGCTATTATTAAAGCTCTTCGCAAGACCAATGGAAATAGAACGAAAGCCGCTATGCTTTTAGGAATAGGACGAGCTTCTCTTTACCATAAATTAAAAGAATATGGAATTGAAGGGTATAGCTCTGAGGATTAGGGATTAGGGATTTCTAATCCTCATTATCAAAAAAACACTTGCATACTCAAAATCGTTCGAAGGCTATGTTCTCTGGAGAGCAAGGCTCCTGCCGCGCCGGGGATGTGCTGGGATAAAATATCAAGAGCCAATCACATCCCCTGTTCGGCAGGAGCCTCACCCTCCACCCTCGCATATACCAAGACCAGTTCCAGATAAGCCCTACAACGCCCCTCGATACAAAGCCAAAGTCTCCGCAGCCGCATTTGCCCAAGAAAACCGCTTCGCTTGCTCTTGCCCTTTTGCAATCCATTGATCTCTCTCATCCTCTCCTATTTGAGCCATCTTAATCATCGCTTCCGCTAAATCCTCTACTTCGGAAGGATTAATCAATAGTCCTGCTTTTCCTACAACCTCGGGCAAAGAAGCTGCTTGGGAAGTAATCACAGGACACCCATGCCCCATCGCCTCTAAAGGAGGACGACCAAACCCTTCGTAGAGAGAAGGATAAACAAAAGCGATAGCATGCCGAAAATATCGGGCTATGTCTTCCTGAGAAACATAATCCAGAAATTGGATATCTTCTCGAAAAGGACTTTTTTCGTAGATTTCTTTTGTCTTTTCATAGTTCCAGCCCCATTTTCCGGCAATAACAAGAAGAGGATCTATATCTCTGTAACGCTCTCTTAGGAGCTGATAAGCCTCCAGTAGACGAGAGATATTTTTTCTCGGCTCCACCGTTCCTAAAAAGAAAAAATAAGGACGGGGACAGGGAGGAAGAAAGTTTAAGGAGTTAGTGGGCAAAGGATGCCAACCTTGGTAGATAGTATGGATGCATTTCTGACAATTAGGAAAAACCTCTCGAAGGCACTGAGAGGTAAAATCAGAAGCCGTAATAATGACATCGGCTTTGTCGACAATTTTTTCGATCTGTCTTTGAAAATACAAGCGATTTTGGTTTAAGTGCCAAGAATCATCTGAAAACATGGAAAGATCATGGACTGTGGCAACAAGTTTTGTCCCTTGTTTTAATGTAGGCACAATGTGGTCGGTGCTATGAAATAGATTCCATCCTTGAAGAGGAACCCAATTTCGCTCCCAAAGACGCAGTAAGATAGGCACAGGAAAAGAGAGGACACGTTTACGGATATTAGTCGCTTTTGGTAAAGGCATCGCAGAAAACCGCTGCCGAGCATCTCGAAAGCAAAAAGAGAAAAGTTCAAATTCATCTTCAGGAGCAGCATTTGCCATTGCTCCTAATAGTTCGTAGGTGTAACGACCTATTCCAGTTAGAGAATCTAGTAAAGAACGTCCACTGATGCCAAACTTCATAGCGATTGCCTTTTTAGCCAACGAACAAAACGGATAATTAGAGAAGGAACATAACGGGCCATGTGCCCTTTAGAAGTATGTTTGACCCACCAATAACGCCAACGAAAAGCCCAAGACTCTTTTTCGAGAGCCTTTTTCACCAAAAATTGCCCTTCTTGAACAAATTTTTTACTGGCTTTGACTCCCTTGGCTTCAGGATGAACGCGAGAAAGTGACCAAACTTGATTCACATACAGAAGCTGACAATGCCTAGCCATTTTTATCCAAAGGTCAAAATCCATCGTAAAATTTAGAGACTCTTCGATGGGGCCCACTTCTAAAAATAGGTGACGGCTAAAAAACATCGCTGGTTGGGGAGGAGAGACATCTTCTTTCCAAAGACAGAGCAGATCAAAAAGAGTGTTTTCTCGCTGCCAATTGGTGGACTTGCGTAAAAAACTTCCTTGGGCATCGATAAAATGAGTATCTGCAGAAACAAATTCATAGCCTTGGCGGAACCAATATGCCATTTCTTTCAAAGTGTTCGGTAGCCAGACATCATCAGAGTTTAACCAACAAAAGAGATCTCCACTGGCCCGAGAGAACCCCTTATTGAGAGCATGACTTTGTCCTTTATCTGATTCACTAACCCAAAAATCAATAAAAGGAGAATATTTTTCTATTAGAGAAAGGGATTTGTCTGTGCTTCCTCCATCGATGACAAACCATTCTAGGTTGGGGTACTCTTGGAGTATGATAGAGCGCATAGTCTCTTCCAAGAAAGTTCCTTGGTTGTAAGAAGGGGTTACCACAGTAATTTTAGGCCACAGGAAATCTGAAGAAACAGTTCTTGTCCAAACAGAAGATTCCTGGGCCCAAGGCCAGCCCGTTTTATTTTTAGGTGGGATAGGTAGCTGATGAATAATCGACATCAAATAGTGTTGATTTTATCAAAATCTCTTTCCTGACGTTGGCGTCCACTATGATGAACAGTAAACTTTTGGAGAATTTCCCACTGGTTACTCTTTGTTCTTAGTTCAAGTAAAGCAGTGAAACCGTGATTCTCGTCCTTGTCTCCCAGTTCTTCTATTTTCATGACCACTTTACCTGTATCAGCTTTATATTTTGAAATGAAAGTATAAATACAGCTTTTACTTTCGTAAGCTCCCAGGGTTGGCTGAACAGCAAACTCCATATCTTCAAATCTTGCGGACAAAGAAGGACATTCATTTTCCCAATCACAGATAACATCTTTTTTCTCTTCTGGGACTCGAATGCGAATTCGAAGATCACTTAAAGCTTTTGGCAAAGCCCCTGTGTTCATAAAGGTAAGAGTCAAATAGAGACGAAAAGCTCGGTAGCTTTCTCCTTCTTCGTTAAAATTGAGAGGCTCTATTCGGTATGCTCGGATAGGGGGAATAAGAATCTTTCCCTTTTTAAATTGACTTAAGTAGGCCGAAACCAAAGCCACAATTGTACTAAAAACAGATAAACCAATTGCAATATTGTCCATTGTCTTTTTTCTCCTTTTCTTAGTAAACAGTAAATATTAAATATTATATAATTCTAAATAACCAATAGCCTTATATATTTTTTTCATCATCCGGCGATTCAAGATAATATCTTTGCGGTACCGAGGATTTAACGCTGTCAGTTGAACTTTACTTCGATCGTACTCTTTGAGTTGTCGAAAAGTAGTGGTCAACTCTGTTCCCTCTTGATAAACAACAAAAACAAAATCCTCTTTTTTCACTTTGGCATTTTCAGAAAAAAAGACCAAAGCTCCCTCTTGAAAAGAAGGACTCAGTTTTCTTTCCATCGTCACATCTATCAACTGAATGGCGAAAGAAACTTTAATCCCTGCCAGAGAGAACTGAACAAAATCATTTGTCTCTTTAACTAGATCAGAAAAACTTGAAAAGCCATGAGGATAAACGGGAGAAACTTGATTGATGATAGGGATATACCCTTGAGGAGAGTCGACAGAGCGTCGTTTCTTCTTTTCCCCGTCTTTTAAAATCGAATCCAAGTCAGGTGAGTTTTCTTCTAGTAAGCTACGAGGAGTTATTATTTTTGAGACCTGAAGTTCTTGTCTGATATCTTTGGGAATTTTGTCGATATGAGCTAAACGAAGCAATACTTTTTTGTCCACTTTAAGAACTCTTGCTAGTTTTCGTATCACTTTATCAGAGGGTGGTAAACGATTTGTATTTTCAATATCAGAAATGTAGCCCTTAGAGGTTCCTGCTTTTTCCGCTAGCTCAGCAATGGTTAGACATTGCTGCTTGCGAAGCTCTCTTATTTTTTTTCCAAAAGCATACACCATTTTCTCGGTACCTTTATACCAGAGAATGATAATTTTATTATCATCCTCTGGAAATATTCATTTTTAGACCACTAAGACTTTTTTGGTCCTTTTTTGGGAGACTTGGGACGAGTGTTGTATAGATCATAAGTTTGGTCAGAAACAACTGGTTCACTTACTCCAGCAACAAAAGGTTTCCCTGAAGTTCTTTGATCGCGACTGGGCTTACGAAGGGCATCAATACTGCCTGGAGCAGCCAACCCTGTTTGCCCAGGAACTTTTTTGTGTCCACTAATGGATGTAGGCTTGAGAGAATTGCTTGTTTTTTTGGAGGAAGAACTTTTTTTTCCGCTTGTCGACATTATCCACTCCTTTAATATTCAGAGAATAGGGCATATCAACAACAGTTGATTCGTGACACGCCCCTAAAAAACAAATTTTTTCTATATACTATTGTACTTTTTCCTTGGCTCTTTGCCCACGATTTTCTTTAGCTTTTTTGATTTTTTCCAGCTCTTTTTGAGAAAGTTTTTTTCTTTTTGGCTGGAGAAGTGGCTTTCTTAGAGCTGCTTGTTTTTTCCGATTCCTTTTTTTTCTTACGTTTAGTGCCCACTGCTGTTTCTACAGTTTTTTTATTTCGATTCAGCTTTCTTGTCGTTTTGATTTTTTTTTGTTCTTTCGGAGACATTTCTGGTTTGGAGGTATTTTCCTCAGGTTTTTTTTTAACGAGTGTGTTTACTCTTTTCTCTTGGGCTTCTTTTTCTTTTTCTTTTTTCAGTCTCTTAACCACTTCTTCGCTTTTAAAGGCAACCATTCCTAAAGGAGGCAAAGTCAAGCTCAAACTGTACTCATGTTGTAATTTAGATTTTTTTTCAGCTGTAGATCCTCCCATATTGCCCTCATTTTTTCCACCGTAAGCCTCTCCGTCGCTATTAAAGACTTCTTGGTAGTAGCCTTCATCTTGAACACCTATCTGGTAGTTATAACGAGTTACGGGAGTAAAGTTAAAGACAAAGATAATTTCGCTTTCGGGAGCTTTGCGAATAAAAGAAATTACACTAAAATCGGAGTCGTGAAAATCAATCCACTCAAACCCAGCTCCCTCATGATCCCAATGATAAAGAGCAGGATTTTTACGGTAAAAGTGGTTTAGATCTTTCACATACTGTTGGATTTGTTGGTGTGCTTCGTATTCTAAAAGATGCCAATCTAAACTAAAGTCGTGAGCCCACTCTTTCCATTGAGCAAAGTCGTTTCCCATGAAAAGCATTTTCTTACCTGGATGAGCAAACATATATGCTAATAGTAAACGGAGGTTAGAGAATTGCTCTTCAACATTGCCAGGCATCTTTCCGATGAGAGAACGCTTTCCATGGACAACCTCATCGTGCGAAAGAGGCAAAACAAAATCTTCATTGAAAGCATACCAAATGGAAAAAGGAAGCGTACTATGCTTGTATTTGCGGTAAATAGGATCGGTTCCCATATATTTCAAAGTATCGTTCATCCATCCCATGTTCCATTTATAAGTAAACCCTAAACCTCCTGTATGAATAGGCTTAGTTACTCCTGGCCAAGCAGTCGAATCTTCTGCGATAACAATAGTGTCGGGATAGTAGCGAGCAATTAGAGCATTGGTCTCTTTAACAAACTCTATCGCTTCTAAGTTTTCTCGTCCTCCATATTTGTTCGGAACCCATTGTCCAGGTTCTTTAGAGTAGTCCAAATAAATCATCGAAGCAACCGCATCTATGCGCAGCCCGTCAATATGATATTTGTCCAACCAAAATAAAGCATTAGAGATTAAGTAATTTTTAACTTCGTTCCGTCCATAGTTATAGATAAAAGTATCCCAATCCAAATGTTCTCTTTGACGAGGATCAGCATGCTCATATAGATGTGTTCCATCAAAACGTCCTAGACCATGAAGATCTTTAGGAAAATGAGCAGGTACCCAATCTAATAAGACTCCCACTCCATTTTGATGGCAATAGTCAACAAAGTACATAAAGTCATCTGGTTCTCCATAACGGCTGGTAGGAGAGTAATGTCCAATCACTTGATATCCCCAAGATCCATAGAAGGGATGCTCTAAGATAGGTAATAGTTCTAAATGAGTGTATCCCATGTCTTTCACGTAGTCTACAAGTTGGTGGGCTAAATCTCGATAAGAAAGAAAACTATTATTCTCTGGGTCGCGTTTCCAAGATCCCAGATGCACTTCGTAAATAGACATCGGTTGATCTTTGGCTTGAATTTCTTTACGTTTTCCCATCCAATCACCATCTTGCCATTCATACTTTTCGATATCATAAACAATAGAAGCCGTTTGAGGGCTGAGCTCAGAGTAAAAACCATGAGGGTCCGTTTTATCCAAAGCGTAGTTATCTTGAGTGATAATTTTGTATTTATAAAGAGTTCCCGTTCCAATCCCCGGAATAAAAATCTCCCATACCCCAAAATTTTCCAGAGACCTCATGACATGAAGTTTGGAATCCCAACCATTAAATGAGCCTATAACACTAACAGAACGAGCGTTAGGCGCCCAAACAGAAAAGTAAACTCCAGACACTCCTTGAATAGTTTGCTGATGGGCTCCCAATTTTTCATAGGTACGATGATGCTCCCCTTTTTGCATCAAATATAAATCAAAGTCAGCTAGAGCAGGAGGAAATGAGTAAGAGTCGTAAAAAGTGGTAGTTTCACCGCTTTTGTTGATTACCTTTATTTTATATGAAAAGATCTTTTTTTCTTCTCGGCAAAGAGCTTCAAAAAAACCGTCTTCATGAAGCCTTATCATAGGGTACTGAGTCCCTGTCTCAGAACAAACGAATGCTTCCTTTGCTTGAGGTAGAAAAGCACGAATAGAAACACAAGTTTGTTTTTCTATTTTTACCAAATGAGGTCCTAGAACCTGAAAAGGATTTCGATGATTCTGATAAATAATCGGATAAATCTCGTCAATGCTAACAGTAGATTTCATTTTCACTCCTCATGGACTATCGGGCAACCAAACCATAGTGATCACATACTAAAATACAGAGATAGTTACTAATTAACAACTTATAGGCATTGCCTGCCCCTGTCAAGCAAAGTTTCCTTTTTCCAAAGAGAAACATAGAAGTCTTTCTCTCCCGTGCCCCTTTCCCAAGTCCACCACAATTAACACACAAAGCAATACACTGCAATCAGTTACAACAAGATTAAACTTCTCTTGACAAGTTATCTTTTCGAAGTTATACTTCCAGAGAATAACACTAAACTACAAAAGAAAATCTAAAAAAGTTTAGTACGGACAAACTCAAAAGTCACTTTTTGGAGGCAAGTTATCCTGCATCTAAATTTCTAGTTACTAGGATGACTTGATAAAATCTAATGATTGATCCAACCCTACCAGAAGACGAAGAAGAATTATTATTAGAAGAAGAAGAAGAAGAAGCGGTAAAAGAAAATGATCCTGCGGCCAGAGAGCGAGAAGAAAGAGATAGAGAAGAACGCGATGTTCGTTTAAAAACAAAGAAAAAGGTTGTCGAGTTAGAGTCTGCTTTCAAAGAGTTTTCGGGCCATAAAATGCTAATAACCATTAATGGACCTCCTGACCCTGACAGCATAGCTTCCGCACTCACCCACAAGTACATAGCACAGAATTTTGGTGTTGATGTTCAAATTATGTTTTTTGACCCCATTAGTCACGCTGAAAATCGGGCCTTGGTTAGACAACTAGAAATTGAATTACTTTTATATAAACCGGAAATTGATTTGTCGGAGTATAGTTGTTTTGCTCTAGTGGATACTCAATCTCAAGATAATCCTGCTCTGGAAAAGCTGCCCACAGATACTCCTTGCTTTTCCGTTGTTGACCATCATAAAAAAACAGGGCTGACAAAAGCTATTTTTACAGATATTCGTGAAAATGCAGGAGCGACAAGCTCAATCTATGCCGAATATCTCAAGTACGGATCTTACACCCTATCACAAAGTAGCTTAGAAGATTCTAGTTTAGCAACTGCTCTTCATCATGGCATCCGAAGTGATACCGATAATTTCTTTTTAGCTAGAGAGATTGATTGGAAAGCAGGCACCTATCTATCACGTTTTGTTGACCGCGATGTTCTTCGTACAATTAGCGAGTCTTCTGTTACCGCGAGTACTATGGACATACTGCAAAAGGCCTTGGCTAATAACAACATCCGCGACAATTATCTTTTTGCGGGAGTTAACTATGTTCGTGACTCCGACCGTGATGGTATCGCTCAAGCAGCGGACTATTTAGTTCGGCGCGAAGGTATCGAAACTGTCATTGTTTTTGGTATTGTCGACGATAAATTGATCCACGGGTCTTTACGAACAAGAAGCACCACAATGGATCCAGATGCCTTTTTAAAATCAGTACTAGGAGCAGACAAAGCCACTGGTAAGTATTACGGCGGAGGCCGCTTAGATAAAGGAGGTTTTCAAATTCCTCTAGACATCTTTACAGGATGCCCTGACCGAGAACTCCTTTGGCAAACTGTCTCCAAAACAATCACGGCTTACTTTCTTAAAACTGTAGGCGGTATCTAAGGGAAAGTTTCCCTGTAGCATGATGCAAAAAGTTACCTTCCCCAGAAATTTTAGAGGCTAATTAACGGCCTCTAGAAGGTACTTATAGTTTTAGGAAAACAATTCGCTCATTTTATGCGCAAAACGCAAAAAGCTTAATAAGGAAACATCTATAGTGCGTTATGCTGTTATTTCTGACATTCATGGCAATTTAGAAGCACTGGAAGCGGTTTTAGCTCACATCCAAAAACGAGGCATCCAAGAAATTGTATGTTTAGGAGATGTTATCGGCTATGGCCCCAATCCCATAGAATGTCTAGTCTTAGTTATGGAAAACGTAGAGGTTTGTCTCAAAGGAAATCATGATGAAGCATTTGTCGAAGGGGTCTATTTCTTTAACACTATCGCTAAGTCAGCTATCCGTTGGTCATTAGAAGAGATAACAAAGTCTGATCATCCAAGGCGCGAGAGTATTATCGAGTTTCTCCGATCTCTCCCCTTAACTTACACAAGAGACAAAAATCTCTTTGTTCATGCTTCTCCCTTGGATCCTACAGGGGAGTACATTCATCCTCAAATGGCTGCTCAAGATCCGGAAAGAGTTATCAAAATTTTTTCATCTTTTGAAACGAATCTCTTTGTAGGCCATACTCATTTTCCCTGTGTTATTACGGAGTCTTTGCAAACTTTCGATTTAAAGCAGTTGGGCTATAAATATCAGTCTGCAAAAGAAAAGTCTATAATTAATGTTGGTTCTGTTGGACAACCTCGCGATAAAGATCCTAGAGCTAGCTATTTAGAAGTTATTGATGATATTTATTTTTTCCATAGAGTGCCTTACGAGATAGAAAAGACACAGGAAAAAATACGAATCAATCCTTCTCTAGATAATTCCTTAGCAGAAAGACTTCTTCTTGGGAAGTAAAACAGTCTCGTGTAGAAATTAATTCTTTGACACTCTTCTATCAACAAGATATAATTTTTAGAGTAATAAGCCCATGGGCTTTATTCTAAAAAATTTTTTTAGGGCTATTTCTTTTTAGAAAAATATGGTTTACACAAAATCACTACAAACACTCATTAAAGAATTTTCCAGTCTACCAGGAATTGGTAGTAAAACCGCCGAAAGATTGGGTTTTCATATTCTTAAGGTGGGAAAAGAAGACGCTCTTGCTTTAGCTCAAGCAATTATTGATGTTAAGGAAAATATTCGTCATTGCGAAAAATGTTTTAATATTGCGGATAGTCGTATCTGTAAAGTTTGCCTAGATGTTCGACGCAACCCTAAGATCGTTTGCGTTGTAGAGCAAGTAAAAGACCTGCTTGCTTTAGAAAAAACAGGAAGCTTCTCCGGAGTTTATCACGTTCTCTTAGGAAGGTTGGCCCCTCTTGAAAACCAGAATGCGGAAGATACTACATTAGAACATCTAATTAAGAGAGTTCAATTAAGCCAAGAGTCGGAAACTCCGATCGAAGAAGTCATCATTGCAACTAATCCCAATATCGAAGGGGATACAACTGCCCTGTTTATTCAAGAAAAACTTCAAAAGTACCCTCTACAGGTTTCTCGCATTGCTCGTGGTATTCCCAGTGGGGGTAGCATTGAGTTTGCTAACCAGGCGATGTTAACAGATGCTCTTACGGGAAGACAAGCTATAAAATAAAACGGAAGGAAATAGATTATGTCCATGCGCATGGAACATAGTATGAATGTCAGTACAAAGCTCTCCCACGAGTTGCGTATGGCACCCCATATCATTCAGTCTATTGAAATTCTGACTTTACCTGCTTTGGAACTGCACAACTTTATCCAAGAACAACTTGCCGAAAATCCAGTTTTAGAAACTATTGAACCTATTGTCGAAGAAACAAATGGTAGTGAGAGTAATAAAAACGATGAGCAAGAACCCAAAGAAGAAAAGCAAATGGACGAAGAAAGTCTCAATAGCTTTGAAAATTTGGAATCCTCTGATCTCAAAGAGTACTTTTCGGAAGATACTTACATTGCTAAAAAAACAAACTATAGCGAAGAAAGAGACAAGAAGTTCGAGGCCATGCAAAACACTGCAGCTCGTCCTATGTCCCTTTCAGACTATTTATATCAGCAATTTCAGCTTTTTGATTTATCAGAAAAAGTGGAAAAAGCCGGGGAATACATCATCTATAACATAGATGCAATGGGGTACTTACGTTACCCATTAGAAGAGATTATTAAGCCTATTCAAGAGGAAGTTAGTATAGAAGATGCCGAAGAAGCTCTTCGCTATGTGCAGAATTTAGAGCCCACAGGAGTAGGGGCACGTAGTATGGAGGAATGTCTTCTCCTGCAATTAGATGAAGATAGCCCTGATTATGCTTCCCAAAAGCTAATTATCAGTAAATATCTCACGGACATATACAATAACAAATATCCTAAAGTGGCGAAAGATACGGGAAAAAGCATTGAGGAAATCAAAAGTATTGTAAAATCTTTGCAAAAGTTAAATCCAAAGCCTGGATCAGAATACTCGGCGGAAGAAACTCACGTCATCTTGCCAGATTTAGTTGTCGATTTTATTGATGGAGACTATGTTATTCGTATGGAGGAAGATTATATTCCGCAACTTTGCGTCAGCAACCTCTATCGAAGTTATCTGGAAGAAAAAAACAAAGACCGTAAAACAAAAAACTACATCAAAAAAAAGATGGAGTCAGCCAACTGGGTTATCGATGCTATTCGGCAAAGACAGAGAACGCTTTACCGCGTAGCCAGCGAAATCATCAAACACCAAAGAGACTTTCTAGACCATGGATTGAGTCACTTACATCCTCTCAAAATGGAAGATGTTGCTAATACTCTTGAAATCAGTGTATCTACAGTTAGCCGCGCTGTTATAGAAAAATACATCCAAACTGCACGGGGTATTTTCCCTCTTCGATTTTTCTTCACGGGAGGAATCGATAAAAGAGGAAGCGAAGAAAAAAGCGAATCAAGAGTTAGTGTCAAACATCGTATCAGCGAAATTGTTATCAACGAAGATAAATCCAATCCTCTTTCCGACGAAGATATCGCCGAAAAACTCAAAGCCGTCGGCTTAGATATTGCTCGTCGTACGATCACCAAATATCGTAAGGCTCTTAAGATTCCATCATCACGACAACGTAAAGTTTATTAGAAGATTACACGTTGCAGGCGAAGACAAGACTTGTCTTCGCCTTGCCATTTAGCAAATCTTTCATTTCCTCCCCACCATCATCTCTGGAGCTCATATTGTGAGAGTACTAAAACTTCAAATGGAAGGCTTCACTTGCTACCAAAAGCCCGTTGAAATCGATTTTTCCAACCTTGAACTCTTTGCGATAACAGGAGCTACCGGCTCGGGAAAAAGTTCTATTATTGATGCTGTCACCTTCAGTTTGTATGGGAAAGTTCCTCGAGTAGCCACAGACGTCAATAGTCTAATTTCCCAAGGCTACAACCGAATGAATGTTCTCTTAGAGTTCGTCATTGGAGAGCAAAAATACAAAGTAGCTCGGCGTATGCAGCAAAAAAGAGGCTCTCAGGCTATTCTTGACCAAGAGATTAATGATTCCTGGGAAGGAGTCGCTTCTGGCATTCGCCAAGTGAATCAAAAAATAATTGAGATCATAGGTCTTGACTATGAATCTTTTATTCGGTGTATTATTCTTCCACAAGGAGATTTTCAAAAACTTCTTCAAGATGCCAAGGGCCGACAAGATATCCTCACTCGTCTTCTAAACCTGGAAATTTTAGGAAATATGCAAAAGCTAGCCAGTAAAAAGCTAGATCAACTGCAACAAAAAGAGAAACAAATTGAAATCCGTTTGGAGACAGAGTTTTCTCATACTCAAGTAGAAACTTTGGAAGAGCAACAAGAAAGATACCAGAATCTACAAAAAGAAATTGAAAGGTACGAAGAGGAGCTTAAGACATGGCAAGTCAGACAAAAAGAGCTCTTTGAAATAATCAGCCTCCAAGAAAACATTCAACAGAGCAAACAACAATATGATAAGCTCTTACCTCAGCATAAGCAAAATCTCCAACTTCGAGAAAAAATAGATGCTGCCAAGGATGTTCTTCCTCTACTTCCTCGAATGGAAATGCTCAGCTCTTCTCAACAAAAACATCACCGCTTTATCCAAGAGCAAGAGAAACTTGAGTTCAAAATCAAAAATACCCAAGAAAATTTTGACCAAGCGCAAGAAGAGGTTGAAAAAACAGAAAAAGAGTTAGAAAAACTACCAGAGTTAGAAAAAGAAAAGCAAAAACTCCAGAAAATGATTCATTTGCAAAATCAACTGGAAAAGCAACAACAAGAACACCAAGAGAGAGAAAAGAACTATCGGCGAGATAAAAATAGAAAAATGCAAGCCGAGAAAAAACTAGAACAAATTTGTAAACAAAAAGAAAGCAGCGAGAAAGATTTTCAGGAAATTAGTTCTGCTCTAGAGGAACATAAGACTAGTCTAGATAAACTCCATCGTTTTTGGAAAATGAAGCACTTTGGCCCTATCTTAGAAGAAAGTTTAGAAAATTGTCACAAAAGAGAAAAAACGGCTTTCTCTAAGAAAAAATTGATGGAAGAAAAAGAAGCTGATGCCCAAAAAGCAAATAAAAAACATGAACAATGCCAAGAGCAAACAGAAAAAATACAAAAAGAAATGGCAGCAGCAGGAGTAAAAGAAACTCTACAAAATAAGCACCATCAATGGGAACAAGCTCATCGGCTTCATAAACAAGGGGAAGAACTAAAGAACGAAATAGAGAAGCGGGAAGAAAAATGGGAAAAAAATGAGGAAGCTCTTCGTGAATTAAATGAAGAGAAGAAAAAAACTCTTCAAAAAGAAAAAGAACTTCTCAAAGCGAAAAAACAAATCGAAAGTAAAGAAGAGAAAAAGAAAACTCTTCAAAAAGAAATAGCTCCTCTTTTTGAAATTCTTCAACAAAAAGAAAAAAATCTCCAAGAAAACCAAGAAAAACAAGAGAGTTTGCGAGAAAAAGAAAAGAAAAACGAACAAGAGCTAAGCAAAATCCAAACCAAATTTCAGCAAGCGCAAAAAAAACGGGATAAACAAATCATCGTTTTTGAAAAAGATAAGTCCCTGTGGCTAGAGGCTTACACAAAAAACTTAGCCCACTCTCTGCAAGCTCACCTCAAAAAAGGGGAAGACTGCCCTGTTTGCCAACAAAAAGTAAAAAAAGTTCCCAGCACTAGTCCACAAAAAGAAAAACCCGTCCAAGAGCTAAAGCAAAAGCTAGAAGCAAGCGAGCAAAAGCTCAGTGAATTCAAGCAAGAGCTCACGCAGTATGAAAGCCAAGCTCGAACCCAAGAGCAAATCATCTCTGAATTTCAAAAGGAAAGCAAAGAACGAGAGCAAGAAATCACAGTTCAAGAAAAAGAAATTGAAAAGCTAACTAAGGAACTGGATATTTTACTTCCTGGGCGCGGAAAAACCACTTCTCGTGTGGAAAAACTCCAGAGAGAAATAGAAGAAATTCCTAAAGCTAAAGAAATTATTTCCCAAGATTTATCCGAAAAACAGCGGCTAGTTCATGAGCAAAACATAGAAGAAAAAAATCTCCAAGAACGTCAGAGCGAACAAAAAGCTGAACTTTCTAAACAAAAAGAAAGTCATCAAAAAATTTCCGATGAAATTAAGACTTTAACAGGAGAAGAGCATTTTTCCGAAAAAGAACTGATTCTAGTGCAGCAACAAATTCAGAAGGTAGAAAAGCTAGAAAAAGAACTTCAAAAAATAGAAAAAGAGCTCATTGAATACAAACTTGACAAAGAAATTTCTGAGCAAAAAAATGAAAATGCCCAGCAAGAGTGGAAAGCCGCTCACCAAGAACACCAAGAGATCAAAGAAGCTTGGCAAGAAAAACGTTGCCAACTACGTGAAAAACTAGAGCTAAAGGTCGAAAATATCGAAGCGGCTCTAGAAAAAGGTGTTGAGCAATACGAAAAAGTTCAGCAAGAACAAGAGTACCTAGAGAAAAAGCACCAAGAACGGGCAAACGAAATCCAGAAGTTAGAATTAGAACAAATCCAAGAAAAATCAACAAAAAAAGAAATTGATCACTCTTTAAAAGAGCAAGAAAAAAAAGTAAAAACCCTTCAGCTAGAAAACCAAGACTTAGCGACCGAGATTTTTTCTGTTACACGCGGAGAAAATCCTCAGTTGATAGCCTCGCGAGTCGAACAAAAGAAAAAGAATATCCAAGAAGAGCATCATCGTATTCGAGAGAAATATTTGGTTTTGGAAGAGAGCCTAAAAGGGCAAAACGAGGATTTAAAAAAACAAAAGAGAGAATCTAATCGCCTTCTTATTGAAATAGAGGAGACTCAAGCAGAGCTAAGTCGGGAAATCGAAGAGCGAGGCTACCAATCTTTTAGCGAAATTGAAAAAGTGAAAGCTTCTCCTACCACCATTGCAAAGTGGGAAGAAAGCGTCTCTCAAAGCCACCAACAACTCCAAGAGCTCGAAGCACGTCTTCACTATCTAGAGGAACAACTTCAAGGGCGTCAGGCAAAACGTCATGATTTACAACGCTTAGAAGGACAAATTTTACTACGCCAAAAAGACATTGCTAAAAAAACAGAAGACCGTGGCGCCTTACGCACAATGATTCATACCTTAGAAAAAAATCTCCAGGAAGTTGATAAAATCCAAAAAGAATACAAAAGAGTTTGTCAAGAGGGGGCCATTATTAAACAACTCTCTCTCGACCTTAGAGCCAATCGTTTTCCAACTTTTGTCCTCGACCAAGCTCTCCAAACTCTGGCTGAAGATGGAAGTATTCAGTTCGAACTTCTCTCCTCTGGTCGCTACGCTTTTACTATAGAAAAAAGAGAGTTTTGTGTTATCGATCGCTGGAATAACGATGAAATTCGCCCTTCAAAAACCCTAAGCGGAGGAGAAACTTTCCTCGCCTCCCTTTCCCTAGCAATCGCTTTAGCTGAACGGATCTATCAACTAGGACACCGCATGGGGAGCAATTGTGCTTTAGAAAGTCTATTTCTCGACGAAGGTTTTGGAAGCCTTGATGAGGAACACTTAGACATTGTGGTCAAAGCACTGAATAATCTTCAAGGGACAGGAAGAACTATCGGAATTATCAGTCACCTAACCGCTTTAAACAACTATTTGCCCGTACGAATTGTTGTCGAAAAAAATAGAGAAGGAGCTCAAATCCATAGAGAAGGTATGCTTTAAGGGAAAAAGTTTTGCTAGGGAGGAAAACAAATGAACGAAAACACTATCATTAATTTTGCTTGTCCCCATTGTCAAAAATTGACTAAGTTCTACCTAGGCCAAAAACCTTTTGGCCGAACAAAGAAATGTAAAAAATGCCACCAGAATTTTTTATTAGACGATAGTTCCGTCGTCTCCGAAAAACCTTCTCTGGAAAGTATTACCTCAATTCTTCCACTGGAAAGACCTGCCAACGATCTTCCATTAGAAACATCTGTCAACTACGATTTAGAGGCCTCAATAGCCGACTTTATCCTTATGGAAGAGAGCCCTGCTGCCCCAATGCAAAACATGGAAGAGGGGTCTGCCTCAAATGAAGAAAGTAATCCTCTTCCCAAAAAAAACTTAGTCCAAAAAATAATTCTCGCCTTAGGCAAATCCCTGAAATCTATATGTCAAAATATTCTTGCTATTATTATGAATGTCCGAGTTATTTCAATATCTCTGGCTTTAGTTCTTTTTGGAATATACGTTTACCAAGAAAACGAAAAAAGAGAGTTACTTCGAGAATATGTAAAAGAAAAATATCACATCGATAAATATAACAATTACAGTCCTCAAGGCTACTATCCTGGCAAACCAGAAGGAAAAGTCCTTGTCATTGAATACAACATGGACAAGAACACCTTTCAAATTGAGGACACTACTTTTTCGTTACCCAGCCACCTAAGCCCCAAGAATCCCGAAGAAATAGGTATCGTTGTTTTTCTATACAAGTCTTCTGAGTACAAATGGATTCAGAAAAAAAGCACATCGACAAAAGTCCAAAACAATTATGAAGAATCGACCACATACTTCAGCGAAATAGAGTATTACGAACATACCTATAAGATGTTCATGGTCGACAAAAAAACGGAAGCTCTTATTGGTGAAGGAATCTCTCACGGAAAACCTCCAAGAAAACCCACCCAAGGAGAAAAACCCCACTGCTATCCTTCAAAAGACGCAGTTTCTAATTTTATCAATAGGTTCACCCACTTCAAAGACTCTTGATTCGGTTGTTGAATAAATATTTTTTTTCGAGTAAAATAGGGCGTGTCCTCATTCAGTTTTCTTACAATGTGTTGGGCGATTAGAAATCCAATTCTTGATCCTAGCTGTAATTCCATAACGTGCTGGGCTCAATGAGAACACGCCCTCATAAATAAAAAAAGAAAAATCGTAAAAATAAAATTATTCATCTTCCCAATTCACAAAAGAGGCTTCATTATGTTGCACTATTTTACCGCGCTTATCTTAGTGTCTACCTTTCTCTTGGCTAGTCCGATTTCCGAAAGTTTCTCAGGACTATCTAACCCCGATCATCTAGTCGACTTTGGAGCAAATCAATTCGGAAGCTTTACGACCATTACTGATCAATTTAGCGGGCAAGGGGTTACCTTTGAAGGAACTCGTTACTTTACCACAACAAGCTCCAATAATCTTGTCGGTGGATTTTTAACCCGAGAAAGTCCTAGCCCCATTTTGCGCATCACATTCGCTAACCAAGCAGAAGCCGCTACTTTTGTTTATCATGGCATCGGAAACTTGGGCCCATCGATTTTCCAAGCCCTCTTACATGGGGAAATCGTCGAATCATTTTCTCTCGTTGCCAACCAATCTCAATCCAACAATTTTTATGGGTTCAGTAATATCATTTTTGATGAAATCATCGTCTTTCACCAAGGTGATTTCAACATGGACACCCTGGCTTTCAACGATTCAGACGTCATCATCGATCCACCAGCCCCCAGTGTACCTGAGCCAGCAACTTGGTTTTTAGGAGGTCTCGGGTTATTGTTTGGCTTACATTGGCGAAAGAAATAATTCTAGCCGTGACCAAGATTAAATCGGTCACAGTTACGATCACGAACACAGAGAGGTTTTCTTTATGGTAAAAAGAGTTTTCATCAATAAGGTTATTGAAACTCTAAAAGAAGAGGTTAAGGACTATGATGTTCCCGTTGTAAAGTTAATGCAAGTGCAAAATGACAATCCCTTTCGGATTTTAGTGGCAACCATTCTTTCAGCTCGGACAAATGACAGTACTACAGCAGAAGTCTGCGAGCGATTATTTCAAAAAATTCACAGAGCGGAGGATTTCCAAAAGCTATCTCCTGAAAAAATTGCCGAGCTTATTTATCCCGTCGGATTCTATAAAAATAAAGCCCAATATCTGAAACAGCTCCCTGTGGTCTTGCAAGATAAATTTGGAGGTATCATTCCTCAAACAGTAGAGGAGCTAACTGAGCTCCCTGGAGTGGGCCGAAAAACGGCAAATCTAGTTGTCGCCTTAGCCTTTGACAAACCAGCTATTTGCGTAGATATTCATGTCCATCGAATCATCAATCGCCTAGGCTACCTCCAAACAAAAACTCCTCTCGAAACAGAAATGCAACTACGAAAGAAACTTGCTCGAAAACACTGGATTAGCATCAACACTATTTTTGTTGCTTTTGGTCAAAATCTCTGTCGTCCGATCTCTCCTCACTGTAGTATTTGTCCGATAAAAAAGTATTGCCACCAGGTTGGTGTCGAACAACAAAGATAAGGAAAATTCATGATTACAAATGATGCTGTTGTTTTAGGTCTACTCCTTGCTATTTTAGCCTTAATCTTTACTACCGCGGAGAGTAAGCATCCTTTTTTCCAAAAATTTTATAAATACATTCCCTCGCTTTTACTTTGCTATTTTATTCCTTCTCTCTTAGGTAGCTTCAAAATTGTCGATCCTGAAAATTCCAAAATCTACTTTGTCGCTTCGCGCTACCTTCTTCCAACAAGTTTAATTCTCTTCACTTTAAGCATTGATATTCCCGGGCTTATGCGCTTAGGAAACAAGGCAATTATTATGTTTTTGGCCGGAACGGTAGGGATTATTATTGGAGGTCCTATTGCCATTCTCATTACCTACTACGTAGCACCTAGTATCTTGACAGAAGGCTATGGGCAAGAGCTTTGGCGTGGTATGGCCACGGTCGCGGGAAGTTGGATTGGGGGAGGGGCTAACCAAACAGCCATGAAAGAGGTTTTTGAGGTCAATGACAAGCTCTTTTCGAGCATGATTACAGTCGATGTTCTTGTCGCAAATGTCTGGATGGCTTTCCTTCTTTACGGAGCTGCTAACTACCAAAAAATTGATGATAAAATGCAAGCGGACAATTCTGCTATTGAAGAGCTCAAAGAAAAGATCATTGCCTACGAAAAGGCCAACGCTCGTATTCCTAGCTTAGCCGACTTAATGTTAGTTCTTGGGGTCGGTTTTACTCTCACTGGTATAGCCCATCTGGGAGCAGATACTCTTGCCCCTTTCTTCCAAGAAAATTATCCTGGCATGGCGAAGTTCAGCTTTACCAGCTCCTTCTTTTGGCTCGTTGTTATCGCCACCACAGGAGGCCTAGCCCTCTCTTTCACGAAAGCCCGAGAGCTTGAATCAGCCGGAGCTTCTCGCCTGGGTTCCGTTTTTCTCTATATTCTCGTCGCTTCCATTGGAATGAAAATGGATATCTTTGCCATTTTTCATAACCCAGGGCTATTCTTTATCGGCTTCATCTGGATTTCCATCCACATCATTATTCTCTTGACCGTGGCGAAAATAATCAAAGCTCCCTTCTTCTTTGTCGCAGTGGGAAGCCAAGCCAATATCGGAGGAGCCGCCTCTGCTCCGATCGTGGCCTCCGCTTTTCATCCCGCCTTAGCGACCGCAGGCGTTCTCATGGCAGTATTAGGCTATGCTCTGGGAACCTATGGTGCATGGCTTTGTGCTATGCTCATGCAGTCGATTAGCGGCTCTTTATTGGGAGGATAGAAAGGGCCTAAATGCCCTGGCTACGTGCCTCAGTCGCTACGCGACCATAAACCAAAAGAAATTTTATAACCAAAACCAAGAAAAAATGATGAAAAAAATCAGAGAGGTAAAAAAATGAGACAAGGCCGGAAAGAAACGGCGTGGTGCAAAAATCGCAAACCTGGTAGTATTCGTGGTGGACGTAATCAGCTCAAAATTCCGAATAAGGTATTTACCAGACTTCACTCTATCAGTCCTCCTACCAAGGACCAAGAACTTCCTCTTATCATAGAAGATAATTGTTCGCGGGAATTCTTTTTTCCTTTTAATGCTCAAGAAATATTGGAGGCTCTGAGTCATTTGCCGACATCTCACACTTCAGGTCTCACTCATCTTTGGTTACGTCGTATCCGAAAGCGCGACTATAAATCAGGAAATTTTCCCTTCGGTTCCTATATTTGTGGCAGTGGGGTTCGCTTAATCGTCTTGTACCCTTGGCCGCAGGACATGACACTTCGTTTTGGGAAAAAACGTCCTTTAAAAAAAGTTCTCAATAACTACAAGCAATGGACAGAAGATTTATTTATTGAAGATGGCAAATGGTGTTTACGTTGGACCGAGGAAGCTATCAAGCGCTTTTACATTGAGGACTTACTTTTTCATGAGGTGGGTCATCATGTCGATTATTATTATCGGCGTTGGAGTGAAGCCAATCTTAAGCAAGTAGAGGAATTTGCTTGCCAATATGCTATCCATTGGTCGCAAAAAAAGAAACACGTTTTTAGTGCTATAGAAACAGAACCAGAAAAAACATAATCAAAGCTGGTCAAGCATCGACGAAAATCATATGCGAAGATTTAGAAAGGGAGTTATGAAAAAATTATTATTTTTTACTCTGTGCTTTTTTCTTTGGAAGAATTGCTTTCTTTTGTCAGAGGATCAACCTCGATGGCAATTGGCTACGACTGAAAATGAGGGAAATCTTTACGATTTAAACTCTCTGGAAGAAGCAAAGATTTCCCTAAAAAAGGCTTTAGAGGATATTTTGTTTCTGCCTTCGCAAGACTCTCTGGTTCTTTTGATACATGGAAGAGGAAAACATCCCAAAAAACTCTACGGCAAAGTAGGTTTAAAAAGGACGAACATCATCGAAACTCTCCAAAAAGAATACAAAGTTAAGGTCATTGTTTTTCACTGGTGGCCTTCTTATAAGAACCCGATTAATTTTAGAGTTCCCGAAAAAGGGGCTCGGAACTCTGCTCAAGCGTTCTCTTTTTTACTTCAGGCTTTAGCGGAGTATAAAGAAAAACGACCTTATGCAAATACCACTTTGATCACTCACAGCATGGGAAGCATTGTCTTAGAGTCTTACCTCCAATCAAGTCCTTCTGCTCCACTGAGTTCTTTATTTCAAAATATAATTCTGAGTGCTCCGGCCTCTGCTAGTAAAGGACATCAAAAATGGTTGGAAAAAATTTCTATGAAAAATCGATTGTATGTCACTTTTAGTGCAAAAGATAACATTCTAAGTAGTGCAGCTCTTTTAGTAGGAACTCGGTTAGGGCAAAAGCTAAAAGATTATCCTTTAGCAAAAAATGCTGTTTATATAGATGTGAGTCCTCTTACCAAAAATCGCCACCAATACTACATTAAGAGTAAGGGAAATCTATTTTCTTTTTTTGATAAGGTACTGAGAGGAGAAACTGTTCTTTTGGAAGAGAAAGAAGGCTTTAAAAAGAAAAAGCATGATGGAAAAACATCAAGTAATGTTTTTTTTATGGTCGACTAAAAATGGAATGGCAAAGGATATTAAATAAGATAGCCAAGGTGTATGTCTAGTGAAAACATACACCTTTAGTGAGAGCTAAACTAGCTAGCTGCTGTTGCAAACTCTGCCAATTGTTGTTGCAGTTCACCAGCTTGGTACATTTCTCTCATAATATCACAACCTCCGACAAACTCTCCTTTGACATAGAGTTGTGGAACGGTAGGCCAACTACTGTACTCTTTAATTCCAGCTCGGATATCTTGATCACTAAGGACGTC
The DNA here is from genome assembly GCA_029260735.1 of Planctomycetota bacterium. Classification (GTDB taxonomy): domain Bacteria; phylum Planctomycetota; class Uabimicrobiia; order Uabimicrobiales; family Uabimicrobiaceae; genus JAJDCR01. Next base: position 54,875 of record JAJDCR010000022.1, read on the forward strand.
TACTGTGACAAAATCTTTTAAGCCACAGGCCTTTAGTATTTCAATCGCATGCCCACTAAAGCCACACATAGGAGCGTAGGCTGTTCCTTTCATGTAAAGAACAACGGGACTTTTTTCAACAGTTTCTTTGATTTCAGCTTGCACATCTCGACTCATAGATATTTGCCTTTCCTTAAGCCTAGAGCTCACGTTTGTTTAGCTCTTAAGGTATTGAGTGTTTTAGTTCCCCATCTCTTCTGGGGTAATTGTTTTTAATGCTAAAGCGTGAAGCCTTTCTTCCATCAGGTTTCCCAATGCTTTGTAGACCATCTGGTGTCTTTTAACGCGGCTTTTTCCAGCAAATTCCTCACTCACCACAATTGCTTCAAAATGGTGACCATCGTCTCCCCTGACATCAACTTGGGATGAGGGTAAACCTTCTTGGATAATCTTAGCAATTTCCTCTTTTGTAATCATAGTTTTCAGTCTTTAGCTTCATGTATTAATTAGGGTATCTCATCATTTGAATTTTTCGAAGAACTTATAATGATGTACACTCCTAGATTTTTCTAAAAAATTTTGATCCTCCTGTAAATATAATTTTCCGGCCGAGCTTTGTCAATAGAATTCAATATTTTCGGCTATTTTCGTGATTCGTCTAAGAAGCGACGAACTCTCTTAATATCTTCCCATGCCTTTTTCTTTTCTTCGAGATTACGGAGTAAGTAAGCCGGATGGTAGGTGCAAATAACAGGGACCCCTTCGTACTCATAAGTTGCTCCTCGGTATTTCCACATTGATTGTTGTATATTGGTGAGAAAAGCACAGGCAAATTTTCCCATTGCACAAATGAGCTTAGGTTGTTCAAGAGCTTTGAGCTGAGCTTGCAGCCAAGTACGGCAAGCAATGATTTCTTCAGGAGCAGGATCACGATTTTCAGGGGGACGACACTTGATGACATTACAAATGTAAACATCCTGTCGCTGAATTTGGATAGCAGCGAGCATTTTAGTTAATAGCTGCCCTGCCTTTCCGACAAAAGGAATTCCGTCTCGGTCTTCATAAAAACCAGGAGCTTCTCCGACAATGACTAATTCTGCTTGGGCAGAGCCTACTCCAAAAACCACTTGAGTACGAGTTTGGGAAAGTTTACATTTCTGACAATTTGCCGCCTGCTGAGTAAGCTCTTGTATACTGGGAAAAGCAGGATTAGACGAAACTACTTGGGGCGAAAGCTTCGAGACAGATGGTTGTGGCTCAGAATTTGTTTGCGTTACATCCGAAAGAGCAGGAGTTCTTTGTGGGACAACAACGGGTTTAGGTGAAGCCACTGGATTCACTGGAGCCACTGGAGCCACTGAAGTCACTTGTTGAGCCATTCTTTTTCGATAACGTGAAGGATCTTCATCAAAAACATAAGCTCCTGCCGAATCTTTTTCTAACTCTATGCGTTGACGTATCATACGAACAAGTTCTAAGTATTCTTGCCAAACCAAAGGTTCCGTCATACCTCGACCTACTTTCCAGAATTTTTGATATAATGCGCTTAAAAATATTAGAGGAGGAACAAGTAATTATTGCTAAAATCTCCTTGCATATCAAGGGAAGTTTTTATAATCTAAAAGACATTACTTTTTAAAGTAAGAAATTTTAAGTGGATTATCAAAAATTTTTGGTAGCTCACCCTAGTTTCTTGCTAACAAATTTTCAGGATAGGCTCTTTAAGGGAAACAACCTTGCTTTATTTTGCTTTCAAGGTGATTGTGTTCATCATATGCTTTATTGACCTTATAGTCATGATGACCTTGGCTTTTCTTGGTGCTCTTTTACCTCAAAGTATCAATAAATACTTTATGCACCGACTTTTTCGAGGAGTTTGCTGGAGTTTCATCCACTTGATTGGACATAGTCCTCATATTCACCAAAAATATTCTCCTCCTTTACCAAAGCACTATATCTTAATTTCAAACCATCCTTCGGGCTATGATTTACTGGTACTTAATGCACTTTTCTCTGTACATCCTTTAGCCAAAGCCGGAGTCGCCGATTGGTTTATGCTCGGACGTATTGTTAAAGCCATTGGACCTGTTTTTGTGCAAAGAGATCAAAAAAGCTCTCGTAGTGCCGCAAAACAAGCATGTATTGCTAAGCTGGAAGAAAAGGGTAATGTTTTGATTTATCCAGAGGGAGGATGTTTTGGAAAACATCTCCGACCTTTTAAATACGGAGCTTTTGATATTTCCATTACCTCAGGAGTTCCTATTCTACCCGTTTACCTTCAATATGAAGCAGAGAATGCCTTTGAATGGGGAGACCATGGCTTAGTCTATCACATTTATCGTATGGTTAAATCGATTAATAAGCACACTCACTGCTACATCTTTGAGCCTATTTATCCTGAACCTTTTACTGACCCCGAAACATATGCCAAACACGTTCACAATAAATATCGTAAATGGGAACAGAAGTATCGTCTGTAAAATGAGACACTACGGATTATTCACTAATGTACGGAAAATCTTAAAGATTAGGTTGATATGGAAAAAAATAGCGGTATTATCAAAGAAACATACGGAGATTACCTCAAGACAATTTATGAATTGAGTCTAAAACATTCCCCTGTTTCCACCTCTGCTTTGGCTAAGCAAATGCAAGTAACAGATGCCTCCGCTTCTGTTATGATTCGGCGCTTAAGTAAGGACAGTTATGTTGTCCATGTTCCCTATCAAGGAGTTACCTTGACCGAAGAGGGAGAAAGAATAGCCCTAAGCCTATTACGGCGCCATCGCCTTTGGGAAGTTTTTCTCTCCAAGTTTTTAAAGATACCTTTGGCCAATGTGCACCAGTACGCTGAGCTATTAGAGCACGCCACAGATAACTCTTTGGAAGATTATCTTGCGACTTTTCTAAAAGAGCCAGAGAAAGATCCTCATGGTAATCCTATACCAACCAAAGATGGACAAGTTTCCCAGTTTTCGAGTTGCCGTTTAGTGGATCTTTTGGAAAATCAATCCGCAGAAATTCTTCAATTCACAGATGAAGACCCTGATTTACTCAGGTATCTTCATGAATTAGGGATTAAACCAGGTACTCACATCACAGTAGAAAAACGTATTCCTTATGACAACTCTATTTTGATAAACGCGGATAAAAACAATATTCATCTTGGATCAAAAATTGCTTCTACTCTCATGGTTAGGGCCTACAGTACCTAGCCATGGTTCACACCCAAAAATGAAAACCTCCATTTTTGTCTCTCAATAAACTGAAACACTATATTAGCTCTGTTTAAAAATATTTTTAGTCTAAACTAAAAATATTTTTACAATACAGAAATTTTTTTATTGACAAGACATAACACCCTGATGTATTTTAAGAAAACTCCTTTAAATCTTGTATTTAAACATTTACATGCATTAAAGAGTTAAGACTTTAAGTCATAATTTAGATAAAGCTAAAAATATTTTTATCTTTGTTATTGTTTATAAATTGGATATTGTTAACTTTTTGTAAGGTGAATTTATTATGAGAAGAATAATCTGTCTGCTTTTATTTTTTGTTATCTTAGGAGGTTGCGGGTCCTCTAAAAACTCATCCTCTTCCACAGGAAATAAAACTCTGTATGTTGTAACAACTACAGGAATGGTTGCAGATGCCGTCCGTAACGTAGGCAAAGATCATGTTCGGGTAGAAGGACTTATGGGGCCTAGTGTTGATCCTCATCTATATAAGGCAACAGCCGCAGATGCTAAAAAATTATCTCAAGCAGATGTAATTATTTACAATGGACTCAAACTAGAAGGAAAAATGGGCAATATCTTCACCAAAATGGGGCGAAAAAAAGGGGTCTACGCTGTAACAGAAGATATGGATGAAAAATCTTTACGAGAACCAGCTGAATTTCACGGACTTTATGACCCCCACGTTTGGTTTAATGTCTCTCTTTGGAAAAAAGCAGTGCAAAAAATAGAGGAAGCTCTTGTTGAAAGTGATCCTAGTCACGCTGCTGATTACAAGAAAAATGCTCAAGAGTACTTAGAGGAGCTAGATAAGCTCCATCAGTGGACAAAAGAGCAAATGCAATCTATTCCAGAGGAAAATCGAGTCTTGGTTACAGCTCACGATGCTTTTGGATATTTTGGGGATGCTTATGGTGTTCAAGTAAAAGGACTACAAGGAATTAGCACAGAGTCAGAGTATGGAGTGAAAGATGTTGAAAACATCGTAGAATTCTTAACTAAAGGAAAGATTGCCGCCGTATTTGTCGAATCTTCCGTTCCCAAAAAATCTATCGAAGCTGTTGTTCAGGGGTGCTTGGCCCGAGGACATAAGGTCAATATTGGAGGAACTCTCTTTTCTGATGCTATGGGAAAAGAAGGAACTACTGAAGGAACCTACGTGGGAATGGTGCGCCACAATGTCAAAACAATAACCCAAGCCTTAAAAAGAACTCCTTAAAGAAAGCAAGATATGAAAAAGGAAAATCACAATCAAGTGGCTCTTGAGGTCCATGATCTCACAGTAGCTTATCATACACGGCCGGTTCTATGGAATATTGATTTTGAAATTCCACCAGGAAAACTGGTGGCTATTGTAGGGCCAAATGGAGCTGGAAAATCTACTCTTTTAAAATCAATTTTAGGTTTATTGCCTCTGTCGAGCGGTTGGGTTAAGATTTTTGATAATCCCTACCGAAAAGTGCGCCAAAAGGTAGGTTATGTTCCCCAAAGAGGATCGGTAGATTGGGATTTTCCGACAACAGCTATTGACGTTGTTTGCATGGGACGATATGGGAAAATTGGCTGGTTTCGGCGTCCCAAAAAAGAAGACTGGGAAGCGGCAGAGAAATTTCTTGCTCAAGTAGAAATGGAAAAATTTGCCCATCGCCAAATCAGTCAACTCTCAGGTGGCCAACAGCAACGAGTCTTTTTAGCTAGAGCTTTAGCCCAAGAAGCAGATATCTACTTTATGGATGAACCCTTTGCCGGAGTAGATGCTGTAACGGAAAAAGCTATTGTTCGGCTTCTCGAAGAACTCAGGGAACAGAAAAAAACAGTCATCGTAGTTCACCATGACTTACAAACTGTCAAAGAGTACTTTGATTGGATTTTACTCTTAAATATGCGCTTAATCGCAAATGGTCCCACAGAAGAGGTTTACAACGAGGATAATCTCCGAAAAACCTATGGTGGTAGACTAGCTATATTAAGCCAAGCAGCTGACGAGGTGGCGAAAGGAAGACTCTAATGGATTGGAAAAATGAGATACTTCTCTTTTTTACCAACGAAGGTATGAACCGCCGCATGGTTTTAATTGGCTCTATTCTTTTAGGCTGTGCCAGTGGAATTATTGGAACCTTTGCTTTACTCCGTCGACAAAGTTTACTCGGAGATGCCATGGCCCACGCTGCCCTCCCAGGGGTATGCCTTATGTTTTTAATTACGGGACTAAAAGATCCCTTTTTGTTCTTAATTGGAGCTTGTATATCAGGTTTCACAGGAGCTCTATGTGTCATCGGAATTACTCGCTACAGTCGTTTAAAAAACGATACCGCGATTGGACTAGTTCTCTCTGTTTTCTTTGGCGTAGGGATAGTTCTTTTGACCTACATTCAACAGAGCGGAGCTGGCAACCAAGCAGGCTTAAATACTTTTTTGTTTGGCAAGGCCGCTTCTTTGTTACAAGAAGATGTTCGAGTTATGGTAACCATGTGTGGGCTTATTATTTTCTTCATTGTTCTTTTCTATAAAGAATTCAAAATCCTCTCTTTTGATCCTAACTTTGGCGCAAGTCTAGGGTTTTCGATCAAGTTTTTAGATGTGTTTTTGACTTCTTTAGTCGTTCTAACAGTGATGGTAGGCTTGCAAGCTGTAGGAGTAGTATTAATGGTGGCGATGATTATTATTCCTCCGGCTGCAGCTCGGCAATGGACAGAAAAACTCGAGCGTATGATAATAATATCGGCTTTTATAGGGGCCTTATCAGGAGCGTTGGGAGCGATCCTCTCTACTCTCATCATTAAAATGCCCACGGGCCCGGTTATGGTTCTAGTAGCCGCTTTTTTTCTCGGCCTAAGCCTATTCTTTGCTCCTAACCGAGGGCTTCTTTTTTCTTGGTACCGTCGCTGGAGCCAGAAAAGAAAAACCCGTATTGAAAATATTCTCAAAGCCATCTACAAAGTAGGAGAAAATTCTCAGAACTATGAAAGGTTCATCCCTTTAAATGAAATTAAAGGGTATTTCTCTGCTCCTTTATGGCTCTTGCGTCTTCGTCTAAGGATACTCCACCTAACTGCTTTAGTTGAGTACCATCCTCAAGAAGTGAGGCTAACTTCCGTGGGGTTTGAACAAGCTAAAAATACAGTGCGCAAACACCGTTTGTGGGAAGCCTACTTGTCTAACGCAATGGATATTCCCCACGACCACGTTCATCGAGATGCAGAAGAAGTAGAGCATATATTTTCTCCCGAGCTCACTTCTCGCTTAGAAGAGTATTTAGATTCTCCTGAACATGATCCCCACGGCAAGTCCATTCCTAATGTGAATGGAAATAACTGTAATTCCTAGGAGCCCCAAATATGCTATCCTTTTTTTCTCAACTCCAAAGTCATGAAATATGGATTATGGTAATAGGAGCCTTGGTTTGTAGCTCCTGTGGTCTCATTGGTTGCTTCTTAATTTTACGCAAACTTGCTTTGATGGGAGACGCCATTAGCCACGCCGTTTTGCCTGGGATTGTTCTCGCTGTTATGATGACAGGTAGTTTGAGTTCTTGGGCAGTTTTTATCGGAGCCGGAATTATTGGAGTATTAACTCCTTTTCTTATCGATACTCTTCAGCGCTCAGGCCGAGTTCAAGAAGACGCTTCTATCGGAGCAGTTTTTACGGTTTTGTTTGCAATTGGTGTCATCATGGTCACTAGTATTCCCCATGTTCATATTGATGTTGAATGTGTTCTCTACGGAGAAATCGTATGGACACCCTATGACCGATTAATTATCGGAGGGAGTGACTTTGGCCCACAAGCTTTTTGGGTTACGGGAACAATATTTCTTCTCAATCTTGCCTTTGTCACTTTTTTTTACAAAGAACTCAAGGTCTGTTCTTTTGATTCGCAGTTGGCAGCAGCCATGGGATTTCGCCCCAAACTAATGCATTATCTATTGATGGCGGTGGTTTCCATAACTACGATATCTTCCTTTGAGTCGGTGGGAGCAATTATAGTTGTAGGTATGTTTATCGCTCCCGGAGCAGCAGCTTACCTATTAACCGATAATTTAGCCACTATGTTGGCCCTCTCGGTTGTCGGCGGAATTTTATGTTCCGTTGGTGGCTACGGCTTAGCCATACTCCTAGGAGGAGGAGTTTCTGTTTCTGGTTCGATGGCCACAGTAGCAGGAATCTTATTTGTTTTATCTCTATTTTTTTCCCCTAAGTATGGACTCGTTTTTCGCTTTCTCCGTCGCTCTCGTTTACGTTCCCGACTTCAGAAAGAACATTTCTATATTGACATTTACAGGATTACAGAAGGAGAGAATACTTGGGTCCCCATACTGGATCTCCAAAAAATCAATCAGAGAAAAAAGACCTTCGACCTAATCCAAGAAATGATGCTAGCTGGAATGCTCGAAAAAGAAGAAGAAAGTGTTCGTCTAAGTGAGAAAGGGTTCCTACACGCCCAGAAACTAATTCGTGCTCATCGATTGTGGGAATCCTACATGCATAAACTGGGCTTGCCAGAAGATCACTTGCACCGAAGTGCTGATGATGTGGAGCATTTCATTAGCCCTCAGCTTTGCCAAGAAATGGCCAAAGATCTGGACTACCCTCGCCAAGATCCTCATGGTAAACCGATTCCTCTAATAGAAGAAAAGGGCTAAGTATTCTAACTGTGCAAATTTTGCTCAAAGCTAGCCAAAGATTCTTTGTGCAATCTTTGCGCAGTCTATTTAGCTACTCCTCTCTTTCCCTTGAAAATAAAGCCCCTATGTTTTTGGCACACTTTTAGCTTTACTCTAAAATAGAATCAACACGAAAACAGAATCAACGACGGAATTTATCATGTATGAATAAGTTCATCAAAAAGTCATCTGTACTATTTTTCGGTAAGTTTTTAAAAGGAGCCAAACATGGCTAAATCTATTCAGTTCTTAATGCTCGCTCTTATTATTTCTTTTGCTTTATCTTTACAAGCTCAAGAAACTAATTTAGAAACCACTTCTACTGTAGACAAAAAAACTTCCCCTAAAGCGCAAATGAAAAAGCAAAAAGCTCAGCTCCTTGCTCAAATTATGCGAAAAAAAGCGGATTTAATTGTCCAACTCTCAGAAGAAAATGTAGACAAAGAAAAAATTGCTGCTTTGGCCAATGAAATTTATGAATTAAAGCAGGAACTTCGCCAAGCCAATAAAAAAGCTAAGGCAATAAAACGAATTATTCGCTCTACGAAAGAAGAGCTAAAAGGCAAAGAAGGTAAAAAAGGCAAGCGAGGACATAAACGTTTTGGCAAAAAAGGCCAACGTGGACAAAAAGACCACAAACGCTTTGGCAAAAGAGGAGAAAAAGGCCAACGTGGACATGGGCGTTTTGACAAAAAAGGCCAACGTGGACAAACAGACCATCAACGCTTTGGCAAAAAAGGCCAACGTGGACAAAAAAGATGCGCTCGTTTTAACCAACGAGGAGAAAGAGGCCAACGAGGACACGGACGTTTTGAAGAAAGAGGTCAACGAGGAGAGGGACACTTTCGCCAAATGATGATGAAACGTTTTTTCCGAATGATGATGAAAGATTTTTCTGAAGAAAGAAACTTTTCTCCCAAGATGAGAGATTTCCGAAATCATGAAAATCATCGAGGTCATGGAAATCATAGAGGTTATGGAAAACGTTTTGCTGGAAAACAAGGAAAAGAAAAGCAAGCTTCCTTAGAAGAAAAAGGAAAACGTGGCGGAAAAAAGGGTTTTTGCCAAAAATGTCAAAAACGAGTAGAAAGAAAAGCTCAGAGAGAATCAAAAGAAACTGAGTCAGAGGAAACAAAAGAAACTGAGTCAGAGGAAAGTATTAATTCAGAAGAATAGTTCTTCTCTTTGAATTAGGTCACGCCCTAAATTTCCTAGTGTACTAACCCGGGTTTCCCATAGAAATCCGGGTTAGTCTTATTTCAGAAAAATGTGATTGAGCCTGTATTCTCCATATGCTAGACTACTTTTAACCTAAGGATGTTTTTATAATTTTGACAGGAGTTTTTTTATGAGTCAACAACCTGCCTTAAAACCATATCAGGCTCCTTTATTCTATGTTTTACTGTTTGTTCTTTGGTGCGGAATTCTTCTTTGGCTGCGCTTTGAGAACCAAGAACATCGTCGGCAAGAGAAAATGCGTTTGCGAGGTCAAGCCCAAGTTATCATAGATACTGTCGCTAGTAGTATCCGCTCTCAATCGCGTATGGCGATGTATCATCCCGAACGTTTGCAGAGCATTCTCAATGAAGTGATTAATCCAGAAAGTATTTTTGCCATTGCTCTACTTACTCAGAAAGGAGAGATTGTTGCGGAAGCAGGAAATCGCTCTCGGATAAGGTATGCTTTTTCTCTAGATTCTTCTTTGCCTGAAATTTGGACAAAGAATTCTTTGCAGTTGTGGTCAGTTGTTCAAATCGGGAAAGTCCCTTGGAAGCACAAGAAATCTCGCGAAAAACGACATCACTCCAAAACGCTCCCTCGTGAGTTTTTGGAAAAGCTCCAAAAAAGAAAACCACGATTGCTTCTTGACAAACCTTTCGTTTTGACCATAGTTATTTCGACGGCTTCTATTCGAAATACCACGTCCTCGGCAACAGAACTTCGCTTTGTCATAGCAATTCTGAGTCTTTTTTTCTTGAGTATTGTTGGTTATCTATGGCAAGATAGCTTGCGCAGTGTGAAGTTAAAAACCTCTTTGGAAGTCGAAAAAAGAAAAAACCAACATCTCTATGAAATGAACTTAGCTGCCAATGGACTAGCTCATGAAACAAAAAACCCTCTCAATTCGCTCTATTTAACAGCTCAGACCTTAGCAGAAAAACATCCCGAACTACGGGAAAAAATTGATATAATTGCGAATGAAGTTGATCGTCTAAATTCTCGTATCAATGAGTGGTTAGCTTTTTCTAAGCAGCCCTCCCCTAAGCTGACATCGGTATTTTTACCTCAACTGTTTTGTGAGCTCGCGAATCTCATTTCCATCGATTTGGAAGAGAAAAATATAGAATTGATCTTTTCTCCCTTAGAAATTAAAATTCAAGCGGACTGGGAAATGCTCCGACAACTTCTCTTTAACTTACTTTTGAACAGCACCCAAATGATAGAAGAAAACGGGCGAATCGAAATTCTAGTAACCCAGAAGAACTCTCAGGTCAATATAACACTAGAAGACAATGGCCCAGGAATTTCCCCTGCCAACAAAGAAAAACTTTTTACTCCCTATTTTACAACGCGAGAAGAAGGCAGTGGCTTAGGTTTAGCCATTTGTCGCCAGATTGCTCTGGCCCATAATTGGCATATTCAATACCAAGATAAAACTTCACCAGGAGCACGATTCATTTTAGAGGGGATTATCCTAAGCAATGAATAAAAAAATACTTGTGGTCGATGATGACAACACCCAAAGAACTCTCTTAGACAGTTTTCTAAGCTCCAAAGGTTTTAGCTGCACCTCTGCTGTCAACGGGCGTAAAGCAATTGATGCCATCAAAAAATCTGATTTTGCCATGGTTGTGATGGACGTACAAATGCCCGAAATGAGTGGGCTGGAAGCTCTCCGAGAAATCCGCGAACAGCATCCCCACCTTCCTGTTCTTCTGATCACGGCTTATGCAGATGTTCGCGATGCCGTTACCGCGATCAAAGACGGAGCTCTCGACTACCTCTCCAAGCCCGTAGATCTCAAAGAGCTCCTCGCTGCAGTTGAAGACACCATTGGCACCACCACGGAAAATAACGAAGAAAAGATCGATCTCCCCAAAGACGTTGTCGCTCGTAGTTCTTCTTTCCTCTCCATCCTCCAAGAACTAAAAATCGTGGCTCCCTCGACCGCCTCCATTCTGATTACTGGAGAAAGCGGAACTGGAAAAGAAATTCTCGCGAATTTAACCCACCAGTGGAGTGAGCGACAAGGCCAAGCTCTTGTTAAAGTCAACTGCGCTGCTATCCCTGAAAACTTAATGGAAAGTGAACTTTTTGGCCACGAAAAAGGAGCCTTCACAGGGGCTAGCCAGCAACGCGAAGGCCACTTCCACGAAGCGAATGGAGGAACTCTTTTTCTGGACGAAATCGGAGAGATGCCCGTCAATTTACAAGCTAAGCTCCTGCGGGTTCTCCAAGACGGTACCTACCAGCGCTTAGGCAGCAGTAAAACCTGCCAAAGTGACGTCCGACTCATCGCTGCGACCAATCAAAATATTGAAGAAACCATTGCCGCCGGCCAATTCCGCGAAGACCTCTTTTATCGCCTCAGTGTCATCCACCTAACTATTCCCTCTTTAAGAGAACGTCGCCCTGATATTATTCCTCTCGCCCAGCATTTCGTCCGTCAATTCTCCCAAAACAAAGTCCGTTTTTCTCATCCCGCTGAAACCATTCTGGAATCTTATGACTGGCCGGGCAATGTCAGAGAACTTCGCAATGTCATAGAAAGAGCCTGCCTCCTTTCTCGAGGAGAGATTATTTTTCCCGAGCAACTGCCTAAAAAGATCCGTGGAGAGAATAGGCCAGCAGTAAACTCTACCCCTGCGGGAAATAGTATGCAAGACATTGAGCGGGATACTATATTACAAACTCTCATGGAAATGAAGGGAAACCGAACCCAAGCCGCTAAGAAATTAGGGATTAGTAGAAGAGGATTGTTGTATAAATTGCAGAAATACAAAGAAGAAGGTTATGGAGTGGATTAATTATAAATCAGGTGCTTATCTGAAAAGTGTCTTTAGGGACACGCCCTAGGTGAAAACTATTTTCAGATAAGCTTACCTATCAAAGGAAGAATAGAGACAATATGTTTTTTTATTCCTCCCACCAAGTCATAATCTCGGGGTTTTCATTCTTTATCGAACGAAGAATATTAGCACTAACTCCTTTTACTTTGTACAAGGATTTGCATTTCAAGAGGGACTTGGCATCTACATTTTTTGCATTTGTGAGATCCGCCCCACTTAAGTCGGCTCCTGTCAGGTTAGCTCGAAGGAAGTTTGCATCATTCATATTGGCATTAGTTAGATTACTCCAACGAAGATCGCATTGTGATAGGTCTGATTCTGATAAGTTAGTGCCAGAAAGGTCCGTATTGCGAAACATGCTGTTACTTAGTTTCGCCCCTTGCATATTACAACCAGAGAGAGAAGACTCTTTAAAATTAGATCGAGAAAGATTTGTTTCACTTAAATCAGAGGATTTAAAGTTGGCTCCCACCGCACTAGCGAGAGTGAAGTCGGCCCCTTTTAGTTTTGTTTTGGTAAAAGTTGCTCTCGCTAAATTCGCTTCTAGAAAATTAGCATCTTCAAGATCAGCATAAAGAAAAGAGGCTTTTCGTAAATGACTTTTCGATAAGTTGGCTCCTCTTAACTTAGTTTGTCCAAATTTAGCTTCGTTCAGATAGGCTTCGCTTAAATCCGCTTTTTCCAAATTTGTTTTAATAAGCTTCGCTTTACTCAAGTTTGCTTTGACAAACTTGGCTTCTCTTAGATCTATTTCGCTTAAATCTCCATCAGTCAAATCTAAGTCACTAAAATATCTAAGGTTAAAGCCAGATAGTTGCTTGAGAGCATCTATCTTCGTTGCCACATCAGGATTTGTGCTCATGTTATAGAACAACATCCCCAGATAGCCCACAACCAAAAGCATTAATATTGCAAAAAATAGTACTAGAGTGAGGAATAGCGAGCGAAATAGGGCTTTTATTTTTTCCATGTACCTTCTCCCGTATCAAAAGACTGGAATTCTGAAGTATTTTTAAAATGTCTTTGTATATTTAGATGCACCTTATTCACTTTAAATTCACTTTAAAAATACTTCCTTTGTCACCTATACTATAGTATAAATACTTTCAAAGTAATTGCAAGTGTTGGAAAACTTTAATTTCCCCAAGAGTCTTAGCCTAAAGAAAGAGAACAAACTATCCCAATTAGCGCTCCAAAAACTCCTCCCCAAACAACAAGCCAACCAAGATGTTTTCGAATCATTTCGTGGATGATATCCTTGACCATCTCAGGAGTCAGTTCTTCTAATTTATGGTCAATAATCGCTTCGACTTGGGGTCTTAAGGTCGAGTAGGCATTATCTCCCACTTTTTGAAAAACTTTAGATTCATGAATAGTGTCAGAAGCTTTGTCTACAAAGGGTTGCTTGAGAGGTTGAAGAACAGCTTCTCCTCCAAACATACCCAGCATAGAGCCAAGAGAAGATTCTTTCACAACATGGACAAGCTCATCAAAAAGTTTTCCCAATATCTCTTCCACATTAACCGAGGAAGACGATTTCTTTTGGAAATACCGTTCAAAATTTTCTTGGGTAAAAAAATTATCCATAATCAAAGAACGTATTCCTGCTTTGAATTCTTCAAAGCGATTGGGAATAATACCAGAACCATAAAGCCCCGGTACTTTTTCAAAAAGCATGTGAATAGCTAGCCAGTTGGTTATGGCCCCAGAAAGGGCAAAAAGACTTGCCTGGATGATGTGAGTGCGAGCAAAAAAATCTGGACTCAAGTAAACGACAACAAACACTCCACCTGCTACTAAATTGGTGGCAAGGCTTTTATTCATAGATCTCTCCTTCAAAACTAATTCTGATCGAAAAACTTTTGATAACCCAGATATTCCATCAAAAACGGAATATCTGGAAAAAGGAGTAATTTTAAAAGAAGAGAGGGGGAGCGTCAAGCTTCTTATGTTTTTTACTAAACCATTGGCAAAAAAATAGTGATTTGGCAAGAATTATGTTTTATTATATGCACTCGTAAAAACCCCTTTTAATCCAGTAATTATAGCAGCCCAAAACAACAAAAAGGAAAATAAAATGGACGGACAAAATCGGCAATCTATCAAACTAGGTTTACGTGTTATGGTTGTAAAAAAAGAAGATCAGAGATCAGGAAATTTAACTGAAGGAGTGGTTCAGAAAATCCTGACCAACTCTGCCACCCACCCTCATGGGATCAAAGTTCGCTTGGAAAGTGGAGTTGTCGGACGAGTGAAAAAGATTTTGAGCTAGAGCGTGTCTATTTGCATTCTTCTTCACACCAATGAAGAACCTCTTGGCGAGAGCCCGTAAACAAAACGCGAGAAAGACTTTTCTGTAGCTGGTAGTCGTACATCGGATCATAGTAATCGCAGAGTAATTTTGTAATCCAAACTCGATGCGCAGAGGGGTCTTGCTTTTTTTCTAGCTCATCTAAAGCCATCACAATATCTTGGCTAATTTCTTGCAGTCGACTTCCGCCTAAGCGCTTTTTGATTTTCTGCAGACTCCCCAGCAGATATTCTCGGTATTGCTCAAAACCTGATTCTCCAAAATGCTCCTGATATTCTTCTACGGCTTGGATGACATACTCTTCTAAAACATTATCTACTCTTGATTCAAGAGGTTCCTCTACCACAAGCATACCGGCTAGCTTCATTTCCTTGTAAAGAGATAAGGGGACGTGGCAAGAGCCAATGCAATGGCTTTCATCTTCCAGGAAAAATAAAAATTTTCCTGCTTCATGTTGTTTCATTATATCAATAGCCAGCTGGTTTTCAAAATCTACTTGGCTTGGTTGTGCCTCTACTCGTCGGCCAAAGGCCGATCCTCGGTGGTTTGCCCTGCCCTCTAAGTCCAAGGCTTGGCCTAGGGCTTTAATAACGTGAGTTTTCCCTGTACCTGTACGCCCTGAAATCATTCTTAGATTAGCGGCTTTTGGCATCTCTAACTTTTGTAACAAATGGTTTCGTAAGGCTTTGTATCCTCCCTCAATGCGAAAACAGCTAGTGCCTGATTCTTCTAGCCATTGCTGAGTGATTCGAGAGCGGAGCCCTCCTCTAAAACAATACAAATACCCCTTAGGATTCTTTTGAAAAAATTCTTGCCAAGACTCTAAGCGCTTTTGCTTTAATGGGCCTTGAACCAATTCTAGCCCCAAATCAATAGCCGCATCGGACCCTTCTTTTTGGTATTTCGCTCCCACTTTTTGCCGCTCGGAAGTACTTAAAATAGGCAAATTTATCGATTGGGGAAAAGCGCCTTTTTTAAATTCAATCTCTGCTCTAACGTCTAATAAGGGGACACTGTCTAAAAAGATTCGGTCAAATTCTTGACTATCTATAACGGGTAGTTCCATGAACTGCATTTTGACGCTCTCCGCGGTTTAAAATAAAAACTTCCTGATGCTTAAAAAGCATGCAGGGACATAGGCTTAGTTTCCGATCGGTGATCCAGGTGGCATCTCTATTGAAGAAGCAGGAGTAACCTGTTTTCCATTTTTTAAGCTAAATTGGATTTTGTGCCGGAGCATTTCGAATTGAGAAGAAAGTGCTTTGTGCTCGTGGTTATCAATATGGTATTGAAGCCAATCAGACAATTTATTTAGCCGAGTAAATACCTCACAGCGCACTTCCGTAACTAAACTCTGCTCATGCCATAAAGCCAAAAAATGGTCAACAACCTCTTGATTTACCCTTTGCTGAACCAATAAATGTAGTCCTTTGCTCGCAGGCTTCTCTATGGTGTTTCTCAGAAGTAGTTCTAACAAATGAGCGACACTAGGTATCTTTGAATCCATAGCTGATTGCTGTTCCAGCCTTGCTAAACGCTCTGCGTTAAGGAGCAAAGAAAGACTATGCTTGGCACTTGCCTGGGCTACACTAACCGGATCAAATGTAAGCCCGGTATTGGAGGCAAAACTCTCTCTATTCCGAGAATACCCATAAGCTTTAGGGGGTATTAAACGAATGATATGCTCTGGTAAAACTAATAAATTTTCATCTAAAGTAGAAATTAAACTATTCAGAGCTCTTTTTTGGAGCTCTCCGCTAACCAAAGAAACTCCGTCAATATTTTTATCATCGCGTATTTCGTAATGATAATGAATTCCGCCGATCAACTTTGCCGCTGCTTCGACTTGATAGCGATGAAAATTATAAATAGGGACAAGGACTTCTTCTATTTCTGATAAAGGGGTTCCATAAGGAATCGAGTTCTCTCCAAAATTAGCTAAGGCCTTAGCTCGTACCACTAAGACGCGCTCTAATTCATCTACGGCATTTGTCCCATTATCCCATAAGTGCCCGGTCGCACTTGCGCTAGAAAGAGGACGTGCGTCAGGGTCTGAGATATACTCTAATCCTTTGGCTTGGGTCTTTTGGACTAATTTCTGTAGTTCTTCTGCTTCGTTCTGGTGGGTAAAATCACTGTAGCCATAAGCAATTGTGTATTTATCCCACTCTCCAATATCTTTAGCATAAGCTTCTGTTAAATCTATTTTACTACCGAGAAGGCGTATGTAAGGATGAGGGTAGTCCATAACGGAGGCTCGGTTACTAACACTGGCAGAAAAGTTATGAGCAAGGCCCAGAGTATGACCAATTTCATGAGCAGACAGTTGACGAATACGGGCTAAAGCCATCTCTTTCATGGCAGATGTATCCGCTTTTTCTTGTTGAAAAGGAGAGGTTAAACCAAGGGCAATAAGATAATCTTGGCGAACTCGCAGCGACCCAAGGGTAACGTGCCCTTTGATGATCTCCCCTGTTCTCGGATCAATAACAGAGGCTCCATAAGACCAGCCGCGTGTAGCTCGGTGAACCCACTGAATAACGTTATAGCGAACGTCCATGGGATCAGCTTCTGCAGGCATCATTTTTACTTGAAAAGCATTTTTATAGCCAATGCCCTCAAATGCCTGATTCCACCACATCGCCCCTTCGATCAGAGCACTACGAACAGGCTCGGGTGCTCCAGCATCTAAATAGTAAACGATAGGCTCAAGCGCTTCACTCCACTCAGCCTGGGGATTTTTTTTCTCCAGACGATGGCGGGGAATAACACGTTGCAAAAGCGGCTCTTCAATGGCAGTAGCATAGTCAGCTGACTCCATAGACCAAAAACCACTGTAGGGATGAAAGGCCCTTGTTTGATAATTGTTGTCCGGTAATTTAATCAAGGAATGGTGGAGATTAACAGTAACAGCACTTGATTCAGGAGTGACCGAGCGCAAGTAACTACCTGCTCCTGACCCTGTATAAGTGACCGTTGCTTCTAGCTCAGTGTTATCAGGAAAGGCTCTACTCCCTTTTACATAAACACCACTTCGGCTAGAGTCTACCTTATAGCTACCTTGTTCGGATTGTTTTAGACTTTGGGCTATACCATGTATATCCGACAAAAGAAAGGGTGTGTAATCGATTAAGACACTATCTTCACTAGTGCTAACCACCTTAAATCCCCAAATAATAGAACTCGCAAAAGCTTCCTCTACCGCTTGCTTTTCCAGGGGGTTTCCGGTATTTGCTCGGTAGTAAGTATTGAGCTGGCGCAAAAAAACCTTTTCCCCCACTCGCTCAAACTGAACCAACCTGGTATCACCTAATTGCCCACGATCTAAGCCAATGTCATTGGAGCCAACTCCATGAGGAAGGCTACTTTGAAATAAGAACTGCTCCTCAAATTGCCTAATCTCTAAGTAAACCTCACCACTATCTTCATCATGGAAAAAAGAGAAATACCCTGTATAAGATGTTTTGTCTTGGACAAACTCCGAAAAACTAGTCTCTGCTTCCAACGTTAAAAAACAACACGCCAAAAAAATAATAAGATTACCCAGCAATTTCATAGTCTATCCTTACAATCAAAAACTCATTTTTTCACAAATTTTCAGCTTACCTATGCTTTCCAAGAACATCTTAAGAGGTTATATCTTTACTCTCTCAGCGTCAAGGAAAATGCAAAAGGATTTTTTTTAGGAAATTAAGCACTTGCCCAATCCAAAAAAAGAAAAATTCTATTCTATTAGTGCTGTCAGCGTTTTCAATTCTATAACAATCGTATTGTCACTGAAATTAATTTGTAAATTTCCCATAGATACTGCAAAGGAGATAGCTTCTGCCGTCATTTAGTATAGAAATATCGAGTAAACTTTGATAAACTAAACTTATAGCTATTTGCTTTGCAACATTAAGCATTCGCAAAAAGGCGTAGAAAGGAAAACAGAAATGACTCCTCAAGAAATTGATATTAGACAAGTAACTAATGCTAAAGAAATTTTAACTCTTCATCAACAAAAAAACAATTCAGCCATTTCATTACTCAAAGGTTGGCTAGAAGATGAGACTGGGTATGACGAAAAAAGTTGGCCTATTGTAAAAAAAACTCTAGAAGAAAATAACCTTTCTTCTAGAAAGAAATTCCATGATTAAAACAATAGTGCTAGACGTAATGTTTTTTTTAACTTACTGAATGTCTACTAATTCTAAACATTAGTATGCTAAGGTGGGTTCACTCCACATAGCATTTTTCCACTCCGCGAAGGTAGGGACAATATATTTCTCTAATCCAACTTCGATTAGGTGTCTAAGCTTTTATCTCAAGAAATTTTTACAGCCCGCCCTGACTGCTTTACAAAACGCTATGTTCCGTTCTCTATTCGCTTCGCGACGAATCTATGGCTCACTCTTCACTGAATACCATTTGTGTGTCAAGCACTAGTTCTCTTAAAAAGCCTTAGATCATCGGTAATCGTTAATTAGCATAGACCAAAAACCACTGTAAGGATGAAAAACTCTTGTCTGAATTTGTGATTAATCGTTAAAATTGGAGTTGATATGAGGAGAAAGCCCAAAATCTTATTTACTTTTCTTTTTATTGCCTACACCGTTTCTTATTTCTTTTTTTCGAGAATAACTTGTGATGAATACGGCCCATGCTGGACATTTACAAGACAAGAGCTCCTAATAGAAGATTTGCTTTATTTTGTCTATTCTCCACTAGTAGAAGTAGAAAACCTGATTGCTGCACGTTTCTATGACCAAGATAAGTATGAAGTTATATGGTGACCTAAGCACTATTTTCCATGGAGGGCTTTGCCTCCCGCCAAGTAGGCTGAGTGGGGTAGTTTTTTAAAAAAACATTTCTTAGTAATAGTTTGTATTGATTTTCTTCAGCTCTGAAAGAGCGAAACAACCCAGCCCAGGGCAACGCCCCAAAGCCATTAAGTTAAGGAATAATCAGTAATAAAAAAGGATAGAAGGCGATTTCTCGTTTCTACGCCTTACAGCATGGCAGTTTGTTTTTCCTAAAACA
>JAJDCR010000023.1 GCA_029260735.1 Planctomycetota bacterium
TTATCTTTTGCCTGGATTCTTTTCTCCTTTGTGTCTTTGCGCCTTTGCGTGAAATTCTTTTCTTTCTTCAACTTTAAGGCCACTCTTTTCACTGTATCTTAAAAATATGAAAATGCGTGTTTTTTCTTCTTATTTTTTCTATCCTTAGCTCTTTTTTGTTTTCGTGTGTGAGAAGCCTGTATAAGAATACCTCTTGAGTTATTTGACTTATTTTGTGAACAATAGACTTGTATTAATCGGCGATTCGTTTTTGCGAAAGAAGTCCTAAAATGCAAAAAAGGAATAAAAGGTAAGTTTGAGGCTCTGGGACTGTAGATGCTTCAAAGTTTACTTGGAGATTATCAAATAAAACATTTTTGCTTCCTGTGCCTGTGAAGGGAACAAAAATTTCAAAGCCAATACTTTGGCCTATAGATGAGTTTGATGCTGCGATTGTATAGTCAAAAGACCACTCTTCTATCACTCCTGATCCTGGGGTTGGTGTATTGGATGTGGTGGTAGTTAGAAGATTCCCTCCTGCTGTCATTCCTAGGTGACCGATGTCGGAAAAGGGAGCGTTGTTAAAGTTTCCCACGTCAATGGTCACATTGTAGTCTCCTGCTTGAAGAGTGCTGGCGAAGACGATGCTGTTTGTTCCTGTATGGGCGGGAGTAGAACCACTATTGAAATGAAAGCCGACGGCTCCTACGGTAGGCGCAATACCACAACAAGGGCCTATAAACTGAAGATCTGTTGTTCCGATTGTCCAAGTTCCATCATTTTCAATATCAGAAGACTCAATTAAAGCAGCAAAACTTGTTGTTGCACAATATAAAGCAGCGATCATTAGTAGAAAAAATTTTGTTTTCATTTTAAAGCCTCATAAATTTTGGTTAGATCCGTATTTTGATGATGAAATGTTTTACTGTAGGTCTTAGTTAGCTATAAATCGTATTATATGCTAAATATTTTTAAAAATCAAAATGAATCAAGAAAAATTGACTTAAGACCAGTTAATAGACGGATGAAGATGATTTTGTGAAAAGACAAAATTTGTGAGTTTTTACTTTTCTTAGAAGAGGAGAAGACTTTGAGTTTTTTTTAAAAAACTAACTTGATTATAAGAGTGTGAGTTATAAAACTTGCGTATTTTTTTTCTTGCTAAATCTTGCTATAAAGCATAAAACTTAAACTAAAATCTTCGGTATGGTCGGTATGATAAGAAGCACAGTGGAGAGGTTAGTCGGGATGGAAAAAAAAATAGAAATAGGCGATTTACGGCTTAAAGATCCAGCAAGTCTAGCTCAGTTACTTCAACAAAAGGAAGTAAAGAGAGAAGAGTTTCATTTCATTCTACGACAAATAAATATTAATCTAAGCACCGTTCCTGAAACATCTAATTTGCTATGCCAACTCATAGAAATGGCTGAATATGTAGAAGAGAAAGATCAATTTAAACAGTGGTTTGAGGTTCTCAAAAAAGAAAGCTTTAATTCTATTGCCGAGTGGGTTAACGAAAAAGCGGATAGTGAAGAAAGTCAAAATGAGAGGAAAAACGTTTGTGCGGCGTATCGAAGCGTTTTTGAGTTCATGGTAAAGGAAGAGGAATTAAGGAATGATGGCTCCTTTCATTTTGATGCTGAAGGAGATTGTGAGGCAGGGGAAGTATGGAAGAGAATTTTAGAATGCACTAAGAAAGCAGAGAAGAAAAAGATTCCCTATGTTGTAAACTTATATAAAAACTATAGTGCGGACAAAATTTCTCTTGAAGAAGTTGATTACGCTTTGAAGTTTGTTCCTTATCTCAATTACAAACACCTTATTGTGATATCAATTTTATCCGCTCATAAAATCATTTCATTGGAAAAAGTATCCTTTGGTCGCACGTTTTTTCACCAAGATGTACTTTCTTGTTTGGAGTTTTTATCTGAAGAGCTCGGCTTTTGTCATAAACATGTTGTGCCCCACAAAGTTATCTATATCTTAAAGTCAAATACTTGCAGTACTTTATATGAAGTGCTTGATTTAAAGAGAATAAAAGATTGTGAGAAGGAGGCGTATGAAAAAGATATATCTCTTTGTGAAGGTGCTGTTGCGTTGACAAGTGCGAGTTTGGAAGAAGCAAACTTGGAATCAGCTAACTTGAGAGGTTCTTCTTTGCAATCGAGTCATTTAGAAAGATCAAATCTGAGGAATGCCAATTTACAAGAGGCCAATCTAAGAAATACTAGTTTGGAAGAAGCGAGCCTGAAAGGTGTTCATTTGCAAAAGGCTGATCTTTCATTGTCTAATTTAGAATATGCCGATTTACGAGAGGCTAACTTAGATGAAGCTAATGTCGAGGAAGCCAATTTCATTGAGGTTAACTTAGAGAGAGCTAGCTTACAGGGAGCGAACTTAGAGAGAGCCAGTTTACAAAGAGCTAACTTAGAGAAAGCAAATTTAGAGAAGGCGAGACTAAAAGAAACAAATTTGGAGAGAGCCAGTTTAGAACAAGCTAATTTACGAGAAGCAAATTTAGAGAAGGCCCATCTAGAGAAGGCGAATTTGAAAGAAGCGAATTTAGAAGAAGCGAATTTGAAAGAAGCCAACTTAGAAGAAGCAAGTTTAGAGAAGGCAAATTTAGGAAAGGCAAGCTTGGAAGAAGCGAATCTCAAAAACTCGAACCTAGAGGAAGTAAAACTGCAAGGGGCTAACATGCAAAGAGTTAGCTTGCAAGGGGCTAATCTACAAAGGGCTAGTTTGCTCCTGTCGAACCTAGAAGGAGCGAATCTACAAGGGGCTCGTATGCAGGGAGTGAACTTACAAGAGGCAAATTTAGAAGAGGTTAATTTGCGCTGGGCACACTTGGAAGAAGCGAACTTACAAGAGGCAAATCTAACAAAAGCGAACTTACAAAAAGCACATCTGCGAGATGCTGTTTTGCAAGAAGCGAATTTAAAAGAAGCAAATATGCAGGGAGCAAAACTAGAAGAAGCAAACCTGCAATATGCGAATTTAGAAGACGCTGATTTAGAAGGAGCGAACTTGCAGGAAGCGAGCTTGCAAGAAGCGAACTTGCAAGGAATGAACTTGCAAGAAGCAAACTTGATCGGAGTGAAAGACGTAAGTGTGGAGCAAATCTTATCTTGCCGAGATATAAAAAATATAAAAGGCATTGCTATTCCTTTTATGATAAAGATAAGAGAGAGAAACCCCAGTTTGATGAAATGGTGGACTCCTAATGATAAAACTTTGGAGTTGGAGGGGCCTTACCTGCAAGGAGCAAACCTAGAAGGAGCAAACCTAGAAGGAGTGAATCTAGAAAGGGCTAATTTACAAAAAGCGAATCTCGAAGGTGCGAACTTGGATGGAGCGAACTTGAAGGGGGCAAAATTGCAAGGGGCAAACCTGCAGGAAGCGAGCTTAAAGGACGCGAACTTGCAAAAAGCCAGCTTGCAATATACGAATTTGCAAAAAGCAAATATGCAAAACGCAAACCTGCAACATGCTAATATGCTAAAAGCCTATCTCCAGTATGCGAAACTGCAAAAAGCTAACTTGCAGGGGGCCTATCTCGAATATGCAAAACTGCAACGAGCGAACTTACAAGAAGCGAACCTTCAACAAGCCAATTTACAATATGCGAAGTTGCAAAGGGCCAACTTAAAAGAAGCAAACTTGCAAGAGGCAAATATGCAAGAAGCGAATTTACAAGAAGCGAGTCTCGAATATGCAAAATTACAAAGAGCTAAAATGCAAGAAAGTAACTTACTGCTCGCCAATTTAAAATATGCAAAACTGCAAGAGGCAGATCTTGAGCGTACTAATCTACGAGGGGCTAATTTACAGTGTGCCAACCTACAATATGCAAATTTATATACTGCAGATTTACAGCAAGCGAATTTGAAACAAGCTAACTTGGAGCTAGTTAACCTTCAAGGGGCAAACTTGCAATACGCAAATTTACAAGAAGCCTACCTGAAAGCAACAGACTTGCAAGGAGCTAACCTGGCAAATGTGAAGTTGGAGCAGGCCAGCTTGCTAAACAGTAAAGTTACGCAACTGGATCTAAGTAAAATTTTGCACCAGCTAAGTCCTGCACAAAAAGAACAGGTAACTATAATTTCTGATTCATCTCCATAGATTCTCCAGATCATTGAAAGTAGAACCAGTGAAAGTAGATTACCATGAGGTTAAATAATAGATAGGGAAATAATGATGAGGTTTATAAAGCACAGGACATTATGGGGTATGATAGCTGTCTTCTTTTGGATTAGCTATGTTAGTGCAGAGAACAAATCTCTGGATCAGTTTTTAAAAAGAGTGATCAAAGAGAGAAAACTCTCGTCTATATCTGTTGGAATTATTAAGGAAAGAAAATTAGTTTTTGCGAAAGGATATGGCTTTCGAGATAGATCGCAAAGGAGGCGGGCTGGTGCTGATACTATTTATTTGCTAGCATCTTGTTCTAAGCCAGTGGTTGGAATAGCTACAGCTAAACTTCAGGAAGAGCTGAAAAGTAAATTCGACTTAGACAAAGACGTCAATGTCTATCTTAAATGGGCTAAGCCGCTAAAGCATCCTTATTATCCATCAAAAAAAATAACCATGCGTCATCTCTTAACTCACACTGGTGGGATTAAATCGGATTCCGATGAAGATTACGATAGTTATCCAAAACCAGATCCGAATAAATCATTGGATCAGTTTATGCAATCTGTCTTGAAAAATAAGTCTTTTTGGCTTAAAAAAAGAGGGCCTGGAGATAAAAAATATTATTCGAATTTGGGGGCAGCATTAGCAGCTTTGGTTGTAGAAAAAGTTGCTCAGCAAGATTTTAAAAACTATTGTAATGAAAAAATATTTGCTCCCTTAGGAATGAAAGACACACGTTGGTTTTATAATGAATTCTCTAGAGAGCAAAAAAAACGAATAGCAAAGCTTTATGATGAAGATTTTATTGCTTATGATCATTATGGATTTAATGACTATCCGAGTGGACAATTGAGAAGCAGTGTAAAAGATTTTAGCCAGCTGATTATTATGATGATGAGCAAAGGAAAGTACAAGGGAACTACTATTCTAGAGCATAGCAGTATGCTGAACTTTGAGCAAGTTCCTATGTTTATAGGTAAAGATACTGATCTTGGAAAAACTGTATATTTCTATAATGGATTAGAGTATGGAGTATTAACCTCTTTTGCTTATAGAAAAGATGGAACAGGTTATGTTTATATGATGAACACGGATATTATAGAAGATGAGGATCTGGATGAATTCCAAGATGAAATGGAAGAAGAGCTGTTTTACTACGCAGATAAGCTTTAGTTTTTCGGTTTATGAAGGGGCAAATTTCCCAAACTCCAGAAACCTAATGATATCTTGAATAACTGCCTTGTTTCTCATGATAAAAGGGTGAGTGGCATGAACGACTTTAAAATCTGCCATGCCATCTACTTTTGCGCTTTCTATAGAAACCTTTCCGTCGTTTTTTCCTGGAATCATTAGTGACAAGATCCAGTTGACACTCCGGTCGCCTGTGATAACTCCTAGATCAAAATCAACAGCTCCTAGCTGAGAAATTAGGCCATTATCTGATGTTCCTAGTTGCAATCCGGCAGGCCCATTTATCCACTCATATAAAAGAAGATCTCCTAATACATCAACAATCTCACTTCCTTGGTTGGGTGGACTTAACATTACGGCTCTTCCTATGTTTTCTATAGGATTGTGCTTTTGCAGGTATCTTAGCAAAACCCCTCCCATGGAATGGGTGACAAAGTGAATGCGCTGGATGTCTTTTGAAGAGGCTAATATTTTTTCTCTTACTAGCTCTGATAATCTGGGAAGGGAAAACTTTCGAGAGGGATAGCCGATGTTGGTAACTTGGTATCCTTCTCTTTTTAAAGTCTTCTCTATTCTTTTTAAAGAGCGAGGTGATCTGGCTAATCCGTGGAGCAAGACTACTTGATCTCTTCTTTTTTCTTCTGCTTGAGCTAACATATATTTTTGAAATTTTCCAAGAAGTAATTATCTCTGCTTGATAAAAAACACTATGCCTACTAAAACTAATAGCGAGCGGGTTCGCTCATCTATATTGACAAATGACAGAGTTTTCCCATTCGAAAGTAGATATACCCATGATGATTTCACTATTTATTCGTTTGTGCTGTACGTGTAACCAAAGAGCTGGATATCTTTTCTATACATATCTGAAACTATATTCTTTGTATCATCAGTATAGTATGTGTGGTAACTGGAAGTTCGGCTACTTTTATTCTTTACAGGGATGGGGATGTCGGGTAACTCCAATATTTGAAACACCTCTTGGAGATCTTCGTTAAAGCTTTCCATACGACCAATAAAATCGATTTCATTGATATCGATTAACTTACTTTGGCGGCGAAAGTGACGATCACAAGTATCCAAATCAAACCCCGCGTAATAGGAAACAAAGTTTTCGAACTGCTGCATTTCCTTAAGCGTCGAGGGGGCAAAATTAAACATATTGTTTTTTACCACTTTACCCAGCCAACCCGAAACAAATCGATCCCAGGGATTGCGCACAAAAGCAAATTTGAAATAATCATTATAGATATCAGGAGAATAGTAGCAATTGGAAGGTGATTCTGCGATGAGTTGCACGTTGGCATCATCAAAAGCCTGAAAAATTGACCGGGTTCCAACTTTTGCATTCCTAAACCATATAAATTTCGGTGCATCACAAATGGTTAGATTGTATTTGCAAGAAGAAGGGACAGACTCATTTGTTTCCCAAAACTTTTCCCATTCGCACTGATTAACTTTACTTTCATCAGTAAGTTCTCTCAGTCTTTTCATTTTTTTTTGGCTATTGGCTTTGACGCTTGTCGTAGTTCTTATCATAATTTATTATCTTCGTATTGATCTCTTCTTTTTTCTTCTGTTTGAGCTAACATATATTTTTGAAAAAGTGATAGAAACAAAGTTCTTTCACAAAAAAACCTCTTCAACTAAATTGTAGCAGAAGAGGTTTTTTGGTTGCTTTTTTATCAAAAAGCTTTCTCTAAACTTTCTTGGTTCTATATCCTACCAACAATCCTAAAGTTATTAGTAACCAACTAGAGGGCTCGGGTACAGTTGCGTCATTGTTAAGAGCAACAAAGTGCGCCCCTACTTCGCTAGCGCTTAATTCTCGGTCGTACACTGCGACCTCATCCATGGTTAGATTAAAAAAACGGTTGCCACTATCTGGCTTGCCAATGGCAAAAACAGTTGATGTTAGGTTAGGAACTAGGCTGTTTGCATTTACACTCAAAGAAGTATCTACCGTTAAAGGCACGTTGACTCCGTCAATGTAGAGAGAAGTTCCTATGTTACTATTGTTACCGCCTTCACGAGTCATGACTATGTGATGCCATTCTCCTAAACTGACAGTTCCATTTTGCATCATCCCCCCATTGTGAAAACCCGCATAGATAATGTTATTGTCGCTGCGACGAGGGCCAAAAAATACAGAGTTAGCAGTTGAGTTAGCTCCCCAGTGCATGAAAGTGGGGTAGCTCTGTGAGCTCGCGCCGTTGGGGATAAAAACAACTGTTTCTATGCTAAAGGTAGCGTTTCCGGTTAAAGAAGTGGGAGCTACTGTATTGGAGGCAATGAAATCATTGTTTGTTCCTGATGTTATTCCACTAAAAGTAACCCCCGTGTCGCCTGAGTCTGTGGTGGTATTGAGAGAAATTTGGTCTCCAGAAATGGTGCCGTTGTGGCTACTTCCTAAAGTACCATAGTTTGTTATGGTAGATCCGCTGGCTTCGTCAAATTTGTAGTGCAAAAGAGCATTGTCGCTGGCGATGATATTATGATAAGCGATAGGTGCTGCTACTAGTTGGCTGGCAAGGATAAAAAGAAATAGATAATGTTTCATGATGATTCTCTCATTTGGTATTTTCTGTGAAAATTTCTTTTAAATAAATAAAAATCCTATTAAATTCTAATTAAGTAGAGGATCAAAATCAAGGTAAAAATTTGTTTGTTGTGACAAAGTTGGTTGTTTTTTGAAGGCACAACTAATTTCGAGGCAAGCCAGGAAAAAACTACTAGCTGTTTTAGATGAAAATCATTATCATAAAGTGGACTGTTACTTATGGAATATCGATAGTTTTAGTCTATGTCTTAAAAATAGATAGGGTTTTTTCTTTATGAGCAAGTTTCTTTGCTTACGCTTTCGTCAACTTCTTCGTGCATATTGTAACCCTTGGGTGTTGAGTTGTCTTCTCATCACAGTGACGGTAGCCCTTCCCATTTTTGTGATATTCTCTCACCTTTCGTGGGATGGTTCAGGGGGAAAAGAAAGTCTTTCGGAGTTGGGAATCCAGGAATGGGAGTTTGAGGATGCTCTAGACAATACCGGAATTTTGATGCTGGGAACAGGTCTTATTACCCTGATTTTGGGAAGTTCAACTGCTTGGTTGGTGACTTTCTATCGCTTTCCTGGAAGTAAACTATTCTCCTGGGGACTAGTTCTTCCTTTAGCGATTCCTCCTTATATTGCTTCGGATACTTACTGGAACATCTTTGATTACACAGGCTATATCCCCTATACCTTAGCCAAGCAAGGAATTAATCCTCTTTATTTTATTGAGAACTTTGCCCATGATATGGAGGGAGCCATTTTTATTTTCTCCTTTGTTCTCTACCCTTACGTCTACTTACTCGCTCGGGCTTCTTTTTTACAGCAATCAGGAAGTCTTTTGGAATCGTCTCGGCTCTTAGGGCGAGGCTCATGGGGAACCTTTTTTCGCTTGGGTTTTCCCTTGGCTCGGCCGGCTATTATAGGAGGGGTCGCTCTTGTTTTAATGGAGGTTCTTAACGACTATGGGGCAGTGGAACGCTATGGAATCAAAACTCTTACCACGATGATTTTTAAAGTTTGGACAGAGTATGAAAGCTACTCAGGAGCTCTTCATTTAGCGGCGATCCTCTTGCTTCTGGTTTTTTTTATTTTGGCTTTAGAAAGTATCCAGCGTTGGGGAATCAATTATACCGTATTAACTCAAGGGAAACAGGGAGAGAAACCCCAACTCAAAAAGGGCAAAGCTTTTGCGGCTTTTTGCTGTTGTGCTATTCCTTTTGGTTTTGGCTTTTTGATTCCCACTGGACAACTTCTTTACTGGGCAAGTCAAACCTTCTCTCAGGTTTGGGACAGAGATCTAGCTTGGAGTATTATTAATAGTCTTTCTTTGGCCTTTGTTGCTTCCACTCTTACCATGATATTAGCCTTGGTTATGCTCTATTCCCTTCGTCTTCACAAAACCACTCTCTTAAGTTTTGCGACCAAAGTAGCCACCCTTGGCTACGCGACTCCTGGAGCAGTGGTTGCTGCCGTCGTAATTTTGAGCTTGACTTGGTTGGATCAAACCCTTCTCTACAGTTTATTTTTTCTTCCCCTAATTTTAGGTTATGTTATTCGCTTTCTTCGTTTATCTTTCTATTCGATCGAATCATCGGGCTTTGATCAGATTAGCCCTAGTTTAGACGAAGCTTCTAAATCTCTAGGAGCGACCCCTGGGCGAACCTTGCTGCGCATCCATCTTCCCTTACTTCGACCCGCTCTCATTATTGCTTTCATTTTCGTTTTTGTCGAAGTCCTCAAAGAGCTTACCTTAACTATGATTCTCGCTCCTCCTAGTTCTGACTTTTTCACCCTTTCGACTATAACCTTTCGTTTAGCGGTCACCGATGGAGTGCCTTACCGAGCAGCCACTCCTTCTCTTATTATTATCCTAGCGGGTATAATCCCCGTATTCATCCTAAACTATTTACTCTATCGAGATAGTAAAAATGACTGAAATCTTGAGCATAGAAAAACTATCTAAAACTTACTCCCTGTCTCTTCCCTGGAGCAGATGGGTTCGTCGATACCTTTGGAAAGACCAAAGTGTCCCTCAAATACGCACAGCCGTCGAGAACGTTTCTTTCTCTGTCCAAGAAGGAGAAATTGTCGCTCTCATCGGAGAAAGTGGCTCCGGAAAAAGCACTATCCTCCGCTTAATCGCAGGACTTGAAAAACCCCAAAAAGGCCAAATCCAAATCGAAAAAAAAACGGTTTCCACCCCTGAGCATTGCACTGCTCCAGAAACTCGCCAAATAGGTATGGTCTTCCAAAACTATGCCCTCTTCCCCCACCTTACCATAAGGCAAAACATTACCTACGGCCTTCACCAACAAAACAAAAAACAGCAGCAAGCTCGAGTAACCGAAATTCTCGACCTCCTCCAACTCAAAGATTACGCTCACCAATCCCCCCACCAAATCTCAGGTGGCCAACAACAAAGAGTTGCTCTGGGTCGTGCTCTTGCTTCTAAACCTCAGCTTCTCCTTCTCGACGAACCTTTTAGCAACCTAGATGTGATGCTGAAAGCCCCTATGCGCCAAGAAATCCGCAAAATCATCCAAGAAACAAAAACCACCGCGATCATCGTGACCCACGACGAAAAAGATGCCTTTGCCCTAGCTGACCGCATCATCATTCTACGCCAAGGAGAAGTCCAACAAATCGGGACTCCTGAAGAGGTCTACCACCAACCTCAAAACGCCTACGTGGCAAACTTCTTCGGTAAAACGAATTTGCTAAATGAAACGGAGAAAAACAAGGGAGCAAAGTTAGAGGATGGCCGAAAAGCGATTCGACCAGAGAATTTAACCCTAGCAAAAAACGGTGTTCGCGGAGTGGTTAAGGACGTGACCTTCTATGGACAGTACTATGAGGTAGTTGTGGAGCCGAAAGAAGGAGAGGAGGAGCTAGTAGTCTATACTCCGAACTTGGAGGGAGTGGAGGTTGGAGCGACGGTTTCGGTAACTCATCAAGATTGAAGCTGGGGAAAGAATTCATCTGAAACGATAATTTCTGGAGTTTAGATCTCTTAATACACACTATTTGTACGATACCTGAAAAACATGCATTTAATCTAGACCTATATTTTATAAAGTTTAGCCGTACGAGGCACAAATAGCATTAAGTTAAGCTGTAGCTTTTGTATTTTTTTCCCCTCCGCGGTGGATTTTGAGCAGAAAAGAATTTCACGCAAAGGCGCAAAGAAAAGCAAAGGAAGATGTAAAAAATCTTTCTGTTGATGAAGTTCTCCGAATTTGTCTTTTGTCTTAATTCTTTTTCTCCTTGGCGTCTTTGCGCCTTTGCGTGAAATTCTTTTCTTTCTTCAGCTTTAAGGCGCACTTTTTTCACTGCACCTTAAAAATATGCAAATCCAGAAAGGTAGGTTTTTGATGGTGCGGATTTCTTTGTGATAATAAAGAAAAAGAGACCCGCACCAATAGATATTTGCAGTCGAGTTATTGACTACTTGTACTTGACACCACAACCATAGGATTTGTTGTTGCTAACAGGTAGTTCTTTGCCAGCAAGAAGAGCGTCGAGAGCTTGGGCGACATAATTGTCTGCTTTAGCAATATCGTCAGACTTAGTACTTTTGATGCTGTCGATCGCACCATTGTAAACAAGAGCACCCTTAGCATTAATGATGAACATATGAGGAGTTGTTTTTGCACCGTAAAGTTTACCAACAGTCCCTGATTCATCTATAAGGTAAGCTGTCGGAGAAGCCTTCGCTTCTTTCATTCTTTGGTTGATCACCTCAACAGTAAAATGCCCTTGGTTTCCAGGAGCCGAAGAGCAGATAGAGAGCCAAACGACTCCTTGCTCGGTGTATTTTTTTTGCAGGTTTTGCATATTGTTGACGCTGTAGTGCTTTTTAACAAAAGGGCAGTCGTAGTTGACCCATTCGAGAACAACTGTTTTGCCTTTATAGTCAGATAGAGAATACTCTTTTCCGTCGGCACCAGAAAGTTTGAAATCCTGAGCCATCTGAGGTTCTACTTTGACCATCATTTCTTTTTTGCTGTCGTCTACCTTAGTCGTCTTGGCATCAGAAGAAACAGGAGGGGTTGGAGCGTTGTTTTGTTTTTGGTTGCAGGCAACCATTAATAAAAGTACCGAAAAAACAATCGTCATCTTTGTTAAAGATGCAAATTTCATAGAAACCTACCTTTCTTTAGTGGGTTATTAAAAAAAACTGGGTGTTAGGTAAGAATTTTTAGACAGAACAAAGAATAATACTCTCTTGCTATTCTGTCTAAAAATTTGAGGCTGGGTAAAACCTAGCTTGCGAGAAAAACAATCTCTTTGTCATTAACGTAAGGGAGGTAAAAATCGTTTGATTTTTCCTTTTGATTTTTCCCTTTTAGTTTTTCCCTTATTCTTTCAGAGCAGAGCCTAAATGAAGTTGACCTTTTCCAAATAGAGTATCTTTGCCAGATTCTCCTAAGTCAATGGCTCGTTCAAGAAGGTTTTTCTTGAGTTCTTTCCCTGTGTAGGTCGGGCGAGAGTTTAAAATTAAGGCAGCAACACCTGCTACATGGGGAGTCGCGGCAGAAGTTCCATTGAACTTGCTTTTCTTTCCGTAGCTTTGGGTAAGGACGTTGGCAAATGCTGCTAGGTCGGGCTTTATAAAACCAGGCGAGAAGCTTCCGCCGGGGCCATTAGTAGGGCCTTGTGAACTGTAGCTCTCTTGTTTTTGCGATTTTACATCCAAAGCTGCGACAGTCAAAACCGCAGGAATATCAGCAAGATCAGCCAGACTACGGTCGCGGGAAATCTCATGAAAACGTCGAAACTTAGGAGCAAATACGTTAAAATGATTTTCTTCATTTCCCTGAACACGGCGAATTCTAAATCCGTAGAAAGCATCTTCTCCGGTGGTCATAGCAAAAGCATTTTCTGTAGGTTTTTGCCCTTCGACTCCATTTTGTTGATTACTTCCTCCGAATTGAGGCAATGTTTCTAATTTTTGCTGTTGTAAGTCATAGCGGACGATTTCTAAGTCATAGTCTTGGTCTACTTTGTCCCAGTCATCCCAACGCATGTGCATACGAATGTTCTGGCCCGATGAAATCATGTACATCGTGCCGTCACCAGGGCCAAAGAAATTGACTTCGCCGTCCTGAAAGTTATGGAGACTATTTCCTTCGATGTCGGAAAAAAGCCCGCTCCAGTGGTTTTCGGCATCATTCCCCGCTGCGGTAACCCATAAAATATCTTTCTCTTGAGCTTTTGCAACAATTTTAGCGTAAGTACCAGTGCCATCTCCTGGAGCTTGGTTGTAGTCGCCAATAGAAGAAGATATAATTTGAACTCCTTGAGAAATGAACCATT
Organism: Planctomycetota bacterium; assembly: GCA_029260735.1. GTDB lineage: Bacteria > Planctomycetota > Uabimicrobiia > Uabimicrobiales > Uabimicrobiaceae > JAJDCR01. The sequence goes on from JAJDCR010000023.1 coordinate 13,172, forward strand.
CTACCGCTTTTTCGATATCGAAGTGGTTGCTCACTTTGGCGAGATAGAGTTGAGCATCAGGAGCTAAATCGTGAATAATTTCTGCACAAGCGGTTCCGTGTTTTTGCCCATCCAAATCTATGTCTAGATCACTTTCGCCATCGACAAAGTTTTTGACAAAAGTTTCTCCGGGAAGGTCTTTGCCTTGTAAAGAAATGTACTGACCAAAACCAACATCAATGATTCCGATCTTAACTCCTTTTCCCGTAAAACCTTGGTCGTGCCAAGAGCGAGCTTTAAGAAGAGAAACCGCTTCGCTGACAGAGTCGCCTAAATAAAGCTCTTCACTGGGAACTACTTTGGCGAGGAAGGAAGCCTGGGTAAGCCCTTCTACTTTATCTAATTGCCCTAAAGAATCGATAGGAAACCAGACCGATAGAGCTCCGTCGGTCTTTTTGGCTATTTGAGCGCCAAAGTTTTCCAAGGAAGACTTTGGTATAGAAGAGGAACTCTTAACTCGTACCTCTAAAAGAACGCTGTTTTCTTTTACTGAAAAAGGAAATTGCTGGAGGATTTCTCTAGGGGAAATCGCTGTTTTCTCCGCAAACTGAGCAAAGTCTCGGACTTCTGAATTTATAGAAGAGTTTGCTCGAAATAAAACAAGTTTTCTTTTCTCAAAGCTAATAACTTCTTTTAGGGCAAGATCTTTCACTCTGAGAGTGGGGTGAGTGTTTTTTAGCTCTAGATGGTGAGAAAGAGAAGAGTTGTTTTCTGAGACAGAAGAATTTTTTCCTTCGACCAAGAGAGTATTCTCTTGCTTTTGAGCTACTATATTATGAGGTTCTTTGCTTTTGGGAGCAAGTGCTGTCTCATCTTTTGAAAGGGGAGAGGAGTTTTTGTCTTCCTCTGTAATATTCCAGCCTTGGAAAATTAAAATACCCAACAAAAGAAAGGCAAGTCCTGTTCCCAGAAGAGTTAAAATATTTTTTTGATTTTTTTTCATCTCTGACTCCTAAGATGGCTGATTTCCCTGAGAGAAAAGAAAGGTGTTCTCTATTTGAAAATATTGTTAGGGAAATCTTTTTTGCATTTTAAAGAAAATTTGTTAATATTGCAAGGAAATACAAAAGAGGCATCAAAAATGATTTTAATTGCCTAGAGCAATAATTTTTGTTGTTGGTCAAAAAAATGTTTACTTTTCTTCCAGTTTGTGAGGAAAAGATTTATCCGTATAATAGAGGAGTCATTATGAAAAAAGCTATCCTTTTTTCCTTGTTTATTTTTCTTTTCTCGATGAGTTTTGGTTTTGCAGATGGAAAAGTTAGTTCTGATTTGCAAAACTTGATGGTTAGAGGCAATAGTAACAAAATTCCAGTCATGGTAAGAATGACAGAAGATTTTGATGTTGCATCTCTGATGAGTATTCATTCTACTAACACCAGAAGTCGTCAAGAAGCTAAGGCTATGGTTTGCGAAACATTGGAAGAGTTGAGCTTCGACTCTCAAAAAGAAGTTCGCACTCTTTTGAATGGCATGACCCGTTCTGGTAACGTAAGCAATGTTCATCATTTCTGGTTAATCAATGCTGTTAGCTTACATGCTACTCCTGAAGTTATTGAGCAGCTTGCGGCTACTCCTGGAGTGGAATACATTTATCATGATAGAACAGAAGTGATGATTAGTCCTATGGCAGATGCCCAAAATACAAATTGGGGTCTTGCTTTTATCGGATCAGATAAATTAAATGCTCAAGGAATTAATGGCGAAGGCGTTACTGTTGCAGTACTGGACACAGGAGTTGACTTAGATCACTCTACTTTCAATGCTGGTCAAGTAAACACTGGTCTTTCTAAATCTTTCGTTTTCTTTGAGTTTGATGCAGAAGATGGTAATGGCCATGGAACACACTGTGCTACAACAATTGCAGGACAAGGTGTCGGCGTTGCGATTAAGGCAGAAATTATCGCAGGTAAAGTTCTTAGTAGCAGTGGAAGCGGAAGTTTAAGCGGGATTGTTCAAGGGATTGAGCATGCGACTAAACACGCTGATATTGCTAGCATGAGCTTAGGTGGAACTGACAATGGTTCTGTCAACGATATGGAAAGAGCTGTTCGTAAGGGAGTTGATGCAGGAGTTGTTTTTGTGATTGCTGCAGGAAACAGTGGACCTAACTCTTTCACTATTGGAACTCCTGGTTGTGAGCCAAAAGCTATTACGGTTGGTGCTCTTGCAGATGTTGATGGTAATCACACTAGTGGTGGTCAATCTCACGATATCGCTAGATTCAGTAGCCGCGGTGCAGATTCTACTCACAATGCTAATAAGCCTGATGTAACTGCTCCTGGAGTTAATATTTTTGCTGGTTGGAAAAATGGCCAATTCAATACAATCTCAGGAACATCTATGGCGACTCCTCACGTTGCTGGAGTTGTTGCTTTGATGCTGCAAGTAAATCCAAATCTTACTCCTGCAGAAGTTAAAAGTATTCTTCAAGACACTTGCAAAGCTCCTATCGTTCCACAAAACGACACCAAGAACGTTTATGGTGCTGGTTTAGTCGATGCTGAAGCTGCAGTTGCTGCTGCTCTTGCTGCTAAGTAAGCTAATACAAAAAGCTATCTTTGCTGCTAACTAATCTCTTGTTGTCTTTACGAAAGTAGAGGCAACAGAGACAATCCTCACCTCTTAATCTTCTCTTTTAGAATCCTCTCTTTCTACCTCTTAAATTAGACATACAAATATTATTTTTGGGCATCTTCGTGACCCAGGGTACCGTTCGCCTTTGGCTCACTATACCCTGGGCTACTGATATATAACACTTTCAGTGTAGGAGCCAAAGGCGAATAGGTACCCTGGGTCACTTGCAAAAAATTGCCTGCACTTCATCTCTTTGAGGAAAAAAACCTCCCAGCAAAGCAAGACCCCAGTATTTAGGAGAAAGTAAAACTTCTCCGTGGAATTTTTCCGAAGTGACAATGAGGCCCCCATAGCGGTCGGCATAGTAGTCTAAAGTTCGGAGATTAATAAAAGGGAGAGAGCTATCAAAAAAAGGTCGGTTTGTCTTTTTTTGTACGACCCAACCTCCTTTTTTCATTTGTTCTAGAAGCCATTTTTCAGAAAGAATATGACGATGAAAAGGTTGCTGTAGAATTTGGCGGTGTTTCTTTACTTTTTTTAAATCAATGGCTTCGGCTTTGGGGGTTTGGAGGTAGATTGTTCCCGTTTCTGAACATAGATTTTGTAAGACCAGTAGATGATTCAAAGGAGCAACGTCGTGCTCAATAACATCAGAGGACATCACTAGATCGTATTTTTGCTCTAAAACTTTGGTATTTGCAAATTCTTCGACAAAGGGATCGTAGCCATAGACTTCCTTATACCCCGCTTTACTCAGGTGTCTGACAAAAGTTCCGCTTCCACAGCCATAGTCTAAGATCAAAAATTCTTTTTTCATGCCCGATTTTTCCAACCATCGCATTTTTTTATTGAAAAAAAAGCGATCAACTATATCTGACTCTTCATGCGCATGAAGCCCATAGGAATCATAGTAATTTTCTAGATCAATTCCTTCCTTCGAATGGATACAATCACAGTGATTACACTGCCAGACAGTAAATACCTCTTGAGCAAAAGCCCTTTCACTCGAAGAAATTTTTGCTTGTAAAGTTGTTGGAGAAAACTCCTCTGTCTGAGAGCACAGATCACACTTTAGGTAATCCGGTAAGGCGACCATTTTTTTGTTTCTCCTAGAAAAATGAATTTTGTTATTTTACTTTTGTTCTTTAACAGGGCAAAATATGAGAAGTATAAGTGCTGTTTTTTGGATTAAGGCTATGCTACTAAGGTGGCCTTTTATAGGGAATTTTTCCTTAGAAAGGATTATTTTCGATGAAAAAACTTACCCTTCTTTTGATTTTTTTACTCTTTGTGAGTAGTTTTGTTTTAGCTCAGAAAGAGAATATGAGATCCCAGATTGAGAAATCTGTTCAAGAAAATTTAGATAGTATTATCAATGGCCGACTTTCTACAGAGAGCTATGCTCCTGACCGCTTACCTGATGGCATTGAAGCAAGTAGAGTGTGGACGCATCAAAATAGTGGAGAAGCGGCTAGGGAAATTTCTTTAGACCAATCTGGAGATACGTCCATCTCTGCTTACTATTGCGCACGAGAAAGACTTTATTGGGTTAACTTGCGAGTATCTTCTCTCAACGTCGATTTGTGGTATGGGCCTTACCGTTATTCTCATTACGGGCAAGGAAGTGCTCATTTTTTCCGACAAAACTTTGCGAAAAAAGCCTCTGATGACCGGCCTTCTCTTCGTCCTTCGGGCTTGGTTATGCAAGCAAGTTATCGTTGTAAAGAACATCGAGAAAGTCTTATTGAGTATGGCTTGAGTTTCTCCTCTCATGGTAAACCAAAAATGACAGCTTATTTTTGTGCGCCGGGAATGGAGTATTGGTTGAAAGTAGAGCGGCAGCATGGGAAGACTCGTTGGTATGGACCTTACAAGATTTTTTATGAGAAACCTGTTTCTACTCGGAAGTTAATCCAAAAAGCGGTTCAAGCAATGAGCTACCGTCAATATGATAAAGCTCGTGGTTTACTGCAGAGAGTTATCAGGCAAGAACCTGATAATAATTTGGCACATTACAATCTGGCTTGTATTGAGTCGATAAACTACCAAGTTGATCAAGCCTTGTATCATTTTGAGAATGCGCTGCGGTATGGGTTCCGGGATTTTCATCACATTAATCGAGATAATGATTTAGATAATATCCGAAATACCTCCCGTTTTCGAGAGTTGATTCGCAAATATCAAGGGCTCGGTGGTCATTACTAGATTAAGATAATTAGTAGTGGGCAAGCTCGGCACAGCCAAGCTTGCCCACGGAGTGTCTTAATCCTTCTGGTTTATCGAGTCTTCATGCTCTTGAAGTAATTTTTCGATTTCTATAAGCTCTTCGAGAAGTTCTTCGGGAGTTTGATGACGATCTTCTAGTCGATGAGCCATCATCTTTTCGACAACTTCAGAGACTCTGCTTGATATATGAGGAACAATTGCATCGACAACTTCTGGTGTTGTAGTGAAGCGAGCATTGATTATAGCTAGAGTTGTCGGGCCACGAAAAGGAGGACTACCGGTAAGAAGATGGTAAAAAGTCACTCCTAGACTATAAATATCACTACGGATGTCTAGGGGTTCTCCCATCGCTTGCTCCGGTGATAGATAATAAGGCGTTCCTAAAATGATGCCATCAGTAGTTAAATCGGAACGCTCATTGGTCATTTTGGTTAAACCCATATCTATAAGAACAGCATTACCTTCTTCGTCTACTAGAATATTTCCTGGTTTAATGTCTCGATGAATTAAGCCTAGTTTGTTGAAGTGGCACACTCCATCGGTTAATTGACGAATAATTTTGACAGATTTTTCTTGGGAGAGAAACCTTTCTTTAGATAGAATCGTCGCCAAGCTTTCTCCTGCGACATACTCCATAATGTAAAGACAATACTCATTGTTTCTTATGATCTCAAGACCTGTTGAAACATGAGGATGCTTGATTTGGATCGTGGCTTTTGCTTCTCGAAAAAATCTTTTAACGTCTTTGTAATTATCCAAGAAATCTGAGTTCAAAGTTTTTATGGCTACTTTAGTGTCGTCGTTTAAGCGAACTCCTCTAAAAATAACCCCCATACCTCCACTGGAAAGACGAGAAGTGATCTTGTAACGCTCTTCGCTTTCTCCTTCAACAACAGTGCCTATTTTAAATTGACGATCAGATAGCTGGCCTATTTTATCGGACTGCCGTTGTATTTTCGATAGCTGGGCATTAACTCGAGCTCTAAATTCTGCAATCTTAAAGGGCTTACGGATGTAATCATCAGCCCCTTTTTGAAAGCCGTGAACCATTGCTTCGTTTTGGTCCATTCCTGTTAGCATAATAATGGGCACAGAAACTCCATAAGGATCTTCTCTAATTATTTTGCAAATTTCAAACCCGTTTCTTCCTGCCCCCATATTAACATCGAGGATTACCATATCAGGGCCTTCATCTCGAAAAAGCTCTAGGGCAGATTCACCATTTTCAGCTGCAATTACAGTGTGCCCTAATCCTTGGAGAATTTGAATAAGCATCTCACGGAGGTTTTCTTCGTCATCTGCAATTAAGATAGTATGGCCTTGTGTGATTTGTTTGTCTAGCTCATTACGCACTGCTAAACTAATCTTTTCGATAGTAAACGGTTTTTGGACAAAAGCACCTGCTCCTAGTTTCAGCGCTTCTCTAATATTTTCGTCATGAGCAAATCCACTAGTCACAATAACCTTTTGCTGAGGTAAAATTTTGCGAATGGTTTTATAAGTATCTAAACCATTGATTCCTTTTTGTAGAATCATATCCAAAATAACTAAATCGAAGTTAGAGTTCTTCAAAAAGGTCAGAGCCTCTTCTCCTGAAGATACAGTTTCTACCTTATAGCCTAGAGCACCCAAGAAATCCCGAGTTAACTCTCTCTGATTATGAACATCGTCAACAACAAGAATATGTTCACTACCTTGAAGGTGAGGAGCGGAAATTTCTGCTTTCTTGCGAACTTGGTTATTCAAAGGAAGATAAATAATGAAACTTGTCCCCATGTTAACCATGCTTTTGACATCGACGTAGCCTTTATGATCCTGAACAATACCGTATACTACAGCTAATCCTAGTCCCACTCGACTCGACTTAGAGTCTTTTTTCCAATTATAGAAAGGTTCAAAAATTCTTTTTTGGTCTTCTTCTGGAATTCCCTCTCCATTATCACTAATGCGAATGACAGCATATTCCCCTTCTTTAATTTTGTCATAGCACAAAGTCGTTTTGTCTAGGTAAACCCAATCTGTAGCGATTTCTAAAACACCAGCTTTTTTGTTTACCGACTCGATTGCATTTATGGTTAGATTGAGTAAAACCCTCGCTAAATGCTGAGCCGAGCCTTCAATAATTAAGTTCTGCTCTATCAAACTAGGCATAATTTTAACGTGGGTATTGTTTTTCTTCAAGTTTTCCAAGTCAGAAGATTCTAGATATTCTTGAAGGATCTCATTGATATCCAAAGCTTCCGTAGGGTAAGGATCACGACGAGCCATCATCAGAAGATCTTGGACAACATTAGCGGCTTTTTCTGCAGACTTTTTCATGCTCTCGATGGGTTTACGCAGAGGACTTCCTGCTTGAATTTGCATCAAAAGCAAATCAGGGTAGCCGATTAAACATCCTAGAGTGTTGTTTAGATCGTGAGCGACACCACCAGCAAGAACTCCTAGAGCTTTCATCTTTTGAGCACGCTCAAGATGTTCTTCCAGTTGTTTTTTTTCTGTGATATTTCGAACTAATCCTTGAATACAGACAACCTGTCCGTTTTTATCATAAACAGGATAGCTCTCTTCATAAACCCAAACTACTTCCTGTTTACATATCATTCTGTATTCAATGGAGCACTCTTGCCCCCCAAAAACTGAAGCCCGCTTGTCAAAAACTCTTTCTTGGTCGTCTGTATGGGTGCATCTTTCCCACAAGTCTGTGGTATCTATGTAATCTTGAGCAGAAAAACCCAATAATTTTTCTACAGAAGGACTGATGATCACAAAAGATTGATCTGTCTGGCGTCGATAGAGAACATCCTTTGAGTTTTTTATCATTGATAAGGCAATAGAACGATAGCGTTCCTCTTCTTGCTCAAGATAGAGTCTTTTTACCTCATTACCAGTTTGTCGTCCAATGGCTGTTAAAAGATCCAGCTCCCCTTGTCCAAAAAGATTTGTTTCTTGAGGAGAATCTAAGTATATTGCCCCTAAAGTACCTTTTTGACCTTTTATGGGAACGCAGAGAACCGCTCTTTTTTCGATATGACGAGCCAAGCTCTCTTTGTTTTTTCGGGTAGTTTCAATTTTTATTGTGGAAACTACTCCTCTGCCTTTGGTGAGAATTTCATCAATAATCGGTCTTTCTAAGAAAAATTCTTCTTCTTCAAAACTTTCTAGAGAAGAGATGAGAAAGAGAATATGAGATTTATTGACATTTTCACCTGGCTTTAATAGTATACAACCTCTCTCTGCATCAAGGCTTCTGATGACAGCTTCTAAGATAGAGCGAAATAACTGGCGTACATTATCTGAATTTTGGGCTTTTTTACCAATTTCATAAAGAAGTTTAACATAACGCTCATTTAATGTCTCCATAGTGAAGGTAGGAGACCCCTCTTCTTTTTCATAGAGATGATTTGTTGCTTCAACTTGGAGAGGTGCGGGGACTTGCATTGTAGAAGCAGAAGAATCATACGGGCGTGAGCTTTCTTCTTCAATTCCAGACTCGAGTTTTAGTTGAACTGTGCCGAGCTGAATATAGTCTCCTACTTCAAGGGAAGCTTTTTGAATTTCTTCTCCATTGACCCGGATTCCGTTAGTACTTTCTCCTTCTTCAATCCAAACACGGCCCTCTTCATAAAAAATAGAGCAGTGTTTTCTGGAGATACTACTATGATGAATTTGAAAATCACAGTTAGAGCCTCTTCCGATACTCACCACTCGATTTTCTTTTAGCAGAATGTTCTGCCCTCTTTGGCTCTCATTCAGTATTGTGAGGCTTAGCACCATGCTGATAACCCTTACTCTATTATGACTCTCAAACAGCACAAAACTGTTACAGCCTTCGTTTCTGTTGATTCCAAACCAGAAAAGGATCTGATTTATTTTTTTCGACGTGCCTTAAGCATATTCTTTCCATTTTTACGCATATTTGCTATGATACTTTAATCATATTATACTGTTATTTTTTTTTCGCGCAACAGTATAAACGGAATCTATTGCAAAACTATTACTTGGTTATGTTTTTGAAGTCATTTTTTTAAAGCAAGGAAAATAAAAAATGATCAGTGCACAGGAAATTGAAAAGTTATTTAAAGAAGAGCTCAAGCTAATCAAAGATGAATCTCTCCGGCAAAAAACTATTGATATTTGGGTTGCTGCCTGTAAGCAGGGAGGCTGGGAAACTCTAGAAGAATTGGAAAAGCTACCCTTTACTTTGTTGACAAATTGTTTAGGAGTAAATTTTATTGAGCATACAAAGGCCGTTACTCACGGAGCTATCGGTTTAGCTAAGGGCCAAATGGATGCTTACAAAAATATGCCTTACGTTATCGATATGGATATTTTAGTTGCAGCAGGATTGCTTCATGACGTTGGCAAACCTCTTGAATTTGAAAGAGATGGAGAAGGAGGTTATCGTAAAAGTCGTTCTGGAAAGATAGCCCGTCATCCTTTTTCAGGAGCGATTTTGGCTGCTCAGTACGATATTCCAGACGGAGTAATTAATGCGATTGCTTGTCATGCCAAAGAAGGAGAAGGTCGTCCCCAGACTATCGAAACTGTTTTGATCCACCAAGCGGATTATGGCACTTTTAATCCAATGGTGATGAAAGAAAAAGGTACTCTGATAGAGTAAGGAGTGAGTTCTTATCATGACAAAAGTATTTCATGCTGGAAAAAAAGGAGAAAGTGTACGCTCAGATTGTTTTATCACTTTCTGTCCAGAAGGGTCGGAAATAATAGATATTAAGGTCACTAGTAAAGTGGAAGCTCTTTACGGAAGACAAATTCTAGAACTAGCCAGAGAAACTCTTATGGAGCTCAACATTACTCGAGGAAGTGTTCTTATTGAAGACTCGGGGGCTCTCCCTTTTACCTTGATGGCTCGCTTGGAATGCGCTGTTAGAAGGGCTTTCCCTAGCCAAAAGGCGGTTTCTTTGCCTAAGCTTTTTGAAGAAGAGAAAGGTTTTGCCTCCTCTCGGCAAGATCGGCTTCGTCGTTCCCGGCTTTATTTACCCGGAAACGAACCCAAGTTTTTTGTAAATGCGGGTCTTCATCAGCCTGATGCTATAATTTTAGACTTGGAAGACTCTGTTGCTCCTGAAGAAAAAGATGCGGCCCGGATTCTCGTTCGCAATGCCTTGCGTAGCTTAAATTTTTATGGCGCTGAACGGATGGTACGAATTAATCAGCTTCCTTTGGGGATAAGAGATCTTGAATTTATTATTGGCCATAATGTACAACTTATATTGATTCCCAAGTGCGAAGACAAAGAGCAAATTATTGAGGTTGAGAAAAAAATAGCAGAGCTCAAACATGAAAGAAAAGTAGAAGAGGACGTTTGGCTAATGCCCATTATTGAAAGTGCTTTAGGGGTAATTAATGCCTACGAAATAGCAAAAGCCTCGTCTTTAAATGTAGCTTTAGCTGTTGGTTTAGAAGATTTTACGGCTGATATCGGAGCAGAAAGAACAACAGAAGGAAAAGAAAGCTTAGGAGCGAGACAAGCTGTTGTTATCGCCGCAAGAGCGGCTCAGTTGCAACCGATTGATACTGTATACTCTGATGTAGCTAATATGGAAAAGCTTCAAGAGAGTTCTTTGGAAGCAAAAGCACTGGGCTTTGATGGAAAAGGTTGTATCCATCCGCGCCAGATTAGCATTATCAACGAAGCTTTTCTGCCGAAAAAATCAGAGATTGACAAGGCTCAAAAAATAGTTATGGCTTTTGAAGAAGCAAAATCTCAAGGTTTGGGAGTTGTTTCTCTCGGAAGTAAAATGATTGATTTGCCTGTGGTTAAGAGAGCTTTACGAGCGGTTGACCTAGCACTTAGCACAGGTAAAATAAAAGAAAATTGGCGTGAAGAGATAGTTTAGGGTTATTTTCGTGAAGAGATAGTTTAGGGTTATTTTAAAAGATGATTTTCAGAAAATAAACACTTTTGAAATAGCCGAAAGGGAGAAGTCCTAATTATGAGTTATCAGTTGATTGAAAATGCTCTTGGAAAAATGGTGCCATCTCACATCAATGGACAAGAGGTTGTTCCTTATCAAGGAGTAGGTAAATATCATCCTTCGGGTCAAAAAGCTGCTCCTGCCATTTCTTCTTGTGCCAATTATCCTTCTAGTGGGGATAAGACGGTGGCGAATTTAAAAACAGCCCTTCTGAAAGCAGGTTTGAGAAATGGAATGACGATTTCCACTCATCACCACTTTCGCGATGGTGATTTGCTAGCTAATCAAATATTTGATATCGCTGCTGAAGAGGGTGTGAAAGATTTGGTTTGGTTTCCTAGCGCTTCTTTTCCTTGCCATAGCAAGATGATTCGACACTTAGAAAGTGGTGTCATTCATCATATAGAAGGCAGCATGAATGGTCCTTTAGGAGAATTTGTTACTGCTGGCAAAATGAAAGGAATGGCTGTTTTGAGATCACATGGAGGACGCTATCAGGCTATCCAAGATGGTGAAGTTCATGTCGATATATCTGTGATTGCTGCTCCTACCGCAGATCCCTTTGGGAATGCTAATGGCCTAAGAGGCCCTTCTGCTTGTGGATTACTTGGGTTTGCCCTGGCTGATTCTCAATATGCTGACAAAGTAATTGTCGTAAGTGATAACTTAGTCCCTTTTCCTTGCCATCCGTGGCAAATTCAAGGAAACTATGTTGACTATGTTGTCTCCGTTGAGCAAGTGGGAGACCCGAGTAAGATTGTATCGGGAACAACCCAGATTACTAAAAGTCCCGATAGACTCCTCATTGCAGAACTAGCAACTCGTTTTGCTATTGAAGCAGGTATTGTTCAAGATGGTTTTTCTTTCCAAGCAGGGGCGGGAGGAACTTCTCTTGCTTTCGCTATTTTTCTAGAAAAATTTATGGAAGAGAACCAAATCCGGGCTCGTTTTGTCCGAGGAGGAAGCACTCAATACCTCGTTAAAATGCTAGAAAAAGGTCTTACCGATTATATTCTCGATGGGCAGACTTTTGATCTCGAAGGAGTTCGCTCCATGAGAGAGCATCCGTGTCATGTGGATACGAGCCCTTTTACTAGTTATAACTATCATGGCAAAGGTAACTTTGCTTCCCTCATTGATGTAGTTATTTTAGGAGCGACAGAGGTCGATTTGAATTTTAATGCCAACGTTGTGACCCACTCTGATGGTAAACTCTTACATGGACTAGGAGGATGGCAGAACTGTCTGTTCTCTAAATGTACCATATTGCCGATACCTTCTTTCCGAGATCGTTTACCTGTTATCCGTGATCAAGTAACAACGGTTTGTGGCCCAGGTGAATTAATAGATGTTATTATCACTGAGAGAGGTATTGCAATCAACCCTTTGAGAGAGGATCTTATTGCAAAAACCAAAGGGAGTAATTTACCTATTCGACCACTAGAAGACATAAAAGAAGAGGTGGACAAACTCTGTGGTAAACCTGATTTACCTGTGCTAGATGAAGAAGTTGTTGCAGCAATTAAATGGGTAGACGGAACCGTCATTGACGCAGTTCGAAAATTGAAATAGGATGGAAAAAGTGAAGAAGAATCCAGAATCCAGAATCCAGAATTCAGTAGTTGAAATCCCAAAAAAAAATCTTTACAAGAACATGTGCTTTTACAATCCGTTTTTTTGTATTTTAATTCTGAATGCTGGATTCTGGATTCTGGATTCTTTGCCATTTCGAAAAAGAAAAAATATTTTATTGCCCAAAATGTTTTTTCTTATATGCTTTATTTTTTTTCTAGGTTGTCCATCTCCTCCTCCCTCTTTATCTTCGGGGGCAGAAGAAGCGACAACCTTATCCTCCGAATTGCAAAAAATACTGGATCAAGTCCAGTTTCCCTCTGGTCTACGTGTTACTCTAAAAAAAATAGAGGCACCATCCCCTAGATGGGATTCTTTTTCTAAGGAAATTTACGAACAAACTCTGTTTATTCTCACGCAGAAGAACATATCTCTTATATCTCTTCAGCCTAATGCTATCGCGGTTCGAATGGAGAAAGAGCTCTCCGATTTCTATGACCCTGAAAAGCAAGTCATAAAAGGAAAGTTTTTAGGGGCAGAAGCAATTCTTCAAGGCCGCCTCCAAGAAACCCAAAAAACTTTTCAGATATCCTTAGAGTTACTCGATATGGAAAAGGCCCAAATCCTATCTTTTGCTCTCGGACATATTTCGAAAAAGTGGGCCCGCTCAGACCATGCTAATTCACCACACTACCACAAAGGAAATACCCTAAGAGAAGAAGAAAAATGGAACCAAGCGATTCATGAATATGACTTAGCTATTACCCAAGACGGAGCCCAAGCCCCGTACTTCTTTTTCCGCGGTCTCTCCTATAGCCATATAAACGAAAAAGAAAAAGCCCTCGATGACTACAACCAAGCCATCGCTATGAACCCAGAAGACGCCTCTTTTTACAACTACCGAGGCCTTCTCTACCAAAATCAACTGCAAGAACAAGACAAAGCCATCCAAGACTACCAAAAAGCAATCAACCTTAATCCCTACCAAGGCTACGCGCACTCTAATCTAGGAAATATATACCTCAAAAAGAAAGACTACCAGCGAGCCCTTTACCACCAACAAATCGCCGGACAAATTCTTCCGGAAAACCCCCGTATTCTCTATAATTTAGCTTGTACTTACCTCTATCACAAAAACAAAGCAGCAACCTTGGAATATTTGCGTAAGGCTTTGAATAACGGACTCCCAAAGCATATTCCCACCCAAGACCCTGACTTGGCTAGCTTAGCAGATGATCCTGCTTTTCAAGAGATTATAAGAGGGGGAGAATAGAGTTGTAAGCCTTGATCATAAGTTTGGCTGCATAGTGTCATTCCAGCGAAGGCATAGCCGTTAATCTGAGCCGTAAGTTATTCCCCCGAAGGGGGTTAATGTTAGTAGCCATGGTTTCCAACCCATGGGATAATGTATTACGTCCCAAAACCACCCTGAAGGGGTGAAACAAAGAGAGTTTCGCCCCTTCAGGGCGATTTTTTGGGGCCTTTTTCTTACCTCCGGGTTGCAAACCCGGAGCTACTCACGTTAATCTCCTTGGGAGATATTTCAATCACTCACGGTTTTAGCTTGGCAGCTATGCGTGAAGGCGGGAATCCAGATAAAAACGCAGAAACACCTCAATGTCATTAAGCTAATGAACGGTTAGACAGATAAAATCTGTGGCCAAAAAAAATCAGCTAAATCCGTTTAATCTGCGGTCAAATTTTTGGTCGGGTTAATGACAAGCAAAGAAGCATCATCCCCCTCAGAAGGAAAGTTATCTCGAAAATAATCTATTATTTGATTTTCCTCTAATTGAGAGCACTGACTATTCATTTCTTCGATTTGCTTCAGAGTTTTTATTGGATCTCGAAAATCATCTCCCAAAAAACAGTCGGTCATGAGAATTAGTCTGTCGACTTTTTCCATTTTATGAGAAACAAAAGCTCTTGGAATAGTTTTCCACATACCGCTAGAAGCCCAGCCTAACTTGAGACCAAACATTTCTTTTGCTTCTCCCTTGTAGGGATCTCCATTTACTCGAATAAGCAAATGAACTCCGTAGCCAAAGTTAGCGAAAGATAGTTTACCTTGATTGGTGATGCTTCCTATAGCCAAACATATCTGGGATTGCTCTGATGAATCTTCTATTAAAGAAGCGTTTAGAGTAGAAGAAAATTTGTAGATATCGGAGACTTCTCCAGGGCTTGAGAGAAATTCTTCCCAGAGGTGATCAAAAAGCTTGCGGTGCTTTTCCCAGAAGCGGGCGGCCCATTCACCATGACCAGTGGCATCTGCTATATAAAAACAAAGTTGCTCGTTTGTGTTGTAGCCTAAACCAAAACGATCTCCTCCTGGATGTTGCCCTGAAAAAGGTTGGAAAAAGGTTTGTATATTCCAAGAGGATAGAGAAAAAGATTGGAGAGGACATTTTTGTTCATCTGAGCAAATACTTTTGGACATGTTTTTTATTTTCTCCAAGACTGAATCTCAATAATGTTCCCTTCGGGATCTTTAGCATAAACGAAAGTTAGCAGTCCGACTCCTGGGATAGATTTTTCGACTAGCTCTCCCAATGAGCTTCCTCCATTTTCTAAGAGAGAAGCTAGAACTTGCTGCACATCATCGACTTCAAAGGCTATATGACGAAATCCCTGCTGGTTAGAGAGATTGGTTTTACTTTCTATATTTTCCCCATAAGAATAGATTTCCAAGGTGGGGCCATTTTCATCGTAACCTGGTAATTGAAGATGAACACCTTCTAAACAAGCATTTTCGACCCCTGTTCCTTGATCTAGCCAAAGACCGGATAGTTTTCGGTAAGGAGGCTTTTCTGTACAAGAAAAGACCTTTATGTAAAAATTTGCTAAGGATTTCCAATCTTTAGCGATGATATTAGTATGAGCAAAGCGCATTTTATTTTCCTAATAGCTAGTTATGCAACAAATCCATTATTTTTGTCTATAAAACTAGGGTTTGCTTAGACTATGTGCCAGTCGTATCTTTATCCAGTCGTATCTTTATGTGTAAAACTAGGTTTTGCTTAGACTATGTGGGAGAAGACTATGTGCCAGACATATTTTGCCGTATGTGGGAGAAGACTATGTGCCAGGCATATTTTGCCGTAAAGGTATAATATAAGAAATAAGGAGTTTTTTTAGAAGCAACTAAGATAAATTTTCTTTATAAAACGTTTTTAAATAAAAAAAGAGCTTGAAAATGGGCAAAAAATAAAGAGGGATTAGTGGCGGAAAAAGGCAAAATTTTGAGGTATAGGCAGATTATCTCTGCATCTTGATAAACAAAGCCAGGAGTAAAGTCAAAACAAAAAATTTAAGAATGGCTATCCTCTAGATAAGGAAAATCGGCGCAAAGAATGAAAACGATTTCCTTCTGAGTACAATTTACGATTTTGATAATAAGGAATAAACTTCCCATATTTTTCAAGTAAATCTCGAACAAAAGTCTCGGAGCCATAGATAATACCACTAGAGATAGCAGGCTGTCGACCGAGACCTTTTTCGCGGATACGTTCATGTACCATATCATGATATACATTTTGGCATTCTTTAAGGGATTCTCCTAGCTCCAGATATAGTGGATGGTAGTCTAAAATGAGATTATCTTCTCCATTAACATGAGTTTGGTGGCTACTCCAAGGCCAATTAATAGGATCAGGACATACGCCGTTACGGGTCATATTTAGTTCTATGTAAACAATACAGTTTAGTAGTTGTGAATCTGATTCTATAATCGTCGAATGAAACCTTCCTTCCCAAAATCTACCTGTTTTTCTATGTGCTCGGTTGTAGGCTTTGGCATAATTTCCATTCACATACCTCATGAATTCTGATAGGTTAGGTCCTGTAGGTGTTCCTACTAGTAGATGTACATGATTTGATGTTATGCAATAAGCATAAATTTCAGTGCCATATTTTTTTTTCGCTTTGATCAAGATCTCTTGATAGAGTAAAAAGTCTGCTTTTCGTTGAAAGAAAAATTCTCGATTATTGCATCTCGTTACTACATGGAATACTCCACCTGTAAAATTTATTCTCGGAGGTCGCATTTTGGGCCTTTCTTTTACATAATGATTTAAGAAAGATACTATTGTAATGCCTCCTTGGACAGAATTTTTCGTTTCTCCATCGAAAGCCTTGATTTAGTTAGCTGAAATTACGTCTGCACTATTTCCTGGCTGGCAAACACTACGTCTGAACATTACGCCTAGCACTATTTCCTATCCTCTTACGCCTGGCACTATTAACATTACGCCTAGCACTATTTCCTCCTATAGCACTATTTCCTCCTATCCTCTTACGCCTGGCACTATTTCCTACAAGATTTTACTCGACAATTGTTTTAGGGATTATTTCCTATTATTTTACGCCTGGCACTATTTCCTACTGTCCTCTTACGCCTGGCACTATTAACATTACGCCTAGCACTATTTCCTCCTATACCTGGCACTATTTCCTACTGGGATCCTGGCACTATTTCCTCCTATCCTCTTACGCCTGGCACTATTTCCTACAAGATTTTACTCGACAATTGTTTTAGGGATAGTAACCCGTACCATACCTCTGAAGTCCCCTGTTTTGTAGTTAACAGCTTTATCATCAGGATACTTTTCACGTAAAGCTCTTCGTAAATTATCGGACATTTGTTTGGGATCTCCATGGCAAGTTAAGCACAGGGCTTTTATGTATAGAGGTTTGTAGTATCTATAATATGATTTCTCTTGGTCACTCACTTCTTGCACATACTCCCTAGTTTTCTCATTTTTTTTCGTAGATGTAGTGAAATATTGTAGTACTTGCTGCTCATATTTATCTGGAGCATTATGTGGATTTCGATATTGAGCAGAAGTCCTTTTTATCTCTATTCCTTTTGCCAGTTGTTTCTCTGTTTCTAAAGTTAAAACTAATCCTTTTTCTGAACAAAAATTAAGAGCATACTCAGGTCCTTTTTGTTTGATAGCTTCTGTCAACTGTGTTTTCAAATTTTTAATCAGTAAATTAGCAGCATTTTCTCCCATACTAACAACTTTATTTTCTGTGGAAGATGCTGGCTTTTTTTCGCACGATAAGCAAAATAAAGTTATGATAATACAAAATAGTCTAACCATAATGGTCTCCAAATGGGTAATTACTAAACAGAGATCAAGGAAAATACATCTCTGTCATCTGACAATGTAAAAGAAAAAGATTATAACAAACATAATATTCTTGATTAGCAGAAAATTTGAAGAAAAAATTAAACAGAGAGTTAGAGTTTTGTAAATACATACTCCCTCTCCAAATTAAGTGTGGAACTCAATTCTCTTTTGCTAAATTCCAAGCTTTTCAAATAATCGCTGCCCTAAAAAAAACTCCTGTAAATCAGCTAAATCCGTTTAATATGCGGTCAAGCTTGTCTTTTCTCATATTCGGTGTTAAACTTAAAGAAGGTACTTGTTTTTTTAGGAGAAAAGCGTTTATGCTGGCTAAATTCCTTCTTTGCTTGTTTTTTTTTATGATTCCTGTTTATGCGGATAAACTGGCTTTAGTTATTGCGATTTCTAAGTACAAAAATTTCGATTCTTTGGCCACACCGGTTAATGACGGACAAAAGTTGGCTCAAATTTTGCGGCAACGCTATAACTACCGAGTTTCGACTTTATTTGATGAAAAAGCGACTCGTCGTAATATTCTTCACGCTTTCCGAAAGTTTTGTGCTCAAACGAAATCTGAAGAAGCTGAGCAAGTCCTTATTTATTATGCGGGGCATGGGGTGGAGTATTCTCTAGAGGAAGAGGGGTATTGGATTCCCTATGAAGCAAAAGAAACGGAAGACTTTATTTCCAATGTTAGAGTTAAAAAATTTGTTCAGGTAATTGCTGCGAAAGAATTGCTTCTTGTGGCAGACTCGTGCTTTAGTGGACAACTTCTTACTCGAGTTATTCCAGCTCAAGGGCATTACGACCAAAAAAACTATGGTAGTGATTTTCTGACTAAAAAATCATCTCTTCCTATTAAGCTAGCTCTTACTAGTGGAGGAGTGGAACCTGTACTGGATCGTTCCTCTGGTCGTAATCATCACAGCGTTTTTGCGACTAAGTTTTTGGAAGTATTGGAAAAAAATAAAAGAGTAGTTTTTCAGGATGAATCGAGCCCTGCTTTTCAAAAAATTCGGGACTATGTTAGCTATAATTCTCGGCAAAACCCTAGTATTGGTGTTCTCTATGGTAGTGGAAGTGATAAGGGAAGTTTTGTTTTTCAGGCTATTAAAACGAATCATCGCTATGTCAATAAGGATTTTCAAGGAACTTGGTACAGTAACTATGGAAAAATTACTTTGGTTTACGAAGATGGTAAAAACCAGGGAAGTTATCCAGGGGGAAGAATCATTCATTGGGCAGTTGCGGACAATACTCTTTTTTACCATTACTGGGAAGAAGGGGTTTTTGGTAAGGGAAGCTGGAAAATAATTTCTCCTCATGCTCTTGAGGGAGGAGATTCGGAGCACGAAGCTTGGCAACTCTCCCGCAATTCAAAATCTCCTTTTGTTCCTCCTATTCGAATTGTTTCTCCGGAGATACGGCAAGGGAGTGTTTTACTGGGGCAAAAACAGCAGGAAATGGTTTTAATGGGCTATGTTCTAGCTTCTCAGTTGGAACAATTTTACCTTTCTCACTCTACGGGTAAATATCCGATGGTTTGGCGAAAGTCAAAAAAATATCCACGTTACTATGCTTTTAAGTCGAGGCTTCCTTTGAGTAAAATTTCTTCGGGACGTTTTGAGCTTATTGCGGAATACCAGTGGGGAAAAAAACATCATATTTTTTTTGTTCAGCGCATAGAAAACTTTGAGGTTGTTCCTTCTCTTGTTTATTTGGAAACAGGAGAAAAATATGGTTTTCAGTTTCGAGCAGAAGATAAGGAAAAGAAATCCTATCCTGATTTAACTGTTAGCTGGGAGCCTTCTACTTTTGTAAATTCCAAAGGAATTTTTTGGGGGAAAGAGCCTGGGAAATATAAGGTTGTTTGCCAAAATAAGAGTCTAGGGATGCAGGCTCAGGCGAATGTTATTGTTCGAGAGCCCTTGGCTATTGTATTGCAAGAAGAGCTAAGTAAAAAAGAGAAAGAGCTAGAGGCGAAAAGAGAAGTTGAAGTAAAGAAAAGAAAAGAGCTGGAGAGAAAACTTGCTTTGAAAAAAGAGCAAGAGGAAGCCGCGAAAGAGCAAAAGAGAAAAGAAACAGAGAGAAAGCAACTATTCTTAGATAAGAAGCTAGCAGAAGAAAAAAGAAAAGAAGAAGAACGAATATTCCGAGAGAAAAAAAAAGAAGAGGCAAAAAGACTTGAGGAACAAAGGAGACAAGAGTTAGCTGAAAAATTAGAGTGGGAAAAAAAGCAAGCGGAACAAAGAAGACTCCAAGAGGAGAGAATCCTTGCTTTAGGACAAGAAAAAAGGATGCTTCTCGATAAATTGGAGCAGTACTACCAAGAAACGAGTAGCTTAAGTATAGCTTTAAGTGAGATGGAGAAAAGACTAGCTCGTTTAAAGAATGTGCTTTTGACTTGGTCGCAAGAGCCTTGGAGTTATCAAAATTCTTCTCAGCTAAACCTTTTCCAAAAACAGTTTCAAGAAAAACTTCGTTCTGTGGAGCAAAGAGAGAAAATTTATGAAGAATTTCCACAAGGGCAGGCCAGTCCAACGGAAATTGTTTTTTTACGTGAAACTTGGGATGAAGCTTTGCGACAAACAAAAGAAATTACTCAGTTTTCTCGGCAACTGGAGTCTTTTGAGGAAGAGATAAATGATTTTGTTAGGCAATCGCAAGAGGCAGAAGAAAAAAGAAAGTGGAGTGTACGCAAGGAAGAGCTTTCGCAAAAGCAAGAGTTCTTTTTTCAGGAGAATTGGACTTCTCGAATAGAAACGATGGAAATGGCTTACAGCTATAGCCAGAACAATCCTTTGAAAAAATGGCAAATGCAAATCAAAGGTTTACATAAAAAATACCAAGAAATAAAATTACACTATCAGTTCTTGAGAGTGAGCGAGGCAAGTCCCGAAGTTTGTCAATCCTTAGAAAAATTAAATCTTAGTATCGAAAATTATGAAGAAGAAATTCAAAAGTGCGAAAGAAAACTGAAAAGCTGGATGAAGAAGCAAGAAGAGCAAATTCAAAATGAAAAAAAAGCTCGCTATCAACTTCCAAAGAAGCTTTGGAGTAATTGTCGGTATCTTAATAAAGGGAATTATATTTTAGATACGACAACTTCCCACTGGAGAAAGCTAAGCCTACGAGATCGCCGTCTTTATATTCAAATGTACCAAGAAAGCTATGCTCAGAATCAAGGTGTTTCTAGTGAAGAAGAGTTTTCTGAGGAAAATGTATCTTTCTTTTTTGTTTTAATTCCTCCGGGAAGATTTTTTATGGGGCCAAAAGACTCTTCTTCTCGGGTTGTGATTTCAGAAGGTTTTTGGCTGAGTCGTTATGAAATTACTCAAGAGCAATGGTTTGCTTTTACACAAGAAAAACCGTGGAATAAGACAGGAAGACTTCCCGAAAGCAAATCTCCAGCAACTCACGTTAACTGGTTAGAAATTTATGATAAATTTTTGCGAAGACTTCCTGCTAGTTTTTTTCTTCCGAGCGAGGCTCAGTGGGAGTATGCTTGCCGAGCAGGGACAACAAGTCGGTTTTACTGGGGAGAGGATTCCCAGTATCAAAAAATTTTATCTTATGCTTGGTATGATAAGAACTCTGATTTTTTGGGGCAAAGCTTACCTCACCTTGTCGGAGCGAAAAAAGCTAACTTTTGGGGACTTTATGATATGAGTGGGAATGTCTCAGAGTGGTGTAGTGATTGGTATACTTCTCCTAGAGAAAGCCCTTTAATTCAAGGAAGCAAAAAAGAAAAGGTTATCCGGGGAGGCTACTGGTATGACCAAGCTGACAATTGTAGCTCCTTTTATCGTCATCCAAGCAATCCTTTTAATCGTTCCGCAGCCATTGGTTTTCGAATAGCTCGTAAGATGCTTGGGAAAAATAAATAGAAAGAATTAAAAAATGAATTTTTTTGCCCATATCCAAGTCATATTAATTGGTTTTGCTAGCTTTTTGTATTTAGTTAATTCTACTGGTGGGGTTTTTGAATTAATTCCTGATCTTTTTCCTTTTTTTGGAAACATGGATGAAGTAGGAGCGACTGTCATTTTTTTGAGTTGCTTGCGTTTCTATGGTATAGATTGGACAAACCATCTTGCTTCTCAGAAGAAAATCGCTCCTTCTGTTGAGGTAGAAAAAACATGATTATCAGAAAACCTCCTAGGTTAGCTTGGCTAACAGACGTTCATTTTGAGTTCTTGGAAGAAGGAGATCTGCGAAATTTCCTGCAAGAACTTAGGCGGTACAAATGCAATGGTTATATGATTAGTGGAGATATATCCATTGCTCGTTATCTTGAAGAACACTTGGAGGAAATAGAAAAATATTTAAAGAGTCCGATTTACTTTGTCCTAGGAAACCATGACTTCTATGGTAGTAGTTTAGATAAAGTAAGCCAAAAAGTTAGCAGGCAAACTAGTCACTCAAAGCATTTGTTTTGGCTGAACCAAGAAGGGATTATTCCTCTTAACCATGATACTGCTTTGATTGGCCACGATTCTTGGTCAGACGGACGATTAGGAAACTATGAAGATTCCGATGTTTTTATGAATGATTACTTTGTTATTAAAGATTTTGCGGGCTTAGATAAGATGGATCGCTGGCTTAAGTTGCAGATTCTCGGAGACCAAGCGGCCGATTATTTTCGTAAAGTTCTTCCCGAAGCATTGGAAAAGTATGACAATATTTTTTTACTAACGCATATTCCTCCCTTTCGGGAGTCTTGTTGGCATGAGGGAGGTCTCTCCGATGACAATTGGCTTCCTCATTTTACTTGCCAGGCGGTAGGAGATACTTTAAAAGAAATTATGAAGGAGTACCCCCATAAAAACTTAGTTGTTTTGTGTGGGCATACTCATGGAGATGGTCAAGCCCAAGTTAGTGAGAATATCTTAGTCTTGACAGGGGGAGCAGAGTATTGCGCTCCTCATTTACAAAGAATTTTTGACTTTGAATGAGGTTTGGTGGGGCTTATTGAAGCTTATCTGGGCCGTTGCCCAATATGCTCTTCTCCTCTTGATTTAGCTAACTCAATTTGTTTTTGTCGTTCGGCCAGGCGCTTTTTCTTGTCTTCGCTGACTTGGTTATAGCAGTAAGGGCAAGAGATTCCTTCTTTGTAATGAGGAGAGTGGATGTCTTCATTTGATAAGGGACTACGACAACCAAAACACAGGACATGCTCCCCCTCTTTTAGTCCATGCAAAACGGTGACTCGTTGATCAAAAACAAAACATTCTCCTTCCCATAGACTTTCTTCTTCGGGAACTTCTTCTAAGTATTTTAAAATTCCTCCTTGGAGGTGGTAAACCTCTTCAAATCCTTCCTCTAGCATGAAAGAAGATGCTTTTTCACAGCGAATTCCTCCTGTGCAAAACATCGCTACCTTTTTGTGTTCTTTTTGATCTAGGTTGCCCTTAATGTATCCTGGAAAATCTCGAAATCTTTCGGTTTCAGGGTTCTGGGCATTTTTGAAAGTACCTACTCTTACTTCGTAGTCGTTTCTTGTATCAATAACCACTACTTCGGGATCGAGAAGTAGTTGATTCCATTCTTTTGGCTTAACATAAGTACCTACTTTTTTAGTTGGACTTACTCCTTCTACTCCCAAAGGAACAATTTCTTTCTTGAGCTTTACCTTCATGCGATAAAAAGGATAGCCCTCTGTATATGATTCTTTATAGCTTAGCTGAGATAAACGAGTATCTTGGCGAAGATACTCTAAAACAGCATCAATCCCTTCCCTTGAACCTGCAATGGTTCCATTGATTCCCTCTTCTGCTAGAAGTAAAGTACCTTTTATTTTTTGCTCAGAACAGAAAGATTGTAATGGTTTTCGTAGATCTTGGTAGTTGTCTAGGTGAGAAAAGTGATAGAGTGCTGCTACAACTATATTCATTTTTCTTTCTCCTTAAGTGGCGGATAAACTTACTATTGACAGCTCTTTTTTCATAGGTGAGCTATCAAATTGTCCAAATACTTTTGATAACCCACTTGTAATGTAACCTTTTGTAACTTCCGTTTATTTTTACGAAGAATTGTAACAAAAAAAAGTTTCTTTGTAAACTGCTCTATCCCTTACTTTTTAAACCTAAGGAGTTTTTTTTCTCTTTGGTCTGTTATTTGCTGTACTTAGAAATAGACATTTGTTAAATTAAAGAATAAAATTGTGACCTAAACTTTGTTTAGGCCTGAACTATAATTATAGAATAGTAGGAGATTTTGGAATGAGAAATTTATTTTTCATCGCTCTTGTAGTACTTCTTTCTGTTTCTGTGATGGCTAACCCTGACGCATTAAAAGAAATTGAATTAATCAAACAAATCCAAGGTTTGACTCGTGACAATAATTGGGAAGCAGGAATTACTTCTGTTTCTAATTATACTGACAAAGAAAGAGCTCAACTTTGTGGACTTCGTGAAGATTACGATTGGGCGAAAGACGCACCTGAAGAAGAAGCTACTCCTTTAGAGTTTCGTGGTTACAAAGATTTACGTAGTTCTGGTATCATTACTAGTGTAAAAAACCAAGGTAGTTGTGGAAGCTGCTGGGCTTTTGCTATGGTTGCATGTGTAGAAGCTATTCATGGCGGAAACATGGATCTTTCTGAGCAACACCTAGTAAGTTGCTGTAAGTCTAGCTCTGGTTGTAATGGTGGTTACATCGGATCTACCGGTCAGTGGATAAGAAGCAACGGAGTTGTTCAAGAGAGAGCTTATCCTTACCAAGGTAAAACTGGTAGCTGCGATAGCAACAAGACTAAAGGTGCCAAAGTTTTCGTTCGTGGAGTCCAAAATCTTTACAGCGATTCTTCTATCAAATCTATGATTAACCGTGGTGTTCCTGTAGATACTGGAATGAAAGTATACTCCGATTTCATGCACTACAAAGGTGGCGTTTACCGTCATACTAGCGGAAGCTACAAGGGTGGACATGCAGTTGCTATCGTTGGTTACGATGATAACAACGGATGCTGGATCATCAAAAACAGCTGGGGAACCGGTTGGGGTGAAAGAGGATATGTACGTATGGCTTATGGTGAGTGCAGTGTTCCTTGGATGGCTGCCGCAGTAACCAAGTAGTTGCATCTCTTTTCCTAAATAGATTTTCAAAAGAGCAAACCAGAAAGATCTGGTTTGCTCTTTTTTTTTGATTTTTTGGAATTAGGCTGCTGTTGAAACCGTTTTTGAATGAGATAATCGAAAACCGTTCGAAGGCTTATGTGATGGGGAGGGGAAGGCTTATCTGAAACCGTTTTCGATCATCTTTTTTAAAAACGGTTTCAGATGGCCTCACCCTCTTATCATACTAAATTCAGTCCACGAAAAAAGCCTACAAGCTTTAACTTGTAGGCTTTTTTCGTGAATACTCGTATGTCTATTACAATAAATTAAATTTCTAAGCACTTATTGACAGACGTCGTCTGAAAATTACTAGTCCCATAAATCCGATAGCTAATAAGCCAGCTGAAAATGGTTCAGGAACACCATTAACTTCTAAAGTAAGAATAGAGCGGTTGGATCCCCATATAGACATGGAATTTTGACCAAAAATGGCAAAATTACCATCGGCGATATCGGCAAAATGCTCAGAGCCGATGTTGATGACGTTGTTACGTGATCCTTCTGACAAATTTCTCCACGGTCCAGGCCCTCCATCATCAGTACCTGTTGCTGCCCCAATGGAAAGACCTGAGTTGTTAGTACCGGCAAACATTGTCAATGCTCCGTTGTCTGCGTCGATGAGGTCGATCTGTAGTGTAGCAGAAAGAATGGTTCCTGAAATAGGACCTAATGAATGAACCCAAGCAAAGTCGGATGAAATGAAGCCACCTGTCAATGTGTTTGCTTGACTGCCTCCAGGACCATTGCCATTGGGAGTTTCTACTCCCACTTGATTTACAATAGTGAGAGCTTGAAGCGGAAGGCAAATACAAGATAGCAATGCGCTCAACAATAATAATTTTTTTAACATGTTTTCTCCTTACATAGCTAAAATCTCAATTTCCATAACAATTTGTTTGTATTATATCCTGACTCTTGCTTTATATCAAGAAAAAAAATATAATATGTGATATATTTTAAAATACTGAAAGTATTGCTCTTTAACTCTTCTGGTGTTGATAGGCTCAAGTTTCTTATAATATTTGAGCCTAAAAATCCTTAATTTTATGACTCAATCATTATTAGAAAAATCCTGCCGAACCAAACATTTTAGAATATTTTGGGAGTATCTTTTATGGGATTCCTGAGTGTATTTTAAGATGGTGTAGATTTGAGCTAAATTTTGGACTTTGTGTTTTTCGACCAACTCTCGAAAATCAGAGTTTTCCATATAGCGTTTCCAACCTTTGATTTCTCGTTCTTTATAAATCTCAAGGATTTCTTTGCTGGGGTAATCGCTGTATGTCTCATAATGAACGATTCCCTCTAAGGGTAGGCGATCTCGGAGGGGTGGATTTTCATTCGGATATCCCAGAACATATCCTACGACAGGCACAACGTTGTGGGGAAGCTTTAATATTTCTGCAATTTCATAGCAGCTGGCCAAGGTCGTTCCCATATAGCAAACTCCAAGCCCTTCACTTTCCGCAGCTAAGGCTATGTTTTGCGAAGCCAAAGTGGCATCAATAGCCCCGATCATAAAGCTCATCAGATTATCAAAATTGTCGGGAGCGTCTTTTTCTTTCAACCAAAGGCGCATACGATGGAAATCACTGCAGAAAGTCATCAATACAGGGGCTTCTAAAACCATTTGTTGCTCAAAATGAGGTTTGAAAAGAGTTTTTCGTATGTTTTGGTCTCTGGTTACGACAACTGACCAGGATTGCATATTACCTGAGCTAGAAGCTCTTAGACCCGCTTGCAAAATTTTATTAAGTAATTCATCTGGAACTTTATTTGACTTATATTTACGAATAGATCGGTGTCGCTGAATGATGTCTACGATATCCAAACTCATTTTATTTCAATTTCCTTATGGCAACGAAATTGAGAGAGGATGGGCAAAAATGTTTTTTTCCAAATTTCTTTTTCTAAAGTTTGAGGAGATACCATCGAGATCAAATAACTATGCTCGTTTTGGGTGCAGTATCCTACTCTAATATCAAAATATAAAGTTAAAGGTTTTCCAGTGACAAAGGGGTCATACCAATCCAAAACAGCTTTGTATTTTCTTTCCTTGCTTTTTGTTTTGTTTTCTTTTACAGGAGTAACAACTATTTTGATTTTACTTAAATCTAAGTCCATTTTTTTGTCTTTTGCAACAACTTTGCAAAGGCCACGGTAGTAGTTGTGCAAATCTTTTTGGATTAGTTTTTTATCCCAATTAACTTTTCCTTTTGCCCAAAAAAGAAAGGCGTAGCTGAAGTAAGTATCTGACTTGACGTCAAACATTCCAGGAGCAAAACGGAGCTCTTCAAAACCAGGATAATTAACTTCAGGAGCAAAGCCTAAAGGAAAAGGGATTCGTTCTTTTTTCCAATTTTTGGGGGTTTCAAATAAGAAAAGATCTATTCCTATTTGTTTATTACTTTCTGCCCATAGCGAGGAACTAAAAGAAAAGAATAAGAAAAGAATAAATATTTGTTTCATTTTTATCTCCATTATCAAGGATTTATTTTCCAGTTATTTTGCGATTTTTACAGGCACTTTCTTTTTCATCTTCTTCGTTTTTCCAGGAGCAAGAACCACTCGTTTAAAGAATGTTTCAGATTTTTCATCGAACTCAACCCCCAGAGTGTCGGGAGCAAGAAGAAAAAATTGCGGAGAATGGGGGCCTTTGCTCCGAGCGATGGCTTCTTCTACAGCCCTTTGAACCATCTCGAAAGCCATGGCTTTGAATTGTAAATCTAGGCGTTGGGTGCACTCATCGATGGCATGAAGAGGAGAGTCTGTTTGCAAATGGAGAGAAAGGATGAGAGCTTCTACAGTTAAGACCTTTTCTCCTCCCGATAGACTAGATAAATCAAGCCATTTTTTTCCATGTCTTTGTACTTCTATGTGCAAACCCGCTTTTTCTGGATTCTTTATATTCTCTACACGCAACCGTACTCCATGAGTAACGTTTGTTAGCAGGTAATTCATGGATTGAGATAGCTCGTTGATCTTGACAGTTACTTGTTTGTACCAATCGGCAAATCGTCTTTCCATGTCACTCTTTAGCTCTTCAATGTGAGCTTCTGTTCCTGTGAGTTCTTCATCGAGTTTTCTAACTTTTTCTTTTTGAGCATTGTAGACTTCGTCAGAAATGGGAGAAATAGAAATAACTTCAAGCCGTGCTTCTAACTGAGCTTTTTCGTGTTGGGTTTTCTGTAATGTACGAACCTTTTCGGGGCATTCCCCGAGTTTTTTCGCAGAAGCAGCAACTTCTTCCCAAAGAGATTTTTTTTCTTCATAAGAGATCTCTAGAGAGCTGAGCGTGGCTTCTTCATTCTCTTTTTTCTCTTTTAATCGAGATATTCTATCTTGAATAACATCCTCTCTTTGGCTTTTTTCACGAAGAGAATCAAGAAGTAGCTCGTATTTCCTTTTTTGTTTTAGAGCTGTACTTTTGACTTCTGCATAATTTTTTTCAATCGAAGCGATTTCTTGTTTCAAAGATTCGATTTCTGCAGAAAACTCCTGAACTCTTTCCTTTAACTGTTCTTGTTTTTGATCGTCTTGGGCTCTTGCCTTCTCAAGAAGATCTTCTTTTTCTTGGTTGAGATTTTCATGGATTTCTTGAGCATGAATCGCTTTTTCTAGCTTTTCTAGAGATAATTCTCTTCCTTCAGATAGAATACGAAAACTCCAGCCATTTCCTACGGCAGGCCAAGGTAAATGAATTTTTTCTTTGTGCCAAGTTAAAGAGCTTTTTTCAAAATCGCAATTTGTACTTCCATCAGAAAAAATACTTACTTTCATCACTTTTTCAAGAAAGTAGAGAATATTTTTGGGAGCCTGTAAGCTTTGGGAAACATCTCCTGCTGCTGTAGAGGGAGAGTAATTTTTTGGAAGAGAGGACTTGGCAATAAAAAAAGCCGGAGCTTCGCTGGGAGAAGGCCACTCTTTTTGAAAAACCTCAGATGCTGCTTGGTAGTCTTTTTGGCTAGAGGCAATAAAAGAAAAAGCGTGTATTCCTAGTAATCTCTCTAGTCCTTGTTTGTTTATGGGAGCATCTGGTTTGATTTTGAGTTCATAGAATAGAGGCCCAACACAAGTAATTTTTTCTTTTTCTAAAAGATGGCGAAATCGAATCGCTTGGCCTAAGAGTTTTCTTTCTTGGGCTAAACTTGGAGAAAAGAAATCTTCTCCTGTTGTTTGCTGTATTTCTTTTATTTTGCTTAGTTCTTCTTCTATTTTCCCTATGCGTTTGCTTATTTTTTTTTCTTCTTGAGGGCTGAGTTTGTTTTCTTCGAGGGAATGGATTTTTTCCTCAAATTCTTCTTTCTTTTTTTGATTTTCTTCTAGAATTCTTTTGTTACTGCTGTTTTGTCCTTCCAGGTTCCCTAGTTTTTCTCCCTGTTTTTCTAAAACCCGCCGCATTTCATCTTGTTGTTTTCTTTCTATGATGATAGCTTGGTCAAGTTCTTTTTTTTCTTCCTCATATCCCAAGAGTTCTTTTTTTAAGGACTTTGCTTCTTTTTTTCTGTTTTGAAGCCTTTTTTCTAAAAGACTAGCTTCTTTTTCTGCTATTCTTGCTCCAGACCAAGCCTCTTCAATAACAAGTTGGAAATGTTCATCTATTAGGGCAGCTTTTTTTTCCATCAAGGCACGGGTTTTTTCCATACTTTGGAGGTACTCTTTTTCTAAGCTAAGCTTACGTCTCAAAGGATCAATGGCACGAGATGCTTTTTCAATCGAATCCCAGCTAGAAACTAGGTTTTCTCGGTAAGTAGCCAGCCCTGTGGTTTCTAAGAATAGCTCTAATTTGTTTTTGCTAGAATGGTCAGCAAAGACATTGACGGTGCCTTCTTCCGTAAAAGCGAGCCGATTATCGGCCTTGATTGCCAAATGTCGAAAGAGTTCCCGAACAGTTTTACGACGAACTTTTATTTTTTTCTCTGGGCTAACAAAAAAATAATCAATGCCTTTTTGAGGATGAATTTCGACTAAAATCCTCCAAGTTTTTTCTGGTAGAGTCTCTAAAAAACTCATAATTTCTTCAGAAATAATACTGTCTTCGAGGTTAAAAGACGAAGAGAGGCTCATATCTAGGCTTACCTCAGCCTTGTCTCCAAAAGGAGCGACTAAATCAGCTGTTTCGGTTTTTTTTAATCTTCGTGAGGAATATCCTAAAGCCAAAATTAGGCCATCAAGAACTTGAGTTTTTCCACTTCCATTTGCTCCTGTTATCAATGTTATAGGAGATTGAGTTAAATCTAACTCTGTCTCCTTGTGAAGCATGAAGTTGACTAGGCGTAATTTGTGGATTAGGAAGTTTTCTTGTTTTTTCATATTTCACTCATTTTGCTTCTTTAAAAAATATCACAGAATATATAAAAAAATACAGCCCGAAAGATTTAAGAAGAAGGAAGTAAGGGGATTTTAATTTCTGCTTGACCAGGAAAGGATGTTTTAATCGTAATTTTTCCTGTTTTATTATGGATAAAATCTTGAGGGACTTTTCCTTGCAAGTGGATTTCGTAATATTGCTTAGGGACAATTTCTTCTATGGAGGTTTTTAGAAAAGGCAGAGAACAATGAACTTTTGTTATCTTAAAGCTTCTTCCTTCGACAACATGATAGATAACAATACTTTCTTTTATATCTCCAGGAGAAAGAAGAACCTTTTCTCTACTGGATACAATACCAGCAACTGCTTCCATCGTAACGGGAATTTCTAGTTTTTTATGCTTAGGGTGGTTAGTTTTAATAACAAGAATACCATTCCTTTTTCCTAAGGGCAATGTTTTTAACACAGATACTCTTATATTATAAGCAGGTCTTGGGCGGGGAAAAAAACCATCGTAGATAGTTTTTTCCTGGACAATACGAAAAAATTCTTTACTTCCATTTATGTTGAGGTATACTTGATCTATTCTGAAGTTCTCAAATGACACAGGGGATATCCAAATCTCCTTCTCAACAAACTTCCCATGTAGAAACTTGCCAAACGAAATATTTTGGTGAGATAGTATATGATCTCTTAAAACCTCTGCAGTTAACGCCAACTCTATCGGATTGGAAGAACCTTTTTGATAGACCTGAATTTCCCAACGAGCAAAACCCCATTTCCCTGCTGGATTAAAAGTGACCGCTAATTGTGTGAATTCTTGGGGTAAAAGTACTTTTTTGCCTAGTTGTGCGGATGTGCATCCACAGGTTGTGTCTATTTTGGAAATCTCAATAGGCGACTTACTCTCATTGACTAGTTGGAAAAAGGTATAGACAGGTTGGCTATCTGGAATTGTTCCTAGCTCTTGTATTGGTGGATAAATTGAAATTTTTTGGGCGAGCAATTGACAAAAAAAACTGCTCCCCCAAAAAATGAAAATACATATACTGATTACTTTGGAACTATGTGACATTTTGAACTCCTTTTGGGATGTAAAACAGGTTATTTAGTGGCGTTTTTACGTCACTAAATAGGCGAAAAAACGTCTAGGGGAACATTGTACGTCTATATTCCAAAAGTAAACATTTAATTTTTTCAGATTTTATTTACTTTTGAGAAATCTCTGTGATCTTGTTAATTTAAGTTGTCTTCAGCAGAAGACATGTAAGAGACTTCTAAATTTTTTTTTGTTTTTTTAGTAAAAAGATTTTTTGGTGCATATTTTGCTGAAGAAGGAAAATAACTTTGTGTGAGTGGTTTTAGATACTTTAACCTATCAAATGCCATTTATCCAAAATAACTAGACTGCGTCACTATATTTAGATAGTTATAAAAAATCAAGAAATATTTCCTTCTTCTCTATTTATGCTATAAGGAGAACGCTCTGTTATGAGTATTTTGAAAAATGTTGTTGCTATTCTTGCTGTGCTTATTGTATTAGCCGGCTGTTCAAGCAACGAACCTCGTAAAACTAGCACAAAAACTACTACTGTTACTACAAAAACAACCACTCCTGCTGAAAAAAGAGTGGTTGTTCAAACTCAGTCAGCTCCGTGCTCAATTGAATGTCTAATTAACGTGAAACCAACTGCTCCTAGAGAAGCAGTTCTTGGTAACACATACGAAGCTGGTGTTGATATTTCTGGAGTTGATAATTCCGGAGATGTATCTATCTCTACTACTGTTCCTCAGGGAGCTAAGTATGTTAGAAGTGAACCAGCTGCTCAAGTTAACGGCAATCGTTTGACTTGGAAGTTCGATTCTATTAACAAAAACCAAAAGCAAAGTATCCGAGTTTGGCTGCAACCTACCCAAGAAGGTAATGTTGGGCTTTGTTTTACAGCAACAGCTTCTCCCAAATACTGTGTTTCTACCAGTGTCGGGAAGCCAGTTTTGGTTATCACAAAAACTGGTCCTGCAACAGCTCCTCTAGGCGGCAATGTTACTTATAACATCGTTGTTGAAAACAAGGGTACTGCGATTGCTCGCGGAGTGAGTGTTACTGATAACATTCCTGATGGTTTAGTTCATAGTGAAGGTAAGAGATCTCTTACTTTCCAAGTTGGTGACTTAGCCCCTAAAGCTTCTAAAAGCTTTAAAGTCACTGTTAAAGCAAGTCGACGCGGTAATTTCTGTAACGTAGCTACTGTCGCTTCTTCCAATGCTGGTACTTCTAACAGCAAAGCTTGTACTCGAGTCTTGAAAGAAGATATTCTTCTTACTTGTTCTTCTGATAAGCAAAAATTTGTAGGCGAACGTAGTAACAATCAAGTGAGTGTCAATAATCCTGGTGACACTACTCTGAAAAACGTAACTATGACTGCTACTCTTTGCTCTCTTGCAACTCTAGTTTCTGCTGATGGATCTCCTCAACAACAAGCTGGAAAACTTACCTGGAAAATCGGCGATTTGGCTCCTGGTCAATCTCGTAGCTACAAAATCGTTATGCTGGGTAAAAAAGAAGGCGATTGCTGCATGAAAACAAGTGTTACTGCTAATGGTAACATGAGTAAATCTAGCGATTGTTGTACTAAGTGGGTTGGAGTTCCTAAACTCGAAATCACTAAATCTGGACCTGCTACTGCTAAACTAGGTGGTAACTTCAACTACAAAGTGGTTGTACGTAGTACTGGAACAGGAACAGCACAAAACGTAGTTGTTACTGACAACATTCCTGCCGGACTAGACCCAGTGAGCGGTTCTCGTAATGTTAAGTTCAACGTTGGCAACATGGCTCCTGGCACAAGCAAAGAATTCACTGTTGCAGTTAAAGCTGCTCAAGTGGGTAACTTCTGCAACGTCGCGGATGCTCAAGGTTCTAACGCGAAAAAAGTTAGTGCAAAAGCTTGTACTAAAGTACTACGCCAAGCAGCTAATCTTGCAATTACCTGTCCTCCTGAATCTTTCCTAGGAAAGAGAGCTTCCAATAAGATTACCATCACTAACACTGGTGATGTTGCTCTAACAAGAGTTGTTGTTACAGGATCTTGGGACTCAGGCATGAGAGTTATCTCTGCTGATGGAAGCCCAAGTCTAGCTGGCAACAAAGCTGTTTGGAACATTGCGAGCCTACCTGCAGGCAAGAGCCTCAGCTACGGTATCGTTAGTGTTTCTAAGACACCTGGAAAACAGTGCATCGACTTAACTTTGACTTGCGCAGAAGGTATTACTAAGAAAGCTTCTTGTTGTACCCTATGGAAAGGTTTCCCTGCGATTCTTCTAGAAGTGATCGATACTAATGACCCACTTCTTATCGATGAGGAAACCACTTACGTAATCGAAGTAACTAACCAAGGTACCGCTTTAGACCGCAACATTCGAATTGTGGCTAATTTCCCTGCTGAAATTACTCCTCTATCTGTTACAGGAGATACCAAAGGGACCATTACTGGTAAGAATGTTAGCTTTGCAGCGTACCCGATTCTCAATCCTAAAGATAAGATTAAGTTCGTCATTCGAGCCAAAGGTGTTAAAACTGGAGACTCTCGTTTGAAAGTAGAACTTCATGCCGAAAGTTTAGGTAGCAGACCAGTTAACGAAGAAGAAAGTACACAAGTTTACTAAGAAACTCTTTCTTTTAAGTTAATATAAGTATTATTTTAAAATAGCTCTTTGCTCCTTTGTTACACTTTTCTTTTGTGAGAAAAGTAAAGGACAAAGAGCTATATTTATATAAGTGGGAAATCAAGAATTTTTGATTTCTCACCTAAAACGAAACCAATTTCGTAAGAGGAAAATGATGACCGCACAAACCGATGAGAAGCCCAAGAAAAATTGGAAGAAAAAACTTCTCAAAATTAGCCTGGGTAGTCTGGCCTTTTTTGCTTTAGCTATTCTTTTTCTTCCCCTGTATTCATCTTTATTTACAGGGATTATTACAGGGCAAGTAGAAAAGATTATTGGACGCAAAGCTAGTATAGAGAGCCTTTCTTTGAATTTAATTACTTCTAAGTTATCCATTGGAAATATA
Source organism: Planctomycetota bacterium (assembly GCA_029260735.1). Taxonomy (GTDB): domain Bacteria; phylum Planctomycetota; class Uabimicrobiia; order Uabimicrobiales; family Uabimicrobiaceae; genus JAJDCR01. Next base: position 47,158 of record JAJDCR010000023.1, read on the forward strand.
TCCATCAAAGAGTCTGATGGAACTAAGAGTTTTATAGATCTTAAGAATGTTCTTGTCGATTTCTCTATTTTTCCTCTTCTTTCGGGGGGAGTTCAAGTTCCCATTTGTGAAGTGTCTGGACTTGACGTTCGCGTTGAGGTGGATGAAGCAGGAAAAGCTAACTACCAATCTATTTTGGAGCACTTGGCTAAATCTGCTTCTGCACAAGAAACTCCTGAAAAGCCAGAAGATCTATCTCCTAGCTCAGAAAAAAGTACTCCTCTTAAGCTGCCCGATGTAAAAGCGAGACTTTTACTTTCTGACATTAGTTTTTATTTTAATGATAAAAAACAAAACCAATCCTTTGAGCTAAAGAATTTTTCTTTTGATTGTCTTGTCGATGGCCTTAACAAGATTAGCTATACGTCTACTTGGCAAGGAGCCAATTTTAAAAGCGCTCAAGCCACTTCAATTGAAGCAGGTACTCTTTATGATTTGAATGGAACGGCTTCTCTTGTTATGGAAAATGGCCAGCCTGGAGTTAACTCTCAGGGAAAACTTTCTTTTTCTAAAATGTACGCCAAAGGAATTACCAAGGGCGACTACCAAGATAAAGCCATATCCATGGAGCACAAACTTCACTTGGACTTAAATAAAGGAATTTGTCAGTTTCAAGATATTACTTTTAACTCTGACTACCTTTCTTTTAGCTTATCTAAGCTAGCGATTACTCGCCTTGATCAACTTCAAAAAATCGCCCAAAAACTTCCTCAAACAAAGAAACCTAAAGAGTTAAAAAAATTATTGAAAGATCTGTCTTTAGAAGGGTGGGAAGGAAAATTTAACCTATCTCTCGATTTAAACCGTTTTCACCAAGACTTTGGTGACAAAATTTCTCAAGAGAGCCAAGGAAAAGTGGAAGAATTTGGCGGCATTTTAACAGTTAATGGTTCTTTAAACGGTAGTGAAACTGGTTTGAATATAAATCAGGATATGTTATTGAAAGGCTTCTATGTCAATGGAAATCTACCTCAAAAAAACAAAGATGGTAAAGAGTTAGACAATAAAGCATATGAAATTCGTTTAGAAGAAGTTTCTGAAAATATTTTGGCTGCTCTTGATATTCGCAAAATGGATTTTGCTCTCAACTTTGATTCACTTGTTACTCTTCCTGGAAAGGAAAAGCCTATTCCTTTATCGAAGGTTACTAGTGAACTAGTCGCTAAAGATATTCTGAGTCCAGAAGTTAACATTAGTAAAGGAACTAAAGAAATCCTTGTCAACTTTGACGCTCTCAATGTACTTCTTAAAGATTTTATTCCTGCAGATACAAAGATTGAAGGTAAACTGAAAAATGTTGATGGGCTCTCAGGAAGTCTGAGCGAAGGTTTTCAATTAACAGGAAAAACTGCCCTTCAACTAAAAGTAGATTCTCCCCAAACTAAAGGACTTCCACCTCTACAGGTAAGCGGAGTGCGAGATATTTTTGTTACTTTAGGAGAGGACTATTCTCCCGAAAAAATCGATTTTCGAAAAGTGACGTTAAACTCTTATAAAAACGAAATCCTTCGCTTTCTGGTGGCCGGATCTGCGAATATACGAACAAATGAATTCTCTGATGTGAAATTGGCCTTAGCCTCAAAGCTCCAAGATTTAGAGCCTTATATGAGCCCTTTTGTTCCAGGAATAAAGTTGGGCGGGGATTTACAGCATGTCACTTTAATCAACTCCAAAAATAAAGAAACTTACGTTTCTGGGGGAGGTCGATTAAATAATTTTTCTATCACCATGGAGCAAGATTCTCCAGAGAATTCTCTAAAGCTCGCACTAGAGCCTATCAGATGGTATAACGAAGCAAAAATAGTTTTAGAAAATGATGAGCCTATGGTTACATTGACAAAGCTAGGCTTCACTCATCCTGCTATAAGTACTTTTATTAGAGGAAATGTTTATCTTAAAGAGAAAAAACTAAATCTATCATGTGAAACGAAAGTGCAAGGGGAGCCTTTGCAAAATGCCCTTCCACTGAAAATGATGGCCGAGAAAGACTCTTCTCTGAAAACTATTTTAGAAGAAAATCTCTCTTTAGGGGGATACTTGAGTTTGCTGGTTGACTTAGATGGAGTTCTCTCTGAAAAATTAGAACTGAAAACAAAAGTAGATCTAACTCCTTTCGAAATGCAGTGGAAGAACTCTCAAGGAGAACCTTTGCTAAATAAAACTCAAGGGTATCCTCTTCGCTACGAAAACAAGGTATCTTTGACTCTTCGAGAAAATTCAACGATAGCTCTTCACCCGATGATGTTTGAGGTGGCAGAAGTGAAAGGATACTCTGGAGGACTCTACATTGATGAAGAGATGAACCTGACTTCTTTAGACAAGAAAAACAAAGTAAACTTTATTGCGATAGACTCTTTTTCCTTGGATCATCTTCACCCTATTTTACCTATTTTGAAGAAAATTGGAATGAATGGAGCTGAGTTGAAAATGCATCTTTATGATCTAGGCAATAATTTGAAAAATAAAGATGTTCAAGGTAAGCTGCGTTTTCATCTGGACATTCCTCACATCTCTCTTGTTAAGTTGGAGAAAGCTTTAGGTGTTTCTCCTAAGTCTAAAGAAGAAACTGCGGAAAAATCTGAAGAAACCAAAGATGAAAAGACAGAAGAGGTTGAAAACAAAGATGATGCTAAAAAAGCTCTTGTTGGACTAGATAGCCAAGTTCGTGAGATCTTGAAAAAATTTATGCTCGATTGCGAAATTAAAATTGCGACTTTAGAACTTGATAAAACAAATGAGATGCGCGATTTCCAAAACCTCGTTTATTTCAACAAAAATGAGCCAAATAATCAGTTTGTGGTTAAAACGACCGGAAAATTAAATAACGGGCATCTTAACTTTGAACTACTAGGTGACCTTAGTTTGGAGCACCCTACTTTTGAAACGAGCTATGATATTGTAGAGCTACCTTACATGGTAAACTTATTTTCTCCTCTGACAGAAACTTTTGAAGAATTTTTTCCTTCACCGCTCTTTGCTAAAATGAATTTTTCGGACACATCCAAAACAACTTTTGGCATGCAAGGAGGGACTTTCTCTAGGGGGATTGATCCTCGTGGAGTGAAAAAGAGTTTGAAAACAACTCGCAATATTCAAATCAAGCTTCCTAGTGGAGAATTTGATTTAGGCTTTAGTCTTAATAAATTTATTGATCAGGGAGTGATTAATAAAGATATCAATGAACAAGTTGCACCACTAAGAGAAAGCTTGGCTCAACTCCAAGACAGCAAGAAACTTCTCGGAGATCAACTGGCTGCTGTCCAAAAACAACTGGACAATGTTCAGGCTATTATCAAGGAGTTGGAAAGTAAAGTTTCTGGAGTACTGGATCTAATTGATTCCTTAAAGCCACTTGCGATGTTTAACAAAAGTATTCGCAAAAAACTAGAAAAAGCCGAAGCCGAGAGTCAAAAATATTTGGGACAAACCGAAAAATACGAGAAAGAAAACGGTTCTTTACTCGCTGGACAAAGTAAACTCCAAAAGGAAATGGATAAACTCAATGCCCAAATTAAGAAAGCCGAAAAAGAGATTTCTGAAGCAGAGGAAAATCTCCAAAACAAGATAAACTTTGCTAATCCCTTTGACTTTAAGTTCGATTTTCTTGTTTTGGACATTATTATCGACAACGATAACCCTTGGAAAGGAAGCCCTGATCTCTCTAAGTTAACTCAATCTAAAACCAGTGATGTTATTATTGAGGCCAAGTTTAGTGGAGAAAAAAAGGATTCTTTTCCTTCAATCAAAGGGACTCATAGCTTAGACGGAGATTACTCTTTCCAATGTAAGCCTGCTCAAAAACTGATAGATAAGAATCCTATATTAGGGCAAGTGATTCCTACCGATGGAATTACTTGGACTCAAGATGGTTTTTTTATGAAAAAATAAGCAGAGAAGGGGAGGCTTATCTAAAACCGTTTTTGAATGAGCTTATCTAAAACTTTTGAAGGCTTATGTTCCCAGGAGGGTAAGGCTCCTGCCGCACCAGGAACTAATCACATCCCCTGCTCGGCAGGAGCCTCGCCCTCCAGGGAAAATGGTGCTTAGAACGGTTTTAGATAAATCTATAAACAAAATCAAAAAACTATTACAAAACTAACCATAAAAGGTAGTATTTTATGAAAAATTTTCTTTGCCTACTCATTGCATTTGGGATAATGGGTTGCAGTTCTATGCAGTCCGCATTAAATCCTGAAAAACCATCTGTAACTTTTAAAAATGTTTCTATTGATGATTTGTCTCTAACCAGTGTTATCTTAGTTTTTGATTTAGAGATAGGAAACCCATATAGTCTTCCTCTTCCTATTACTCAGCTTAATTACTCGCTTAACAGTGGAGGTAGTGAGATTTTTTCTGGAAAAAAATCTTCTCAAGAGGCAATCGAAGCAAAAAAATCTAAGGTTCTTTCTTTTCCAGTAGAAATTCCTTTTACTAAAATTATTGGCCTAGGAGGAGGTATTCAAGCGGGAGCAGTTGTCCCCTACACAGCAAACTTGGATATGTCACTAGATTTGCCTTTAGGGCAGAAACTCAATGTTCCTTTGAGTAAAGCCGGTGAGTTTCCTATTCCTACAGTGCCTAGCGTAAAGCTAGGAGGCATTTCATGGGAGAAGTTGAGTCTTCAAGAGGCGAAAGCGGTTTTAAGTGTAGAGATTGAAAGTCACAATCAATTTCCAGTGGAACTTACCGATTTTTCTTATGCTTTAGAGCTTGCCGGGAACAAGGTTGGAGAGAACAAGCTCTCTCGTAAAGTAAAGCTTTCCAATGGTAAGCCAAGCACTTTAAAAACGGATTTAAGTCTTTCTCCTGTCAAGGTTGGTTTTTCTTTCTTTCAAATGTTGCTCGGGAAAGAAGCGACTTATCGTATGAAGGGGCTTATGGAAGTAGATACCGACTATAAATCTTTTGAGTTTCCTTATGATAGTGAAGGAAATACAGAAATGAAAAATGAATAACTAATCGAAAGTGTTCAGTAAATGATGAAGCTATGTTAAAAAAATTCTTTCTGGAAACTAGTTTAGATTTATATCCCCGGTCTTTGAAGCCTAAGCCACAAGATTGGCAGGCTGTAGAGAAGGTGATTGCACTAGAGGATAAGGTTAAAAAACTTTCCCAAGAAGAGCTTCAAGAAGAAAGTAAAAAGCTAAGAACTCAAATTCAAGAAGAAGAGAATATCTCGAAGCACACAGTTTATAGCTTTGCTTTGATTCGAGAAGCTGCTTTTCGAACCTTAGGAAAAAAACATTATCCTACGCAAATTTTAGCAGGGCTACTGCTTGCACGAGGAATCATTGGTCAAGTAGCCACAGGAGAAGGAAAAACACTTATCGGGACTCTTCCTGTTTATTTATGGGGGTTAACTGGACAAGGGGTTCATGTTGTCACATCAAACCAATACTTGGCCGAGAGAGATTTTGAGCTTATGGGGCCGGTTTATAGCTACTTAGGACTTTCTGTTGGTGTTCTGAAAGAGCAAGAAAGTCCCGAAGAAAAACGAGTAGCTTACGAGAAAGATATTACTTTTGGGGTGGGGCATGAATTTGGCTTTGACTATCTTCGTGATCAACTCCAAATATTAAACCAACCCAAAAAAAGACTAGGAGAAAATTTTTTAAGTACTCTTGCTGGAAAAAAAAATGTCCAAGTCCAATCCTCTCAAAGAGGACATTATTTTGCTCTTTTAGATGAAATAGATAGCGTATTGGTCGATGAGGCACGCAGTCCCTTGGTCATTAGTGGAGGACAAGCGAAGCGTTCTCCTACTCCCGAAGTTTACCAGTATGCTTGCCAAGTTGCTGAAGAAATGGAAATGGACAAAGATTTTGAAATACATACTGCCAGACGTCAACTTCATATTGAAGAGATAGGCTATGAAAAAATACAAGAAAGTATTAGTCATGTTCGTTTACCTCCTTTGAAGTATCCTTGGTCTCACTATGTAGAGCAAGCTTTAAGAGCAAAATATCTATTTCAGAGAGATAGTGATTATTTAATCGAAGAGGAAAAAATAGTCATTATTGATGAGTATACTGGCAGAAAATATGCCGAAAGAAGCTGGAGTGAAGGGCTTCATCAGGCTGTTGAAGCTAAAGAAAATCTTCCGATTACCGAAGAAAACAAGGCTTTAGCAAGAGTTACGCGTCAAAAATATTTTTCTTTTTATACAACTTTGGCAGGAATGACAGGTACTGCTCAAAGTTGTGAACGTGAATTTTGGGAGTTTTATCGCTGTGCTATTGCTCAAGTTCCTTTGAATAAAACTTCTCGGAGAATGGTGTTACCAGATCGAGTTTTTGATACTTTGGAAAACAAATGGCTTGCAGTAGTTAATAAAATCAGGGAAGTAAATGGGACTGGGCAGCCTATTTTGGTAGGAACAAGAACTATTCAAGAAAGTGAAATTATCTCTCGTTTTTTGGCTGCTCAAGGAATTAAACATCAAGTCCTTAATGCAAAGCAAGATAATCAAGAGGCTAAAATAGTTTCTCAAGCAGGTAAAGTCAGAGCTGTAACCATCGCCACAAACATGGCTGGGCGGGGTACTGATATACCTTTGGAACCAGGAATGGCCTTAGAAAAAGGACTGTTTGTTCTCGGAACTGAAAGACACGAGTCTCGGCGAGTGGATTTACAGTTGATTGGAAGATGTGCTCGACAAGGAGATCCTGGAATTGCTCAATTTTATCTTTCATTGGAAGATCATCTTATACAAGTGCATGCTCCTAAATTAGTAGCTAAACAGCTGGATTCTAGTTTGGCTCAAGGGGAACTACCTCCAAAAATTAGTCAAGTTTTTGACAAACTCCAAGAGAAGTTAGAGAAGCAACATTTCCAAACTCGCAAAAGTTTATTGCAATATGATACTTGGGTTGATGAGGTCCTGCGTTCTCTGTACTCTTAAGTGGGAAAAAAAATTTGTTTCTGCCCCTATATTCATCATCGAAAATATTTCAATTTCTGATGAAAGTGGGCTAATGGAAATTACTATGAATAATCTATCTACCGAACATCAAAAAACATTAGAAGGTTTAATTCAAGACCACAAAGCCAAACTCCCTCAAAAATTCAAGGAAATGGAGAAGCAGTGGCAAAAACTCGTTAAAGTTTGGCAATATGATGTTTTTGCTTCTTTGCTCTCTCAAATAAAAAAACTGCAAGGGCAAAATAACAATTTTGGTTTCTCTGAAATGAATGAAGCTTTACAAAAGTTAGAGCTCCTTGTTTCTCCTCTTTCACCTGACTCTTTTAATATTGAGCAAGCACATCAAATTGATGCCCAATTAGAGTTACTTTACCAAGAGAGTTTAGAAGCGGAAAGCCTTTTTCATTTTAAAAAAGAAATAGAGGTTGATGAGGTAAACACCTTTGTTTGGATTATTGATTCAGATCTTGAATTCTCAGAAAAGCTTCAATTAGGAATTGTCTCTGCTGGTTTATCTTGCCAAGTATACTTTGACTTAGAGATTCTAAGAGGAGCTCGAAAGCGCAATCCATTGCCCGAAGTTATGATTCTCGATATTCATACTGTCCAAAAAGAAAAAGAACTTTGGGAGAAAATGGTTTCTTTCTGTAAGAACAACACTACTTTGATATTTACAGCTCATAGCGATGAAATCCATTTACGTCTTCAGGCAGTTCGTTACGGTAGTGTCGCGTACTTTACTAAGCCTATCGATTTCCCCAGGCTGTTAGAAAAACTCAAGAAATTGGCATTGAAAAAAACTTCCATTAAGTTTTTTCGTATTCTTGTTATTGATGATGATCCTGATATAACTCTTTACTGCAGTGATATCTTGAAAATAAAAGGTTTTGACGTTTGTCGCTTACACAATCCTCTTGAGGCCATCGATGTAATTCATTTTTTTGGGCCTGATTTGATTTTACTCGACATTAATATGCCTGGATGTAATGGCTTAGAGCTGGCTGCGATGATTCGTCAGAAAGAAGAAATTGCAAAAACTCCTATTGTTTTTCTTTCAACTCCAGAGAACTTAAATAAGGTTCATGAGACAATTAAATTGGATGTTGATGATTTTCTGACTAAACCTGTTTTGGCAGAACAACTTTTAATTTGTATTCGTCAGCGTGTTAAAGACTGGGATACAGAGAAGAAACTTCTTCAGCAAATTGAAGAGGGGAAAGAAAAACAAGAAAATACTTTTCGGAAATTAGAAACTCTTCAGCAAGAACAAAACAGTGTGGAGCAACTTCAGCAAGGAGAAATCACAGAAGGGTTTATTCTTCCTGGCAATAACGGAGAATCTTACGTTATTGGACAAAAGCTGGGGAAGGGAGGAATGGGCGTTACCTATATTGCTGTAAGGCAATCTGACCAAACAAAAGTGGTCGTTAAAACTTTACTTCCTCGTTATCTCAACGAAACGTCTGTTTTGGTTCGTTTTCTCCAAGAAGCTCGGACTATTATCAAATTAGACCATGACAATTTAGTTCGAGGATATGAGCTTTACCAAGGAAATCGATTTTGTTATTTTGTTATGGAGTATGTGGGGGGATATTCTGTTGAGGATATATTGCAGAAAAAAACTTTTCTTACTCCCGCCGAGGCCGCAACAATTATTTTCGCAATTTCGCGTGGTTTATATTATTTGGAACAACATGAAATTGTTCACCGAGATATTAAACCAGCGAATATTATTATCAACCGCAATGATATTGCTAAGCTAGTTGATTTTGGAATTTCTAAACCGAAAGCTAGGGAAAAATCTATTACGACCCAAGGGTTTGTTATGGGAACCCCTGACTATATGTCTCCTGAGCAAGTTTACGATAATATTGCGGATGTCCGTAGCGATATTTATGCCCTTGGAATTTCTTTTTTTTATATGGTAACAGGTTTGCTTCCTTTTGAAGCAGACAATACTGAAGAAGCTCTCCAAAAAAGACTAGAAGGCCCTTTTGACCCTAGAGAAAAGAGGCCGCAAATCCCTTTGAAAGTTTCTTTAATCATTCAAAAAATGATTCAGCCGAATGTGAATAGCCGATACCAATCGGCTAATGAGCTTATTGTCGATTTAGAAGCCTTTTTAGCAGCACAATAACTTTAGAAGCTAATAATTTAAGGAACAGCAACCTTAGTTAATTAGTTTTGCTACTTTTTTTAAAGAGATAATACCATGGAGAACTTATCTTCTATAGAAGAGCATGCTTATTTATTCTTCGGAAAAATGGCTTGTGAGCGGAGAGTTTTAGAAAAGTCGCAGTTGAAAAAAGCTCTCCAATTTCAGCAACAAAATCCAGAGAAGAAGCTAGGAGAGATATGTCTCTTTCTGGGATATCTTTCTTCTGAGGATTTGAATTCTCTCTTGCAGGAGCAAGAGCAGGCACTTCGGCAAAATTTAACTAAGTGGTATACCGTACCAGATCTTGTTTTGGAGAATTTAGTTTTATCTGGGCGGACAAGTACTGGAAAACTAAATATTATGACTTTGCTTCAAGCTAAGGAAATGAAAAAAAAGTTTCCCAGCTCTAGTTTACTGGAAATATTATACTCTAGTTTAAAACTTATTGATGCAACACAAGTTAAAAAGATTAAAAATTCCATTACTCTTTCTCTTGCCCATTGTTCCGCCTGTCAGCGCAAATATAACTTATTTAACTACTCTGGCGAAAAGATTTTCTGTCCAGTTTGTCCTCAAATTCAAATTAGTTCGAGTGAAAATAAAGAGCCGGAGACCCGCTCCATAATTCCTATATCTACGAAAAAAACGGTTCCTTTTAATGTTGTGCCAGAAGACAAAACCGCTCGTTTTCCCACTCTTAATCTCACTCGTGGTAAAACCAGTTCTCAACCCAATGACCTTCGCTCTTTGAAACAATCGATTACCGCTCGACTTCCCACCCTTGGTCAAAAAGGCTCTACAAAAATGTTACAAAGTTTGCAGCGTTCAGGAAAAAATCAGGATTTATTTCCTAAAAGAGAGCCAGTAAAGCCCAAAGGAGGAAGGAGATTGTTTTTAGAAAAAATGGACCTAGAAGAAGACTTAGAGGAAAAAGGCGATATTTAGAGGACTCAATACATTTTACTCTTGAGGAACAGAAACACTGTCGTCATCAACATCTGGGCGAAGAATCCAAACGAATGTTCCCGATCCGTCGCCTCGGAAAGTTCCTGAGTCAGGATCAACAGTGCCATCTGTTTTTTCGTCGATTGCAGCTAGCGAACTACCTGGTATTTTATTGCCTTGTTGAAGTCCAGGTACAGGAGGAGAATCTTCACTGAACATGGCAAAGAAAAAATCAGATCCTTCTTCACCTACTCCTGGAATGGCAAATAATCCAAATACAAAAGTGCCTCCCCAAGGAGTTATTCCGTTTGCATTTTTATTAACGTAGGGACCATCCCAGTTAGCAAGATTGTCATTGTTGTTGAGAAGATCACTATTGGGTAAAGCAGTGATTTGCTCTTGATCAGGCAAATTAGCAGTATCGGCCTCAAATGCAGCTATGGCGACGGACACTGATGAAAAAGTAGTCATTGCTTGAGAGACACGGGATTTTTCTATAAAATTATTAATAAGAGGAATCAGAGCGACCGCCAAAATAGCTAATATAGCGATGACTACGATAAGTTCTATTAAAGTAAAGCCTTTGTTTTTTATACTTCTTTGCCAACCCATAACACTCTCCTTGAGGGATTCAATTTATTCCCATAATACTGTTTATAACTGCTTTAATTATTAGAATAATACAGTGTGTTTGAGTTGTTTGCAATGTGTTTTTGTCTTAATTTTATGTTTTATCGGGAAAATTTTTGTTCCAAGGTCTTCGCTAATGTTTTTTTGCTATCTTGTCTAAAAAAGGAGATTCTTCCAAGAATTCCCATTTTATAGGAATGGCTTGGCTGCTGTGAAGGGTTTTTTCTATGGTAAACTGGATCATTCTCTCAGCTCCAGGGACTCCTTTTTGGTCCCAAAGGATTTCTGTTTTGCCGATTAATTGAATGATACTTTGGTGGGTAAAATCCCAAAATAGCAGTCCACTTTTGGGATTTTTGATTAAATTACCCAAGGTGTTGTAATGAAAATTACCTGCGTAATCGGGAAAGAGTAAAGTGCTTTGATTTAGAACTTGAACAAAGCCAGGTTTTCCTCCGCGATGAGATGCATCGGCTCCATTGTGTTGTTTTTCGTTATCGCTGACAAAAGCACTTGCTATAAAAAAAGTATCGGCATTTGAAATGATATTAGACATTTTTTTGTCTAAACCTTCACTTTCTTTTATTCCCCCTCCTTTTCTCCATTCCTCGTGATTCTCCATCCATTCCCAGTTTCGTGCTTGGATGAATTTAGGGCAGTTTCCGAAAGATTGCTGAACTTCTACTAGCACTTGGTTTCCCTTTATTTGCGCTCTTCCGTTGACTCGATTTCTTCGACGAGTAGCAAACTCAATTCCAATAAGACCAATGTAAGGGTTGTTTTTTATATTTTCCAGAAAAGGGTCATTTCGTAAGAGAGAAAAATCGATTAGTAAATTCCGAGAGTCTTTAGCTTTTATAAAACCGGGCTTTCCTGCCAGTATGGAAACCCATGGATTTCCTTGGAAATCCATAGTTGCTGCGATAATAAAGGGCTGATTTTCATAAAATTTTTGATGTTGCTCAGGCAGATGATCGCGAATAACTTTACGACCGATCTTTTCCATTTTATCTCGAACTCCCATTTCCTTTTGAATGATTTTCTCTCCCTCATGGAAAGGGGAATCTTTCGTTATTTCATTAAGGGAAGTGTGCATCTTTTTTCTTTCTTTCTAGGTAAAAGCATGAAATCGTTAAGTTATTAGCCAAATGAAAAGAAAGAACGTCCCTATAATTGCTGTGACAACGGATAAAAATAAGTTGAGTTGTTCCCACTTCGGATCTACAGGAGCTAGTTTCTTAGAAGAAACGATGTAAAAAGAGAAACAAGCGGGGGAGGTGAATAGAAACAACAAAGAAATACTTAGTAAAGTATCTAGACGAATTAAAGGAAGCCAGCCTAACCAGCTAACTATGATAGTAAGCCATATGAAAGGAATTAGAGCTAGATATAAGACAATAAATCTTTTTGTGATAGTCCAAAGTTCCTCAATGTCATCTTGGTGTAAAAAGGTGCTCATTTTTTTCTTTCTAAAAAGTAAATATTGATGTAAGTAAAAGTCTTACTTTGTAGTTGTTTCCTGATAAATGATTAGGTAGTTGTTTTTAACTTAGTTAGTTGACTATCAGCATAAGGTGTGCCAATGGATGTTTTTCATCGTAAGATATTGTTACAGGACAGAATATGTTGTTTTCTTTTTTTGATGGGGATTATTCTTGTTTATGAGATTTCGTAAAATATGATTTTTTCGTATTTTTTTTTATGATTTTTCGTGTATTATACCCTTATGAAATTTGCCGAAATCCAAAATATACTATTAGATATTGCTCAAGAACGCGTCTTAGATAAAGTTCTTAAAAGAATTGTTGATGGACTAGCAAGTCACTCTCATATAGCTCTGGCTCGTATCTGGCTGGTTCGACCTGGCGATATCTGTACTAGCTGCTTGATACGTAAGGAATGTCCTAACCAGAGAGAATGTTTGCATCTGGTCGCTAGCCAAGGTGCTTCTATCTTGGAAAATGGAGAAAAATGGGATACGACAAAAGATGAGTTTCAGCGATTTCCTTTTAACGTTAGGAAAATTGGTCACATCGGTGGAACGGGAAAGCCAGTGCTTATTAAAAATGCCTTGGAAGACCAAAGATGGATTGTTCGTCCTCAGTGGATAAAAAAGGAAGGGATTCATAGTTTTGCTGGTCAACCTTTACTTTTCCGAGAAAAAGTTCTCGGAGTATTGGCCGTATTTAGTCGAAAACCTCTTAATGAAGCCGATGCTCGCTGGTTGAGAGTATTGGCTGACCATGTTGCTGTCGCGATTGCTAATGCTAAAGCCTTTGAGGAAATTGAAGATTTACGTAAGCAACTAAAAATGGAAAATGCCTATTTACGAGAAGAGATCAAGGCTGCCCATGCTTTTGGAGACATTGTCGGAGAAAGCTCTGCTTTAGAGAAAGTTTTGGAGCAAATAAAATTAGTATCTCCTAGCGAAGCAACGGTTCTCATACTCGGAGAGTCAGGGGTAGGCAAGGAGCTTGTTGCTAGAGCGATTCATGAACATAGCAAGCGGCGTGACAAGCCTATGATTAAAGTGAACTGCGGAGCCATTCCCAAGGAGCTTTTTGAGAGTGAATTTTTTGGTCATGTAAAAGGGGCTTTCACAGGAGCATTAAAAGACCGAGCTGGTCGTTTTCAGATGGCCGATGGTGGTACCCTCTTTTTAGATGAAGTAGGAGAAATCCCTTTGTCTCTACAAAGTAAGCTTTTGCGAGTTATCCAAGAAGGCCAGTTTGAGAGGGTAGGAGAGGATCGTACCCGTAATGTGGATGTGCGGATTATTGCCGCCACCAATCAAAAACTATTAGGAGATCCACAGCAATTTCGCCAAGATCTCTACTATCGCCTCAGTGTATTCCCCATTGATGTTCCCCCTTTACGAGAGCGTTTAGAAGACATTCCCTTGTTAGCTCCTTACTTTATGAGTAAAGCGAGCCATTGTATGAACTGTCCCCCTGTTAAGCTTACAGCGAGAGATATTGTAAAACTGCAAAACTATCATTGGCCAGGGAATATTCGCGAGTTACAAAATGTGATCGAGCGAGCAGTAATTACTGCTCGCCACGGAAACTTATTGATAGAGCTGAAGCGAAAAGAATTTCCTATTTCTATTTTGCCGGACACTTCGACAAAACGAGAAAACTTTATGACCCAAAAAGAGTTGGAAGAGCTGGAGTATGAAAATCTTCGAAAGATTCTAGAGGAAACTAAGGGCAAGATATCAGGTGAAAGAGGAGCGGCGGAGCTTTTGGGAGTGAAACCAACCACTTTGTTTTCACGCTTGAAAAAACTAGGATTGGAAAAGAAATATCAAGGCTAAAAAGATGGCGAGCAAACAAGAAAAATCCCAAGAGTACAGTAAAGCTTTTCAATATGCAAAAACCGCCTACTTTTCTTCTCTTCCTTACTGTGCAGAAAAAAAAAGAGAGTGGGTGAAGCAAATAGAGAAAATGACTCCCAACATCGGGCTGGGAGAAGAGTGGCTCAATGCCATGATTTATAAATTTGAAAAACTAGATCGTGGTGAGCAAAGAACAGAAAAACAGTGGCAAGAAATTTTTCCCCGTTATCCTATCGACTCAGAGGGATTTGCTCTTTCTTTTTCTCCTGAAGAAGCAAAAAAATACTGCCAGACACTGAACGAATATGGTCTTGTCGTAGTGAGAGTTCTAGATGAAAAAACTTGCCAGACAACAATTTGTGCTATTCTCGAAGAAGTTAATAAGATGCCGGCCAGTTCCCAAAAAAAAAGAGATATTTCTTTAGACCCTGGATCTTGGAGCGACCATAATTGGCCAGAAGGATTTAAGTTCTTACTCCCCCGCCGGGCTTTTCACCAACAAGCTTTCCAAAATCGAACCCACAAAAATATCTATAAAGTCTTTTCAGAAATTTGGCAAGAAACACGCTTAAGAACTTCTATCGACTACTGGGGAATCGTCCGAGGAACTACTGATCTCAATATGGGAGAAGTTAACGGAGAACCTTATTTCGAAAACCACCCCGAATGGAGCGAGCACCTTCCTCCTCACTGGGACTATAACCCGTGGCTTTTTTTGGACGAAATGGAAAGAGGAATTAACCCTGGCTACCAAGGGCTCCTTTGTTTGCAAGATGATATTCCGGGGATGAGTGGCCACGTTACCCTTCCGGGAGGAGCTAAGTTTTTAAAACAGTGGTGCCAGGAGAACCCTTGTCCCAAAAAACTCGGTCACAAACGGATGAGCTATCGCCCTGAGCCCAAAAATCCCATATTAAACCATTTGCAAGAGCTTTTGCTGCGAAAAGGGGATTTGCTCATTTGGTCTTGGGGACAATTGCATGGAAGTACCCCCAATCACTCTTCTAAAATGCGCTTTGTCCAGTATTTGCGGATGTTTCCGGCAAAAGAAGTGAACCCTTTTTATGAGAAATTTGATCGGCATGCCCCTCAAAAGGTTTTAGAGAAACATGCCGAGGAATATGAATTTGATTTTGCGGGCTTTGACGACAGGGCCCAGAAGTTACTCGGTTTTTTGCCTTGGGATTGAGATAGGTATCGTGAAAGATTTGTTTTGGGAAGAGCTTTGGTTAGATTATTGTTGAAATAAGGAAATTCTCTTTGTTTTATGGTCGCGTAGCGACTGAGGCACGTAGCCAGGGCATTTATGCCCTGGAAATAAGATCAACAAAGGATTACATCCTTGGTACCAAGGATGTAATCTCCTTGGTACCTACGGCACCAGAATCTTCTGTGTTTCTTATTTCCAGGGGTTGAAACCCCTGGCTACGTTCCCCCACTGCTCTGCAGTGAATACCTTTTCTGTAGCCTACCCACAGAATTTATTATATCATAGGCTTAACTTAATGATATTGATTCCCGCGATAGGGGATGACAATGCTAAAAGGTTTATCTGAGCACTGCCCCAAGAAGTGATCAAATCCTAAAACAAAACTAACAACTCTACAGGAAAAAAAATATGTCTATAGAAGAACTCTTTATGATTTGCAACTATTCGGTTTTGCCCATTTGGGCTTTGTTAATGTTTGCTCCTAAGTGGAAATGGACTTTGCGCATAGCCCGTCTTATTTTTCCTTTTTCCTTAGCTATTGTTTACTCCTATTTACTTTTTAGCACTTGGGGAGAAGGGGAGGGGAATTTCTTTACATTGGAAGGTGTTTACTTGATTTTTCAGGACAAAGAATCTGTTTTGATTGGGTGGATCCACTATTTGGTTTTTGATCTCTTGGTGGGAACTTACGAAGTGGTCGACGCTCAAAAGCGAGGAATTCGACATATTTATATTATCCCCTGCCTCTTTTTTACCTTGATGTTTGGCCCGTTTGGTTTTCTTTTGTATTGCCTATTGCGATGGACATTGACGAAAGAAGTCTTTGGTCAAGAAATGGGGTAGTTGGCTAATGAGACGGAAAGGCTAGACACTTTAATACTAGAAATACCATCAGGAGCCTTGCACATCCTCGGTGCGGCAGGAGCCTTACCCTCCCGGGAACATAAGCATTCGAACGGTTTTCTATGATCTTTTTCAAAAGTGGTTTCAGATAAGCCAAAGCCTTCCCAAACCAGAATGTATCTTTTCCTTTACTCCCGATGAAAGCTATGCTTAACATAAACCCCATCGTAAATCCACTTCTTGTCAACAAAGATGAGATGGTAAAAGAGGGCATTTTCTTCTAGTCCAAAAGCAATTCTCTCTTCCCCAAAATATCTTCCTTGGAGACTTTCACGTTTGAAAATGTCTCGCTCCAACATATTTTTGACTAGCTTCTCCAGATAGTCTCTTTCTTTGCGTAACCGGTTGCTACTGTAGTTTATTCTCTTGGTAGTAGACTCTGCAAACTCTTTACGTTTTTTGTATTTGACCATTTCGAGATATTCCCAGAAGCAGTCTCGGGGAACTCTCCAGGATTCAGGATCATCCTTAGCCTCTCTTTTGTCTTCTTGAGGTTCTTCTTCGATAAACTCTTCTTCTTCGATATCGATGATTTTTTCTTCGGACTCTTCTTTTTCGTCTAACTCTCTATTAGACCCGTCTTTTTTTGGGGCTAACCTTTTCAAATTCTCGATAGCGGGGCGATATCTTTTTTTAGCAGCCCTTTTGAAGAACTCAATTGCTTTTTCGGTTTCGTTTTCATAGAGAAGTAGCTTGGCTAAAAAGAAGAAATTCTCGGGAGCTTGTCTAAATGGATAGTAGGAGCTAATAGTATGAGCGCTAATTTCCAGAAAAGAAATTTTCTCCAAGTCATCAGTTTTGCGTAAAGTTAGATACTCTTTATCTAACCTTAAAATGGTTCCGCTTACGGTTTTACTATTTGTTTTCCCCACCCCTATCCAGGCTCCTTCCTTATGTAGTTCGTCAAATATATCGTAAAATTGGCGAGAGAAAAGGTCGCGAAAAAACTCGATTTCACGAAGTTTCTCTTCTTGCTCAATTTGTGTTTTGCGCAGTAAAGAAAACTGTCCTGTGACAATTTTTAGAACAGCTTGTAATTTGAGAACTTGTTTTTCTGCTTCCAAAAAATCTCTTTTTCGAATAAGTTGAGGAAATTCTTCCAAACTAAAATTTTTCCAAGTATCTAGTATTTCTTGGCGTTTTCTTGCCTCATTAATACCTTGTTGAATTTGTTCATAGAGAGGTTGAAGAGAGTTCACTTCTTTAATAAGCTCTTCTAATTCTTCTTTGTTATGAAAGAGAGTGTCTTCTTGAAGTAACTTTGCTGCGGATGAAAACTGGCCTTGTCTTATAGCCTGTTCCATTTTTTCATGACTGCTTTCCAGCATTCGGGCAATTTTTTCTTCGGCTTCCTTTTTTTCTTGTTCTATTTTACCTCTGAGAGGACTTTGTGAATATAGCTCTAGAAAAGCTTTGCTTTTTTTCCAAGCCTTCAGGCTACTTTCTTTTTTGAAACTCAATATTTCTTGGTAGAAAAGTTCTTCTACCTCAGAAACAGTGGCTTTTGGGACAACAGTCTCTTCCACTTTGGCTTCGATTTGTGACATAGCAATCAGCTCTTCTGGTTTTTCTATGTTTGAAATAGCTTCTTCTTGTAAAATAGCTTCTTCTTGAGTTTTCTCCTCTTTGTTTTCTGTGGAAGCAGATTCTTCTTCCACTAAAGAAGATATTTCTCTTTCTTCATTCGCGGTATCTTCTTCTTGTCCTAGGCTGTTCATGAAATAGGAAAGGGCAAATCCGCAGCAGAGCATACTTATTGCTATAAGCCAAGTGGGAATGGAAGATTTTTTTTGCATTTGCTGAGGGCGCCGTGCACCACGAGCTGCTGTTTTAGAACGACTTGTTTTTTCAGATGAAGGAAGAGCACGGACAACAGTTTTTCCCAGAGGATCGGATCGAGTAGCGGCTGTTGCAGGAGAAGAAGCGGCTTTTTCTCTTCGGCGTGTGTTTAAATTGGATAATTTTTTATCGAATCTACTCGCTTGGAAAAGTTTTAGATCTGCCGCCATTTCGGATACTTGTTGGTAGCGTTGGGTTTTCTTTTTCGCGAGGGCTTTTAAGCATATTCGCTCTAAAATTGTCGGGACTTTAGGATTAAGCTCTCGGGGAGGAAGGACTTCTTCCGTCGCGAGTTGCTGAAGAACCATGTAAATGTTGCCTTGAAAGGGAGCTCTTCCCGTGAGCATTTCATAGTAAATGGCTCCTAGTGAGTAAATATCGCTTCGAAAATCCACAGGGTTTTTCGGATTTCCCTCCGCTTGTTCAGGGGCCATGTAAGCTGGAGTTCCCATAATGGCTCCGGTGCGGGAGATTTTAACACTTTCGTCAGAAAGCGCTTTTACTAGACCAAAGTCAGTGACAAAAGCCTTCATTTCTCTGTCTAAAAGAACGTTTCCTGGTTTTAGATCTCGATGGACAAATCCTTGGTTATGAGCGTGCTCCATTGCGGAAAGAATTTGGAGCATAAGGTCATTGGTTCGAGAAAAAGAAAGAGATTTTCGAGCGAGAGCGTCTGCTAGGGAAAGTCCTTCTATATAGTCCATTACTATAAAGTGAGTGTCATTTACACACTCAAAATTATATAAGGTGACAATGTTCGGATGAGAGAGTTGAGCTGTAATTTTTGCTTCTCTAATGAAGCGTTGGATCGATTTTTTGTCAGTGGTTTCTTTGTTTAAGAGCTTTATGGCAACATGTCGGTTTAAAGAGACATGTAGTCCCTTATAAACAACTCCCATTCCCCCCTGTCCAATTTTGGAAATTAATTGATATCCTGCTAGCATTTTCATTTTTTGAGTATCGGCTACTTTACTCATCACAAAATCCTCGATATTCTTTTGTAAGGTTCACTGCTATGAAAAAATTATAACAAGAAATGAAAGAAAACCCCAATTTTTATTTATTTTCTCGGTTTACAGGCTCCTCTGTTATGTGGTATTATCAAGCAAAATATAACAAAAAATGCAATCAAAACGCATATAACATCTGGAGAAATAAATATGAAAAAAGTTTTTTATACTGGGTTGATTTTACTTCTTTGGAGTACCAGCATAACTTGGGCTCAAGAACATCTACCTCAGTCTTTTAGCGCAGAAGAAAAAAATCTTTTGATGGAAAAATATGGGACAAGCGACTGGGAAGAAGCTTGGGAAAGATTCATCGAAAGTAAAAAAGATTCCATTCCTTCTATGCGCAAGCCAAAAAACATTTGGCAAGCTCCTGCTGAATTTGCTCCTGCCGACGGAGTTTGTTTTTCTTGGCAGGGCTACTCCTCGCTTCTGAAACCCCTCATAAAAGAGGTTTCTCTCGATGCGAAAGCTTACGTCACTGTAAGCTACGGAGCTTCTCAAGTAGAAAGTACTCTACGTGATTTTGGCTGCAAAATGGAAAACGTAGAAATTATTGAACAGCGCCTCAATAGTGTTTGGATGAGAGACTATGGGCCTTTTTATATCTACACTAAAGACGGGGACCGTGAAATTCTCGACTTGGTCTACAACCGCCCTCGTCCTCTAGACGATAAATTTCCTTCTACTTTTGCCGCACGACAAGGATGGAAGTCTCATCTCTGTAAGCTTATTTTGCCCGGAGGAAATCTGATTATAGATGGGCACGGCGTTGCTATTATGACCGATGTGGTCTTTGATCCTTCTCAGGGAGGAGACCCCAATCTTTCTATGGCAGAACTAAGGGCTTACATGAAAGACTATTTTGGTTGCCATACTGTTCATGTGATTGAGGATCTGCAACGCGATGGAACCGGACATATTGATATGTTCTGTAAGCTTCTCGATGACAGAAATATGATTGTGGGAGCATACGCCAAACCTTCTGACGGAGCAGGTAATAATTACAATATACTCAATAATAATGCCGAGAAACTCGCCCAAATGAAAAATGGCCGAGGAGAGAACTTCATTGTTCATCGAATTATTATGCCTCGCTACACCGGAACATCTTACACTCACACCAACTCGCTCATGGTCAACAATAAAGTCCTTGTTCCGATTTATAACCGAGGAACAGACCAAGAAGCTCTCGATGTCTACAAAAAACTTTTGCCCGAGCACAAAATTGTTGGCTTTAACTGCAATTCTATTATCGGAGCAAATGGAGCAATCCACTGCATAACAAAGCTTGTTATGGGCGACCCATTAAGTATTGCGCATGAAGCGATCACAGAAATCTCCCAAGGAGCCAAGGTAACCTTAAACGCTCAAGTAGAATCTCACAACCCGATGAAAAACTTTGGCGTGAAATTCTACTGGAAAAACCGCGGAGAGCAAAACTTTCAATCTCTGCCCATGGATTCCTTTGACGGAAAGAACTACCAAGTCACTCTTCCGGAAATGAATGGAATTGAAAACATCGATTACTATATCCAAGCGGAAGACGTTCAAGGAATGTATGAAACCCTACCAGAGGACGCTCAAGAAGAGAGCTCGTTCTTTGAGGTGATGGTGAAGTAGATTTGTTTAGCGAATAAGCGAGGAGGGAAATTATGATATTCAGCGGATCAATGACGATGCTTGTTGTGGTTTCCTTCCTCGGCTTGTTTGACGACCCCTTTGCTTTTCTTTAGAATGATTTGGCCGAGGGAGTTTCCCTCGAATCTGGCGCTTGCGACTATGATGTCAAACACTTGCAGATGAAAATTACTGAGGGCAAGTTGGCTTTGCTTCGGTTTCAGAAGCTGATAGGAATACCGCATGGTTGTGGGCCGCCGAATCTACCTGGAATAAGAGAGACAGCTCGTCCTATAACTCCTTATCGTCCTCATGTTCAGGGATTTTGGTATGAACCAAATGGAAACTCATCAGTAATCATTGATGGGAATATGGTTCAGATGGGGCAGTATTTGCCTGATCGCATTAGTCGGGTGATTTCCATTACAAGAGATACGGTTGTTATCAAGAGGGGTAGTAAGAAATTTGTTCTACATCTTGATAATTATGGAAATTCCGAAGAAGAAAAATCTGAGAAATAATGATTTTTAGCTCTGAAAGA
Organism: Planctomycetota bacterium; assembly: GCA_029260735.1. GTDB lineage: Bacteria > Planctomycetota > Uabimicrobiia > Uabimicrobiales > Uabimicrobiaceae > JAJDCR01. The sequence continues at coordinate 68,309 of JAJDCR010000023.1, forward strand.
GCGTAACAACCCAGCCCAGGGCAACGCCCTGGGAATATTTGAACATCAATAATCATAGCCCTGAAAGGGCGAAATATTTTATTTTGTCGCGCCCTTTCAGGGCAAATAATATGTTAATTCTAAATCCCTAGGGCTTCGCCCTAGGCTGGGTTGTTACGCTCTTTCAGAGCTAAAAAAATAAAGACTGAGCAAGGTTTAATCTTTGCTACAAGAAAAACCTTAACCCAAATCTACTTCACGCCCAAAAGCTCCACCTCAAAAATCAAGGTTGCATTTGGTGGGATTACGCCACCAGCTCCGGCCGCGCCGTATCCTAGGTCGGCTGGGATAATTAGCTTGCGTTTTCCTCCGATTTTCATCGTCATCACGCCTTCATCCCATCCTTTAATGACTTGGCCTCGTCCGATAAGAAATTCAAAAGGGGTTCCTCTATCAACGGAGCTATCAAATTTTTTGCCATCTTCTAGCCAACCAGTGTAGTGGACAGTAACGGTTTGCCCAGCTTTGGGACTATCTCCGTTTCCTTCTTTCAACTCTACGTACTTTAGTCCAGATCCTGTTTCACTTACATTTTCGGTCATACTTTTTGTCTCCTCAATGTTGTTATCTCTGTGTTCCTGGCAAGCAAATCCCAGCAACGCACAGAGCGATACTAAAAAATAAATTTTTACGTTTTTCATAAAAAGCCTCTCAGTTTTCATCGTTCTTATAAATTCTCACTTTACTAAGGATATGTCCCATCATGTGAGAGTAATTTGGTCGTGCTTTGGTGGTGAAACTGAAAGAAAGTTCTCCTAGCCAATGCTCGTTAATTCGTAAGAAGTAGTAATCTTCGCAGTACTCTTCTCCTCGTTTTTGATAGTAGATTTGAAAATGCCAATAGGTATGGTTAGAAAATTTTATTTTGCTAGCAGGTTTTTGCCCGGTTACAGCAGGTGATAAAGGCGTACTTAAAACGGCATTCATTCGGTAAACAATTCTTCGTTGGAGTTTATTAAGCCAGGAAGATACGAGTTTCTCTGGTAAAGGAGGAATTTTCTTTCCCTGAATGAATAGATTATCAAAGAAATGTCCTTGGTCGTTTAAGGAATAGTAGTCGTGACAAATATCCAAGGGGGCATTGCGAGAGCGCCACGGAGCTAATGAGTAGCTTTTCATACGGTCTTGGTATACTTGCCAGGTAAAGGGCAAAGAGTAGTCTAAAAGGTATTCTGAGTTTACTTTGTACTGATGTTTTTGGAAAGAAGGAATTTCTTGGGGATATCCTCCTCTTTGGTAGTTTAGAAAAGCAGATAAAAAGGCCCAACAACATCCTAAGAAGACAATGCTATTGATAATTTGCCAACATTGGCGTAAAAAACGATCCTTGGCGGGATACTTAGCTAAGGGAATTAAACCTGCTAAAATAAAGCCTCCGAAGATTCCGGCGAAGTGAGCAGCGTTGTCGATGTAGCGGATAATGTAACCCATTATTCCCATTGTTACAATGATGAAGCCGAAGGAAAAAACAAAGTGATTGCGGATGGTCGGAGAAAAACGACAGCGAAAGATAAAGAAGTAGGTGTTTGCTCCTATCAAACCACAAATAGCTCCGGAAGCTCCGACTGACATAGGAGTAAAACTATTGGAGTTCCATAGTAAACTAACCAGCGAGCTAGCGATTCCTGAAATGAAGTAAATCGCAAAAAAACCTTCTTTTCCATAAAAATTTTCGACTAATCGTCCAAAAATATATAGTTGGGTTAAGTTTAAAATTAAGTGAGTGTATCCACCGTGTAAAAACATGGCGGAGAAAAAACGCCAGTATTGCTTATCTTGTCGAACAAACTCAAAGGCATTGCTTCCAAAGTTAAGTAAAGTGAGAGAGTCTTCGCTGGTATTTACCCATTCAATGAGAAAGAAGACAACTAGATTACAAGCTATGATAAATAGAGTTAGCGATGGTAAACCTAAATTTTGTAAAGGATCTTCATTGACTTTGCTTTTTGGAAAGATCTTTTTTTCTGCTTTTTTTAATTCATCTTTTACATCAGAGGGTAAAAATTCTTGAGGGAAAGCACGGTCATCTTCGATTTGCTTAAGTTTGTGACGGATGATGTGTTGTCTTTGAAATGCGTCTTTTTCTAAATCTAGTAGAACCTCTTTTCCTTCTTTGTGTTTTTCTGAGTAGATGAGAGCGATGGATTGCCAATACTTGCGTTTTTTTTCTGAGATTTGTTTTCCCAGTTCTTTTACCTTCGCTAAATCTCCCAGATAGGCATAAATACAAATGCGAGAGTGAATGATCTCTTTAATGAAGGCCTCTTTTTCGGAGTAATTTTCGAGTTCTAGAAGAAGGGAAGCTGCTACTGCTATATCACCGGTTTCGCAGTAAGCTTCTATCATTTGAGGCAAAATAATAGGAGGATGATCTAGATTTCCGGCCACTCGTTGCTCAAAGATTTTAATGGCATTTTTCCAGTCAGCTAGGCGACAGTGGGCTTCGATTAAACCGGCGTAAATAGATACGTGAAATAAAAAAGGTAATTTATCGAGCAGACGAGGGGTTTCTTCGATGGCTTCCTTTAGTTTTCCTTCTGATACAAGGAGAAGATAAGAGAAAACATCCGCTTCTTCTTCATGAATTTTAGCCCAAGTGATAAGATAACGAAGACGAGAGAAACGCGCTGCTTTTTTGAACTGTCTTTTTTGTAGTCCACTGACTATAAAGCGAGTCAAAATCATGGGGAGAATAGAAAGGGAGACAAAGAGGACAGAGCAAATAACAAGCAATACTTTACTGTTTACATTGTAGCGTAAAGCAAATATGCTTAGCCCAATGGCTAAAAGCATTTGGACACAGTACATGAAATAAAAGCGCAAATTTTCTCGCATTAAGATAATTAGTAAATAGGCGTGATTGATAATGAAAATATAATGAAATATGCTAGAGTCCATTTTTTGTCCATTTTGTATTTTTTTGGGAAGAGGAGGATATTCTCTGCTTAAAAGTTCTCCTCATAATTTCCCTTAAACGAGGCAGGGTTAAGATCAAGAGGATATCCTGATGGCCTCTGGCTTATGACAAGAAATTTATGACAAGAAATTTGAATAAAATTCTTGGAGCATAGAGGGCTTTACTTGCTTAGAGCTTTACTTGCTTAGGGCTTTACTTACTTAGAGCTTTACTTACTTAAGCAAAGGGCCTGAAGAATGGCTTTGAGATTTTTAGGTGTTTCTTCTATACTTTCTTCGATTTGTCCTAGGAAAAAACCTTGAACAGGAGCTAGGCGAGTAGAGGTATCGGCAAAGTTTATAGGCTCGTACATTGTACCTGCTGTTTTTTTTATTCTGCCGGGAGAAGTGCTGATGTCATTTCCAACATAAGAATAAATATCTGAAAAATTCTTTTGGGTTTGTTCGACTTCCCCAGAAATATGACCACCAATAGCGGAAAAGTTTTCTTTTGTTTGCTCAAAACAACAATGTTGATTGGTACAACTTGTTAATATAAAAGTTACCAAGATTGCGATAAATAAGTCTATTCTTTTCACAAAGCAGTCCTTTCCGGGAAGATACTGAGCTTCTTACATAAACTGGACATTTTTTAGGATATCTACTCAAAAGATGAAGAACTCTCTATTTTACTTTAATTTGCTGAGTTTACAACTTCTTATTTTTCTACATTTGCGTCAGAAATTGTTTTATTTTTTCCTGAGTGAGCACAAAATCATGGAAGAATAGAACTTAGACAGGAGAAGGATAAAAGAGCGTTCTAAAAAAATTTTATTGATAAAAGTCTCTTATTTTTTTAGAATGAACGTTGATTATTTTTGTGGGTAATTTTACTTTTTTACCTCAGGGGAGGAATCTTATGAATGGAATTCGTTTTTTATTTTTCTTAGTACTTTCTAGTACGTTGTTATGGGCTGACCTTGGTCAGGTCTTCACTAGCGATAAAGTGAACTTGGAAGATCTCCATAAGTATAAACGTGCTTTAGCTGTTGACTTTGCCAAAGAGCTTAGTAACCCTGTTTTTCATCAATTTGTAATAGAAAATATACAAGCAAAAGCTTCTTGCAGTCTTTCTGAGTTGTTGGAAACTTACCTAGCTAAGCACAGAAATGAAGCATTGAGCGAGTGGAGTGGTTTAGTGCAAAAGCTGGATAAAGGCATTTGCGAAACTAAAGGAATTGCAGATCAAGTAGAAAATCTTTTGGAAGTTCGGCTGGCCATACCAGAAACTGTACGTAGCTTAAATGAAGGTAACCTTCTTGTTAGCTATGTTCCTAAAGGTGATGAGATTGAGTGGACAACAATCGAAGCTTTTGATAAAACAGGACAAGTTCATTACTTGGATGCTCATAAAGAACCTGAAGTACCTGTTCTTGTCGTGGGACTAGATTCAAAGCAAGACAAGCAAGCAGGATTGGCTCTTCTCAATAAAGAGTTGCAAAAAGCAGGTTTGCAAACAACAAATACAGAAACTCGTGGGCTTGCTGTTGCCAAACTAAACTACATTCGCTTAAACGACGATAAAGAACCTTGGCTTCTCGGAGACGCGGAAATTTATATGATGGTTAACGGGATTTCTCCCGAGGCTAGTAAAGCTAACGTAATTTCGATGGATTTGCCTTATCTAGACAAAGATAAGAGAGACTATCACCCTAACCAAGTTTTGATCATTTGGGACAACTACCGCTATCATGCTGCTAACTTAAATGTTTTTGAGCATGACGATAGTACAAATTACAAAGAAATTGCTGTTCTTTTGATCAAAGGCATTGGGCAAGTCGCTACTGAGTACCAAGCTATTTTTGATATAGCAAGTAGAATTATTAGCTTGATGCCAGATGGATGGTTTTCCAACGACGACGACTATGTCGATGTTTTCTATACCTTAGAAAAAGGCAAGACCTACACGAATTACTATGGCGCTTCTAAAAATGCAAAAATCACTCTAGTTCCTCACACCATTAACGAGTAATCTTGATCATCTTAGGAGAGCTTTTTGAGCTCTCCTAAACCCACCGCAAACAATTCGAGCAGGAGTAAAAAATGTCAAAGACCCCTATTGGAGAAATTCTAATTGAACTTGGTAAAATCACCCGTAAGCAACTTATGGATGCTTTAGAATACCAAAAAGGAAAAAATCTTCGACTTGGTAAGGCTCTCCTCGAACTCAAACTTATTTTACCTGATGATATATTTATGGCTTTAGCCAAACAATATAACTATCCTTTTGTAGATTTGAATGAGTTGAATATAGCGCAAGATGTAGTGGAACTCGTTTCGAGTGATGCTGCCTATCAATACCAAGTCGTTCCTCTGAATTATGATGTCGATAACAATCGCCTAAACTTAGCTATTGCTCCTCCCTTTGAACTAAACTTGATGGGAAAGCTAGAGCAAGTTTTTCAAAAGAAGGTAAAGTTTGCCTTAGCATCACCTCTCCAACTAGAAGCATGCTTGAAAACCCATTACCCTAAGGCTGAATAGAATTTAGTTATTGATTTACCACAAAAGCACTTCAAAAAATCAAGGTTCGGTAGATTTCCTCCGAACCTTAGACCTCTGCCTGTGCAATAACCCTCTCTGAACGATCTAAGAAAACCCAACGCCATCCTTTGCTCTTATTAGAAGTGAGACTCGATTCATAAAAAAAGGTGTGCTTTTCACAAGGGGCAAGATCCAAGGGAATAGCACGGTAAGCCCACTCCCGACGAAGAAGTAAAAGAGTCCCCCTAAGAGCGATGGATCTGGTATTCTCTATATCTACTTGGCATTCTTGCTTTCCTTTTGTTATTTGCAAAGAGATCTTCGTCATGGCTTCTCGGGTAGGAAGAAAATATCCGTGTTTTTGTTTTTCTTCTTCACCTATAATTTTTACTTTGGGAGGGGAGTAGGGAACTAGACGGGTTTTACTGTTTATTTTGGCGTGCCAATCGGGATTCGACTTATAGTAGAAGGTTAAAATTTTTTCACTTCCCCCCGGGAGCATCCAGTTCGCTCGCAAAAGAGAAACGAATCTATGATCTACTCCTAGATAAGGCTCCAAAATATTGGTCACATCAATAGGAATCCAAACCCCTCCCAGGTAAGCTTCGGTAATGGCATGAAGCTCTTCATCTCCTAAATAACCAACTGTTATACGAGACCCTACTCCTTTTACTCTTAACAACGCTGCTAAAAGGGATGCATACTCTGTGCAGTCCCCTTCCTTTTTCAAAACAGCATGTTGAGCTCCGTATTCTTTTTTTTGTAAGCGGTAAGTTAGGGTTTGTCTAACTATCTCTATGGATTGACGAACAATCTCGGGAGGAGAAGATGCCGAAATTTTTTGAGCTAGACGTTGAATAGCAGGACTGATTTCGATACCTTTTTCAGCTCTTAGAAAACGTTGAGAAGAAGGAATGTTATGAGGAAAGGCGGAAAAAGAGTAGCCTAGAGTATAGGTTTCTAAGATCGCTTCATAAGCAAAAGAAAACTTTTTTTGAAAAGGTTCTGCTTTGATCGCTAACCAACTGTTACCGATATCATCGGTAACTTCTCCTGCCGGATGAGAAAGTCGAATTTGGTGTAAGGTTTGACGATGAGCAATACTTTTGGGAAAGGAAACATAAAGAACCAAAGGAACAAGAACAGGAGCTTTTGTTCCTTTGGCTCTTTCCACTCTTTTTCCTCTGGGGATTTTTTGGGAAAGAGGAGAGATTTGTAAATGAATCTCGCAGTTTAACTTCCACTTATGGGACATCTTGAGTAGACATTTTCTAGATACTTTGTGCTTTGTGAATAGAGTATTCTTCTCGTACTTTTAAAATGCGCTCCAGACAATTTTCGAAGGCCTCGACCACCTTGGGATCAAAGTGTTGACCAGATTCTTTTTTTATGTGGGCAACGACATTTTCAATGCTCCAAGCATCTTTATAGCATCGCTTAGAAGCTAGAGCATCAAAAACATCTGCTAGGGCGACAATACGACCAGAAAGAGGGATGTCTTCTCCAGAAATTCCGTTTGGATAGCCCTTACCATTGAATCTCTCATGATGAGTTAAAGCAATTTCTTCTGAAATGGTGATGATTTCCGAGCAAGCATCGCTTAATATTTTAGCTCCGAAGATCGTGTGGTTTTTCATTTCATTGAACTCTTCGTCAGTTAGTTTTCCAGGCTTGAGGAGAATACTATCAGGGACTCCAAGTTTTCCGACATCGTGCATTGGACTGGCATAACGAATATTTTCGACAAATTTTGGACTCATTCCCATTTCTTCTGCCAATATGGTAGAGTAGAGACTAATTCTCTCTAGGTGGTTGGCCGTATCCATATCACGGCATTCTGCGGCGCGCGAGAGGCGAAAAATTGTATCGAGATAGGCATCTTTCAGTTCACCATGAAGCTGCGCATTTCGAAGCGCCACAGCTGCTTGAGAAGCCAAGGAGTGAACTAAGGGTTCATAGCGAGGATCAAAGGAAGTTGCTTCTCCTGCGATATTTTTAGCGTTAATCAAGGCCAAGACACCAATAGGTTGATCTCCTGATTCTTGAAGAGGAACTAAGAGCATAGAATGAGTGCGGTAGTTGTTTTCTTGATCGAAACTTAGATTTATTTTGTAAGGGGTGCCTTCGGGAAGCTTGTAAACATCTTCTATGTTAATGAGCTCTCCTGTCATTCCTACGTAACCAGCAATACTATTTGAACTTAAAGGAATACGTAATCCTCGTAAACCTTTATTTTCCGGTAGTTTATCATTTTGGCTAACTAAAAACAAAAGTTCTTGGCCTTCACGAATATAAAGACTTCCTCCCTCTGCTCTTGTGAAGGAACGAGCTTCCGTTAATATCTTTTCTAGTAGCACCTCATAGTTGCGCTCTTTCGAAAGGGCGATCCCAATCTTATTTAGTTTGTATAGTAGTTCTTCGTATTTCATACGGCACTCCCCAAAAGTAATCCAGTTAAGCCTATCTTTCTAGCGGTTCTTTTCCCCGAAAGAATAGAAATAATTTTTTATTGAAAGAACAGGATTATCCGCTACAATGTCACGTAATCTATATAAGCTAAGGAGTCAGTCAACGATTCCCTAAAATCCAAGTATAGCAAATCATTCTATAAAAAACAAAAAATTAAAGTTTTTGGAAAAATTATGTCTACTCACCAATCAGAAGTCAAAAATATCTATGTGCAATGCCCCAATTGGGTGGGTGACTTTATTATGGCCACGCCCGTTTTTATAACTCTTCGCCAAAACTTTCCTCAGGCTAAGATTACCTTTGGTCTTCGTCCAGGTTTAGAACCATTGATGGAAGGAAGTGACTGGTGCGATGAAATCTTTCTCTATGATAAAAAAAATAAACATCGGGGAGTGAAAGGATGGTGGCGACTTTTTCGACAACTCTCGATAGAATCTTATGATCTCACAGTGATTCTGCCCAATAGTTTTCGTACTGGTTTAATTTCTTTTTTTACCCGAGGAAAAAGGCGTATTGGGCATGGTCGTTTGGGACAATCTTGGATGTTTACTAAAAGCTTGAAACGTCCTCGCAAAGGAGGGAAATTTGCTCCCGTTTATACAGGGGAACACTATGCTAAACTGATGTCTTTGCTAAGCTTTCCTGTTCCAAAATTGCAGCTTAAACTCCCTTTGAGCGAAGAAGTTCGTGCTCAAGCCAAAAAACGTTGGGAGAAAATCTCTACTCCAGAAAGTAAGATGAAGGTTCTTCTCACTCCAGGGGCTTCTTTTGGAGCTTCTAAACTATGGCCACCAGAGCATTTTGCCAAGTTGATAGATTTTCTAGGAGAAAAACAGCAGGCAACTATCCTTTTAGCTCCTGGACCAGGAGAAGATGCCATTGCCCAGAAAATCAAAGAAAAAGCAAAGCACCCTGTTCATATCCAAAGCTCTTCGCACTCGGGGTTGGCTCTTCTTAAAGGGTTAATTGCCGAAGCGAATTTAGTTGTCTGCAACGATACAGGGCCGCGTCATATATCTTTTGCTTTTCAAGTTCCGACTATCGTTTTAATGGGACCGACAAGTCCCTTATTGACCCATAATGATTTAGAATTAAAAAGTGCCATCATTTTGCGTATAGAGATAGAATGTTCTCCTTGCCAACAAAAAATTTGCCCTTTGCAGCACAAAAAATGCATGGTTGATTTGACTCCCGAGTACGTTTATGATCAGACCACTGAGTTTTTGAGAAAATTAAATCCATGAAACCCATTGCTATTTTTGATTGTGATATTTCTTTCCAAGGAGAGCATGCTCGCTCGATTGCTCGCTATTTAGCTACTTCTTATCAGATATACGAAGCCCGCGAAGATATTTTCCCCCAAAAATTAGATGATTTTCGAGCTCTTATAATCACAGGCTCCGCAGCTAGCGCAAATGATGATTATCCTTGGATCAAAAAAATTGAAGGCTGGGTGCGGGCAAGTTATAAGGAAAATATTCCGATGCTGGGAATTTGCTTTGGCCATCAAGTTATAGCGAAGGCTTTAGGAGGAAAAGTCGAGCGTTTACCCCATCTTTCCCTCGGTTGGAATCTCTTCTCTGTCGATTCTCCTGAAAATAGAATCTTTTCAGGCATCAACAATCCTACCTACTCCTTTAGTTTCCACTACGACTATGTGAGCGAGCTTCCCCCTCAAGGACAAGTTTTACAAGAAAACGATGTTAGCATCCAAGCTTTTCAAATAAGAGGAAAGAATATCTATGGTTTTCAACATCATCCCGAGTTTTGCCCAAAGGCTGCTCTGCACGTTGTAGAAAACAATAGAGAGGGAATTCTCGCTTCTCTAGGGCCAGAAAAGGGAGCGGAAAGAATGAATTTTCCCCGAGAGGGCAGTAATCAAAACATACGTCAAATTTTTACAAACTTTGAAAAAAGTTTAGGGAGCTCCATTGAAGCTCTCTTATCTTAGGAATATCTTATGCAAATTACAGAACTAAATACTATTGCCGTGATTGGTTTAGGCAAAATGGGAGGAGATTGGGTTGCTAATCTTCTCGAAGGCGGCTACAACATTATCGGCTACGAAACAGGAGAAGCTTCTCTTAAAACAGTAGATGAACGCTTAGCCAAAGCTTTGTCGTGGATTGCGAAAAAACGTAAGGACGGAGATGAAAACTTTGTTGCCCAGGCCCAAGCTCGCTTTACTCTTGCCCAAAATGAAGAAGAGTTTATTGAAAAAGCCCAAAGTGCTCAGGTTTTCCTAGAAGTGGTCTTTGAAGATATGCAGTTGAAATGTGACCTCTTTTCTCGGATAATTCCTCGTTTACCTGAAAATTTAATGGTTTGGACGAATACCTCTTCTCTTTCTATTTTAAAAATGGCAGAAGCAAGTGGAAGACCCGAGAAATTTGTCGGAACTCATGGAATGAATCCTGTCTATCAAATGCCTGCGGTCGAAGTTATTCGGCATGAAAAACTCGATAAAGATGTTCTCGGGTTTACTTTAGAAGTTCTCAGTAAAATTGGGAAAATCCCCTTTGTTGCTATGGATGTACCGGGCTTTTGGGTAAATAAGCAGCTCATTCCCTTTATGCTTGAGTCAGCACGAGCTTTAGAGAGAGGTGAGATTACAGTCAAAGATG
>JAJDCR010000024.1 GCA_029260735.1 Planctomycetota bacterium
CCCTGCTCGGCAGGAGCCTCGCCCTCCACTACCGCTTCGCGGCAAAGAAAATATAAACCAACTACTCTTATTTCAACAGCAATCGAGCCAAAGCGGCTTTCAGATAAATGTCTAAGAGCTCAGCCCTTTTAAAATCCAACCAAAAACGCCTAAGGAAACAAAAGGAGCAATGATGGTTGTAATATAGCGTTTACGAGCTGTAATTTGCATAATGGACATTACGTTCACATATAAAACGATTAGGCTAGTCATCATCGTAGGAACAAGAACACCGACTGCGATGGAGTAGTAATTAGTCGGATCTCCCCCTTCGCCCACTCCCTCAGCTAATTTGAAGAAAATATAGCTGATAAGCATGCCGATAGTTAGGGGAGTGTAGTATACTGCCACTGTAATAACGGAATCTTGAAAATCGCTTTTCTGCTTACTTACTTTAGCCATCAAAGCCAGAAAAAGAATCATCGCTAAAATGGCCCCTATATTTGCAATTACAGAGCGCATAAAAGGAGACATTTCATTTTCTTTAGGCTCTTCTTGAGAAAAAGGCCAAGAGAAGAAAGAGCTGTCTTGGGCATTGGGATTTTGATTAATCGCTTCAAATTGAGTATAAGCTTCCTTTGCCATTCCTGCGGTACTAAAAACTTCTTTGGCTTTATCGATAGTGGTAAAAACTCGCCCTGCTCCAGAAGAGCTAAGAACTGTCCATAAAATAAGTAGAATTAAGGCTCCAAGTAAGCAAGCGCGGGCTTGTTGTTGTCGAGTGTGACCATCAAGGGAACTTATAAAAACTTGGTAAAAGTTGGTCAATTGTTTTTTCTTATCTTTAGTTATTTTTTTCATGATTTCGCTCCGAAAGTGAATCTCGTGTCGCTTTTTCTAAGAGATATAAGTACGACTGGTATGCTTTCCCTGTTGCTAAAGACATTCCCAGCTCACAGGTTTGACTACTGGAGTAGTAGCCGTCATAGTTTTTTTGGCCCACCTCAGCGGCTTCTTCTTGGGTAGCACTTTTATTGAGCTCTGGTACTAAAAATCCCCGATCTCCGGCAAAGCCACAGCAGCCACTACTGTTAGGAAGAAATACTTCTTCACTACAAAATTTTGCCACCCCTACAAATTTATCGATTAACCCCAACTTTGTTGCAGAACAAACGGGATGCAAAACCACTCGACCTTCTTTTTGGGTAGCCTTTAATTTGGGTAATAGTATATCATAAACGAACTCAATACTATCATAAATTTTTAATGCTCGGTACTTTCTTTGGTTTTCCTTTGTTAAATCTTTGAAGCAATTTTTTAGAGTGAAAGTGCAAGAAGTTGTATCCATAATAATGGGGAATTTTCCTTCTTGAGAAAGCCTCCAAAAATGGGCGATCGTGCGATTAATCATTTTTTGATAGGGAAGAAAAAAACCTTTAGAAAGAAAGGGCATAGCACAGCAAATTCCTTTTTCTTGAGAAATTTGAATCTTGATATTGGCTCTTTTGCCTAAGCGTTGCCAAACTTCTTCTAGAGAAATGCTCTCTGAGGGTAGTATTTCTCTAGAAGGACGCATAACTCGGGAGAGACAACTCGAAAAATAAAGGGCATCTGGAGGAGTCTCTTTTGCTTGATTTGCTTCACTATTATTTACTTTACTTTTATTTGCTTTATTTTGCTTTACTTTACTTTGTTTTACTTTGGGGGGCCAGTACGCTTGAGGCATAAGCTTACGCCACAGGGGAAAATGACTATTGAGAGCATTTCCCCAAGTGCTAATCTTTTCTATTGCTCGAAAGCCGATCCACCTCTCTACTTGGTGACCTAAAAACAAAGTTAGGCGGATTAGGTTTTCTGTTTGAGAAAAATATTTTGCCACTAGCCCCGCCAAAAAATGAGCCATAAAGCCATGCTCTTGTTCGCGCAATTTTTTCACTAATTTTCCCGTATCAATTTTTACAGGACAAGATAAAGCGCAAAGTCCATCAGTAGCACAAGTCTCTAGACCAGCATAAAAAAAATCTTTCTTTAAGCTTTGCCACTCTGCTTGGCGAGCAGGTTCCTTTTCCAAACGAGCCATTTCACGTTTAACAACAATTCGTTGGCGAGGAGTTAGAGTTAAATTTCGACTAGGACAACTCGTTTCACAAAAACCACACTCAATACAACGATCCACCTCTTCGTCGACCAAAGGCAAAGATTTTAAATTTTTTACGTGGGCTAGAGGGTCTGGATTAATAATAACTCCCGGATTCAAAAGATTACTTGGGTCTAGGAGTTTTTTTAAAGCGACCATAAAAGGATAGCCCTCATTCCACTCACGTTCGATAAAGGGGGCCATATTTCGTCCGGTTCCATGTTCGGCCTTCAAGGCACCGTCATAGCGGTCAACTACGAGGGTAACTAATTCTTCGGTAAAACATTGGTACTGCTGAATGGATTTTTCATTGTTAAAGGAGGGAGCTAAAACAAAATGAACATTACCATCCTTCGCATGGCCAAAAATGATCCCCTTATACTCATAGCGCCGAAAAAGCTCTTGCAGTTCCCCAACAACATCTCCCAAACGAGAAGTGGCCACAGCAATATCTTCAATAATTACGCTAGTGCCTGGCTCACGAACAGAACCAACAGAAGGAAAAAGCCCTTTGCGCACTTGCCATAACTGAGCTCTTTTTTCAGGAGACTCTGTAAAAATGGGAGGATGATAGAGAGTTTGAGCTTGGCAAAAATCTCTAATTTTTTCCTTTAGCTCTTCTAGTTGCTCTTTTTCTTGAGTGGCATATTCGACGAGAAGAGCTGCTGAGCTAGGTGGTAGATTTTCAATTTCCTTTGGCATTCCTCTTTGGCCCGCCACTGCCGCTAAAGCAGCTTGATCCATTAGTTCAATAGATAAAGCTCCTGTCTGGCTCAGTTCATCAATAGAATGACAAGCGAGAGAGACATCTTCCCAAATAAGTAACCCTGTATAAAAGTAATTGTAATCGTTAGGAATTGTTTTGAGGGTAGCTTCTCCAATAAATCCGAGAGTGCCTTCCGAGCCAATTAAAAGATGAGTCATAATTTCAGTAGGGGAGGAAAAATCTAAAAACGCATTCAAAGAGTAGCCACTTGTGTTTTTCCAAGCATATTTGCGTTGAATCTTCTCAACGAGTTCTGGTTTACTTTCTATTTCGGATTTAATTTGGAGAAGGCCCTGAAAAATAGAGGGAGAGGATTTTTTAAAAAGAGCATCCACGTTTGCTTGAGAACTATCTAAAAGAGTACCATCAGGGAGAAGAAATATCATATTGGCTAAAGTATGATAGGAATTATGCTCTACACCACAAGCCATACCTCCGGAGTTGTTTGCCAAAATCCCCCCTAAGGTGCACATATTAATAGAGGCCGGATCTGGTCCTATTTTCCGCCGATAAGGTTTTAATACCGCATTCAACCTGGCTCCTCGAACTCCTGGCTGAGCACGTAATAAGGCTCCCTCTGACTCCACTTGATAGTTCCCCCAATGCCGAGATATATCGACTAAAATACCATCGCTAATAGCCTGCCCAGAAAGACTAGTGCCACCTGCTCGAAAAGTTAGAGGGATTTCTTGGGTGTGGCTAAAACGAAATAGTGCTTGGATTTCTGATAAGGAAGAAGGTTGAACTACGGCTTGGGGAATAAGACGATAGAAACTGGCATCACTAGCGTAAGCAATACGATCAATATAGCGATCAAAAACTCTCTCAGAAGCTATAACTTTTGTCAACTCGTCTCTAATGTTCATATTTTAACTGCGCTAGTTGGGCTCGTTTTTCGGGATGGTCAAAAAAGAAACCTGCTTGTAAAGCTAACCACTCGCTGTAATGAATGGGGAGGTCTGCTCCTTCATTCCCCCTTAACGAGCGTAGATAATCCAAGGTAAAGATTAGTTTCTCAGGAATATCTTCGTCTAAAGCCATGCTTTCCAGAGAACGCCAGAATTGGATTACAGAAGAAAATTCTTTTTCTTGGAGAAAGTCTATATCCTTTTTTGTCATGTAACCCGAGGCTGCCCATTTACCAAAGGCAGGCATAAAAGGTTGTAAAGAAACGGGAAAAATGTCTTCGGGAGAATGCTTTTGGAACTTAGCTTCCAAAGTGTAGCCGTCCAATTTTTGCCAGATTTGAAAAAATTTTTCTAAATCCAAATGGAGTTTAGGGTGTAAGGCCTTAATCTCTGGATCAACCAAAACATTTTCCGGTTTCTGGCGTAATTTTTGCCCCCTTGAAAGAGAAAAGGAGGCCTTATAGTAAGAACCTGGACGACGAAAATTTTCCACTCTCAGAGTTAACTCTTCTTTTTTTAACTCTTCTTTTTTTAAATGGATAATTTTACCAAAATACATATCATCTAGGTAGAAAATCCACTGCCCTATCTCTAGCAAAGATAATGATTCGACCTTAGGCCAATTTTGAGCTTCATAGCTATAGAGGAGACAATTTTTATCGAAAGTTTTTCTGTTCATCTTTTTTCCTCTGCCGAAGCTAATTTTATAACAGGCTCTTAGGGTACTCCATCATTCTATAAAAATCTTATAGTAAAGCAAAGGCAAAAAATACAGCTCCTTCTAGGATAATTATTTTTTTTCAAGTGCCTAAATAGGACAAATTTTGTTGACAAATAAAAAATTAATTCATACACTATGGCTAATTTTTCCCCAAGTTTTCAACAAAACCGATGGAAAAGAGGTTTATTTTGTTACTTCGATTGTTGGTGGTATTGCTATTTTCCATTTTCTTACACAACTTCTCTTTATATGCAGATGAACAACCATCTTTGCCAAGCGACACTGTGGTGACCGTAGATGGTACCCCTATTACAAAGCAAGATGTTTTTGATCTTTTTATTCAAAGATATGGTCCTCAAGCCTCCGAAGTCACTCAAGAGCTAATTGTTCGAGAAATCATTAAAAAAGAGTCTCGGCATGAGAAAATAAAGATGCCTCATAGTGTGATCGTAAAAAAAGCTCAAGAAAATGTTGCAGAAATCAAGAGAAAAGTTCAGGAAAACTTAGGAGAAAACTGGCTTGAATACCTGCAAAAAAACGGACTAAGTGAGAAAAGTTTAAAGCAAGAAGCTTATGTAAAGTGGAAGTATAACCTTACTCTCCACCATCTCATAAAATTACATCAATTTCGTTTTCCACGGGTCGAAGCTCGCCAGATAATGGTAAATAATCCTGAAGTTGCAAAGTCCCTTAGGGATAAATTGTTACAAGGTGCTGATTTTGCAGCTTTAGCCAAGCAACACTCCAAAGATGACCAAACTCGTCCCCAAGGAGGTAAATTTCCCCTTCTTTTTAAAGGAGAGTTATCTGAGCAAATCGACCAAGCACTTTGGCAGATGAAGCATGGAGAAATTGGCCCCGTAACGAAAAGTAGTTATGGTTACCATATTCTTCAGGTTATCGAATTTAAAAAGGTTTACCCCAACGCCTCTTGGCAAAAATTAGCCAAAACAATTCATGCATCCCTAGAAAAAGAACCAATTTCTGCTAAGGATGTCGAGCGTTGGTTACAATACATGAATAAGAAGTATAAAATCACAAAGGTTTTCACGAAAAACAAGCAAAAATAAGAATTTGGGGGAGTGATCAAAAACATGTTATAGCTTATAGCATACATGTTTTAAACAATTCCCTTATTTTGTTTGTCTCCCTAGAATTCAAGGAAGTCATAGATGTTCACCAAAATGCAAAAATTTCAAAAGGCGTTCCTTATCTTTATAACGGTACTGTTGTCCGCCTCTTTTGGAGTAGCAAGTTTCTGTACCCGTTGGACCGACCCCAGAATACTGAATGCTGCCGGTACTTTTACTGCGATTAATCGAACTTACAGTATAGAAGAGTTTGAGCAAACAGTTGATCAATGGCGAATCATCCATCAAGTAGCCGTTCGGGTAAGTCCTAAGGCTCAAGCCATAGTAGAACCTAATATTAGCGAACAGCAACAACAACGACTTTTCTATGCTCGAAACCCTCTCTGGGATACATTGTTTTCTTTGCATAGTCAAGTTGCTCAGATTGATGCCCAATTCGATCAACAGCAAAACAATACTTTTCAAGGCAATGAAATGTTGTTGCGTTGGCAACGAATACAACACTACATTAGTTTAGCAGAAGCAACAAAAGAAGATATCCGTCGACCTTTAAAAAAAGAAGAAATTTGGAACCGTTTAGCTTTAATAGAAGAAGCTAAGCAACAAGGTATTCAAGTTACTCAGACAGAGGTAGATCGTTTAATCACAGAGCTAGCGACTCACCTAGGTGGGGTCCAGCGTTACAATGATATGTTGAGAGCCCTCCGAACCTATCATAGTCAATTCAAAAAGATGCTTTTTGATGCAGTTTTGGTACTAAAGTACATCAACTTCCAAAATGCACAAATAAAAGTTCCTTTAGAAATGGCTTACGGTGATGTTGAAAATACAGAGTCTAAATACCAAATTCAGTATGTCGGACTAAATAAAGATAAGTTCCTCGATACAAGTTTAGAAGAATATCAAAAAACTCGCCTGGCTTTCTATGATGAGAAAATAAAAGTTACTCCTCAGTACTTCACTTTACCAGAAACAGTTCAGTTTGATTATCTTTATGCCTCTGTTGAAAAATTTATCCCCAATGAACTAGATCAAAACGAACTCAGAGCTTACTATCGTCAAAACAGTAGCAAATATCCAGTTGAAACTGAACTGAGTGATGGTTTTGCCAGTAATCTTTCGCAAATAAAAGAAGATTATCGCCAAAGTGTGGGTCTAGAAAAGGCTCGCTCTTTCATGGAAGATGTTCGTAACAAGCTTAAAGCCGCTGCGAGTATATTTCCTCTAGCGAAAGTAGGAAAACAGTATGATGGTCTTGTTTATGGACACCATGAAGATACCAATCCAGGTGAGTTTCTAAGCCTGGCTAAAGTGGGAAATGGCAGAGCTCAACAAGAACTTTTTCAAAATACATTCCCTGGTCAATTGAGCAATGTTTTTGATAGTGGCTCAAACGGAGTATTTTTCCTTCAACTCATTAAAAAAACACCTTCTCGTCAAATCACAAGAGAAGAAGTGGAAAATAATGATGAGCTCTTCCTAGAAAAGTACTACGAGGATAACCGATCAACAATCCGGGCAGAAGATAGATATCGTTTGGCTTATGTCATGACTAACTATGACAATATCTCAAACAATCTTATTCTCACAACAAAACTTCTTCAAGATTTCTATGAGAAACACAAAAATTCTTTGTATAAAATAGAAAATGCAGGAGAAGAAAGTGCACCACAGTATCGTCCTTTTGCTGAAATTAGATCAGACGTTGAGAAAAGAGCAGCGAATTACTACAGAATTGAAGAAGTTGCCAAAATTCAAATTGCTCATAAAAACTGCCAAAAACTAGATAAAGATGTTGATATCGCTAGTGTAGTTCGAGAATTAGGCTTGGCAGTAATGAAAGCTTCTGGTGGATTAGAGTACATAGAACAAAAAGAACTTCAAAGTTTACTCGAGATTCGCCAAAATAACCCCACAGGAGATAATAGTTTCTCTCCCAATATCACTTCAGAAACTCACGTTTCTGAAGTTCAAGATTCTTCTAAGGGTAAATACTTTTTCATTGTTTTGGAGAAAAAATCGGAAGAGAAGAATGAATTTTCTTTCCTTCGCAACAGAGTCAAAGATGCTTTTCTGAAAAGCCAAGCTCTTACCAAAGCAGAAAAAGAAGTCCAGCTTTTTAAAGAGGAATACGAAAAACTCTACAATGCAACTAAAACCAAGATTGAATCCCTCTATAAGGCTTCATCAGAAGGAAAAATTGAAAGCGAAAAGCAAAAACAAGAAGAGCTTGATGCTTTATCTTTAAACCTAATGAAAGGCTTAGCTCAAAAATGGGCTTTCACCTATCGCTATGATGCCCATTACAAAAAGCTTAAGGAGTTAAAGCCACTTTCGGAAAATATCTCCTTGACCTTCACGCTTAGAGAGCTAAATCCAGGAGAAGTTAGCAATCCTCTGAAAGACGAAAACTCTGGCCAAGTATTCTTAGCTCAGGTTTTAGGAAAGAGATTGCCAAAAGTTTCTGACGTATCCTTAACCAGCCTTATTCAAGCTCAAGAGAGTCTTATACGTAAGCAAAGCCGAGAGCTTTTACAAAATAAATTGACAAATCACAAAGAGCTTGTTGACAACCTCGGATTGAAAAAAGAAATCGAGGGAGAAGACGAAGAGTAATTGTATTAAAGAAGTTCCTATAATTTTTTATAGGAACTTCTCTTAGCAAAGGTAAAAAGGTAGATGGCAAGGTTTCTAAGAACAAAGTCTCTTTATTATAATGATGTCAACCTGATTGCTTCTAAGGGAGTAGTCGTGACTCGTCGAGAAGTCCCTCGAGAACTTCATCGTATTATCGTTGCCCCCATGGCAGCCATCCAAGGAAAAACATTTATCCATAAAGCTTGTGAGCTAGGTATTTCGGTTATCGTACACCGTTTTCAATCCGTAGAGTCGCAAGTGGATATTTTTAATGAGGTAAAAAACAAATCTCCTCATATTTGGTGTGCAATTGGCTTAAAAAATGAAGGTCGAGTAGAAGCTCTGTTAAAAAATGGATGTCGAAACTTTTTGTTAGACGTGGCCAATGGGTATAGCGAAGCAACTCTTCAATTCCTGACTAACTTTATTGAAAAAAACGAAGTAGATAAGGTTATGTCGGGAAACATCCATACGGCAACAGGCTTTAGTTTATTAGAAGCCGTGACTGCTCGAAGCCCTCTCAGTTTAGTTCGAGTAGGAATTGGCAATGGGGCTGCTTGTCTAACAACAAAACAAGCAACCGGTTTTGGAAGAGGACAAGTGACGGAACTGTTGGAATGTCATGAGTACAAAAGTGACAACAACAGCTCTTGCCAAATCATTGCAGATGGTGGAATAAAAAATGCTGCTGACGCAAACAAAGCTTTTGGTTGCGGAGCAAACTATGTTATGATGGGGTCGTATTTTTCTAAAGCGAAAGAAGCGGAAACTCACATTATCGGAGATGGAACTTACTGGGGAGGAGCTTCTCATAAGCAACAATCGCTCTATGGAGAAGTTCGCCCTCACGAAGAAGGAACCGTCCTCCCGATTAAGGATGAACTCTTTCCCCTAGAAGATCTAGTCGAAAAACTATGGATGAGCATTGCTAGTGCTATCTCGTATAGCGGTAAAACAAATTTGACAGATTTTATAGGGAACGGCGTTTTTGAAATCCGCCGACGAACAATGTAGGGTGTGTTCTCATTCAGCTTATTTGTTATGCTGCTATAACTAGAGCCAAGAGTTATCTCTCTAGTTCCTCAAAAAATTGTAAAAAAGCTGAATGAGATAACCCCTAGTTATGCTGCTTGGAAAAAGCCTAAAAATACAGGATCTTCTTGACAAAGCCAATGCTATTCATTAAAATGATTAGGAAACTTTGCCCCCTGTACTCTAGAGTAAATTAATGTCAGAGGGAGTTTTAATAGAAAAACTTTATTGAAACAACCTAAATATTTGGAACTACAAAAATGAGTCTGATAGCACTAATTTCTGATATCCACGCCAATATTGAAGCTCTAAGCGTTGTAATGGAAGATATCAATAAACACAATGTTGATGCCATATTTTGTCTCGGAGATGTTATTGGATACGGTCCCAACCCACGAGAGTGTATTGAAGTTATTCGTGAATGCAGCGAATTTACTCTTTGTGGTAATCACGAAGAAGCGGTTCTTTTTAATGCCGAAGATTTTAACCCCAAAGCTCGTAGAGCTATTGACTGGACACGAGATCAACTTAATTCAGAAAAGTTTGATAAAGAAAAAAACTACGAACTCTGGGATTTTCTAGGAGAGCTTCGTAAAAAAGTCCGCGATGATAATGTCTTATATGTGCATGCTTCCCCTCGTCAACCTACACGCGAATATGTTTTACCAAAAGACATCAATGATAAAGCAAAAATAGAGTCTATTTTTCGAGAGTTTGAAGGATGCGATATATGTTTTTGTGGTCATACTCATATTCCTGGGGTATTTACAGAAGACTGCCAATTTCATTATTCACGAAGCTTAGGGAATCGTTTTGAGTTAAGCTCCATTCCTGGCAAAAAACTCATCAATATCGGTTCAGTGGGACAACCTCGAGATGCCGATAACAAATCTTGCTACGTTCTTTTTGATGGTGAAACTATAGAGTGGGTTCGATTGGCCTACGACTTTAAAACAACGATGGAAAAAATAAGAAACGTCGATGATTTAGCAGACTATTTAGCAGTTCGCTTAGAAGAAGGTCGTTAGAGCAAATCTTTAATTAATATTTGAACTATATGTATTGTAAGAGGCATGCTTAGGCATGCTTTTTTTAATGGGAGAAAAAAGACACTCATGAGTGCCGAAAAACGTTTTATTCTTGCGATGATTCTTTCTGTTATCGTATCAATGGTATATGTTAGTAGAATGGCGGAGAAACACAAGAAGTGGAAAGAACAACAACAGCAACAACAGCAACTATTAAATAACGCCGAAAACAAAGGCGAAAACTCCCCTGAAAAAAATCCTGAAAAGAATCCTGAAAAGAATCCCGAAAAAAATCCCGAAAAGAATCCTGAAACCCCTCAAAATGTATCCAACAAAAAAGAAGAAGTTATTGGAGTTGTTGCCAATGAAGAAACATTTATATTGGAAACATCAAAGTATCAAATGCTTTGGACAAATAAAGGAGCTGGATTACGCTCTCTTAAGCTCAAAGAATACACTCACAATTTAGCGGATAAGAGCTTGCCTAACTGGACAGAAAAGAAAGAAAACTGGCTAGAAGTACTACCTCGTTTTTCGGAAGAAGTATCTTCTCTCCTTCTTTTTCACAATCCTCTACATAAAGAAGTTAGTTTCAGCACAAGTGCTCAAAAATCATTTCTAGCTCAATCTCTATGGAAGGTTGTTAGCAAAGACGAGAATAAACTCGTTTTTGAATTAGGCCCTATTGATGGCATCAAGTACCGAAAAATATTTACCTTTTCGGACGAGCACTCCATTAAAGGAAGCATCCAAGTCGAAAATGTAGGCGCAGAGGACAAGGGACTAAGTCTTGGCCTAGGAGCCTCTGCAGGGATTGTTTGGGAGTCAGGCGATTATGAAGTGGATCGCTATATCTATGCTTACCGCATGTTCCAAAACAATAAAGGTCAACCCTTGCCCACTTACTTTTCTCGTCGAGATGCTCTGTCTCCCGAGTTTGAGGATGCCCAGGAAATGAGTTGGGCTGGGCAGGTAAATCGTTACTTTGCCAGCATTCTAGAAATGGAAAAGCCAGAGTTAATTGAAAACATGTCATCGAGAGCTTTCTCGCCTGATGACACTTGGATAAAGAAGATTGTTGACCGTCGCAGTGCCATCGGAGAAACCGCTTCTTTTCTGGAAACCAAAAAAAGTATTAACGAAGGATCCCTACAACAACTTATTCTCGTTTTAAACACAAAACAACTAGAAGTTAAAACAGGGGAAACTTTAGATATACCCTTTCGATTTAAAGTATGGACAAAAGCTCAACTAGCCCATAGTGAGCCTGAAAAATTTTATTATCTAGAGTATTACGGTTGGTTCCATTCTGTAGGGTTAGTGCTTTTAGCTATTCTTGAGTTCTTCTACGGCATCTTTAATAACTATGGCGTGGCGATTATTTGCCTAACTATTTTGATTAAACTCTGCCTTTTCCCTCTAACTCGAAAACAGCAGAAATCCATGCTCAAGTACCAAGAGGCAATGAAGGTCATTCAACCTAAGATGAAAAAGTTGCAAGAGAAGTATAAAAATGATCGACAGAAATTGAATAGCGAAATGCTAGGACTATATAAAGAGCACAACGTAAACCCTATCCCTATAGGAGGATGTTTGCCAGTATTCTTGCAACTCCCTATCTTTATAGGTCTGTATAATGCTCTTTTGTACTCAGAAGCTCTACGCCAGCAACCTTTTCTCTGGATTAACGACTTGGCTCAGCCAGACCACCTTGCTCTTTTTGGAACAAATGTTATGCTTTTGGGAGATTACTTCAATCTCCTGCCTTTTCTTATGACCATTATGTGGATCATCCAGCAAAAAACTATGCCCAAGCCTGCTGATCCTCAAATGCAGCAGCAACAGAAAATGTTCATGATGATGACTGTTGTTATGGGTTTCATGTTCTACCAAGTTGCCTCTGGTTTGGTTCTCTATTGGCTAGTGATGAATACTTTCAGCATCGTTGAGCAACTTCTCATTAGAAGATCCAAGAGAATTGAAGACGCAGCGAAGGAAAGTGGCCAAAAATAACTATTTGTCCGTCAAAAGTCTTCTAAGGAGCCATCAAAGAAATTTTGATGGCTCCTTAGCTACTTTTCTGAAAGAACAAAGATGAACGATGACACCATTGTCGCTATATCTTCGGCCTTTGGCTCAGGACTAAAAGGGATTATTCGTATTTCTGGAGCCCAGGCCTTCCCTCTGATTAGTCAATTCTGGGAAAGAGAGATTAAACCTCAAAGCTATCGCAAGCTTGAGGGGAAAATACGTTTGGAGACTTGGCATTGTCAATTTCCAGTAACCCTCTTTCTCATGAAGGGGCCTCACTCTTATACTAGCGAAGACTGCGTTGAAATTCATACCTTTTCCTCTCCCCTCCTACTAAAAACTTTAGTCCAACAAATTGTTTCCAAGGGAGCCCGTCCCGCAGGACCAGGTGAATATACCCGCCGAGCTTTTGAGGCCGGCCGCATTGATTTAGCTCAGGCAGAATCTGTTGCTCGACTAATTTCAGCCGGAAGTGAAGCAGAACGAAGGATGGCAATATTTGGAGTCACCGGCGCTTTGTCTCAGAAGATCTCTCAATTGCAAGACAATTTGGCTTATGTTATTGCTCTTATGGAAGCCCATATTGATTTTCTAGAAGAAGAGGTCCCCGCTCTAGATCTTTCCCAAGTAGCTAGCCGCCTTGATCCTGTTTTAGAGGCTTTACGGGAACTTGATAAACCAAGCAAGGAAATATATCAAGAATCCGTTCAAGTTTGTCTTTATGGCTTACCTAACTCAGGAAAATCCACTTTATTTAACTGCTTAGCCGAAGAAAAAAGGGCTCTAACTTCTCCTGTTTCAGGAACAACCTTAGATTGGTTAGAACATAGTGTTTGCTGGGAAGGCATTTCCTTTAATTTCATTGACACTCCAGGAATAGATGAACTTCCTCAAGGGTTACATGCTCGGGCTCAAGAAAAAGTTCCAGAGCTTTTACAAGGAGCAGATATAACTCTTTATCTAGTCGATCTCGCTCGCCCTTTTGAAGAACATAATCATCAGCTAATCTCTCAGCTCTCTTCCCCACATACTCTACTTGTGGGAACTAAAAGTGATCTTGAGAAATGTCTTGACCAGGAAAAAATGAAAGAAAAAAGCGGAATAGAAGAAAGTCTGCTCACTTCGACATCGACAAGCGAAGGAATAGAAAAGCTAAAAAAATGGCTATTAGCAAAAGCATCTGAGGTCAAAGAAAATAAAAATCCCAGCCTCCTTAACGCCCGCCAGCACCATTGTGCTCAAAAAGCTAGCTTATTGATAGAAGAATCTTTAGAAGGGCTTCATATGGGAATGTCTTATGAGTTTATTACTTCTGACTTAAGAGTTGCTCTCGATTTTTTGGGAGAAATCTCTGGAAAAATTACAAGCGAAGATATCCTTGGGCGAATCTTTAGCGAATTTTGCATTGGCAAATAATTTTCTTTTCCTTTGAGCGACCAAAAACAGTAAAATCTAAACTATTTGGGATAGAATGAGAAGGCATTGATGACATACGTGGACCCAAGATGTTTTCCCCCTAATAAGGACAAAAATATGTTGTATAAACTTCTAAAAGAAATAGAAGCTAAGTATTCCGACAAAACAGCCCTCCAAATGAAACGAGGGGAAGTTTACGTCAAGTACAGCTATAGTGAAATGATCCAAAAAGCTCTTAATATTGCCGGGCTTCTCCAAGAAAAAGGAGTTAAACCTGGTGACAGGGTTGCTCTTTGGGGCGAAAGTATAGTCGAATGGCCCTTGGCTTATCTAGGAATTCATTTTTCAGGTGCGGTAGTTGTTCCTTTAGATGCTCAGCTTCCTAACCTTGCGGTTGTTAAGTTGATGGAGTTTTGCAATATTGAAATTTTGATCTGTTCGGAAACCCTCCAGAAAAATACAGAAGAAATCCAAGAGCAAAGATCCTGTACTATTTATTACATCGAACCATCACAATCCTCGACAAGCATTATGAATTTTCCAGAAGTAAAGAATTTTGAAGTCCCTTCGCGCCAAGCAGATGACCCAATGTCCATCATTTTTACTTCAGGAACAACAGGAGATCCCAAAGGAGTTGTCTTAACTTGTGAAAATCTTGTCTCCAATGCAATTGTCGGAATCCAAGGGGTAGAAGCTACTCATGAAGATAATTTTTTATGCGTACTTCCCTTACATCATTGCTATGCTTTCACAGCAACTTTCACTGGGCCAACCTTAATAGGAGCCACCGTTACTTTCCAACCTGTTTTACAAGGTCCGGCTATTATCTCAGCTATGCAAGAAACTAAAGTAAGCATTATGGCAGGGGTTCCTCAACTCTTTAGTATGTTTGACCGAGCGATTTTTGACAAAATAAAACAACTACCTTGGATGAAAAGACAAGTTTTTGCTCTTTTGTACACTCTATCGAAGTGGGCTCGAGTTTTCTTAGGACTAAATTTAGGGAAAGTGTTTTTCAAAGGAATCCACCAACGTTTCGGAGAATCCTTCCAATTTTTTTTCACGGGAGGAGCCAAACTAGATCAAGAAATAGGAGAGCATTTTTGGAATCTAGGCTTGCCCATTATCGAAGGATACGGACTAACAGAAACATCTCCTGTTATTACACTAACTCCTAGGCGCAAATTTCTTCCAGGCTCTGCGGGGAAGCCCGTTTCTGGGATTAAACTCAAAGTGGTCAATGAAAATGAAGAGGGTATTGGCGAAATTATTATGCAAGGCCCCAATTTAATGAAGGGCTATTATAAAAATGAGCAAGCGACGAAGGAAGTAATTAAAGATGGCTGGTTTTACACGGGCGACTTAGGTTACTTAAAAAAAGGTAGCTTATACATTACAGGTCGAGCAAAAGAAGTTATAGTTCTCTCTTCGGGTAAGAATGTCTACCCCGCAGAAGTAGAAAAGGCCTATGAAACTTGCGATTTAATTGCAGAAATGTGCGTAATGGGAGAAAAAAAGGACGATGGTAAAGTGGATCGATTAACCGCTCTTATTGTTCCTGATTTTGATGAAATAAAACGCCGCAAAGTTAACAGTATTCATACGGAAATAAAATTTTATATTGAAAACATCAGCCATAAACTGCCTTCTTATATGCGCGTACATTCATTTAAGATTGTCAGTGAGCCCTTCCCGCGAACTCGCTTACGTAAGCTCAAACGTAAAGAAATAGAGCAGAAGCAGTTTGAAGAACTCTCAGAAGAAGATAATGGCAAGCCCCAAGAAATTAGTCCAGAGGATCAAAAACTCTTGAAAAAGCCTGGAGTAGGTAAACTGCTTAAACAAATTGCCGACTTAGCAGGCTACGAAGGAGAAATCTTTCCTTCAGATAGTCTAGAGTTAGATGTTGGTCTCGAGTCAATCAAGTTTATGGAGTTACTCGTAATTTTAGACCAAGAATATGGTTTGAAATTTTCATCAGAAGATCCTCCTTCTTTTATTCATATTCGAGATATACTGGATTGTTTACCAGACTCTGAAGGCAAAGGAGGTTCTAGTAATTTTAGCTGGAGAGGTCTTTTTGAAAGACCATGTAATCCTCCTTTGGGGGAGGTTTATAATCTGAACCGAGGGTTGCTCGAAGAGCTTTATGTCGATCTTATACGTCTTGTCGCCCGAACTTTTTTTAGGGTCTTTTTTCGCCCAAAACTACACAACTTAAAAATACTAAAAAACCTAAAGGGAGAAAAGCCTATTATTTTTGCTCCCAATCATCAGAGCTATCTAGATGCTATGATTTTCTTTTCTTTTATGCCTCGAAAGCAATTACATAAAACGATGTTTATGGCACATGACAAAATCTTTAGCACTTGGTTTTTAGCAAAAACAGTTCGCTTGTTTCGCATTATTAAAACCGCTAGCTCTGCGACAACTCTATCTTCTATCCACTACGCTTCAGATGCTCTCAAGAAAGGGTTCTCTGTCTGCATTTTTCCGGAAGGTGCTCGCTCGGCTGAGGGCAATATTCAAGATCCTATGTCAGGGGCAGGTATTCTTGCTTGTGAAAATCAAATTCCTCTTTACCCCGTCCTTATTCAAGGAGCAATGGGTACCTTTTCTCGCCCCAACCCAGGCTTTCACATGGCGAAAGTTAGCTATCATATGATGGAGCCTATAGAGCCTGCCGCGAAAGAAGAATACAAAGAAAGTGATTACTTAGAAATAGTAAACAAATGGAAAAGTGTAATGGAAAAAGCGGTTAAAGAGGTCGAGCCTAGGTAAGTAAACCTGTCGCAGTTCGAGAAGAATACTACGAACTGCGACAAAAAGAAGCTACGGAGAAGACTTTGTCTTTGTTTGAAGCTTCTTCTGTAGTTTTTTTTGAAATCTATAATACCAAGAGCGTTGCACGTCTCGTACCATTATTATAGGTTCTTTGTATTCCTCCCAATGCTCTTGTAACCATGGGTAAGAAACTGCGCTATCTTTAATTTGTTCTTTTGTAAAAACATGTAGAGTAATAACAGAAACAAAGATCAAAATAGATAAAAGATAAAAAAAAGCTGATAACAAGCGGAGCAAAAAAGATGGTTTATCTTTTGGAAGGAAATTTTCTAAAGAAGCCTCATTTTCATCCTGATAGGTAGTAGCCCCCTCATGATGACAATGTGGTATTCTGACTGTGATAGAGCGATTACAGCTAGGGCATTGTCCCGCTTGGCCTACTCGGTTTTCGGGAGCCAGCAGAACATTGCCACAAGCACATCTGATCTTGATTAACATACGGTTCTCTCTTTTCAAGGTGCTCAGGATAACTATTTTCTAAGCACCTAAAATACCAATATCCTGATAATTTTAATAGGGCAATGACATGAAAATTAGATTTCTTTGTAATTGTGGACGACGAATCAAAGTCCATGCGAGTAAATCAGGTAAAAAGATAACTTGCCCTCTTTGTAAAAAAAAGCTAAAAATTCCTGCTTTAAACTCTCCTCACTTAATAGGAGTAGAATGCGAATGTGGAGAAAAATTTCCCCCCAGTCGCCCCGGTTGTCCTTCCTGCGAAAGACCTTATCCTCCTCTTTTTGATCAAATAGATTTAGAGAAAGAGGATGTCGAAAAATCTCCTTCTGTAGACGGATATCAAAGTTTTTTAATGGATAGTGTTTCCTTAATAGAAAACCTATCTCAAGATCCTCCTTTGGTTCCTCCTATATCTACAGCAGTAAAAACTTTATGGGGAGTGTGTATTCTAATAACTATAGCATCTTCCGCTTATATTTTTTTGAATTTGCCCATACTTTCTGATGCATTAGCTAAGCCCTCCCCTGTCCAAAAGAAATAGAAGGAGATTCTGAAATCTCTCTGGAGGGCGAGGCTCCTGCCGAGCAGGGGATGTGATTGGCTCTTGCTGCTGTATTTTAAGAACATATATATGAAACCGATGGCAAATAAATGATCTAAAATACCATCAGGAACTAATCACATCCCCGGTGCGGCAGGAGCCTTACCCTCCAAACAATAAGCCTTCTACTTCTTCTTTTGGTTTATCTTAATTAAAGTAACAGAAGTTCCTCCTTGAGGAGTCTTTTTTATTTCGACTTGATCCATCATCTTTCTCATCAATAAAAACCCCATTCCCCGACCTGTTTGCTTAAAATTAGGTTTTTGAATTTCTCCTAGTCCCTCGCGATAAGTATTCTTTCCTGAGTCGGTAATCGTAATAGAAAATTTTTCCGCTGTAATATAAAGAGATAAGCGAAGAAGTCTATTATGATCAAAAGAATGCGCGTGCTCAATTGCGTTAGAACATGCTTCGTCCACCACCATCGCAAAATTGGAGCAATCATCTTCGGAAAAATCTTCTACCGTAAAAGAGATAATAAAATCTCGAATTTTTTTCAAATGATTGGGGTCCGAAGGCAAACTAATCTCAATTCGGTTAGGTTGCCCATGCTTCAATGGAGCCATAGGAAGAGAAGGCTTTAAAGGCTCAGAGATGAGACGCAAAGCACCATCTTGGTCAACGTAATGAATAACACTGCAATGAGGGCATTTGTAATGCCCTGGTTTTCTAAACTTCACTTGTTTTTTACAGCTGGGACAATGTTTAATCAAAGGAAAAAGTTGTTTGGCTTCTTGGATTTTTGGAATAGTCAGCGTAGGAACTTTAGGTTTTGCAATGTTTTGGCTACTTACTGCCAAAAGATCGTCCTGAGTTTCAGAATGATGCCCAAGAGAAATCTTGGAAGTACTTGCCAAAGCATCTTCTAGATTGGACTCAATTTGACAAACGGAATCTAAACCAAACATAGTCAATGTATCGCGAAAGTTTTTTTCCAACTTACAAAAAATTATTCTTTTTTCCTCTTGATCGA
Source organism: Planctomycetota bacterium (assembly GCA_029260735.1). GTDB lineage: Bacteria > Planctomycetota > Uabimicrobiia > Uabimicrobiales > Uabimicrobiaceae > JAJDCR01. The sequence goes on from JAJDCR010000024.1 coordinate 18,624, forward strand.
CAATTCGTGAAGAAAGAGCACCAAAACCTGTGCTATTCATATAGGTCAAGCCTTTCATCACAAAAATAACTATCGAACAAGAACGGGCGAGAGTTTCATCTAAAAACTCAGAAAATCTATCTACATTTGATAAATCTACCTCGCCAGAAATTTGAGCAATTCCTATATTTTTATCGCCAGCATGATAGTCAAATTTTACTGTAAGAGTTTTCATCGCAAGTCTTTCTCTTGGTAAGATTCCGAGAAATCGATTTTCTTGCTTGGCCAAATTTTTTGCAAAACTTGAAGCGTTCTCCAAAAGTCTTTCGCCAAGGGAGCCGTGAAAGTAACTGTTTTTCCATTTTCGGGATGCTGAAAAGAAATTTTCCAGGCATGAAGAGCTTGTCGATCCATGAGAAGATCAAAACCCTCAAAATAAGAATCAAAAGTAGATTTATGCTCCTCTTTTTCTTTGATTGACATTCTTTGCCAAATATCTTCTTTAACTAAAACCTCTTTAGCTCCATAAAGACTATCCGCTATGATAGGACACTCTTGATGTTTTAGATGGACTCTAATTTGGTGAGTTCTTCCTGTTTTAGGAAAAACATGCACTAGATCCATGTTAGGATATTTAGCTAAAACCCTGTAGGAAGTTTCTGCTGGTTTCCCCCCATGACTAACGCTCATTTTTTGCCGATTACGTCGATCCATTGCTAAAGGAAGAGCAACTATTCCCTCTTCTACAGAGAGATTTCCCTCCACTAAAGCAAGATACTCCTTGTGAGTTTCTCGCTTTTCAAATTGCTTAGCTAAAACAGCATGTGCTTGATTATTTTTTGCGATAACCAAGGCCCCTGTTGTACAACGATCCAAGCGATGCACGATCCCTGGGCGATAATTATTAATGCTCGATAGCTCTTCAAAGTGGGCAACCAGAGCATTGACAAGAGTACCTGTGCTGTGACCTTTGGATGGATGAACAACCAGTCCTGAAGCCTTGTTTAAAATAACCAAAGAGGTATCTTCATAGATAATATCCAAAGGCATTTTCTCTGGCTTTATATGGAATTCTTCTAACTCTGGTAGAGTGAGAAGGATTCGAGAATTCTCTTTTAACTTTGCACTTGCTTTAACCTTTTTTCCATCAACCTCGATTTGCCCATTTTTGATCAAGTTTTTTAGAAAAGTTCTGGTATAGTCAGGAAAACGATGGGCTAAATATTGGTCGAGACGAAGCCCCAAACAGTCTTCTTCTGTAAAGAAATCAAAGTTATTAGTTTTTTCTTGGTTGGGAACTAGGGGATGCTGCATAAACTTACTAAAGGCTCGAAAATTATTTTTTGGAAATCCCTAAATTTTTTCTTATTATAAATTACATAGGCAATAAAAATCAAGGGAAAAAGAGCCTTTTGGTCGTAATTCTAAAGATGAGTAATAAGCTTTCCTCAAAAAAACGCAAGAAACTGAGATTTGACAAAGTTTGGAAGAAAGTTTATAATCCCTAAGTTACAGATCTAAAGAATTTTATCATAGTCCCTTTTGGCACCATTTTAGGTAGGCTCGACTGTTATGACCTTTAGGGTTTCTCTCCATCTCCAGGAAGCTGGCAAAGAACCGCGAACGGTTTATAGTGATTTAACGCCCGGTGACACTCTCATTATGGGTAGAGGGCAAAATGTGCAATTATGGGTTAACGATAAAAACATCTCTCGTGAACATTGCAAAGTCATCTGCGAAAATCAAAAGCTTTATGTAGAAGACTTAGCTAGTCGTAACGGTACTTTTGTTGATGGAGAAAGAATAAAAGGTCGAGTAGAGTTACTTAGTGGACAACAAATTCGCTTAGCTAGCACTAGCTCTATCCAAGTCTCTTATCAAAAAAACCAAGCCGTAGCAACGCGACCTCAACGGATTCAAAATACCCCCGTTAGTAGTATTCCTATTGACGAAGTTGATCGTGCAAGTACAGCCCAAGTAACTCATAAAGTGGCTCGCCCTTCTATAAGCGGACGAGTTCAAACAGCAACAATAGGCTCCTCTAATCTAAATCTGCCCTCCCGAGAATTTTCTTTGGTCGGAGAAACTTTTAATGGATACAAAGTTGAATCTCGCATCGGAGTGGGAGGAATGGCTATTGTTTATAAGGGGATTCAGCTAGGACTGGGACGGGAAGTTGCCATCAAAACTCTTTCTCATCGGCTTATCCAAAACCCTAAAGCGATCAAGAGATTTCTCAATGTAGCCAAACTATCTGGACAGCTCTCCCATCCTAACATTGTTCAAATTTATGACAGCGGTAGTTTAGATGAGTTTGGTATCTATTATATAGTCATGGAGTATGTTAAAGGAAAGAGCCTTAACCATATATTGAAAGATAGCAGTAGGCTTGGTTTAGAAAGAGCTTGTGAAATAATAGGACACTTAGCTGGTACATTGTCTTATGCTCATAAAAGAAATATCATTCACCGTGACATTAATCCTTCCAATATTTTAATAGGGGAGGAAGATGTTCCCAAGATTATTGGCCTAGGACTATCAAAAAGCTTAGACGATGAGTTCTCTTCTTTAACTCAACCTGGTCAAAGTATGGGAATGGTGGGGTACATCGCTCCGGAACAACTTCTCGATGCAGCACAAGCAGATCACAGATCTGATATTTACTCTCTTGGGGCAGTTTTTTATCGCTGTGTCTGTGGCTCTACTCCCTATGAAACAAAAAATATGCGAGAGTACTTCAACTGCATCCATAACAAAGTTCCTCCTATTCCTCCCCAAGAGCTTTGCCCAGAAATCCCCGATCAGATTAGCTATATGATCTTGAAGGCCCTTGCTCATGAAGCAGACCAACGCTATGGAAATATTGAAGAATTTATCTCTTCGTTAAAAAGTTTTCTCTCTCCTCGACAAGGAGAGGAGGGAGTTCAAAAGGCTCGTAAACAGCTTATGGCAATGCTCCCTTCTCGAACATCTGTTCCTGGATTAGAGTTTGAGTCTATTTATAAGCCTTGCGAAGAAATCGGGGGGGATTTCTATGATTTTATCGAGCTAGGAAATCAAAAAATTGGAATTGTTATTGGAGATGTTTCGGGACACGGGGCAGAAGCGGCCGTTGTTGTGGGGATGATTAAAGCGACCATTAAAATTTTTGGTAAGCAGTTTGATGAAACTCACAATGTAATGCGCCAAGCTAATAAAGAGATCTATCCTGATTTAGATGCCACAACATTTGCAACAGCCTTTTATGGGGTCATTGATCTAAACAAAAGGACTCTGACTTTTTCCCGAGCTGGACACAACCCTTTGATCATTTATAATCCCAACAGAAAGCCAAAACTACAGACTTTCCACCCAAAGGGAATGGTATTGGGGATGTTCAAAAAATGTGAATGTGAAGAAATGACCATTCCCTTAGAGGACAATGATTACATTATCCAATATACCGATGGCATTACCGAAGCGATGAACGCAGAGAAAGAAGAGTTTGGACTCCCTCTTTTATGTGAGACCATTGAGCAAGAAAAGAACAATGATCTAAAAGAAATTCTCCAATCGATAGAGCAAGCCGTTAACAAGTTTACTCATAATCAGCCTCAAGAAGATGACATTGCTCTTATCGGAATAAAAGTATTAAAAAGATAGTGTTTTACACAACGTCTCTAAAAGAAGCTGAGCAAGAAAGCTAGATAATCTAGGAAGCTTTGATAAGTTTGTCTTTATTTTGGGACCACCATTCTTCCCACTGATCGACTCTTTTTTCTCTATCTTCCAATGGATCATTGTGATCATAGCTGAAAGTAAGGTTAAATGAGCTAAAAAGAACTCTCTTTGCTATTTTACGTACGTAGGGTTCTTTGGCTCGTAAAGCGGAAATAAGAATAGGTACTCCTCGGTAGTCCTTCATTTCACAAAGAACACTAGCTGCTTCCATTTGAACCTTAGGAGACTGGTCAAGGAGACGAGAGGCAATAACGGAACGATACTTTAAAACGGCATTGGGATTTTGTTCTCTATAAATTTCTCCCATACAAAAAATGCACCCAATGCGAATCAAGGTTGAGTTACTAGAAGTATGTTCACTAAGCATAGGAAGAGCTTCAACGCCATAGTCATTGACAATCTTTTTGCAAAGACGATGATACTCTGCACCTTTCACAATTTGCATTAGCTCAATAAAATTTAAAAGATCGTTTTCTCTTTCGGTAAGTTCTTCTTTATTATTGGTACTAGCACATCCTATCATTAAGGTGAAAGCACAAAAAAAGAGGCATATTTTTTGGATAAACTGTTCTGTTACCATATTAACTCCTGGGACTCAAAAAACTATTTTTGAAAATACCCTAACCAAACTGTAACGAAGTTGGCCGCGAATAACCCAAGTAATTATATAGTAAATGATGTCCAAACATCAATAGAAAATAAGCGCTGTCGGAAAAAGAGAAAGGAGGTTGTTTAATTACTAAAATCTAAGTCTTAGGTGGCTTAGAACTTGAGACTATCTAAAAAATAACTTTTTCGATAGCCCCAGAAAGTAATTATACAAAATCTACTATGAAGCACTATTTCGCTGTCTTGCTAATATCTATTTATTTAGCTCCCTGTATTTTAGCCCAAGATACATCACTGTATCATAAAGTCTCTATTCTGGGTAAAGCTTACACAAAGACTCAAACGGAAAAAGTTGAGAAAACTCTCGAAAAAATGATCACTAGCAGTCTCGCTGATCAAAAATGTATTTTTGTGGAGAATTCTTCTGCTCGGACAATTTTTGAAAGCTACAATCCAGAATTTGATTTCATGAAATCTTCTGTTTCTCAAGCTGATCGTAAAAAGCTAAAAGAAAAGGGAATAGATTATCTCATTATTGCAGGGATATCCTCCAAATCCAAAAAATACAGTGTATTTTATCGGATTATGAACACTAGCGAAGAAAAAAAAGAAGAACGCTCGCTTTTACGATCGTTATCGGCAAAAGAAGTTCGAGCAGCTTTGAAAAAAGCTTTAGCTAGTACAGATTTTTATCAATCCATTGCCCAAGAAAAACCCCGTCCTATTCTTTACGGTTGGTTCGAGGAAGAACTTTCTGATCTAATCAAAAAAGGAAAAGAACTCGGAACTTATTTACGAACTATAGACAACTCCACTATGGTTTATGTAGCGGCGGGACCTTTTCTTGCAAAGCAAAATGAGAAAACAGAAGAACGCAATCTACCTTCGTTTTATATAGATAAGTACGAAGTGAGTAATGAGCAATACTGTTTATTCTTAAACACCACCCAGAAAACAGAAGACGAAAAAGGCAACTCTTACATCGATTTCAACAATACCTATTGTTCCATCGAGAAAAAAGAAGAAGGATATCAAGTAAAAACAGGGAAAGAAAAACATCCTGTCATTTCGGTTTCTTGGTACGGAGCAAAAGCTTACTGCAAATGGGTAGGAGGAAATTTACCTAGCCTAGACCAATGGAATAAAACCCTTCAAGGAGGAACAAAAACTCCTGGTTGGACAAACTCAAGCTCTTCATCAAGCGTGCTGTGGCAAGAAAATGAAGAACCTCATCGATTATTTCCTTGGGGCAATGATCAGCCTAGTTCTTTCGTTCAGCGTTGTAACTATAAAAGTAATAACAACGTCGATGGATATGCCTGGACTTCTCCTGTTTTTGCTTTTACAGGAATCGGCGATTCTCCTTATGGATGCTCTAATATGGCAGGAAATGTCTGGGAATGGTCTCAAGAGAACTTTAACCAAGAACACGAAGGAACTATTGAGAAACAATGCTTAGGAGGTTCTTGGGGCAGTGATGTCCAAAAAATCCAAAGAGATTTTCGCTTTGGCCTGAGCCCTCATATAGCTCACAATGATTTAGGATTTCGAGTGTGCTATAACCTCGAAAAGGAGTAAGCAGTATTGAAAACTAAAAGACTCGCCTCTTAGCTGTTACAATAGGTTACATTAATCTGTAACCTATGGTAACTTAGTTTTCTCTCAAAAGACTATGGATAAGAAAAATAAATTCTTAAACCATTACTCTTTAGGAACTTAGTATTTTACCCTTTTTGTTTGGTATTTTTTTTGCATAGAGTTTAATATTAGAAGTAAATATTTAGAAGTTAAAATAGAATTAAAGTTTAGAAGTTAAAATTTTGTAGTGGTCGTCGTTCAAAACAACCACTGATACTGTTTTATTGCAATAAAAGGAGCGCTCTATATGAGTTTTCGCAAAATTCTTATGGTTTCCTTACTTGTTTTTTGTGTCTCTGGAAGTACCCTTTTCGCTGATTGGTACTCTCTTAATGATTCTCGAGAAAAATCAAATGTACAAGTAAACGTGTTAAGTTCTTCTAACGAAGAAGTAACTCTAGAGGTAACCATTCCTGGCTTTGAAATTGATCACGTCAAAGTCCCTGGAAAAACCTGTGTTATGATTAATATTCCTGGAGCTTCTTGGCTGATGGATAAAGGTTTTCCTGTTCTTCCTAAACTAACCTCACTTGTTCGCGTCAATGATTTTGGTGCTGCTAAAATTGAAGTTGTTTCTAAAGAAGAAGTTGAACTTGATCTTCATGCTGCTATTCTTCCCTCTAAAGGTCACCTCACAAGAGATATCAATCCTAATGACGTACCTTATGAGTTTGGTCCTGTTTACGATGAAAACATTTACTACATCGATCGTCAAAAACAATTCCAAATCGGTCGTGAATTCCTTCTTCGCGATGTTCGTGGTGTTCGTTTAGAAGTTCTCCCTGTTCGGGTTAACCATGTCACCATGAAAATGCAAGTCATCAAAAAAGCTGTTATCCGAATCACTTCTGAAGGAGTTGGTGCGGCTAACATGATGTCTACTTCTCAAACAGCCCCTACAGCTGAGTTCTCTGAGCTTTACAGCAACGCTTTCGTAAACTACGAAGCTCCTATCGGAACTGCTGCAAACGAAAAGAACAAAACTCTAGTTGTAGTTACTGCTGCTAAGTACGAAAGTCTTCTTGGCGACTGGTTAGAGTGGAAAAAAGCTCGCGGTTACACTGTAACTGTAAAAACAGTTGATGGCGAATCTGCTGACGAAATCAAAAGTTTCTTCCAAGCACAATTCGACGCTAAAAAGTTTGGTTACGCTGTTCTAGTTGGTGATGTTGATACTGTTCCTACCCTTAAAGGTAAATACGAACGTGCTTACTCTGATCCTTGCTACATGTGTCTAGCTGGTGACGATAACTACCAAGATGCTTACATCTCTCGTATTTCTGGAAACACAAACGAAGAGATTACTGTTCAACTGGACAAAATCATTCGTTACGAAAAAAGTGCTAAGCCAGGTGATTGGTTCAGCCAAGGACTTACTATTGCGAGTAACGAAGGTAGCATCAAAGACTACGATCGTGCTAACTGGCTTATCAACGGTGGTGGAAAAAACCAAAAACAACCTGTTAAAGCAGGTGGTTTAAAAGGTGCTGGTTTCGGCAAATTCTTCACTCAATATGCTCCTAACGCTTCCAAGCGTGGTGTTGCTGAAGCTATCCACAGTGGAACTGGAATCATCTGCTACATCGGTCACGGAAGTACAACTTCTTGGGCGACTAGTGGTTTCAGCACTTGGGATATCAAAGAACTAAACAACGGCGAAATGCTACCAGTTATCTGGAGTGTCGCTTGTGTTAATGGTAAATTCCAAATCCGCGAATGTTTTGCTGAAGCATGGCTACGTCAACCCAATGGTGGTGCTGTAGCTGTTGAAGCTGCTTCTACTAACGAAGCTTGGGTTCCTCCATGCGACAAGCAAGCTGCAACCGTCAACGCTTACATCAACAATTCTCATCGCACTTTTGGTGCTTTGGAAATGGCCGGACGTCTTTGCGCTCTAGAAGTTTGGGGTGACAGTGATCGTTCTCAAGGAACTCAGTTAGCTGAACAATGTAACTTGTTCGGTGACTGCACCATGGAAGTTCACTATCCTAAAAAATCTCAGTAATAGTTTCTAAACTAGCTACTGATTCCTAAAAAAAAGCGAGAGGTTATCCTCTCGCTTTTTTTATTGGCATTTTTCGCTAAATTTGCTACATTCCTGGGGCTGAAACCTCATATGTTCGGCAGGAGCCAAAGCTCAACTACTTGAAATAAGAAATTTCTTTTATTTTATGGTCGCGTAGCGACTGAGGCACGTAGCCAGGGCATTTATGCCCTGGAACAAGAGGAATAAACAATAACGTGCCGTAGGTACGTAGGAGGTAATTTCCTTGGTACCTACGGCACCAGTTTCTTTGTGTTCCTTATTTCCAGGGGTTAAAACCCCTGGCTACGTTCCCCCACTGCTCCGCAGTGAATACATTTTCTACCCTATTTCAACAGTAATCGAGCCAAAGCTCCCCACAAGTTTAACACTAATTACAAAACCTCTTCCCAAAAAAGGAGTATCAATATGAGCGTAAAAGCTAGCTATTTGGGACATTCTGCAGTATTGCTGGAAGGCGACGGAAAACGTATTTTGATAGACCCTTTTCTTAATGGTAACCCTAGCGCTTCTTGTCAGCCCGAAGATATTGGCAAGGTTGACATGGTTCTTCTGACCCACGACCATGAAGACCATGTAGGAGATACCGAGCATTTCCTCAAGAAGGGAGCTACTTTTGTTGGCATCTATGAACTAGCAACTAAATACGGAGAACAAGGCTATAAAAACGAAGGCATGAATATAGGAGGAACCATTGAGGTTGAAGGGGTAAAAATTCATATGTCTCACGCCTTTCACACTTGCTATACCGGCGACTGCGTTAGTTTTATTGTTGAGCTAGAAGGAAAGCAAATCCATCATGCTGGGGATACGGGGCTTTCTATGGAAATGCAATTACTAAAAGAATTTTTTGATATAGACCTAGCTTTTTTACCGATTGGAGACCGCTTCACTATGGGACCTAAATCTGCTTTAAAGGCGGCAGAGTGGATTGGCGCGAAAAAAATTGTCCCTATTCACTACAACACTTGGCCTCCCATTGCTGTAGATGTAAATGATTTCGCGGCAAAGCTCGGAGATAAAGCTCTTGTTTTGAAGCCTGGAGAGAGCCACGAGTTAAGTTAGATTTACTTTATTTAGTTCGTACCAACGCGTTTTAGCACACAGAAAGATTTTCCATGCAAGTCGATACCTTGGAATATAACAATCCAATTTCTTTAGCAAAAATAGAACGTATACTGAAAATACTAGACCTTACGAAAGATTGTAAGGTTCTTGATGTAGGATGTGGACGAGGAGAACTACTACGGCAAGTTGTTCGGCTATACAATTGCCACGCTGTGGGAGTGGATATCAACGAAGAAGAAATCAATGCTGCCAAGCAGGCTTCCAAATCTCTCAATATAGATTGGCATTGTCAATCTATTAGAGAAATGGATTTAAGCTCTCAAGGTTTTTCTACAGTTTTTTGCATAGGTTCCACTCATGCTTTCGGTGAAGAAGAAGGATACAAAAAAACTTTAGCAGCTTTCCAGAAATTAATTGCTAAAGATGGATTGGTTATCGTGGGAGAAGGCTACTGGAAAAAAGAACCAGATCCTGAATATTTAAAAGAAACAGGAATAAAACCTGATAGTCTGAAAAAACATTTTGAAAATGTTGAGTTGGCAGAAAAGATGGGATTCACTCCACTTTATATCACCAGAAGTTCAGAAAGCGAATGGGATCATTTTGAGAGTTGCTTTTGGCTCAAAGCAGAAGAAAAACTGAGAAATGATCCCCGTAATCCTGACTTACAAAAGAAAGCTGATCACTGGAGAAAATGGCGCCGGGCATATTTACGTTGGGGAAAAGATACGATGGGATTTGGTTTATATGTCTTTAGAAAGTAAAGTAATGCAAGAAACTCTTAACAAAATTTGCTCTTTTTTTGACTTGGGTGAATCCACAGATTTCTCTCGGGCTCCTGGGGACGCCAATGCCAATTATTTTGTCCAAACTCCCTCTGGTCGATATCTTATTAAAATTATCCAAGAACAACACAGCGAAGAAGATAAGAAAATAGAGCAGCAGTACCTACAACGTTTAAAAGAATATAGTTTTCCAACAACTTCCTATCTAAGCAACTCTCAGGGCGAAATTGTCTATCAAGAGGATAAGGTCATGGCTATGGCTCAAAAAGAAATTTCCTCTACTCCAGTAAATCAAGTAAACTCTGAACTAGCAAAACAAATGGGAACCACTCTCGCTCAGCTTCACCAAATTCCATTTACAAATCTTCCTACAAAAAAACATTGGCTGGAGCCTAGTTATCTTCCTCAGTCGTTAGCTTTGGCCCAAAAAGAGTTCCCTCAATTAATAGAGTTAAAAGAACTGGAAAAAGTTTTTCACACTCTTTCTTTTTCACCAGACAACTCTCCTCAAAGCATTGTTCATGGAGACCTATACTCGAGTAACGCTCTTTTTCAAAAAGGTAAACTACTTGCCTTTATTGATTGGGAAGAGGTCGGGCAGGGTTCACGTCTACTCGACTTCTGCATTACTTTGAGTGAGCTTTGTTGGGAGGGAGGAAGTTTCGACAAAGAGGTTTATCTCGCTTTTTATGAAGGATATAGAAAAGTAATTTGTTTTACTGAAGAAGAAAAAGAGCATTTAAAGGGAGCTTTTCTCTACGGAGCTTTGACCAGAACCATATGGCGTTTCTTACATACGAACTACTATTATCCTGATGAAAAGAAAAAAAATCGCTATCGTCTCTTTTGGGAGATAGGTTTGAACAAACAGCAGCTACCAGAGATTAATAGCTGAGACACACTCTAGAAAAAAAGAACCTTCTGAGAATTTACTTGTTCTACAAAAAGAGCTACAAAAAGAGCTAATAGCAGTATCAGTAGAAACAACAAGGAGAAAAAAGAACGTGAATAAGAAAACAATGATCGTAACTTCTGGCCTTCCCTATGCCAACGGTCCCATTCATCTGGGACACTTGGTTGAGTATCTCCAAACTGACTTTTGGGTTAGATTCCACAAAATGCAAGAACGAGAATGTTTTTATATATGCGCTGATGATACTCACGGAACTCCCATCATGATCAAGGCTCGTAAGCTAGGAATTACCCCCGAAGAGCTTATCGAAAAAAGTTATGAAGAGCATGAAAAGGACTTTGCTGATTTTGAAGTAAATTTTGACCACTACTCTTCCACTCATAGTGAAGCGAACAAAGCGGTGGTAGATGATATTTTTCAAAAAATGCAAGAACAAGGACACGTTGAAGTTAGAACAATCGAGCAACTATACTGCGAACATGAGCAAATGTTTCTTCCTGATCGCTTTGTCAAAGGGAGTTGTCCTAAATGCCAAGCCGCTGATCAATACGGAGACTCCTGTGACGTTTGTGGGGCCACTTATTCACCAATGGAAATGAAAGATCCTCGCAACGCAGATTCAGGCAAACCTTTGACTCGTAGAGAAAGCGAGCACGTTTTTTTTAAGCTCAGTAACTTTCAGTCTTTCTTACGAGAATGGGTGCCTGAGCACACCGCAAGCGAAGTTTCTAACAAATTGCAAGAGTGGCTCAAGGATGACCTTCGTGATTGGGATATTTCTCGCGATGAGCCCTATTTCGGATTTGAAATCCCGGGAATGCCCAAAAAGTATTTTTATGTTTGGGTAGATGCTCCCGTTGGTTATATTTCGACCACCCAAGAATGGTGCAAAAAAGAAAACCGTGACTGGGATGCTCTTTGGAAAAAAGGAGAAGCAGACGTCTATCACTTTATTGGTAAGGACATTGTCTACTTTCACACTCTATTTTGGCCGGCTATGCTTAAGGCAGGGGGATACACCCTCCCTCAACAAGTTTTTGTTCATGGTTTTTTAAATGTCAATGGCGCAAAGATGAGTAAGTCGAAAGGAACATTTATCTCGGCAAGAACTTATCTCAATCATCTAGACGCAACTTATCTTCGTTATTACTATGCCTGTAAACTGAACTCTTCAGTAGAAGATATTGATCTAAACTTAGAGGATTTTACCCAAAAGGTAAATGCGGATCTAATTGGCAAAATCACGAACTTAGGTTCTAGAGGAGCCCAGATGCTGGGGAAAAAATGTGAAGGTAAAATGACCAGTCCTGATCTTGACGGAGCAAAATTGATCCAAATGGCTCAGGAAAAAGGTGAAGTCATTGCTCAGCATTTCCAAGAACGAAACTTTAGTAAAGGCATGACCGAGATTCGCCAACTAGCCGAGGAGGGGAACCGTTACTTTGATGCCAAAGCTCCTTGGACAAGTATCAAAACTAACCCTGAAGAGGCTCAAAAAGTTTTGACAACCACAATAAACTACTTTCGAATTATGGCCATCTACTTAAAGCCTATTTTGCCAAGCTATGTGGCCAAAGTAGAAGCTTTGCTGGCTGAAGAGCCTTATTTGTGGAAAGATGCTCAGAAAGTGCTCGAAAACTACACCATTGGCAAGTTTGAACACTTGGCCAAGCGCGTGGAGAGCAAAAGTGTCGAAGCGATTGTCGAGGAAAGTACTGTTTGATTTTGTTTGACTGAAACTGCTCTTTTGTTTTATAGTCGCGTAGCGACTGAGGCTCGTAGCCAGGGCATTTATGCCCTGGAACAAGAGAAATAAACAATAGCGTGCCGTAGGTACGCAGGATGTAATTTCCTTGGTACCTACGGCACCAATTTCTTTGTATGCCTTTATTTCCAGGGGTTAAAACCCCTGGCTACGTTCCCCCACTGCCTTGCAGTGAATACCTTCTCTATTCTTATTTCAACAGCAGTCAGATAAGCCTCTTCTACATCAAAGCCGATTCTCGCATTTGTTTTTCCAGGTGGCTAAACAAATCGAAAACCAATTGGCGATTAACCCAATTTTTTTGATTTTGGTAGGCAACCATTAAGTTACTTAATATTCGGCGCATAATCACATCAGCGCTTACTTTTTGTTTTGTGATTTCTTGAATCAAACTAGCAGAAATATTGCTTGACATAACTCTAATGTCAGCAGGGTCAATAACCTGCCCTCCCTCAAAACAGTCGACCAAAAACATTTTATTCCCTTGGTAAATGCGGGCAAAAAAATGTCCTGGTAAATTACAACCTTCCACCAAAAGATCCACTCGATTTCCGACTAATATATAGATACAGGCCAAGCTAATGGGAAGTCCTTGCCCTTTTTCAATAGTATAGAGTAGATTGCTATGCAAAGGGTTGTAATAGTCTTCTTTAGCTCCTCCTAGAGATTTTTCTTGAAAGAGAAAACGGGCTAACTTTAAAACTTCTGGATGATCGCACTGGCTTAAATACTCCTGGGCCAAATCATCAAGTAATTGAGAAAGAGCAATAGGATAGAGGCGGTTGTACTGAAAGTTCGCCAGGAGGGACAAGCCTTTTTCTAACTTCGTATAAAAGTTAGCCTCTTCTTCTGGCATTTCTAGCCACTCCTCCCACTCCTTTTGAAGCCACAGACGATTTAAGGGAGCAAGAATAGGGTGAAGAACTTTGCTTTGTCGGTAGTTGGGAACAAAAGACAACTCTTGGAAGAACTCAACTAACTCAGGACCGAAACTTTTTAGCTCTAAAAGAACGGCTTCCCGTACCTTAAGGGAATCATCATCTAATAGAGATAGTAAAAAGGGAATTTTTTCCATATCGGCCATAAGTTATTTTTCCTCGGAAGAGTTGTCTTTTTTTAGATAGAGCGACCATGAAGAAGATTCATGGCCGCGCTTTTGCAATAGATACTCAGCTTATTTAAACTTCTTAATTTCACCTGACTTCAGACGACTTAAGTAGCTATTCAAATCTTTCGAAACAATCGGAGCTAAGATAAATAGTCCCAAAATATTTGGGAAAGCCATTCCTAGGATCATCATGTCAGAGAAATCAAGAACAGCCCCTAAACTTACAGAAGAACCAATGACAATACAAATTAAGAAGATCACTTTGTAAGCCATATCAACTGCTTTAGATTCCCCAAAGAGATAACCCCAAGCTTTTTGTCCATAGTAAGACCAGGAAATCATAGTAGAGAAAGCAAAGAGACAAACGGCCAGAGTAAGAACATACTCAAACCATGGAACAACACTTTTAAAAGCAGCAGAAGTTAAATTAACTCCGGTTAAATTGCCTGGTGTTTCAGCATAGCCAGTGAAAATTAAAACAAGTGCAGTCATTGTACAAACGACAATAGTATCAATGAATGGCTCTAAAAGAGCAACGATTCCTTCGCTCACAGGTTCATCAGTTTTCGTGGCGGAGTGAGCAATGGAAGCAGAACCGATCCCTGCTTCGTTGGAGAAGGCTGCTCTTTGGAAACCGACAATGAGGACCCCAATGATTCCCCCCTTCATCGCTCCTGGAGCAAAAGCACCTTCGAAAATGGCAGAGAAAGCAGCCCCTACGTTGGAAATATTGTAGAGGATAATATACATCGCAGTCATAACATAAACTGCGCACATAAAAGGAACAATTTTATCAGCTACACTTGCAATGCTTTTGACTCCACCGACTATAACGATACCCACTAGAGCGGCCAGAACAAAACCAAAAACAACAGCATATTCTTTCAAGGCAGGAAACTTCGTCGATATTTGGTCGAAAGCTTGGTTCGCTTGGAACATGTTTCCCCCACCAAAAGAACCTCCGATACATAGTACGGCAAAGATAACCGCCAAAACTTTCCCCAGTGCTCCAAAGCCCTTTTCTTCTAAGCCTTGGCTTAGATAATACATGGGGCCCCCAGAAACGACTCCATTTTCATCAATTTTACGGTATTTAACCCCCAAGGTACATTCGACAAATTTAGAGGACATACCCAAAAAACCAGCAACGATCATCCAGAAAGTAGCACCAGCACCACCGATAGCGATAGCCACAGCTACTCCAGCAATGTTTCCCAACCCAACAGTCGCAGAAAGAGCCGTTGAAAGAGCTTGGAAATGAGAAATCTGTCCTTTATCTTCTGGGTTATCGTATTTGCCCATGACTAAATCAAAAGCGTGCTTCATACCTCGTAGATTAATAAAACCCATGCGAACTGTAAAAAATATTGCTCCCAATACTAACCAGACCACAACAAAAGGAATGGGTTTATGAACCTGATTTCCTTTTTCATCTGTTTCGTCTAAATCATAAAGCCCAATCGTGGCAAAGGGATCCCAAAAAAGAACAGTCGCAATACCACCGACAATGGGAGTAAAAAAGGTGTTCATTTTTTCAGCAACAGAGTCAGAAGGAATGCGTATTTTTTTGGTATGAGTGTTCCCTTTTGAATCTTTCACAACAAGTTCAAATTTACTACCTTCCATTAACTTAACAAACTTGTTTGTAGCTCCCCCATTGTACGTGTAGGGAGGGACTCCTCCTGTCACAGAAATCGTTATAGTGGTATCTCTTAAGTCATCTGTTTTATTGTTAAAGCTAACTTTAACTTCCATTTTTGCATCAGGAGTGTCAATTTTTTTTTCTGTTTCTTGAGCCCAGACTAGACTGAACGAAAACATACAGAGAAAAAGAATAAGAGCAATTTTTTTCATCAATGCACCTTTTAGTTTTTTAGAAAAGATTGTTGGCACTTAAGCTCATTTTAATATCCCAAGATAGTAGAGAAATGCCAAAATATAAGTTTTAAATACTTTTTCTGATTATTAAGTAATCTCTCCATCTTAGCGAAATTTTTTCTCTTCGCAAGAAAAAAAAGAATCGCGTTTACCCTATCGATAAAACAGTTGTAATTTTTAAATTCTTTGTTTAAAATCGAAAGGCTCGGTTCGGTGGTATTACATGTAGCTTTCTGTGCTTAATTAGAAAGATTCAGAGGAGAGCAAAAATGGTATTGTTTCGCAAAGACACAAAAGCTTTAGATAAAATTAAACAGGGAAGATACTCCCCTCAAGACAAAGCTGACTTTCTCAAATCATTAAAAGAAGAAAAATGGACAACGAAAGATCTTCTTTGGATGATCACTCATCGTGACATAGATTTAAGAGAAGAGGCTTTCCAGCTTATTTCTTTAGATAAATCTCCCCAAAAGATAAAACTTATCCAAAAAGAAATGCCCGGTAAAACCTTTGAAGAAAAAAAGCTTTTTGCACGCGCTTTGGCCACTTGTCCTCCCAATTTTTTGATCAATCATCTTCGAATTTTCATTTCTTCCACAGACAAGGAAGAGCGCTACTTGGCTTCTCTTACCTTGACTTACAGCAGTGCCGTTTACGAACTGATAGATATTTTTGAAGAAGCACTAGCCGACCCAGATGAAGAAATTCGTTTTCAATCGGTGACTAAGTTGGTTGATTACGTCCGGTATGGTAAAATTTTCCATCTCTTAATTTCTCGGCTAGAAGACCCCTCGGATCGAGTTCGCCACCAAATCATTAAAAACTTTGCTTCTTTAGAGAGCCCTGGTATTATTAAGCCTTTCTTTGAGCGTTTGCCAAAAGAAAATGAAGTCTGTCGAAAAATCATTACGCAAACTCTCTTTCGTTTAGCAAAAATTCCTAAAATGAATATGGGAAAATATATTATCCCGATTCTCCTTTCGGAAGAGAAAATTTCTCGTAATACAGCTGCTCAACTTCTAACTCAGTTGCCCAATAAAAAAAATATCTTACGAGAATTTCTTACCTATTGTCGAGGGGTCTCTCATTGGGTAAAAGAGCAAGCCTATGAAAGCTTTGCAACAATTTCGGAATCTCTTTCTAACGAAATACTTCCCTTAATGAACGACCCCAGTGAAGCTATCTGTATCGAAAGCATCTTCTTAGCAACTTATCTTCAAGATCATCGTATGGTTCCTCACGTTATCCACTTGCTTGACCGAGATGTAGGGTGGTGGATTAAAGTCTCCGCAATCGAGGTTTTATCTAACTACAATACCTCTCAAGTCACTCAAACTTTTTTTACACATAAAGACAATGATGAACTCAAATGGGTTATCATTGGTGCTATTGCTCGACAACAAAACAAAGATGCCTTACCTATTCTTCGAGAGTATCTACAAGATATATCTGTAGGTATTCGTCTGGAAGCTGCTCGAGCCCTCTTTTCTTTTAAATGCCGCGAAGTTATTGATATCCTGCAGGAAGCAGCAGAGCTAGATGATCCCGAAATAAAAGAAGAGATCTATCAAATTTCCCAACAAAGAGGTTATAATATTGTTGTACCTGGAAGAGTAAAGAAACAAACCCAAGAAGAAATATTGCAAGAACTTAAAGACTTTGGTTTAGAAATGGCTCGAGAACAAGATTCTTGGATGAGCGAATCAGATACAGGAATTATGTCAGAGTTGTCACATTTTTCTGAAAGCATTCCTCCTATTCAGGTTAGATCTTTGGAATCAAATAAAAACTTTGAGACTAAACGAAGATCGACTGAGAAGCTAAAAATAGGCACCGAGCGAATAAAAAAAACCACTCGAGAAGTAACTCAACACTTGGAAAGAAAATCCATCATAACAAAGCAATATTCCTTGCCTGCAAAAGAGAAGGATAATATAACCAAGAGTTACCCCAAAGCATCATCTTCTCTTTTAGATGGAGATGAAAACCTTCCTCCTGACCAGTACCCACGAAATTCAGGTTCTCTTTTAGCCCAAGAAAATACACCTTCAGAAGAATACCCCAAAGCATCATCTTCTCTTTTAGATGGAGGTGAAAACCTTCCTTCTCCCGAGTACCCACAAAACTCAGGTTCTCTTTTAGCTCAAGAAAATGTGTCACCAGAAGAATACCCTAAACCATCTTCCGTTTCAGGAGGGGAAGACCTTCCTTCTGACGAGTATCTTCGAAAATCTTTTTCGCTACTGGACTCTTCTCCAGAAGAAGCATCAGAAATGGAGATCCCCAGGAGAATAACAACAAAAAGACTAAAAACTCAGAAAGAATTTCATGCGGCTTTCAAAGCCATTTTTGCTGAAAAAGCCGAAGCAGACCAAGCAAAAAATGATTCAGCTGAAAACAATCCAAATGAAACTAATCAAGAAGAGGACAGTCCAGAGGAAAATCCAACCCAAAACCATTCTACTACCAAACAAACTGAAGACAGTCTCCAATATATACCTGAAACGCCAGAAAATAGTAACATTATTGACTCACCCGAAGCTGATCCACCAATAAAGCCTATAAATAAAACAGACCAAATACCCATTATCAAGAGAATACGGCCTTCGACAGGAAAACGTACTAAAAAATCACTGGAAATTGCTCAGGCCGAACAAGAGACCGTAGAGAATCAAATTTTTGGAGAGTCTGAAAATAAAAATGACGAAGAGAAAACTCATCCTGAAACAGAGAGCGCAGAAAATACAGAAAATACGCAAGCCCCCCCAACTCCAGAAAATAAGTTTCTAAGCGCTTTCGGAGACATCATCAAGCCAGAAAACGATAGATAAGTAGTAAAAATTCCAAATTTAAAAATTTTGCAAAAAAGGTTCCAAAATGTCTTCTATTTACCAAAATACAATTCTTTGCTTAGTTCTTCTAATTTTGAGTACCTCTTCCCTGTATGCAGAAGATTGGTATGAGTGGCGTGGCCCTTATGGAGACGGTTTTTCCCGAGAAAAAGGAATTTTAACCCAGTGGCCCAGCAAGGGGCTACCAGAAGTCTGGCGAACTCCCTTAGGAGAAGGTTACTCTGGAATTTCAGTATACCAAGGTTTAGTCTACACCTTAATCGGAGATGGTACTTTTGAGTATTGCTTAGCTTTAGATGAAAAAAATGGAAAAGTTGTTTGGCAAGTCCAAATTGGTTACTTCTTCCACAGTGGTATAGGCAGTGGTCCAAGAGCAAATCCTGTGATTTCAGATGATAAAATCTATGCTCTTAGTGCTAATGGCGATTTTTGGTGCTTAAACGCAAAAACGGGAAAGAAAATATGGAATTTCAATATTCTAAAGCGCTTCAAAGCAAATAATATGGGATGGGGAATTTGCGCGACTCCTTTAGTTTACAAAAATATGATTCTCTACAATGTGGGAGCAGGAGAAGGAAAATCTCTAGTCGCTCTCAACAAAGATACAGGAGAGACTGTTTGGACAAGCCAAGATGATAGTCCTTCTTATGGTTCCCCAATAATGGCTCGTTTTGAAGACTTATCCTACGCTCTTTTTTATACAGGCGATGGCCTTGTTGGTATTAACCCTGAAAATGGGGAAGCTTTGTGGCGTTATCCTTGGCAAATGCAAAATGGAGTTAACTCTGCTGTGCCTATGGTGCACGATAATTATATTTTTATGTCTTCTTCCTATGGTAAAGGCTCTTCTTTGATTCAATTAAGTCGTCAAAATGGGAAGTTTGAGGTCAAAGAAGTCTACAAGACTCGCAAAATGCAAGTTCATTTTACCAATATGATTTTTTGGAAAGGCTACCTTTACGGTTTCCACAATAAAATTTTAAGCTGTTTAGACTACAAAACGGGAAAAGTTAAGTGGCGAGAAAGAGGATTTGATCGAGGCTCAATGGTCGGTCTGATGAGCGGGCATGTCATTATTCTAGGAGAAAAAGGAAACTTGGGGATAGTAAAGATGGATCCGGAAAAATATATTTCCACAGGGTACGATCACCCCTTTGCCAGCACAGTCTGTTTCACTGCCCCTACCCTAGCTAATGGAAAATTATTCTTACGTAATCAAAAAGAGATGGTCTGTCTAGATCTTCAAGCTGGTCGCTAAGGAGCTTATGTTATGCTAACTCGAAAAAATATTCTCTTTGCCATTTTAATCGTTTGCGCTGCTACTTTCATATATAACTTCAAGACTTATTCGAAAAAATATCGGCACTTATTCAACAGTTATTATACTCATCACAAACCGCCTAGAAGAGTTCCTCCTGGAACCCCTTTTCCAATAGAACGAGAAAAAGAAGTTATCGACAAAATACACTTAGCTCAAAATCCCCAAACTTCTGCCGAGCAATTGGCCCAACTAGCGCAAGAGGAAGATACTTTTGTTCAACAATTAGTCGCCCGTCACCCCAATAGCACAGAGAATATCCTAAAAGCTCTCCTCGACAAGAAAGACAAGCACATCGCCCAATCAATCTTAATGCGCCCTAATCTTAGCACGAAGATGCTTTCTCAATTAGTGAACTTTAGAGAAGAATACATTCAACAACTAATAGCTCGCCATCCAAACACTTCTCCTGAGATTCTCACTAAACTATGCTCTTATCCTTCTTTTAGGGTAGTTTGGGAAGTAGCTTGCAATCCTAACTCAACGAGCATAGTATTGACAGAAGCTATCCGAAGCAACTCTCCTGACGGGCAAAAACTATCCCAATTTATAGAGGTCAGAAGAGCAGTCGCTCGCCATTCTCAAACCGATCCCCAAATTCTAACCGAGCTCGCATCGGACAGTGAATGGCAAGTGCGCGACCAAGTCGCCAGTAATCCTAATACAACGGTAGAAACAAGAACCCTATTGACAAAAGACGAAAATGAATATGTTCGCCAAACGGCTTTAGCGAAACAGAAATAATAGATCTGATTAGAAAATTAGCGATAGAAGAAAAAACTTGCAAAAAAAAAGAGAATTTCCGATAATGGAAAAAATCATATTACCGTTTTGTTTTTCTCACCTTAGCCTAACCCTCGGAATAATATAAACAATAAAAACGGTAAACTTTTCCCACATTTTCCCATCCCATAAAAGAGGAGGTTTTATATGCAAAGAGTTCTGAGAATTTCGGTTCTTCTAGCTTTTGTCTTCGTTAGCCTAACAGGGCTATACGCTCAAGACAGTAAAGTTTCTGTTCTCGAAAACAGAGGAGTGAATGCTTTACAAGTAGAGGGGGTCACCGTTCGAACAACCGAGGCTAATATTAGCGAAGCATCGTTTGTTGCTATTAGTCGTTCTGCGACCAAAGTTGCTACTTGGGTCGAAGGCACAAGAGGAGAGAGTCATCCTTATTATGCAATTAGCTTAGATGGAAAGAACTGGACAGAAGCCAAAAAAACATCTTACCAACTTATGCTAAAAGCAGGATCTTTTGATCCCAAAGAAGCTAGCCGCCAAGAATTCACTTTGGCCAGTCGCCCTGAATCACGTTTATACGTAGTTCAATTCGTTACCCAAGGCTTGGAAGACTATCGCCAAGCTTTACGTAATATGGGAGTGGAAATTCATCGTTTCCTTCCTCAGCATGCAGTTATTGTGCGCATGGAACCTGCCATGCTCGAAGCAGTGCAAGCTTTAGATTTTGTTCGTTGGGTAGGCCCTATGCATCCCGATTACAAAATGGACACCGCGATGTTGGCAACTCGATCAACTCAATCCTACAATATCGTTTTTGTCTCTCCAGAAGACCGCAGTGAGCTAATTCGCCAAGTCGAAGCTCTTGGTGGTCGTCTAAGTAACCAGATGAAAGATAGTATTCTCATTGTTGCTGAGCTAACTCCTGCTCAAGTCAAAGAAGTTGCTCATCTAGACACCGTTTTGTGGATGGATGTTGCTACGGAGATTGAAGAAGACATGGACAAAGCTCGTATCCAAGGAGGAGCTAACTACTTGGAGAGCAAAAAGAATTCTGCTTACACTGGTAAAGGAATTCGAGGTCACGTTTTAGAAGGAATCTATAAAAACCATCCTGATTTTGCTGCAACAGAGCACCGAGAAATTCCCATTGCAGTCGGCGCAAGCTCTCCTGCTTCTCATGGGCAAAACACTTACGGACAAGTATTTGGTAGTGGTAAAGGAAATGCAGACGCTCGCGGTCTTCTTCCTGATGCCCAAGGTCTCTTCACCAACTATTCAGAAGTTTATAATGGCACTCCTGGAAAACCTGGTAGTCGCTACGACCTAAACCGTCGTCTCCAAGAAGAGCACAAAGTTATGTTTCAAACTGCCTCTTGGGGTTATGGCCGTACAACAGAGTACGATTCTCGTTCCGCAGAAATGGATCACCTGATTTTTCACCTAGACATGCCCATTACGCAAAGCCAAAGTAATTCTGGAACTCGTGCCTCTCGTCCTCAAGCTTGGGCGAAGAATATCATTTCAGTAGGAGCTCTTCGCCATTTCGAAACTGTCAATCCTGACGATGACAAATGGTCTCGCGGAGCAAGCATTGGACCAGCAACAGATGGACGGATCAAACCTGATCTTTGCGCTTACTATGACAGCACCACGACAACTCATGGAAGCACTGGTTACCGTCCTAATTTTGGAGGTACCTCAGGAGCTACTCCTATTGTTGCTGGGCACGTTGGACTTTCTATTGAAATGTGGACCGACGGAATTTTTGGGAACACTCTCAAAGCACCCAAGTCTGATCGTTTTGGTAATCGTCCTCACTTTACCACAACAAAAGCTATCTTAATTTGCACAGCTAAACAATACACTTTCCAAGGTAAATCTCACGACCGAACTCGCGTTCACCAAGGATGGGGTTTTCCTGATCTTAAGCAAATGTATGATAGTCGAAGCAAGCTATTTGTGGTCAATGAAGACGATGTTCTAAAAAACTTGGAAACCAAAACCTATCAGATCACAGTTGCTCCGGGCGAACCTGAGTTCAAAGCAACTCTAACTTTCGCTGAACCAGAAGCCACTGTAAACTCTACTATCCAGAGAATCAATGACCTTGACCTCAAGGTAACAGATCCAAACGGAACTGTTTATCTAGGAAACCATGGTCTTCTAGAAGAAATGTACTCTAAATCTGGTGGTAGTGCTGATACCATTGATACCGTTGAAAATGTTTTCGTAAAGAATCCGCAAGCCGGAACTTGGAAAGTAGAAGTAATTGTAAGCGAACTTAATGCTGACAATCACTTAGAAACTTCTGAGATGGACATTGATTACGCTTTGGTCGTTCTTGGCGCAAACAAGTAGTTCTTTTTACGTTATAAATTATTGAAAAGGGAAGCCTGCGGGCTTCCCTTTTTCTTTTGGGATTAACAAAAGTTATGAAAAAATTTGGAAAAATCATGCTCGGAGTTTTTGCTCTCATTTTAGTTTTAATTGCCACAAGTTGCTTTGGTAAGTACGATATCGTTCGGGCTCTTTTTTATCCTCCCGTTACTCAGGCCCAGGAAAAATATCCTTCGGAAGGAAAAACCCTTTCTTTTGAAACCTGGGATAAGGCTCTCAAGAAATACGTAAAAGATGGAGTCGTTAACTACGATGAGTGGAAAAAAGATCCTGGGGAGCTAAAAACAACCCTTGAGCAACTGAGTAAGCTTGAGTGGGAAGGAACTGCCCGCGACCATCTTCTGTCAGCTTTAATCAATGCTTACAACGTTTTTACTGTCCAACTCATTTTTGATAATTACCCCGGAATCAAAAGCATTCGCGATATCCCCGCAGAAAAGAGATGGGATGCAAAGCGCTGGGACATGGGAGGCAAAACAGTTTCCCTAGAAGAGCTGGAACAAAAGATCATCCGGGTCAACTTCATTGAACCTCGCATCCACTTTGCCGTTGTTTGTGCCAGTAAAGGCTGCCCTCCCTTAGCTAGCTCTGCCTTTGAAGGAGACAAGCTCGACGAGCAGTTGACCGCAAATGTCATCAGCTTCTTTTCTCAAAAGCAAAACCTAAAAATTGAGAACAACACAGTTTATGTCTCTTCTCTTCTCGACTGGTATAAACCCGATTTTATCCGAGATGAACTTGCCACCGAAAAAAAATGGTTCGGAGAAGATTTTCTAAAGGCAGCTGACCATGTTCGCTTACTCATGTATATTGCCAAATATGCCCCCAGCAAAATAGCAAAAGAAATTCTCGAGAAAAAAGAATCTCTCTCCATTGGCTATTTGGAATATGATTGGTCGTTAAATAACTAGATATTGTGAGGGAGGGGCTTTTGGCTCAACTGCTGTTGAAAGAAGAATAGAGAAGGTATTCACTGCGGAGCAGTGGGAGAACGTAGCCAGGGGTTTTAACCCTTACTTTTATACACAAGTTTAACTTCTTGATATCATTACGTTAGGTTATCGAATACGTTGGAAACCTAACGTAATGATGTATAAGGATCACACAAACCCTTAAATTTTAAAATACCAAATTTTCGTTTCACAAAATTATGTGTATAAAAGTAAGGATCGCCAAAGCTCTTCCGAAATATGGTAATTAGAACGGTTTTCGATAAACTAAGTGGCCTAAATTATGATCCGTTATGCTACAAAACCAACATCGTTTTGAGCTTTTTCTTGTCAATTTTTCCTGCCCCGGTTTTAGGTAGCTCTGAAATCAAAACAAATTCTTTGGGAATTTTATACCGAGCTAGTCTTTCTTGGCAATAATCCTTCAATATCTCTGGAGTAAAGTTTTTGTTTTTCGCAACAATAAAAGCTCTCCCCACTTCTCCCCATTTTTTGTCAGCAACACCAATGACAGCGGCTTCTATCACTTCTTCGTGGCCATAAAGTACGCTTTCAATCTCTGCCGGATAGATGTTTTCTCCTCCCGAAATAATCAGATCTTTTAAGCGACCAACAATGTAGTAATATCCTTCTTCATCTCGCTGGGCAAGGTCTCCGGTATGAAGCCAACCTTCAGAGTCCATCGCTTCTTTGCTTGCGGCTGGATTATTCCAATAACCTGGTGAGCAGTGAGGACCTCGTAAAAGAAGTTCCCCTGCTTTCTCTGCTTCGAGAATTTCTTGGCCCTTTTCATCAACAAGCTTGGTTTCGATTTGCCAAAGAGGAAAACCAACAGAACCTGGTTTACGTTGAACATCCTCATCGGGAAGCCAAAAATTATTGGGACCTGCTTCGGTTAGACCGTAGCCTGTTTTAAAAGAAACATTTTTGGCCCAAAATTTTTCAAAAATAGGGAGCGGACAAGGAGCTCCTCCACTAATGATGAGTTTTAAATGTTCCATATCCAATTTTTCCCAATCGGAATGTTCTTGTAAGCTCAGAAACATCGTTGGGACTCCGAAAAATAAATTTGCTTGGGGAATTAGTTCGTACATTTGCTCCAAACTAAAATCTGTACAAACAATCGAGGTTCCTCC
Source organism: Planctomycetota bacterium (assembly GCA_029260735.1). Classification (GTDB taxonomy): domain Bacteria; phylum Planctomycetota; class Uabimicrobiia; order Uabimicrobiales; family Uabimicrobiaceae; genus JAJDCR01. Next base: position 43,525 of record JAJDCR010000024.1, read on the forward strand.
CGCCATAACAAGAGGAGTGGTAAAAACATTGAGAGCTCCGGTGTGAAAAAGAGGAGCGTTGAGAATAGCAGTATCTTCTGCTTGTAGTTGCCAGCTAGTGATCGTATTGACAGCATTGAAGGTGATACTTTGATGGGTTAAAATGGCTCCTTTGGGCAACCCTGTTGTTCCCCCTGTGTAGCAAATTACCCAAGGGTCTTCCATGGAAATGGACAGAGTGGGATTCTTTTGAGAAAAAGATCCTCTCTCTCGAAGAGAAAGATCATTTTCTTGCTCTTTTTCTTCTAGAGCAATAAAAACCAATGCGGGATTCTCGGCACGAAGCTCTTTCACTTGTTCTCGAAAGGAAGCTCCATAGAATAAAATTTTCGGCTGAGCATCCCCAATAAGTTGTTTTAACTCCATGGTAGTTAAGCGCCAATTTAGATTCTGGAGAACTGCCCCGAGCTTTCCGCAAGCAAAAAAAACATCCAAATAGCTTAGGCTGTTCATGGCAAGTATAGCCACTCTGTCTCCCTGAGTAACCGAAAACTGACCAAAAAAATGAGCGGTTTGGTTGGCTTTTACATTCCATTCTTGGTAGGTTCGCTTTTCCTTTGTTTGAGCATCCACTAAGGCAATCCTTTGAGGAGAAAGCCTTGCTCTTTTTGCGAGCCAGTCACTTGCTTGCATTTTGTGCATTGCCTATAGAATCCTTTCTAATCAGAAGTGAGCATAATTCCCTTAATCGCTTCTTTTACCTTCGCTGAAGGATCCTCAGCGGCCATTTTTTCGACCAAAGCTCGGGCTTCTTGGAAACTCCCCTTCATTTTCCATAACACTATCGCGGATTTAATCCGAAGATCCTCGGAATTTTTTTTCCCCATCATTTTATGAACAGCTTGGAAGGTTTCTCTCTCATCTGGTCTATGGTAGATAGCCTCTAGAAGCCGCGCTTTCACCAACTCAGACTTTTCTGTCTCTAAAGAAGAGGAAAGAAGCTCGGCCGCTTTTTTTCCGGGAATATTTCCAATAACAGCATGAGCATAGGCACGAAGCTCGTCGTTTTCGCTTTCGAGATACTCTTTGCTTGCTTTTAAGCTATCGGGGTGTCCCGTGTTTGCAAGAGCCTGCAAGAAGAGAACTTTTTCTGAGTCAGAGTTGCTTTGCTTTAGGTTGTTACTTAAGTCGTAGACAATCGCGTCTGCTTGGGGGTTTTTTCCCTGCTGCATTTGATCAGCCATAGATCCCATAGCAAGGACAGCACTATTCTGAACGGTTGCAGAAGAAGAGCGTAAAGCTCCCTTAAGAACTTGTAAACTCTCGTTACTAGGATTAATAACATCTCCTAGGGCGGGTAAGGCTAATAAAAGAGTTTCTGGTTTTGCTTGGCTTTGCTCAATGACAGAGACAATGCCTTTTTGTGCGAGAGGGTCTTTAACTTGGCTCATGGCGGAAAGGAGAAGAGACATATTCAAGCCTCCTTCTTCTAGTTCTAGAATTTTTCCTGCAATTTCCTCAATGTTCTCAGGATGTAATTGCATCAAGGCGAGGAATTTACGAAAGAGTTCATTGTGTTCACGTCCAAAACTTTCGGAAGGCAGTTTCTCTAATCTAGGCCAAAGAGAAGCTAGGTTATCTGATCCCAAAATCTTTTCATATCTTTGCTGCTCAAACTCTTCTTCTCCATCAGCAACCATACTAGACTCACTCCATCCTCCTTCTTTCAGAGAATTAAAATCAAAAGAGACAGTCCGATTCCCTCTCTCTTTCAATTTCATATCCAAAGAAACCTGGCTCAGAAAAACAAAGCCCGTAACACGAGTATCTATTTTTTCTTCCAGCTTCAAACTTTCTGTCTCTCCTTGAAAAGAGAAGTGAATATCACTTTGCTGAAAAGAAAAGGTACTTTCAGCGTTTGATTTCACATAACGAAGTCTTTCTTTTCTTATTTCATAGGGCCCAGAAGAACTTTCGGTTAAAGTATGGCGAGCTAAATACGAGCCGTTCAAATCTTCTTCCGTCGTTTCCCAAATATTCTCTTTTTCCTCTTGTAAAGCCGGTAAAACCAACTGGGAAGCACTCAGAATACTTTTCATATTATTCCGTAGATCACTTCGTAAAGATGAAGGAAAATAGATCTTTCCTATTTTCCCGTGGTTGCTTAAAGTCGCGTATATAGTCTGAGAAAGAGCATTCGCATAGATCAAAGCATCTTCCCCTTGTAAAGCAACTCCATTGGCGGAAACTTTAGGTTCGTCTAGCTTATAAGCTGCAACAACAAAGGAATTTGATTTGTGGCAAATCGTCTTTTCTAATTTTCCTTCTATTCGGAAAACAATGCTATCTTTTTGCTCACCAACGCCCATATTAATATCTGTTTGGTAGGCTAACTGATAGCGAAAGTAGTCTCCCAGACGATGTTGGTAGGTCAGAGAACGAGTGTCTTTCAAATTTTCTATGCTTTCAGATGGAGAAGTTGTTTTTGATTTGGTTGTAGAGGATTTGGGGGTAACGACCGAAGGAGAATAATTATTCAGCCAAAAAAGATACCCCAAAGCAGTAACAGAAGAAAGAACAAGTAAACTAAGTCCAAATTTTTTCATGGATTTTGCTCCGGTGTGTAAATAAGTTTTCCTGAAAAACTATTGTAAAAAAAGAACACGCCTATTTCAAAAAAAAAGCGGAAATCGCTAATTCACGATCTCCGCTTTTTCTTGTTTTTTCCAATTTTTGGATTTCGCCCATAAGGGCGGGTTTTCATTCAGCCCACTACGTTAGCAATCACAACCAGGATTAGGAGTTAGACTTCTAATCATCCTAAAAATTGTAAAAAAAGCTGAATGAAAAGGCGCCCTATTTTAGGGCGATCTTAACTTCTTTGTCCAGAAGAACCCAGTCTTTTTTAATTCCATTCCATTTGAAAAGAGTGACGGAATATTTTTTCCATTCTTTTTTCCAGAACTTCAAAACTTTACGAACTTGAACAAAAAGATCCACTTTTCCAGAAAGACTCTTGAGTTGATTTTTTGCTTGAAGAGACATATCTAAAACTAAACCAGGCATCAATTGAACGTCTGCGACGATAGGTAGGTGATCAATTAAAATATCTAATGATCCAGCAACTCCAGCTCGCACAAACCATAAATCAACCGCAGCATCAGCTCGTCCGAAAGTAGTCAATCCAGGAGTAACACTTGCTCTCAAACCTGTCGGAAGAACAGAGAGTTTTGCATCCATACCTGCGCTACCACCGATAGATCCATAAACTGATACAGGAACAGGGCCAACAAAAAAGCGAACTTTCTTTCCTTTTTCTCCGGTGAAAAAGATTTTTTTGCTGTAGGTAGGAGTGCTCGCAGAGAATTTAGTTTTGCCAAAGATTTTTAGACTAGTATTAGCTGTTGCTTTTTCGCCATTGCTAATGTCAGCATTGAATTCCAAAACTTTAACTTGGTTACTGAAAACATAGCCACCACCATAAAGATGAGAGTGAAATTTTCTTGTTTCTGCGTCGCCAAAAATTTCAGCCTTAGCATCAATATAAGCGGCAAAACGATTTGTTTTTCCCCAAACTCGATTGTAGCCAACATCCATTCGATATTCTTTAGCAGCAGCAAAAACTTCATTTTCGATGCCAACATAATCAAGAGCAGTTTTATCAAAATTTTCTTTTTGAGCTTGAAGATCTTCCTGAGTTTTCAAAGACATAGGAACAACAAACTCTTCTTCTTCTCCGTTTCGAACTTCTTGAGCATCATGGGTAACTTTAACTTCTTCTTCGTATTGAGTTAGTTCACTCCAAAGCTCTTCTCCAGTTACTTCACGCTCGTAGTCACCATCTTTTAAGACGACTTTCGTTTCGGGAGTTAAAACAGGCTCACCGTTAACAAAAACATCTTGTGCGAAAGAAGGAACACTGAGAGCAAATAAGAGAAAGAATATAACTAAGTTTCTCATGTTTTTCTCCTAAATTGAGGATTTTTCCTCAGGTACTTTTGTTTTAATTTTTGATTATTTATCAATTTCTAAGGTAGGGTAGTGCAAAAAAAGTGCCTAAAAAGAAAAAAAATCTCCAATAGGCCGGTCTCTCTCATATTTTATAGAGGAGAAGGTTTTGAAAAAAAAGTAGTCTTCTCCTGAGAGAAAAACAGTAGGGGAAAGTGTTACAAAATGTTAAGCCTAGTTGTTACCTATTGCAGTAGTTTCACGACCCCGGCAAGGCTTTCATCAAATTAGCCATCTCAATAGCACAAACGGCCGACTCAAAGCCTTTGTTTCCCGCCTTGGTCCCTGCCCGCTCTATGGCCTGCTCGATAGTATCGGTAGTAAGCACGCCAAAAATAACCGGAATTCCTGTGCTCAGAGAAGTTTGAGCAACTCCCTTAGCTGCTTCTCCTGCCACGTAGTCAAAGTGAGGAGTGGCTCCTCGAATAACTGTCCCTAGACAAACAACGGCATCATAGTTTCCCTTTTGGGCCATACGTTTTGCCACTAGAGGAATCTCAAATGCTCCCGGCACCCAAGCCAAGTCGACATCGTTCGTATCAACTCCATGTCGTTTAAGAGCATCCTGAGCTCCTTCCAAAAGTTTTCCCGTAATAAAACTGTTGAAACGACCCACGACAATGCCAATTTTTAAGCCTTGTCCAGTTAAATTTCCTTCAAAAGAGTTTGCCAAGTTGTTCCCTTTCTTTCATAAATACCTAAAGTTTTCTTAGGTCTGTCCTATACTTCATTTTGATCATCAAAAAGATGTCCCATCTTCTCTTGCTTAGTTTTCAAATACTCGTGATTTTCTTGACAAGCAGAGGTTATCACTGGAATTCTACTTTGAATAGAGATTCCAAACTCAGTCAATTGTTTGACTTTATCAGGATTATTTGTCATTAATTGAATATCTTTTAGCCCTAGATCTCTGATGACTTGAGCGGCCAAGTTATAATCCCGTAAATCTTCAGCAAAACCTAACTCAATATTAGCTTCCACTGTATCAAATCCTTTTTCTTGCAGAGCGTAGGCCTTTATTTTATTGCCTAAACCAATTCCTCGTCCTTCTTGGTCGAGATAGATAATAACACCTCGTCCTTCCTTTTGGATTTTTTGCATAGCTTGTTCTAGCTGCTCTCCACAATCGCAACGAAGAGAGGAAAAGATATCTCCCGTAATGCACTTAGAGTGAACTCGTAAAAGAGTGGGTCCCTCCCTGTCTAAGTCTCCTTTGACTAAAGCAACGCATTCTGTTCCATCTACCTCATCTCGATAAACTAAAATGTCAAATTTTCCGTGTTTGGTTGGTAGTTCACTTTTAGCAACTTGAGAAATAAAATGTTCATGTTGCTTGCGGTACTTAACCAGTTCAGCAATACTAATGATTTTGAGACCGTGTTTTGCCGCAAATCTTTCTAGCTCCGGTAACCTAGACATAGTACCATCATCTGACATAATTTCGCAAATAACTCCACCGGAAGGAATTCCGGCTAAACGAGTTAAATCAACGGCCGCCTCTGTGTGACCATTTCTTTCGAGAACACCACCTGGACGAGCCTGTAAAGGAAAAATGTGTCCTGGAACCATTAAGTCTCTGGGGGCTGTTTTAGGGTCCATCAATACTTTTACTGTATTTGCCCTATCTCCTGCGGAAATCCCAGTAGTAATTCCTTCCCGGGCATCCACTGAAACAGTAAATGCGGTGGAAAGATGGGCATCACTATGGGTTCCCGTCATCAGAGGTAGATGAAGATCTTGGATTCTTTTTTCAGGAAGAGCCACACAAATAAGCCCCCGCCCCTCACGAGCCATAAAGTTAATCGCTTCAGCACTCACCTTTTCTGCGGCAATGATTAAATCGCCTTCATTTTCTCTATCTTCGTCATCTACGACAATGATCATTTTTCCATTTTCAATGAGCGATATAGCTTCTGGAATAGAAGCCCAAACAGAGTTGCCAGAAGATTTATTTGGAGTTGAAATTTTAGAAAGAATATTTTGCATCATTTTCTATTGGTTCTCCATAGGGTGCCCATAATACAATTCTATTTTCGATGGGATACTTGTTTTCTTAAGGTGCCTAAGAGGACAAAAAACCATGCTCACTCAAAAAATCAGCACTTATTTTGCTCTCTTTAGATTTTGGTTTAAGTAATTTTTCAACGTATTTGCCAATGATATCGGCTTCTAGGTTAACCTTGACTCCAGGGCGATAGTTCCGGGCCACACTATTTGCGACAGTATGAGGGATAAAGGAAACGGAAAAACTATTTGTTTGACAGTCTACCACGGTAAGACTCATGCCATCAACTGTAACATAGCCTTTTGTAACAACATATCTCAGCAGAGAAGATTCCGCGGAAAAGTAAATAATTTTTGCGTTTCCTTGAGAAATAATTTTTTCAACGACTCCTGTGGTGTCAATATGGCCTTGGACAAAGTGTCCTCCTATTCGAGCTCCCACCTCTAAGCTTCTTTCGAGATTAACATCACTTCCCATGTTTAAGCTTCCCAAGTTTGTTCTGTGCAAAGTCTCGGGAGCCATATCTACAGTAAATTTGTCTTTGCTCATAGACGTGACAGTCAAACAGGTACCATTGACAGCTATACTGTCTCCTATTTTAGTGCCTTCTAAAACTTTAGTTGAGCTAATCTCTAAAACAGCTCCTTGGGAGCTAATTTTTAATTGCCGGATTTTTCCGACATCTTCCACAATACCGCTGAACATACCCAATGTATTCCCAAAAAAAAAGCCTGCCGAAAATAGAGACTTTCATAATCTTACGAAAGTCTCTAACCTTGGGCAGGCTAGATAATTGCAGTATAGGGTGTAACTTAAAACATAGTTCTGTCGCTATGGTTATTTTAGTTTACAAAAATTCCTTTAAGAACAAATTTTCTCTTTAGACGATGTTCTAAAAAATATATCGACACCTTCTTTCAGAGAAGACATTTCTTCCTAGAGAAGACACTTCTTCCTATACTAAACTTATCACCTTCTACCATCCGGACTATACCGTCGGCTTTGGCTTTTCACCAAATCCACCGTAAAAACGGGTCGCGGGCTCGATTCCTAGAAATCACACCGCCGGTCGGGAATTGCTTTCGCTCACCCTGCCCTGAAGGTTCTATATAATTGTAATTACACTATTTTACGAAAAAGGAGCGGAGTTTCAATCATTTTTTTCGTTTCTTTGCAGGAAACTCTATCCTTTGATCTATCCTTTTATAGTCAATACGGGGCATTTCACTCGATAAAGAATGTTCTTTGCCGTGCTGCCGAGGACCAGTTTTTCCAATCCACTATACCCATGGGTTCCGACAATGACTAAGTCGATGTTTTTCTCATTGACACACTGGGCAACTTCATTTGCGGGGATTCCTTCTCGAAAAACATAGTCATCCGCTCCTATTTTTTCGCTTAGCCCTTTTAGGGATAACTCTAACTGTTCTTTGTAAACTAAAATAGAGTTATCCAGCATTTCAGAGTAAACAGAGTAAAGGGCAGATTGAAAACGATGATCAAAAATATAAATCACAGTAAGAGAGGCTCCCAGCTTATTCTTCCATTCAACAGCATAGTCTAGAGCGCTTTGTGATGCCGGAGAAAAATCCGTGGCAATTAAAATTCTTTCTATATTTTTCATGTCTTTCCTTTTAATCTGTGTTCAAAAATCTATTGCATTGAAAAGTCTTATCTGTATAATTTCTATGTAGTATTTAGTTCTTGTAGAGATTTTTGTTGTAGTTATCCATGATATATCACATGGGAACAAAAGTCGCTACCCTTTTCTCTAGAAAACTTTCTGAGGCCAAATAATGGAAGAAAAGAAAGATGTCTACGTCAAGCCAGAGTTTGCAAACCGAGGCTTACATAATATTTTAGAAATTGGTGCAACCCTTATTTTTCCCTTCACTTCTTTTTTTGCCTTCTATCTATCTGCGAAGGCTTGGGAAAATAATATTCTTAGCTACTTGCTTATTTTTGGTAGTCTTTTGCTCGGTTATATCTTAGCAGATTTTCTTTCGGGAATGGTTCATTGGGCTGCGGATACTTATGGAGCAGAAGATACTCCTATTGTGGGACCTAACTTTATCCAGCCATTTCGTTGGCACCATATTGCCCCTAAAGCGATGTGTGAGCATTCTTTAACTGGGACTATAGGTAATAGCTGTATTTTAGGAGTTCCTCTACAAACAGCCGTAATTTTGTATTCTGTTTACTATCCGGGCACTCTACTACTGAGTTTTTTTGCTTGGACAATAACTTTTATGGCAGTTGCAACAGTAATGGCAAATCAATTTCATAAATGGGCTCATTCTGAAACACGTCCTAAATTTGCCATTGTTTTACAAAGGTGGAAATTGATCCTACCTCCTGATCATCATAATACTCATCATACCAAACCTCATAACACATACTACTGTGTAGGCTCTGGTTGGTGCAATTTTTTCTTATCTAAGATTAACTTCTGGCGCACGATGGAAAAAATAATCGGACTTTTTGGAATTCGTCCAGATGCTTCCTCTCATGTCTCTTCTGACATAGAAATTGTCGAAGCAAAGTCTTAAAAACAGGTCGCCCCCAAAGGGCGACCTATATTCTACTAGAGGGCGACCAATATCATACTAGACACAATCATCAAATTCCCTACCATTTTTTCAACTGCTGATCATAGTCTTCCCAATAAAATGGCTTAAACCTCAAAAATAGTTTTTCCCGACTCACTGTTGGCAAAGTGCCTTTTAGTCTCATTATGGATTGGATAACTCGAGGATAAATGTATTCATAGTCCCAATGATAGATAATTTTTCCTTCTGGCTCTAGAGAGTAAGAAGAGAAGAAAAGAAAAGAAACGATCTCTTCATTCCTCCGGCACTCCACTCTATACTCTGAATCTATTTGAAGTTCCTTCTGGACATAATCTTGGATAGTAGAGGGAAGAATATCTACAGCTGATTTTTTCCATAAAACAGAAAGAGCAAAATCCAAATAAGAGCTTAAAGTTTCTGGTAAAGTAGAATGGTCAGAGGAAAATCTTACAGATGCCAGTAATACTTCAGAACGAAATTCATATTCTATGATGAAATTAATTCTAGAATCAGCTTCTATCTCCACGGGAATGTCAATCTTTCGATTAAAGAGAGAAGGAGCTCCCACTTTAATTTTCTTGATTTTTTGAGAAATAGTATCGTTGTGAACAAATTGGGCTGCAAAAGCACGTTCGAGAAATTTTTGAATGTATAGGCATATATGGTGATATTGGTATTCCAGTTTACGTCTGTAGACAAGATTTCCTTTTTTGTGATAAGGATGAGCCGTTTTGCGAATTTTGCGGTAAAGTTTAGGAATAGTTCCTGAATGAAAACCTGGTTTTAAGAGACCATTAATCGTCTCTCCATGACTTCCTGCCATGATAGGTTTAATTTGTGAACTACTCGAATAGCGATAGAGTTTCCAGTTTTCTTTAAATTCCCAAGCTATGAAACCACAAATTCCAGGAAGACCAAACTGAATAAAGAGAAAAACGATCCCCTTTCCCAACCAAAGAAAATCTCCCATAACCGGAGCCAAAAAACTTTCACTCGACTGGGTTAAAAAAGGAGATATGGAAAGCAAAACCTTATGCGATATAGTCACAATAGGAAAGTGCTTAATCGGATTAATTTGAGGCTCTACAATAAGATTGATCGTAAAACGAAAAACATAATTAAAAACGGCCCAAATTTTTCCAAAGAGCGCCTTCAAAAACTGTACTTGAAAATTGTCACCTTGCCGAAAACGGAAAAAATCATCAATCGTGTAAAGGGAAGTTTCTATCCATTGCATAGATGCTCTAAAAATTTCCGTAGTTACCCGATAAATACTAATAAAAACGGTTTTATTTACCTGTAAAAGAGCTTGTTCTAAATTCTCTTCAATCCAATCAAAAATGCCTCGACCAAAGGCCGTATTAATGACTAAATTAGCGCAGCAGAGCCAAAATAGAATAATCTTTGTCGCAGATGTATACTCCAAAGCCGGAGTAAAATAGATCATGGAAAGAATGGGGGGAATACTGTAGATTCCAGGGCGCAAAATAAAAATATTGAGATAACGCCACAATTTCCAACGATAGAAAAATTGCACTGGTGGCGCATTCCAAATGGCTTTGGGGAAACGCACAAAAATAAGTTTGACAACTTTCCACAAAAGTAAAAAGGTGCGATGGGCGAGTTTACGTCCTATTTGCGTGTAGAAAAGAAGGAGGATTGCTAATCCGAGCTGAACAACCCAAGCAAATTGGGTGAATAAGAAATACCAGTGCAGAGAGGCTTGATAATTTTCCAGAGTACGGCGAAGTATGCTCTCTAAAGGGAGCATTGTATTATAATAGATATTTCTAGTCCCAAAGAGGTAGAAAATAATTTGCAGTAAAACAAAAGATCCCCCAAAGGGCAAAAGCAAGTATTTAGAAAACCAACGGCCTGGAGAACACCCAAACAAAGCAGCTCCCAGCCGGTGGATCATCCGCATATAAATCTCTCCTCGTCGATGCCCTCCTCGAAGGGAAGAATACATCTTCTTATCAATACGAAGCAGTTGATCTCCCAAGAGAAATTCTTTTATTCCACCTAGGTCATCAAGTTTCAAATCATTGCGACTGATGATATCCCGCAAGTCTGTCAACTTAGTATGCCCTTTTTCAATCAGAGCATCAAGAATCTCTTCCTTGACTTTATGGAAAGCAATTTTCTCTCGTAGTGCTCCGCGAGAAAACGCATTTTCTTCCTCAGAGGTGAGCCCTTCTTCTACAGGCTTAATTCCCGCTTCTATTAAATTTTGCTCAACAATGGAACCAAATTGATGCCGAAACTCATGTTCTTGCTTACTAAAAGCACGATCAACTAAATCCAAAAAGGCATGCAGTTGCTCTTCTCGTAAAGAGAGTTTATAAATTCTTTTTTGAAGAGATCGAAGAGAACTCATCTTTTTCAAAAAGGGGACGATAGGCAAAGGTAAACGCAAAGGCTTTCGACCAAAAGATAAGAGCCATCCTCCTATATTCATTTTGAAATATTTTTTTCGAGCATCAAGGTAAGATCTTTGGACATCTTGAATTAATTTACGCTCATGGGGGCGAATTTGTCGCAAGTCTAAAAAAAATTGAAAAGCCACCCGAAGATCTTGCCTTTCCTCTTCATCCAAAGAGTATTCTTCGGCAAATTCTTGCTCTATCTCCTCTAAAGTAGTCTGGGCTTTTGTGTAAACACTTTTCGTCAAACTACAATCAGAAGAAACCAAACGGCGAGAGACCTCCCTCGCTAAATCTTCTGCCACCTTGTACCGTCGAAAAGCTTTTGCTCGGTTCCCTTTAGAATGAAAGCTTATCGCTTCTTTGAAAGCTCGGCAAAACTTTCGTAACCTACGTCCATCAGCAAGTTTTTGAGCCCAAAGATAATGTTTTTCAAAGAGAAAAGCTAGGCTAGAGAAAAAAAGTCGAGGGAAAAACCAAACACAATGAAAGGCAAGTAAAAAAGGAAAAGCAAATAATTTTCCTAAAAAGCTAGGACGTTTTTTCTCTACCTTCTCTTTTATTTGCGTCAATCTTTCCAATGTGTGCTCAGCAATTTGAACACGTTTTTTTTGTCTTTTTTCTCTTTGCAAAAAATCTTCTGAGCGGCACATCCAAATAACTCGATCAAACCAAGAAGCTTTTTTGTATAAAGGAGTAAAAGCTCGGGCTAAAATTTGATCCAAGATCAAAACTTGGTCCCGATAGAGAGGAATCTTTGCTTTAGCAACAGCATCTACAACCTCAACAAAGCTAAGTCTTCCAATAATACCGGTTTGGGCAACTGTCTGAGAAATTAGCTCACGCAACATGGGCTCATATTTCTCGACAAACTCCTTCCGGCTTAAACGCAAATCAGTAAACTCAGGACATTCGTAAATACGACTCAAATGATAAGAGGTGGAAAAAATCGTGAACTCTTCTCCTTGACCTCCGAGTTGTAGATTTCTTTGCTTCAAAAACTCATCTAGTTTTTGGCAGCCCTCCAAACGAGACTTTTGGAGAAGTTTCTCATCGTCAATCCCCAAACGAAGAATTTCTTGGTAGATCTTCTCTTTATCTCCAATAAGAGGAAAAATATTGGAAAGACAAAGTGGAGCAAAATTATAGAATTGAAGGTAATAGGCAACAAATTCGTAAAAAACCTCCCTATCATCTTCTGGATGAAAAAGAGCATTTTCTTCTTCCAAAACATAGCGAATTTCTTCAAAAGTGTCTCGTCCTAGGTTTTCGATGAAGTTATTAATTCCTGTACTCGTATGAATACTTGCCATTTCCCATTGAATTTGAAGTTTATGAATCTCTGAGTGAAAAAGTAAAGACCAAAAATAGTGAAGAAAATAGTCTAAACTATGATTTGATAGTTCTTTCGGAGCAGGTTCACTCAAAAGAGTTATCATGCTGGGGATTTCATCCCAATCCTCCACGCTTTGGAATATATCAGGAAGCTCGTACTTCGCAATTCGCAAAAAGTCTGCTTTTGGTAAGGTATACTCTTGAGAATGGGGAATATGGAGCTCAAAAACACCAAGTTTACGATGGGATTGAATCACTTTACGGAGATACTTTTGCCGAAGCATAAAGGTTCCACTCTCAGGAGAAGTAATTCGAGTAACAAGCTCATTACGGCTAGTACGTCCCTTAATGGAAAGCTTACTATCAAAATAATAGCCCATCACTTTTGTGTAATCCCCTGCTCGAAAACCTAAAACGGGATTCTCTCTTTTTTTACCTCTGTTCATTGTTGTTTCTCTTGTCCTAGAAGGCCGGTTTATCTATTCTTTTTCACTATTGGGTAATATTATAGAGCTTTCCCTCTTTAAAGTAAACCACCTATTTTTTGACATTGAGCGAGGAAAGATGTTAAAATAGGGGAAAGAAAATAAAGAGAGTTTTAGAAAGGAGAAAAACATGAATAAGCTTCTTATTTTGAGTATCTGTTTTTTAGCCTCTTGTACAGTCCGAACAGACGTTTACACAACTCCAGAGAAAGCTCAAGTTTACTTAGATGGAGAGTATATAGGGGAGTCCCCCTGCAGCGTTTATTATAACTATATGCGTCAATCTGTTGATCTAGACATTATAAAAAAGAATCATCAGCCTAAAAAAGTAACCATTCATAAAAGAGTTTACGTTCATTACAACACTCCCTCTTATCAATTTGCCAACCCCGATTCTCCTCCTTACACCATTCGGGGAGAATGGCCCGAGGAAGTGTCCATTCCCTTACGAGAAGATCTCAACGAGGCACAGCCAGACATAGATGACAGCTACTGAGAAAAATCAATTAGGAGAATAAAGTCATTGCAACACTAGAAGAAAATCCATCTACTTATCTTTTTGTTGGCCTAGGCAATATCGGAGCCAAGTATGCTCAAACACGTCATAATATTGGATTTATGGCACTAGACTACCTTGCTCAGTCTCAAAATATTGCTTTCGAAGAGAAAAAACTCGCTTACCGGGCAGAGTTCATTTGGCAAAACAAAAAAATAATCTTAATTAAACCGACAACTTATATGAATAGAAGTGGACAAGCCTTAAAGTTTTGGCAAGAAGAAGAAAAAATCCCTCTCTCCCAAATACTTGTCATCACCGATGACATTGCCCTACCTTTTGGCAAACTCAGAGTGAAAGGGAAAGGTTCTAGTGGAGGGCACAACGGTTTGTCTAACATCGAAAAACTCCTCGAAACAAGCAAGTACCCCCGTCTCAAGTTTGGAATTGGAGATGACTACCCTGCTGGTATGCAAGTAGAGTATGTCTTAAATCCTTTCTTCCCTGAGGAAAAAGAGAAATTACCTGAGCTTTTAAAAATTTCCTCTGAATTGATTTTGGTATTTTGTGGCAAAGGGATCATTGAAGTCATGAACCGCTTCAATAAGATAGATTTGTCAAAAAAGGAAAAAAAGGAAGAAGAGACTACGCCAAAGGTGGAAAAAGATAAAAAAGAAGTTGTAGAGAAAGAAGTTCTAGAGAAAGAAGTTCTAGAGAAAGAAATTGTAGAGAAAAAAGTGGGCCTAGAAGAGCCCGAAGAAAAAAAAGAAAAGAAAAGATGGTGGCAGTGGTGGAGAAAATGATTTCCCTAAAACCCCTCTTGATTTTTTTCCCAAAATAATCGAATATAGTCGTAAAAGACAGCGCTCTAGAGCGTTGTCTTTCTCCTCATTCCCTCACCATTCCTACCTTTTTTTCCAAACCTTGACGATTTCCATACCAAAGAGATTTAATTTTTCTAAGACCAAAATGTATTATATCTTGATCTTTTTCCTGTTAAAATGTAAAATATATTCCACATATTGTTTTATAAAAGCCTCTCACACACTACGGAGAAAATATGAAAAATATATTTATAGTGCAGTCTCTTACATTTTTTATTTTTGTTTGCAGCCCAGGTTTACTCATTTCTCAAGAGCCAAATAAAGCTCTTGTCCCTAAAGAGGCAAAAACCAGTTTTGCGAGGCCTAACTTTACCACACACAGTTTTTTCGCTGATTACTCTTATGTCGCAGATGCCGAAAATGAGCTTCCCGGAAACTTAGGAACCGATAGTTTTAGCGTTCATAGTGGTACGCTTAAATATGACTTTAATATTCCCGTTAGCCAAGCGATAACTTTCACAATAGGAGGAGCATGGGACTACTTCTTTTTTGACGATGTTGCTCCAAATGTACCTGTGCCTGACCAATTATTTGCGATTTCGTTGAATTTAGCGCTCAATTGGCGCATAGATGACAACTGGGGCTTTCGTTTATCTGTCGCTCCTGGTCTCTACAGCGACTTTGAAGATTTGAATAACGATGACTTCAATGCTCCAGCTCTTTTAGGTCTTTCTTACTCCTTTGATCGAGATTTTATTTTTTTCTTTGGGTTTCGTGTTAATGTAGTATCTGAAACTCCTGTTCTCCCGATTATAGGGTTGCGCTGGAAATTTGCCGAGAAGTGGACTTTTGATATGCTTTCACAAAATCCTAAACTAATATATCAACTCAATGAAGATGTCCAGCTTTACGGGGGAATTGATATACAATCAGGTACTTTCCGAGTAGAGCAAAGTTTTGGTAGAGATAAAGGTGGATTCCAAGAGTTAGATAACACTTGGTTAGATTACTTTGAGTTACGTGCTGGTTTAGGAGCAGATATTAGCTGGAAAAAAACATTTCGTTTCCAAGCAGAGTTTGGCTACATGCCCTATCGATACTTAGAGTTTGAAGATGAAGAAAAATTGGATAGCAAGGAAGGTGCTTTTTATGGTAAGTTAGGAATGAGCATTCGGTTTTAAAGGAGGGAAAAAATTTTTCCTCCCTATTTTCTTCCCGAAAAATTAATAATATACCCGATCACAAGAAAAACAAAAGCAACTAGACTAATGGGAGGCATTTTTCCATGCCAACTAGAGGGATTTAACCATCCCTCATACCCCATAAAAAATAGATGAGTGGCCCCTAGTAGCATAATTAGCAATAAAAATTTTCGCGAGGTAATAAATGGTGTCCATTCATTGTCTTCGCTCGCAAGAGATTGGAAACTTTGGTGATAAATCCATAGGGCCGCAAACGCTAAAATTCCCCCGAGCATGCTGATACTAGCAAATAAAGTAAGGGTTCCGTTTGCTTCAAAGAATTTTCCATATATAGCGGGTTGAAAAAGCAAAAAACTAATTAAAACATGGATAACTAGTAGAAAAAAACTGCTTATGCCAATAATTTTACGAGAGTTTAGCCAATTTTCTGAGACTTTTATTCCTAGATTATTTAGCGGACTTAAACTAAAATTTAAGGTCAATAAAATAAAAGCACTTAGAGATATTCCTTTGTTTAGTATAAAAAGGGGTAGCTCTTTCCAGGGAACAGGGCCAAAAATTTGATAGCGGACAATAGCATAGCTCATCGAAAAAATCAAGGTTAGGGCAATTATCATACTGGCTAAGTTTTTAGAGTTCTCTGGCGAACTAATCATGAATTCAGGCTCCTTGGGACTTTCTTCTAGATGAGCTAGTATAGAGGTTTTAGAAATAGATGTAGTAATTTAAATATCTCACTTTAAAATACCAAAATTGTATGTGCGAGTTTTCGGTTCGTCCTCCTCTTCCTGATGACTAAGGAATCTGGGGATAGTATACGGTAGAGTAACCGTATCGCCTACCAGAGAAAAAGGAAGATCGACGATGCCTAGAATAGTGAAAAATCCCAAAAAGGGTTCTCCTGTCAAAAAAGGAGTCGCTGTAATCATACCATCGATGATAACCCCTCCATAGGGGTTTGCTACCTTTTGGCCGACAGGAAAAAATAAACCTTTTTCTTGTATATTTATGATCGTACCACAGCTAGGCAAGCAGAGAAGAAAAAGAGTAATAAAGTAGATGGGCTTCATAATTGATTTCAATGATTTTCTTAGATTTTGAACAAACTTAAGTAAAGGATTTGACATGCGTTTTAAAGCACCCGGAGGAGAGCTCACTTTTTTTTCCATTTGCTGGATGATTTTTGCTGCCTTAGGCATATTCTTATTTTTCTATGAGGATAGCTTAAGAGCTAAGATCCTTGCTCCGATGGGATTAGTCGTGGGAATCTGCGCGATTGGTCTCTGGCTCGAACAAAAGTGGTCTGCCCAACTCATGATTTTTTTATTGGTTCTTTCGATCGGTTTGGGCCTTTTTGCTATGACCAAAAAAGGGATGACAACTCCACACGTTATTAAAGTATTGACGATGGGGTACAATATATATCTGTTGGTCGATTGGCTTCGGCTAAAAAAAGACAAAGTCGAAACAAATACTACATTTTTAGAGAGTTAAATAATTCAAATTTGTATAATAAAGAAGATATATGTTAGAGAGATTCACTCCATAATGTCATTTTTTCCTCTCCGAAGATTAAACAGAAGAAAGAACAGAGCAAAACAAAGTAAATAGCTCAAATGCAGGATTAAAGGAAATCATCGGTTTCTGTTTAATCTAGTCGCTCCAAAAACAACATTATTCCGTTCATTTTCGCTACGCGACTGAGTCTTATAACATATAACTTAGCTTAAAATACATGTTTTTATGGTTTCGTGCAAAGAGTGTCTTAAAGTAGAAGAGTTGCATTAACCTTAGTCATTTTGCTAGTTCATAACATCGACTTCTTCCCTTACCGACAACACAAGTAATCCCCATTTCCATGAGTTTTTTTAAGTCTCTTGTTGCAGTTGCCGAGGAAACAGAAAGTAAATCCACATATTCTTTGTTGGAAATTCTTTTTTTCTTTTGGATTATTTTTATTGCTTTTTCCAAGCGAATCGAAAAAATAGGTGTTTTACTTGACGAATGATTATACTTGAATTCTCCAGAAAATCTTGCATTGCTAGTTCTATAGTTTATAATCTTTGTATACTCATTTACCTTGTAAAGCAAGCTTCTTGCTTCTTTTTTTTCTAAATATACAAAACCTAAATCTAAAAGACGTTTTATAACTCTTGTGACGTTTGAGCTTCGCATATCAAATTGTTTTTGTAAAGCTGTATTTGTAAAGCTATCAACTTCCAAACAATACAAAAATATTTTCCATTCCATTGTTGTTAAATTGTTTTGCACGTGCTCTTTGACTAAATCACTCAAACATTGTTTAGCTTTTTCCATGGATATAGTTTTTACTTGAGTAGACTCAAACTCTGGTAATATCATGTTCATAGCATCCATTATATACCTCAACTTACCACAGTATAGGTCATACAAATATTCGATAAAGGTATCCTCTATAGGTAAAGTAATATCTTTTTCTTTAATAGCTAAAATTTCATATCGTTTATGAATAGCTTCTAAAACTTGCTTTTTAGAAAGAGAAGGAATTACAACTGGGCGACCAAAAAAGATACTCCTAACTCGTTCCAAAGGACTGATTACTTCTTGGAAAAAACCTTTACTAGCTACAAAAACAAAGTAAATGTTTGGGATTTGGATACAATCTCTTATCTCTTCGAAGAATGTTTGAGCTTTTTGTAATTTATTTCTGCTAAACAATTCAAGATTATCAATGTGTAAAAAAATACCACTGTATCCCATTTTTTTTATTTCGAAAACAGTATCATGTAAATACTGTAAAAGCTGCATTTCTGGAATAACAGGAGGAACATTCGCTTGCTCAGTTAGTCCAAAGCCTCCTCCAAAACCAACGACACTTGCTTCAACAGAAAAATTTGTATGATAAAAAATTCTCGAAAAGGTAAGAATATCTCTGAGAACTGGAATCTTTACTATTTCCTTTTCTCCTTTTACTTGGAGCAATTTATCAACAATAGAACAAATTATGTTAACCAAGAAATGACGTAATCGCCATTCTTCAGTAACAACGATCTCTCTACAAGTGGTAAATAGTTTATCTTGGGCATGGTTCTCCCAAATATAACGATGATAGTTGATAAAAGTTGTTTTTCCCACACCAATATTGCCTGTAACAACAACTCTCCCCCCCCCAGGATTTCTTAAAATACTTGTAATTAACTTTGACTCCTTAGTATCAAAATCTCTTCCAACGATGGCTTCAGAAACCGGCAATAAAGTATTTCTGTTCTGAGAAAGAGCATTTATATCAAAGGGATTTGCCATAAACCCATATTTACTCCAGAGATTTTGTGATAAATCAGGTAATTTCCAGTTCATAATATTATCCAAAAAATAAATCACATATTCTAATCATTTCTGATAAGAATATATTTTGAGGAGATAAAAGTCAAGATATTTTTGCAATTTCTCATCAACTTTGATACCCAATGATAACTATTGATTAGAAAATCCTTTTCTTTCAAATCCTATCAACTTTGATACCCAATGATAACTATTGATTAGAAAACCCTTCTCCTTCAAATCCCATCAACTTTGATACTCAATGATAACTATTGATTAGAAAACCCTCTCCTTCAAATCCCATCAACTTTGATACCCAATGATAAGGGAAAAAAGTATATTTGGATGTACAATTCTCTTTACAATTTTTTGAATATCTTTGCTTTTACTGGTGTTTGTACAATAGAAAAAATATATGTGAAGGGATTAACTCCGAAAATGTCGCTTTATCCGGCATCAAGTTTGTCGGCGAATGGTTTGAGGTGGCTAAGGTTGGGGGCTTCATTCCGTGAACTCTTTATTTCCACTACTGAGCTTTTATTGTCTAAACTACGGCAAGGAATTAAAAGGAATGCAAAGTGGACAAGGAATGGAATCTTTGTCGGGGTAAAGAAAATCAGAGATGGTTATGGCATGTAATTGATCATTAAACAGCAAGGTTCTCGCTTACGTTTTTGACAGGCGACTTGTTTTAGATGACTCTCTTCTAGTAGTGGTTTTGAATGTCCTGAAATTGCTTGCCCAAAAACAACATATCTGGTTCACTACCGATTTTCCCTATACATCTCCCAATATTAGTAAGCCCCAATAGTGAAAATACAACCCAAGAATTAAAGTTAAAATAGAAGAAATAAGAGCGTTCCGTATTCGTTTCCTTCGAAGGAAAAAATAAGAGTCATGATACCAATAAATATAACAAACAGACTAAGATTGACACCGTCACTAATTGCAGAATCTAGGCTTATAAACATCGACAGAAAAGATATAGGAATAGCAAATAATAAAAAAATAAAAGTTAATGTAAAAATTAATATAAAAGCAATATTTTTCATAACTTTTTTTCCATAACGGAATTGGTAGTTTTTTATTTTTCACCAAAAGCGGCCAAGAACCATTTAATCCTGGCCAAAACCAAAATTATAGTCGCAATTAATTCAAGTCCAAAATGGCGATAAAATTAAGCCCCGCCAGTTATAAAATCTAGCCGCTACAAGTAAAAATATGAAGAATTAAAATTTTGTTTTTTTCTTATTTTAGATTTCACAAGTAAGGGTGTGTTGTCATTCAGCTAATATCGTTATGCAACTATAAATAGAGTAAAGAGTTATAATTGAATATGTCTAAGGAATATTGTAAAGAAAAGCTGAATGAGGACACGCCCTAATGAAACATAGGCATCAAATCATCGATACCAGCTAAATCATGTCCGTCGTGGTTTTTCGGAAATTGTTCAGCCGCATTTTTCAGCATTGTTCCTCGCTCCAGAGCATCTTGGGCATTCTTTAAGCGGGGCTCTAGAACTTTAGATATTTCTTCGACTTGAGGATCTTTGATTTTTGTTTCAATTTCCTTGATCAAACCTTTTAGCATGTTGAACTGTGCCATCAACTCTTGGATAGGAACTGTTGGTCGAGGGTTAGCTAAACGGTACAAAGTATTGTTAGCATCAGAAAGTACCTTCACGACATAGCTAACTCTCTCTTCCGCGATAATCTCATCAAGAGGAGCTAATTGACTGCCATCATAACTGAAAGCAAAAGTTTCTCTTATCTCTTGGATCTTATCGACTCTCTCTTGAGCTTGGCTTTTACTTCTCATTGAGCTACTAAAAATCTGAGCGAGGCCATTCATTGGTTCATTATTAATCACTTTTTGAGCACGAAGAAATTCTTTTTCGTAGATACTATATTGCTGCATAACTTCTTGAAGAGGGTTTGTCGGAGTAGGCTTAATTAAACCCATAAGAGTTTTTTCAAGATTGCCCAGTAAATAATCGACATACTGAATTCTCTTTCCTCTTTGTAAATTCTCGGCAACTTGTTTTTTATTCTCTGCTTCAGACTTTTCCAATTCTTCAAGTAGAATTCGTTCTTTTTCTTGGCGAATTTTCTCTTCCTCGGCTTTTTTA
This sequence comes from Planctomycetota bacterium, assembly GCA_029260735.1. Classification (GTDB taxonomy): domain Bacteria; phylum Planctomycetota; class Uabimicrobiia; order Uabimicrobiales; family Uabimicrobiaceae; genus JAJDCR01. Next base: position 64,280 of record JAJDCR010000024.1, read on the forward strand.
GTAGCTTCTGTAGCTTCATGGAAAGAGACTTGCTGGATGTCGTTACCAGGAGTTGTCTTCTTTTCTTCTGATGTCTTCGTTGATTTTGTATAGTTTCCGATCTTGGGATTGATGGACTTCTTTTCACTTGTAAAAACCCATTTTCCCAAAACGAAGTAATCTACAAGCAGAAAAGACAATCCTCCCAAAATTGCTGCGGCTAACAGCCAAGAGAAAGCAGATTTTTTTGCTTTAGGTCCATCCTCTTCATCTTCATACTCTTCGTTTTGTTTTTCTTTACGTTTTTCTTTGCGTTTTTCTAAGTAAGAAAGTTCTTCGGTAGGAGCCGCCGCAGAAATTTCCTCAAAAGAGGGACTATCATCATCATCTTCTTCGTTCAAAGCCGCTTCCATTTCAGCTTGGATAGCAGCAAGCTCTTTTTTATCGATTAAAGCAAACTTGTACTTATAAGAACCAATGCTAATCAGGTCATCTTTACGCAAAGGTTTTTTAGTTATTTGGAGATCATTGACAAAGGTTCCATTTGCACTTTTAAGATCTTCAATATAATAAAGATTTCCTTCTCGGGTAATTTTTGTATGCTGCCGAGACATCATTTTATCTACAATTTGAACATCACATTCAGGAACTCGCCCTATGATAGTGCACTCTTTAGTCAAATCAACATTGGATGCCGTCGGAGGAAAAGTGATGAGAAGACGGCCAACCTCTTCGCTAGAAATTTCTGTGCCTTCTACTTTCTCAAAATTAATATAAATCTTGGTGTCGCCAATATGAACCACGTCACCATCTAAAATTTCTTCCTCTGAGAATCTCTCATTGTTAACGTAAGTTCCCGAAGTACTTCCCTTATCTTTAATAAAGCAACCATCAGAAGAGATTTTAATTTCAGCGTGTTTTCGGGAAGCCTTCATGTCTCGCAAGACAATTGTATTTTCCGGAACTCTTCCTATCGAGTGAATCCCGTCTCCTAACTGGAGTTCTTGGATAACCTCGTCTTTAATGTTAATAATTTCGATATTGAGCATGCCGCACCCTAAACTAAGTAAGGAACTAGGTCAAATTTTTTGAGCCCACTTCCTAAAGTACAATATCATTTAGCCTCTTATAACTATTCTTATAATATTTTATAAGAAAACGGAGTTTTTTTCAATATATTTAAAATTTTTCGGATAAAATAATTCCCAAGAGAATAATCTTTACTTAAGAAAAATTACCTAACCTTAAGACAATAGCAATATTCAAAAGTGTTCTTTCAATAAAAGACTTCGCTTCTACCGATTCTTGCTCTTTCCCTTCTTCTGGAGAATGGATAGAACAATGACAATTCCGCCCAATAGGGCCTAGTCCATCAACAGTAGGAACTAAATCCCAAAGATGACAGGCATCGCTAGCTCCCTTCCGCCAAACAGGAACTAACTCTAAACCAAGCTCTTGAGCACACTGGAGAACAACTTCTGCTAGTTTTTCACTCTTGTCATTATGAGGCCAAGGTGGATAGTTAACTAATTGTGTGACCTTAACTTGACAACGGTAGCTTTTGTCGGCATTTTCAATTTCTCCTGGGCCATTGAGAGTTAGCAATTGATTTACCGCCCACTTATAAGTATCTTCGTCTTTAATCCGAACATCTATTTCACAATAAGCATGATCAGGAACTCGATTGGGGACAATACCGCCGGATATTTTACCCACATTAAAAGTTACCCCGCGCTCATAATCGGTCAAATTCTGGATTAGAGAAATTTTTTCTGCAAGCTCCCAGACGGCATTGGCACCTTGTTGGTGATGAGTACCAGAATGAGCTTGCCGACCAACTGTTTCTAAACGAAAACGAAGTGCCCCTTTACGAGAAGTAACAAAGTCACTACCTTTCTCTAAAGGGTTGCCTAGCTCATAGACTAAACAAGCCAAAGTTTTTTTGTTGGCAAACCCTCTGGCTAACTTGGGAAAATCCCCAAATCCTTCTTCTTCAATAGCATTAAGCATGATTTTCCAAGTAAAATGTTCAAAAAAATCACGTTTCTGAGTAAAAAGAGCTTTCATCATCATGTAAATGACAATAGTACCTCCTTTTATATCTGAAACACCAGGCCCGTAAATAGTTCCACTCTCTTCTCTCCATAGAAAATCATGATGTTTTTCTTCTTCCGGGAGATAAACAGTATCAAGATGGGAAACGCAGATAAAATTATCTTCCACCTTGCCTGGTCGTGTCAAAAATATATGATCTCCACACTCTGGATGAGTGGAAGGAATCACTTTTACTTCGAAACCGAGAGGGCGAAAAAAGTCTATGCAAAGTTCTCCTACCGCATTGACTCCCTCCCTATTACGAGTATAGGAGTTAATGCTAACGATATCTTTCAGTTTTTGCAGAGATTCCTCTTCAATTTCTTTTAGATATTCCCAGAAAGAATTCTTTTCTTCCATTATTCCTCCATAAGGATCTGTTATAAGTGGGGAATCAAAAGTTTTTGGACTTTTTTAGTTTAGAAATTTTGATTTCTGACAAGAAGCGACGAAGCGCATAGTCTTTTTCTGTAATTGAGGAGCGACGAAGTCAGAGATCAAAAGAGCAAGCTAAAATGTCCAAAAACTTTTGGTTTCTCACTTAAAATTAGCTTGGTCAGAAAAATTTTATAACAGGCTCTTAGATTTCATCGTTTGAACTGTAGGTGCTTGACACTTCCGAACAATTCTTTATACTTAACCCCTAAAACAATGTGTAATAGAGACACGCCTACTACACATCATAAAGAAAAATGCATCCCTTGCCAACTGAAAACAAAGGAAACCTTCCATGAAAAAAGTTTTGTTACTTATCTCTTTACTCTCTTTAGGTGGATTTCTATTTATTCTTTCTCAAAAGTTTGAGGAACATAACGCAGAGCAAGTAACTCCAGAGGACTATATCAAAAAAGAGCTGACTTTTCTCAGCGACAAAGATCCTACTCGGAGAAGAGATGCTGCGGAAAAAGTTATTGCTCTAGGAACTCAAGCTGCTCCTATTATGTTGAAAACACTAGAAGAAAGTGAAGATGATTTATTTCGGCAAGGCATTATAGGTACTCTAGGGCAAATGTCCGAGCAAGCAAAGTTAAGCAAGCCTGCCCTACATAAATTATTAGCCGAAGACAACTCCATTATGATAGTTATTGCGACAATGCGCGCTCTACTCATATTACAAGAACCAGAAGAAAAAATACTTTTAGCTCTAGAAGAAAGACTAGAATTTTTTCTGGACAACCTTTCTCCATCTATCCCTCAAGTCGAGAATTACATTTGTATTTTTTGGGGAAAAGAAGCAGTTGCGAGTATTTTAAAAAAGCTAGAAGAAAAAGAAGAGAAAATACCTTTTATCCAACTTCTGGGAAAAATAGGGCATCCCCAAGCGGGAGAAACTCTTTTTAATATGCTAGAGACAAGGTCAGAGCAAATAGACTCTCCTCTAAATATTGAGCTAATAAAAGCCATGGGACGTATAGGCTACCGCCCAGCCAGAGAAAGTATTGAAAAGATATTAGCCTCATCGGAAATTTCAGAAGCCTTACGAGATACGAGCGAAGAAGCTCTTCTTTATATCAATTTTTGGTACGGACAAAAATCGGAACTATCTCCAGAGCTGAGAGAAAAAACGGAAGAAACCATCGACTTGGTCTATTCTTTTCTCGATGACCTAAATAGCTACGAGCTAGATAATGTATCTACCTTAAGCCAACGAAAAGGCAAAAAAGCCATCCCTTTTATTCAAGTTTCTGGAAAAATTACGGGAGTGAAGGAAAAGAAGTTTCTTCTCCAACAAAACATTGAATACCTACAAGGCAATCAACCACCAGAATATGCTTTCCTTAGTTTTGATGGAACCTACGAATGGTTTTATTTGGGCAAAAACCCTTTTGATGGAGATACTCTTAACCGCATAGATATGACAACTCTTGCTTTACCTGGACGCCCCTTTGATGCTTGGAACTCTACGGGCACAGGTCTGCTCACAGGCAATGACTATCCTCAAACCGTGGCTGCTTTTTTGAATATCTATGACTTCCAGTGGGTAGCACACAAAATTCATGAGTCAGGAGAGGCATACATCGATATAAAAGGGCAGGTAAAGGCTTTTCCTCTAATGGAGTATCTTGCGCAAACAGGACAGCTCCAGGCCTTTGTCGATAGGTCTATGCTCTATCAGTTTATGAATATGCACTCAAAAATTGAAATGCAAGTGCGAGCCAAAGACGGAGCGGTTATGGGATGGACACTGGAAGCAAAGCAAAAATCGAACCTTGCTCAAATGGTTTTTGAAGCAAAAAATATTACCATCAATCCAGAAATTATCGAAGAGAAATTTAGCTTCCCAGGAGCAAGCCAAGTGAATGATTTGACTTCAAAATTTATCTCTTTCTTTACGAGCAGGAAAAAGCAAAGAGAAAAATCATTGATCTTACTCGAAGAATACAGAGAGCTTTATAAGTAGGGGCGTGCGGTGCGTCCCTTGTGGACCAAAGCATTCCATCTCTTACCCAGCGTTACGGACAACCACAAGGGCCTTTGCAGGCGGCCCTTGTAGTTGTCCCTACTCAGGACGTTTTTTGTGTTTTCCAAAGGTGAATTTCTTTTTGGGAACACTTTTTAAGCGAGGCGATGGGGAAGAGGGAGATGTACAAAGCATCTTTTCGACTGCCTTGAGCACTAAACCCGAAATGGATCTTAAAGTAGGAAAAACACCTTCTCCTGTTACAGCAATAGCGCCGTAGCGGGGCACTTTCAATTTAGAATTTATCGACTCATCCATCTCTTCTTCTGACATAATATCAGGAAGGTCTCTTTTGTTATATTGGATAACTAAGGGAATTTCTTCAATATTAATTCCATTTTGCTTTAAGTTTTCCTCTAGGTTTTTCAAAGACTCTACGTTTGATTCTTTCTGTGTTTTTTGGCTGTCAGCGACAAAGACAATGCCGTCTGCTCGCTGTAAAACAAGTTTACGAGTAGCATCATAGTAAACTTGACCAGGAACCGTAAAAAGACGCAGTTTGGTTTTTAGCCCACCTATTTTTCCTAAATCCAGAGGCATAAAATCAAAAAAGAGCGTGCGATCTTGTTGGGTCGAAATGGCTGTTAGTCGTCCCCGATGGGTGGTCGGGGCTTTCTCATGAATAACTTCCAAATTGGTCGTTTTACCAGACAAACCTGGACCATAATAAACGATCTTTAAGCTTACCTCTCCCGTACCATAATTAATATCCATAAACGACAAATCCTTTAGTCAATCATTTTCCAATCTTCGGGAAAATGAAAAAAATAGTGTGGGTGTATTTTGATATTTTGCAGTCGCTGAGTATGAACCGCCCATGAATCGATTTGCCATAAAAACAAATAAGCGACATCTCGATGAAGAATTCCATGGATTTGATGGCAAATAGACTGTATAGACCAAGGGTTTAGTGTATTATTTAGTTCATAAGTTAACTCAACCAACTGTGAGTTTCGATAACTCGAAAAATCTTGCTTTTTACGGGTATAGTCAAAAGATTCGAAAAAAGAAAAAAAATCTAAAGTAGTTTCAAAATGATAGCGCTTATAAACTAAATCAAAATCATTTCTCTCACTATCCTCTTCCTGACTAACAAGGGTAATCTCAATCCCGAGAGAACGAAAAGATTTTTGTATTTCTTGGCAAACCAAACTGATACCAGGGATAGACTTAGGATAATGAAGAGAAAGGCGAAAATTTTCTCCATTTTTACTCCACCGGCCATCGGTATTTTTACGATAACCTTGCTCCTGGAAAATTTCTTGGACAATTCTATTTGCATAAGATAAATCATAAGCATGGGCTTCAATTTTTGGATTATTGACCCAAGACCTCACAGGAAAAGGCCCTGTCAAAATAGAAAAAGTTTTTTTGTTTTTTTGTCTCGATTGAGGAGAATGAAAAGCTTTACTAATAATTTCTTCTCGATTTATGGCCTGAAGAAGAGCACGGCGAAAAAGAGAATTTCCCAAAAAAGCAGACTGAGAATGCTGGGGGTTGTTGTTTAAGGCGATAAAGTGAATAGCTTCGTTATGGTAATGACGGGAGGAGAAAGAAGAGTTTGTCAGCGATAAGTCATCCTCCAAACTTTGCAAATCCGGTATCAAATGGATTTTGCCAGATTTCAAATCCGCTTTTGCTTGTTCCCTTTCCTGATAAACTCGGAGAATTATTTTTTCCAAAAAGGGACGATGACGGTACTGAAAATATTTGTTTGCCGTAAGAGTTATCGTGTCTGTCCCCAAACCACTTTCATACTTGAAAGGTCCACAGCCCACTGGATTTTTGCTAAAAGGATGAGAATCAGATAGGTAGTTGGTGCGAAAAATATGCTTAGGTAAAATCTTAAAGGTAAAAAGAGAAAGGGGCCGATAAAAAGGACGTGACATAGTAATGGTAAGAGCTTTTGGATTAATAAAAGTAACATCTTCGACAAACTGGGCTAGGAGAGCAGAGCGATGCATTGTTTTCTCATGGAAAAGAAGCCCTAAAGTAAACTCAACATCTCGGGCAGTAAGCGGAGTACCATCTTGCCAAAAAAGTTTATCTCTTAAAATGAAAGTATAAGAAAGTCCATCAGGTGAAATGTCAACATCACGGGCCAAAGAGAAAATAAATTCTCCCTCTTCATTCTCAACGACCAAACTATCAAAAATGAACTGCAACAAACGTTTTTCTACTGGTTTACCTGCGGTAATGGGATCTAGTCGGGAGGGCGTGCCAAAATCCCCATAAATCATCACTTTCTCTCCCCCGTAAAGGCTAATCAAAAGAGAGAAAATGATTCCAAGTAACCAGCAAATTTTTTTTTTCATAGAATTAGAGTTCCATACACCAAAGCGTGTTATATATGAATAGCCCAGGGTAAAGTGAGCCAAAGGCCAACGATACCCTGGGGTTAGGCACAAGCACAAAAATAATATTTGTGCTGGAGCTTTGTTTTCTAAGTCGTTTCAGCCGAAGGAACTTCTTGGAAAACATAATAAACAAGAGCAATCATAGCTACAATTCCTGCAGGCAAACAAAGCCAAGGAGAAACGCCAAGGCCGATGGGGATATAGCCAAAAACGCAAGCAATTATTGCAGAAAGTAAGGCATAGGGCATCTGGGTCTTGACGTGATCAATATGATCAGCCCCACAAGCCATAGAGGACATTACCGTGGTGTCAGAAATAGGAGAGCAGTGGTCTCCAAAAGAGGCACCAGCCAAAATACTTCCGAGAGTTCCCATGACAATGTAATTGCTCGTGGTAAGCTCTAAACCTAGCTGAGCAGTGGAAAGATCTATCGCTAAAGGGAGAACTAAAGGAAACATTAATCCCATTGTTCCCCAAGAAGTTCCCGTAGCAAAAGCAACAACAGCAGAGATGATAAAACCTAAAAAGGGGAGCATCTTTGCCGAAAGTAAGTCTTTTGTTCCATAAAAAATATAGCGGTTTGTGCCTAGCTCTGTACAAATTTCTTTGATTGTCCAAGCCATAACCAGAACTAAAATCGCCAAAATCATGGACTTAACTCCACGAATCCAGGCATTAATAGTATCTCCCGTACTCAGAATATTCTGAGATACTGCTAAAATAGCGGCACTTAAACCTCCCCAGAAAGCTGCCCAGAGGAGAACATCATAAGAATTAGCAGACGAAATGGAATCGCGTAAAACATAGAAAAGAGACTGATCTTTTGCCAAAGCATCCAGTTGTCTGTAGCCGTCATAAAAAAGCCCGAAGATAGCGACCATTATTACGGTAAAGATAGGAATTAATGCGTTATACCATCGACAAGGCTTTCCTTCTGGTGGTTCGATTTGTTCCATTTCTTCACTGGTTAAGGGACGGGCGTTCTCAGAAAGAACCGCTCCTGTTTTCCGAGCTCTTTTTTCCGCTTCTAGCATCGGACCAAAATCTTTTCCCGTATAGGAAATAATAAAAACAAAAATTATAGTAAAAATGCTATAAAAATGGAACGGGAGTGAGTGAAGAAAGTACTCAAACGCCTTAGTATCTTGTCCAAAAGATTCTAAAACGCTAGAAATAAGACCCAATTCATAGCCAATCCAAGTAGAGATCAAAGCGATACTACAAACAGGGGCAGCCGTCGAGTCGACGATGTAGGACAGTTTTTCCCGGGAAATCCGTAAGCGATCTGTAATAGAGCGCATGCTGTTGCCCACTATAAGAGTATTTGCATAGTCGTCAAAAAAGATCACGATACCTAAAAACCAAGTGGAAACCATACCACCGCGAGGCGTTCGTGCTCGCTTGGAAATTCTTTCGACCATATCATGGATACCACCAGAGCTGGCGACAACTCCGATCATTCCTCCGATCATGAGACTAAAGACAATGATATGGACATAATCTTCGTTACTCAGAGTCGCAATAAGAGTAGTATCTACAACATAAACAAGACTATAAAACGGATTCCATCCTGCTCCCAGAAGAACATAAACTCCTACCCAAACTCCTGCAAAAAGAGAGAGCAACACTTCTTTGGTTACAATAGCTAATATAATGGCAATTAAAGGAGGTAAAATTGTTAAGATAGGAGTAAAAGAGGAAGAAGTGTTGACGGGTGTTGATTCGGTTTCATCGACAAGAGTTACTGTAACATCAAGACCTCTTATCTCTGCTTTTTCTAAGGTCAGAACTCCTTCTTCAAAGGAAAGTTCACCTGACTTTGTTTCGATACTTTCGACTTTATCTTTCATCGAATAGATGAAAAGTCCTTCTATTTTGACAACTCCTGAAAAATCGGAGAGAGGATTGTTCTCTTTATCGACAGCCTCTATTGTAATTTCGCTAGGGACATAACGAGGCACAGGGGCGGAAGTACGAAATTTAACTTCCGCTTCTTGACCGGAAACAAAAGATATTCCCAAGCTCAAGAGAATCAAAAGAACAAGAAAGACGTGTTTCTTTTGCCGTAAAAAGGGCATCAGGCTTTTCTCCTTATACAGCAAAGAGGCTACCCGAAGTTTACTCGGATAGCCTCTTTGGTTTAACTCATAACAAATAAATTAAGAGTGAATAGTAAAAACGAAGTAACATCTAAAGAATTTCTTTCACTGTGCGAAAACCAACTACATTCCACCAATCGTTTGGCTCCATGAAGCTACGGAAAGTAACTCGTAGATGGCAAGGGTCACTATTAAAAGCTCCTCCTCGAACAGTACGTCCTTCACCGGTGCGAGGTCCTTGAGGATTACTAGCCGGAGCGGACTGGTAATAAATATCGCTATACCAATCTCGGCACCATTCCCAAACATTTCCTGCCATATCTAAGCAACCATAAGGTGCTGCTGCATCCATATAACTACCTACAGGAGAAGGACTCCATTCTCCATACTTCGGCTCTTGGCGATAGTTACATTTCCATTGCATACCACTATCAGGAGCTTCATCTCCCCAAGGATAGATCCGGTGAGGAGCTTGGTTTTTTTGAATCATCATATTATCGCCATCAAAAAAAGATCCTCCTCGGGCTGCTTTCTCCCATTGGGCTTCGGTGGGAAGTGATTTCCCTGCCCACTGAGCATAAGCAGTCGCATCTTCCCAGGTAACATTAATGACGGGTTGAGATTCATCTAATTCCCAAGAAGGCAAGACGGGTTTAGGGTGACCTGTTTCTTCACAAAAATGGTTGTATTGGTACCAAGTAACAGGACATTCATCAATGAGGTAAGCATTGAGAATTGCTTCGTGTTCAGGGCCTTCTCCTAAAGTGGTTCCATCTCCTTCGTACCCCATTATAAAACCACCTGCAGGAACATGTACCATTGTGGCGCCATCTTTTTCGCACATAATCATGTCCCCTTCCCATATGTATCCCATGGGAAGAGAAACTTTGGCGAGAGCTTGAGTGGGGCTCATGGAGCAGATTTCGGAGTCTTTTTCTTCCTTGACTAAAATTCGTCCGACACCTGGCCCTTCTGCCATTGGTGTAGCTCCTATTTCCATAGGAGAGAAAGCATCTTCTGGCTCAGCATCTTCTATTCCTATTTCCATAGGAGCAAAAGTATCTTCTTCTTCCTCTGAAAGGTCAAAAACCAGATCATTAGGAGCCTCATCAGAAGATTCTTCCAAGTCTAACCCCATTTGGCTTAGATCCATACCGCCTTCAGGAATCATTTCCTCTTGGTCATTAGAAGCTTCGGCTTCCCATTCATCGGGAGATATTACTGTGGATTCCCCACCAAAGCCCAAGCTACTATCACTAGGCTCTTCGGTTCCTCCTAAGTCATCAGCAGAGATGATTACCGACTCTAGTTGCTCTAAATCATCCAAGTCACCGCCTAGGCTATCTTCTTTAGGAGAGCTTGGTTTAGAATTCTTTGGCTCTTTGTCAAAGGAGTCTTCGACCTCTTCGGCAAAGATATCACCAAAATCATCGTTGTTATCGGGTACTTCTGTTGCCATCATTACCTCTTCTATGGGATTTTCTGATTGTACAGGTTCCACTATTCCTATTGCGTCATCAAGCGATAGAGATGCATACAATTCATTGGGCACTTCTGCCATGATTGCAGCTGCATCCACCGGTAACGCCGAAGCATCAATAGGTAACGCGGCAGCATATCCCTCTTCGTTTGATTCCTCTTCAATAGTAGCTTCACCATAGGATATCTCAAACCCTGGACTCTCTGTTGTCGTTGCTTCAGCAGACATTTCTGCTTGCTTAGCTAATTTTGAATGAGCCATATCCATTGCTCTTTCGAGGATTTGAGCTATTTTTTCCACAACTTGTGCAGCTGTATACCTATCCTGAGCATGAGGCATTAGGCAATACCCCACAAACTCTCCGACCAATTCTCTTACATCAGGAGAAAGAGCAAAAATATTTTCAGGAGGAGGAGTTTTTCCCGTAATCAAAAACATAAAGGTTTTTCCAAGACCAAAAACATCTACTCGAGGATCAAGTTTACTTCCCCCAAACTGTTGTTCAGGAGCCATGTATCCCCAAGTTCCCGCAATATTTTTTGCAATGAGACTGTGATTAGACGTTTTGTACTCAAGAGTACGACTAATTTCATCGACGTTTGGCAACATACAAGCAATACCAAAGTCTATAATTTTGATCTCACCAGTCTTAGGATCATAGAGAATGTTATTCGGTTTGATATCTCGATGAATTATCGGCATATCTTGATTATGGACAACTGATAGGGTATCCGCTACCTCGGCAATTATGCTTAAAGCTTCTTTTACCTCAAGAGGATTACCTTTTCTTTCATCTTCCAGATAGCGTTGTAAATCCGGGCCATCAAAATATTCCATGACAATAAAAGGCTTGTTTCCTTTATGTCTCCGAATATCATAAAACCGTAATACTCTTGGGTCTTTAATTTTTTTTGCGGTAAAAGCTTCTGAAAAGACTTCTTTTAAGGTTCCTGTTACATTGCGCCAAAGAGTCTTGACGACGACTTTTCTTTCTTCGTAATTGTCGTTGCAGAGGAAGGTGACTCCCATTCCTCCTACTCCAAGAATTCTAATAGGTGCATATCTTTCCACGTCAAAAAGATTACACTCTTCGTTTTCAGCTTCCAGTGATTGCATCATATAACTAAGGGCTGCTTCAAAATTTCCCTTGTTAATGTAAGCATGGAAAAGATTACTTTCGATCCAAGCTCTTTCAGGACGACTACTACCAGGCAAAAGAACTAAAGCTCGTCGAAAATATTCTTCCGCTTTTTCGGGCAATCTCAAAGCGTTTAGAATTACCCCCAGCTTATTTGCTAAGATCGATTTCTGAGGATTTGTATTGGGAATTTTTTCAAATAAAGCCAGAGCCTTTTCTACCTTGGGTGATTCGTCTGCTAAGTTGGCTCCCAAAAGCATGTGGGAGAACTCTACCCTGTCTCTGCCAATGACTTCCATTGCTCGCTTAATTAAGCGCTCTATTTCTTCTATGATCTCTTGGATATTTCCCAAACCAGGATTACTTTCGATGTTCAAGTGCTTCACTCTCTCATATCCCTCCGTCCAAACGGATTTTAGTTTTTTGGACAAAAGTTTCCTAAGGTTCTTTTATGAAAGACCTGCATAAAGAGAAAAACTATATAATATTATTATATCAAAAAATGTTTCGAATCCAACAAGGAATTTTTCTAAGGAATTTTTCTAATTTTTCTAAGAAAGATAGAAGACAACTTCCGACTTTCCTAAAATTAATCGATCACCATCACAAAGAATCGTTTCCAAAATTAAATTTTCATTTAGTTTGGTTCCATTTTGGCTATGTAAATCGATTAAGATATAGTCCTCTTCCACTTGAACAATTTCGCAGTGAACTCGCGATAATTTTATGTCTTTAATGCATAATGTGCAACGAGAAGAACGACCAATTGTGGCATAGTGAGTAAAATCAACGGCTTCTTTTTTTTCAGAATTATCAATGACCAGTCTTGCCATATAAATCCTTTCCAAGATTACAAGACCTATCCATTGAGAAGCAATACACTGCTATTGGGATCCCCGGCGGCAATCTCTGCCAGGAGAATATCGCGCTTGGGAATACGTAGCTTGGCTTCACATCGAGGACAACGAGCTTTTTTCCCTGCCATCGGAAGAAAACAATTGATGTTCTCAGCACATTTAGGGCAAATGGAACTAATCTTGACATTATCATAGGGAGTGGATTGCCCTCGGACTCGAATTTTTTTCTGGCAATGAGGACAGCGAGCTTTACCTCCTGTTTTAGGGAGGATACAGCGAATTTTATTCCCACATTCAGGACAACGAGTTTTTGCAATAATCTTACTTACCTGGGCATTTTTCTTAACCTCGTCCAAGTCAATTTTGTCTTCTTCTTTAGCGCTTTTTTTGGCCGGCTCATCGTATTTTTTTATGGCCTCATCTGTCAGAGAAGAGAGAGCTTCTTCTACATTTTGGAACTCCTGAGTCCCAACCTCTCCTTCCATATTCAGCTCTTCAATGTAAACAACGCTATCGGCCTCAAGAGGATCGCTTGCCTTATCGGAAACTTCCGTTAAACCAGCACCAAAGCAAAATAATGCTCCCCAATAACAAGGACTTTTATAAGGCTGAAATTCATCCAGTGGTGACATCTCTGGTGCAAGAAAAGAAACATCCTGCACGACTGGTAAGTAAGGGGATGTGTAAAGAATCCTTGTTGCCCGAGAAGAGTCGCGCGCTATTAAACTCTCTAAAGCTTCATCCCACCAACTATCTAATTCTGTTAAGTTGTCTATTTGTTGAAGTTGCTCAATAATTTCTGCAACAGTGATGGCCCGTAAAACATTCTGAGCCTCTTGTAAGGCCATAGCAATGCCCAGTCCTTGGCCAATTCCTTCGTAAAACTTACTCCACAAAAGAAGCAGGGCAATTCGAGGAAGAGGCCACATTGCTTGGATAAAGTTTTTTGCTCCACAGTTTAAGAAGGCTTGAGCAAAACCTGTAAACTCACCTCCATTTTCCAAAGCATAAACTTTGCGATGTCCACCAGAAAGGGTAATCACTTCGGTTTGGAAGAGCTTCAAGTTTTCCATAATGCTAGGAAGAGTGAGATACTCCGCTTCTTCAGAAGGAAGAAAGATACTCGATTGCAAAGCATCAGGAAAAACAATAGTATTTTCTATCGCTAAGTGAGTGTAGTTATAGTCGCTAATCTCTTCGGAAACTTTTTCCCAAAGAATTTGATCTGGTTCGATCTTGTCTACTTTGTCCGGCCAACTCTTTTCGATAAAATGAAGCTCATCAGAAAGATGAGATCCTGTTGGTTGATATGTGGCCAAGAGAAGTTGTCCATCTTCCGTTTTAGGACGCAAAGAGCTTTCCAAAAACATACGAGCAGAAGGAGCGTAGATGATTTCATAGTAATCTTGTAAGAAAATTTCATCTTCCCCTTCCTCAATCATAGGAAGGGCGTGTATAGGACAAAGTTCCCAGAGTCCCTGCATAACAAAAACAAGATTATCGGCACAGCGATCTTCTAGGCGAACGAGAAGCTCTGGAAAAAGTTTCTGGGAAATACCATAATTAATTTTATTAAATTTTTCTTGCCAATTTTTATAAGCTTCCGCAGGCGTTTTCCAAGTGTATTTATCAAGTTCTTTAGCAAGTTGTTGTTTTCGCTGGACTTGACTAGGATCTTCCGCAATCGCTTTTTGTTCTCGATAACAGCGTAAAAAGTGTTCAATTTGAAAAAGAGGACGATAAAGCTTTTGCAAATAAGAGATATTCAAATTCTCAAAACAAATTACGTCTATTTTTCGGCGATCCACTAAAAACACAATGGTTTCTTGTCCTGTAACAATAAACTCTAGAAGAACCGTCGCCTCAGAAAGAGCATTTTGAACAGTGATAGGATCAAAGCGAAATTCGTAGCCAAAAGTAGAACTCCACCCGGGGTCTAAAACCTCTAACTGCATACGAAACTGATCCACTTTTTCTTTATCGTCACGAAGAGTTTTTCGCATAGAAAGAAAAGACTCTTTATCTATATTCTGATCTAATTCTTCTCGGACAAGTTTGTAGAAACGATGTAGCCTTTTGAGGGCTGCTAGGTACTCTTTTTTTTCTTCGGGGTTAGCATTACATCTTTGAAGAAGATGCTTCTCTTCTAGTCTTCCAAAAAATTTCCAATACTGGGCTTGCTCGGCAAAATGCAAGGACTGAGCAGGATTCCCCATTTTCACACAACAACTAATGATTTGAGAAAAAATAAGGTAATGCTCTTTTTGAAACTCTAAATCTTGGGGAGGAAAGTAATAGCGATACTCTTCTAATATTTTAATTCCCGCCAATAAAAAGTGACGAGCTTCTTCATATTCATCGTTCTTCAGGTAAGTTGATCCTATCTGAAAATTTAAACGAAAAAGAGTGAGCCAGTCTTCCATTTCACTGGCTAAAGGAATAGCATCTTGCCAAGACTCGATAGCATCTTCGTTTCTCTCAACTTGGGCATAACTCATTCCTAGAACATAGAGGGTTTTGTATTCTCGAACTGTATTTTTTTTCTCTCGAGCACTTTGAAGCACTTTCAAAAAAGAGGTAATTTCTTTTTTCTTCTGCTCTAATGACTCTGGTAAAATATCTTCTTCTTCTTCAATAGAGTCAACAAACTCTTCTCCATCATCAGGTAAAGTAGAAGCAGAAGGAGGTGCTGCGAGAGGAGTAGCTACCGGAGCGGGTCTAACCGGTTCTTCCCGAGTACGGGAAGGAGTTTCTATGTTTTCTTGGTCGATAATTCGCATAAGTTTTCGAGCTTCTTCGTAGCAACGAATAGCTTCAGAGAACTGTCCAATATCTTTGTATAGATCTCCTAGCAAAGACTGAATTTTGACTTCGCTTTTTTTCTCATTGGCTTTTTGAATAATTCTCAGGGAGTGATTGAGTTTAGTGAGAGCTTCTTCTTTTTTTCCTTCGCTAACTAATTGGACAGATTCTTTGCTTAAAGTAATTGCCTCTCCTTTTTTGTCCCCTACCTTTTGGAAAAGAGCAATAGTTTTTTTATAGCCATCCAGAACGATACTGCTGTTATCTTCTTTTTCGTAAAGAGCCAAAAGATCGTAAGCTACTTGGCTCGCATACTCAGGGTGACTATCTGCAACTGTAGCAAAAGATTTTAGGTAAAGCTCTATTGCTTCATTCTTCTTAACCAAGCTTTGATTAAGCCAAGCCAGATTTTTTAGAGCTTGGGCTGTTTTCAAAGGAGAGTTCATATTTTGCCCAATGGTCAAAGATTGTCGATAAAAGTCTTGGGCCTGCTGAGCTCGGCCGGCATGTAAATAGCCGTCGCCATAGTATTTGTAATAACGATAAAGACTCTCTTGATCGTTATTTTCAGCGGCATAGCTTTGGCTGATACTAAAAAAATCATGAGCGGAAGTAAAGTCTTCACTCAAAAGAGCTCCCCACCCTTGCCAAAATTTAGCCTCATGAACTTCCTTAGAAGAAAGGGTTAATTCTGCCCAGGACATTAGCAAACAAGAAAGAGAGTAGACGATACTTGGTTTTTCCTGTGCCTTAAAAGGAATTTCCACAACAATTTCTTGCCAAACTTCTTCATTTTGTCCTAGCGATTCAACCCAAGTTTTTGCTTCCTCTGTGGGAAGAATTCCTGTGGCTAATTGTTCTGCCATCTCATAAAAGATCTCTTTCATGCAATCTCTTTCTTCTAAAATTTTAGAGACTTTCGTAGAATATTTTTCTATTATAAAAAATCTGGCTTATAATGCAAGTAAGAAGCTTGTTATTTGGGTACCCATGGGTAGCCCTTCCTAAAATGAAAATGGATTTCAATATAAGGCTAAAAGCAATGAATGCAAAACTACCATCGTTTCCCCACCACGACGCAAGAACAAAAGTTATTGCCCTCTTAGGTTACACTGGAGTTGGTAAAACCAGTCTTATTACTGCAGGCTATTTTAAAAGCATTATACATAGCAAAGATGCTTTTACCAAAAAGTTTTTCCAGAGAATGGAAGATGAGCTGAGAACTCATGGAGAAATCCCCCTAACTCTAGGAGAAGCTTCGACATTAAACTTTATAGAACCAGACTCTCGTAACGAATTTACTTTGCAAGATTTTTCGGGAGAGCACATTAAATTAGAGCGCAAAGAAGAGGAACATTACCAAAACTTGCTAGAACGAGCGAACCAAGCAGACGCTTTAATTTGCCTTCTGTCCGCCAGCAACTTTTATCAAAAAAGCCAAATCAACGAAGAAGTCGATGCCATTCAAACATTCGTCAATAAAATTCGAGGACTAGGAACTCGTATTCCCATCGTAGTTGTTTTAACCAAGTGTGATATTGTTCCTCGTTTTTATACAACCATTCCTGTACTTCGTTCTTTTTGCCATTTTTTCTCTCGCCTTCCCTTTATGTCCATTCCGGCAGAAGAAGGCCTAGCTCTAACTCAAAAGAGATTTCCTAAAATCTTTCAAGGTTTTGATTTCAGAGGAAAAGGGCCTAAAACCGTCTTCCTAGGAATGGCCTTACCTCGGCTTAATATACTAAAATCTATGCCTCGTGGTTTTAAATGGTTAAATAGAGCTTCTCGTATTCTCTTTAGCGACCCCAAGTGGCTCTTCCAGAACAGCATTCACTTAGAAAACACTTTTCATTTTTGTTTTCAGGCTATTCAAGTATCTATTTTGCGAGATCTTCTTGTCTACCACCATAAAGAAGAAGAAAACAGTAAAAAACTTTTAGAAAAATTTTCTGAGGAGCTAGTAGAAAAGCAAAGCTATGGCAAACAATTTTACTTTCATGAGTACCTTAGTCAAATTGTTGATGACACAAAAAACATCATTACAGAGGTAGATAAAGAGGTCGCTAATCTTTCTTATAGTGCAAATCGCCTTTTAAAATCGAATCTCGCTTTAGCCCAAAACTTAGAAGCATGGTTACTAGAAGCCGAAGAAAAAATACGCCGTTTTCAAAAACCTTGGAGCGAGGGCGCCAAACAAACTCTTTTGGCCTTGCGTCGAGACACCCTAAGTGAGATCCGTGAACGCTTGCACGAACTTGTCCAATTAGCTCTGGAAGACCCTGAAAAGTCTCACTTCTATGAAATGCTCGAAACTCTCAAACTCCATCGTGACGTCGGGCATATCAGTATTTGGCAAGAAGAAGAAATCAATCTTCCCGACGTTTCTACCTTGCAAAATCAACTTCTCAATCATCTTGTTCGCTTGACTGCGCAAAGAAAAGATCTTTCTCTTTCTCTTTATGAAGAGGATCGAAACAAGTACAAGCAAATTTTTCCCGAAGGCTCCGAAAATAGACTATCCTTTTTAGACGATTTAGTCGAATGTTCCACAGAGCTCAAAAAAAGCCTAAACTCTACTAACCAAGGAACTCATGATTGGGGCGAGCAGGTCTTGCCTGCCCTAAGAAAATGGGAGAACTCTTGGGTTCGTTTGCAAACTTGCTTTTCTTTGTCCGAAGAAAGTAACGTTCGCCAAGAAAGTGAAAAAGCTGTTCTTCAGAGCCTAGAGGACAAAATCAAAGATGTTGATGATTTTCCACGCTTCTTTTTTTGGGCATCAGAGTTAAAGGAGATTCTCCGATGCCTTTCCTCCCAAGAGCAACTAGCTGAAGTGATTAGTAAAGCGGAGGAAAAATCACAAAACCTATTGCAAGCTGAAATCCAAGAGATCAAAACAAAAGCCCAAAAAATAATCCATACAGGAAGAAACCTTCCCGAGAAACTCAAAGAGTGGCTTCAAGAATGTCACCATCGGAAAAATTTAGTCGGAAAAATAGCGGGAGAAAAAGGAAGTACCACTCTAAAGGAAACAGAGAAAGATATCCTTTTAGAAGTAAAAAAACATCTTCAAAGTTTAATGACAGAGATTAACGAAGGAGGAGCGAAACTAGCTTTTTGGAAAGCAATAGATATTCTTTATGTCTGTCAAAAAATCAGCCAAGAGAATATTTACTCAGACCATGCATTGACTCTTCCTCCCACTGTTACTTTGGAAAAAGAGGCTTTTTCTTATTTAGTCACTCTAACCTTGGAACAGGATATTTTAAATCATATAAATTACCAAGAAGACCAAGTTAAGTTCAAAAGTATTTTAGCAGGGTCCCCTCCTCCTGCTCTAGTTAGTTTGGATGCTTTTGTTTCCACCTGGCTTTCCCTTCAGAAGAACTGTCAAAATGTTCACTCTCATCCCGTTCAAGAATGGGAGAGATTAGTCTTACTCCCTATGCGAGAACTGCATCGTTACTGGCAAGAGATTTGGCAAGAAATTGAGCAAAAAAACCGAATAGAAACCACTAGCGAAACTTCTTTATCTCAAAAAAGCAAGTTGCTCCAGCAAATTGAGACCGAGGTGACCCGATCCCTCCAGGAGCAACTCCAAAAAGTAAAACTAGAGCAACTACGCGACTGGATTCGACACCTGCGGCCTCTCCTTTCTTTTCCCGAAAACCAAAAGCTCCTAGACGAGCACTTAGAAAATGCTCAAACCCGTATCCGCAAACAATTCCAAGATGATCTCCAAGATTTTATCACTCAGTGCCAAACCTTAGCAACAGGAGCAACTAAAATTTCTCCTCAAGAAAAGGAAATAAGCGAAGAGTATTGGCAACGGTTCTTAGGAAGTGTTCAATCTTTAGAAATTAGTACGGAAAAGTTCCCCTATGCCGAGCTAACTTTAGATGAAAAAACTTTTGAAGTATACAATCTCTCCGCCCCAAACGCTTTGAAGAATTCTCTTAATCAGTGGGTTACAGCCTTAGAGAAATCCAAACTGCTCTCTATAAAAAAATGCCAAGAGATTATTATAGTAATTGATCATCTGAGAGAAATTTTCCGTCGCCCTCAAACCCTTCAAAGCTTGCGTAACTTAGTCGAGCAAAAGGAAAAAGACAAGCGCCAAAAAAGGAAGCATCTTTTTGTTCTAGTAGGGTTGCTGCTCCTAAGCTTAATTATTTTTGACAAGTACCAAGCTTATTCTTATGAAAAAAGAGAGATTTTGGGTCTCAACCAGTTTCGTAGTCAGTTAGTATCTGGATATTTAGAAACAGAAGATTTAGAGCGGTGGGAACGTAAGCTGGAAGATCTAACGAACTGGGCCCAGAGCGCAAAAATCTCTCTCATCGCCCGAGAAAACTTATTGGAACTAAGAGCTTTTCAATGGAAAAAGGGGCAAGAGAAAAAGGACTTCTCTACAGAGGAAAACACTTCCACTATAGAACGTCTAAAACGAGCAGAGAGGGGTATTCAAAAAGAAAACCCTCTTTTCAAGTCACATCTTTTGAGAGAGGCTTTAAAGGAAAAATAACAAAAAAACAAGGGATTGTAGATCAAGGTTAAACCATTGCCCAAGCAGCAAAAAATCTTGACAAAAATTCCATAATGTGGTATAGGCCGAAAGATAGTTTTTTCACGACTTTAGAACGGAAATAATTTTGTACTTATAAAAGGATTGCAAAAATGTCTTTAAACATAGGTGATCAAGCCCCTGATTTTACACTAAAGAGTCATAAATTAGAAGATGTTACTTTAAGTAGCTTTGCTGGGCAAAAGAATGTTGTTCTGCTTTTTTTTCCTTTGGTTAACACAGGTGTTTGCGAAAAAGAAATGTGTCATACCCGAGATAATTTAGGAAAGTATGGAGACTTGAACGCAGAAGTTCTTGCAATTAGCGTAGATAGTCCATTTGCTCAATCTTTATGGGCTGAAAAGCACGGTTTTGAGTTCTCCCTCTTGAGTGACTTTAACAAAGAAGTCAGCGCCAGCTACAATTGTCTATATGAAAGTTTTGTTCCTGAAAAATTTGGATTTAAAGGTGTCTCTAAAAGATCTGCTTTTGTCGTAGATAAAGAAGGCAAGATTCAGTATACAGAAATTTCTGAAAGTCCTGGACAAGAGCCTAACTATGATGCTATTCAGGAAGCTTTAGGAAAACTCTCTTAGGTATCTAAAATCTAAGAAATTACTAAAGATTATCTCATAGAAATGGTTCTACCAGAACCATTTCAGTATTTTCACAAAGGGAACCAATAAACTATGCTCAAAGAAATTTCTCCGATCGATGTAAAAAAAATGTTAGACTCTAGTGAGTCCTTGCGTTTTATTGATGTTCGTGACCCTTGGGAGTATGAGTTGGTCAAAATCGAAAAAGCCGAGCTCATGCCTTTAGGCGAATTCAATGAGCTTTCTCAACAGTTAAAACAAGAAGAAACCATCATTATCTACTGTCATCATGGAATGAGATCCGCCCAAGCATGTCAGCTTTTACTAGAGCGAGAATATGCCAACGTAAGTAACCTAAAAGGGGGTATTGACGCTTGGGCCGACGAAGTGGACTTAAGTATGGTCAAATATTAAAAGAGGAGAAAAATGATGGAAGATCGTAAACAGCTCAATCGCAACCTTGCGCAAATGCTCAAGGGAGGAGTGATCATGGATGTGGTCAACGCAAAAGAAGCCAAGATTGCCGAGCAAGCCGGAGCAGTTGCCGTAATGGCATTAGAAAGAGTTCCTTCAGATATTCGCAGAGACGGGGGAGTGGCTCGGATGTCTGACCCGGCAATGATTATGGAAATACAAGAAGCGGTAAGTATTCCCGTTATGGCAAAAGTTAGAATTGGCCATTTTGTCGAAGCGCAAATTTTAGAAGCCATTAGTATTGATTACATCGATGAGTCAGAAGTTTTGACTCCGGCCGATGAACTTCACCACATTAATAAACATAAATTCAAAGTTCCTTTTGTTTGCGGAGCAAATAATCTAGGAGAAGCTCTTCGTCGAATCGCGGAAGGAGCTTGTATGATGAGAACCAAAGGAGAAGCAGGAACAGGAAATGTCGTGGAAGCCGTTCGCCATATGAGAGCAATCACAAGCGACATTCGCCGTCTCAAGAACATGGAACTAGAAGAACTGATGGTCTACGCGAAAAACACGGGATCTCCTTTTGAATTAGTTTGCCAAGTCGCTAAAGAAGGCAAATTGCCTGTTGTTAATTTTGCCGCAGGCGGTATTGCTACTCCTGCCGATGCTGCTTTACTTATGCAACTAGGCTCTGATGGTATCTTTGTCGGTTCGGGTATTTTTAAATCGGAAAACCCTGAAAAAAGAGCCCAAGCGATTGTCAAAGCAACAACTGCTTACCAAGATCCTAAAGTGCTAGCAGAAGTATCTTCTCGTATTGGAAAACCTATGTCTGGTCTAGACGTAAGCAACATGGAAGAGACGGAAAGGCTGGCCACCCGAGGTTGGTAAAAAAGATAATATGAAAAAAACGATTGGGGTACTTGCCTTGCAAGGAGGTGTTGCTGAACATCTCCAAAAAATCGAAGCCATGGGAGCCCAAAAGAAAGAAGTTCGCTTTCCCTCTGACTTAGAAGGAATTGATGGAATTATTCTTCCAGGTGGAGAAACTACCTGTATAGGCAAACTACTCATAGAAAATGGCTTAGCAGAGCCTCTTCGAAAAATGTTAGAAGAGGGTTTACCCGTTTGGGGAACCTGTGCCGGAGCCATTTTGTTAGCAAAAGAGATCGACGGAAAAAAAAACAACTCTCCGATAGGTCTTATGGATATAGGGGTAAAAAGAAATGCTTACGGAAAGCAACTCGATAGTTTTATTGAAACTATCCCCTCTATTCCCTTGATTAGCTCACAACCAATATCTCTTATTTTTATTCGAGCTCCTCGTTTTGTCCGATTAGGTAAAACGGTAGAGCCTTTAGTCGAAATTTCTACTGCGCAAGGAGGTAGAGAAATTGTTGCTGCCCAGAAAAATAATTTTTTAGCAACGGCCTTTCATCCAGAGCTGGGGAATGGGACAGCATTTCATGAATATTTTCTCCATCACTTTATAAGGTGAAGCTGTGTTACTAAAAAAAGGCTTAGAAGTAGAAATGTACACTGGTACTTTCTCCGGTGACATTGTTGGTTTTTCCGATAAAATCGTGGAAAATTTAGAAGGATTTGTTCGAGAACCGGACAAAAGAAATGTGGAGTATATGACTACTCCTTGTCGAGAGTATGAAGAACTTCTCTGTCAGCTGATTCAACCACGTTTGCGTCTACGAGAATTCTTAAAAGGACAGGGAGATTATACGATCATTCCAGGGAGCACACTTTCTCTAGGTGATAGTTCCCAATTCTATCCTTCTGATCCAGGCAATCCTTATCACGAATTTATCGAAAAAACATACGGTACTAAAGTGGTCACGGCAAGCATCCATATTAACATTGGCTTAGATGATATAGAAGTGTTAATGCGTGCTTGGCGAGTCATTCGCCTAGAGGCATCTCTCTATTTGGCATTGAGCGCATCATCTCCTTTTTTGGATAGAAAAACGACAGGATTTCATTCAACTCGGTGGAGTAGCTTTCCAAAAACTCATGCCGCAATGCCTATTTTTGCAAGCCACCAAGACTATATTGATTGGACTCACGAGCAACTTAGGCAAGGCACAATGCAAAATGTGCGCCATCTTTGGACTTCAGCGCGGCCCAATGGGCCTGATCGTCCGACGGATTTAGACAGACTGGAGTTGAGAATCTGCGACCTTATCTCTGATCCGTTGAAAATTCTCGCTCTAACTGCTCTGATGGAAGCAAGAGTTTGGCAAGTGATGGAAGATCCTAGCTTAGATCCTCTAACAAACTCTCCTCACTCTCTAGAAGAGCTGGCATTAATCGCAGCAAAGAACGAAGACTTAGCTAGTGAAAAAAGCTTAGACGCTTGTTTACACAGTTGGCAAACCGGAGAGACAATTTGTGCCCGCGATTGGCTCACCGAAATCTACCACCAAGTTTTCCCCTGGGCCCAGAAGCACGGCTTTGATAAATTTCTCCGGCCCCTTTGCTCTATTCTAGAAAACGGCAATGAAGCTCAAATTTGGCTCAAGCAGTTGGAAAAGGGAGAAAATCTTACAGAAATTTTCTCTCAGCGAATTGCCGAAATGATGAAAGAAGAGTCTGAACTAAATCGTAATCATTGCCAAGAAATGCTTCCCTCCTGCGCGGATTCATAAGAGAAATAAAGCATACCTTCTACTTTAGCTGCTATTGCTATGCAGCTAAAGTACCTTCATCTAATCCTTCCAGCAACCAAACATGAGAGCTCACAAATCTCTTTTCTAAAAGTTCTCTTCTTTTGAGTTATGTTTTAAATATTGCTCCAGCATTTCTGATTCAGGCATCAATATATTTTTGATAGAATATTCGCTGACATGATAACTTGAAGAATTAGAAAAAATATAGCGGCCCAGAAAAAAACAAAGCGTTCGCCACAAAACAAGTTGCTGAATAACTAATTTAGAAGTATTTTTGTACTCTTTTATAAATTGTTCACTAAGCCAGCCATTAACACGTTCTATAGATGCTTCTCTTTTGATCTTTGAATCGTTATATCTTAGCCTACATTCGTTGAGTACTTCGATTTTATTGAGTTGGATAGAGCTAGAAAAATAAAAATTTTGAATAAGAACTTCTTGGATATCGCACGAAGCCCACCAGTGAATATCGTCAAATTGATTTTGATAAGGCAAAACTATGCTATCGCGAACAACTTCATAATGAAAAGCCATCAACTGCTCATCGTTAGTCAAAAAAGTTTGGAAATCTAACCATTTTATGGGAGTGTCTTTTGTTTTTGAAGAAAAAACAGGCACCGCAATAGCTGGTTTTAGTGCCAGTAAATAGTTTTCAAATTCATCCCATCCACCCGTTTGAAAAGCTATATCGTCATCGCAAAATATATAGTAAAGGTATTCCCCCTTTGCTCTTGCCATTTCAAGTAGCTTATTTCGTCCCTGTGCCCAAGTAGAATTTGGGAAAAAAAATGCTTCTTTAATAGCCTCGTCGTAGGTTAGAAATATAGCATCAGCGTTATTTCTATTAGCTAAAGGCAAATATTCTTGAACCAAGCGAGATTCGCCTTGAACCAAGTAGATAAAGTTTTTCATTTTGATCCTCTAGATCACGCTACTTAGGGCATCTCCCCCTAAATAAATCCAAAAACAAACAAAAAATCCACACAGTCTATTCTATATATTGATGACAGTATCACAAACTTCTTTTTCTAAAAATTCTTTCGTTTCTCTGCTAGAGTTAATAATTTTCACAGTCCCTTTCATTTTGACAGGGCAAGAAAAAATTACATCTCCCTCAACAGTAAAAGAATCACATTCTAGAAAAGAGGGGGCTCCTTGGGGAAAACGCTCCTCTAGTTGATCGATTTTGCTATAGTAGCGATCATCAAGTTTGATAACAATATCTCCTCTTCTCCGAGCTGGATTAGGGTGGATTTTGCCTTCTTTGCTTAGCTCAAAAAAATCTGACCACAAAAGAAGAAGTTCATTACATTTTTTGACGGGAGCAAAACGAGTGCGGGGTACTTCAAGAGCTGCTGCTTGAGGAAAGCAAGAAATAGCTGCCCCCATAGCAGTTTCTAACTGGTAGACTTCAGGTGATTTGTTATCTCGAGGATTAAGTCGCTTGCTATTGCGAATCATGGGAAGACCTAAAATACTGCTTCTTTCTTGCAAGACTGTACTGAGTTGAGCAAGATCTACCCAAATGCTATTGGTGTTAAAGTAGCAATAGCGTTCAATATCCCCAAAAGCTTCTTTTTCTTCCTCCAAACACTGAGCCGATTCTCGGAGAAGCAATCCTCCCTCCGTTTTTCTTGCCAGATGCCCTCCTTTTTTATCCATTTCTGTCCTTTGGGTAACTTCCATCATAAAGGGGAAGCTCTTCTCTGCAAAATAGCCAAGGATACGCTCACTCATCGTTGCAGCCAAGTTATCAATGTTCGAAATAAAGGCATAATGAATATTCTGAGAAAGTAATTTATCTAAAAGACCAGAAGTTACAAGAGCACAGTAAATATCACCATGCCCAGGAGGATTCCACTCTAGTTGGGGATTTTCAGGACACAGAGCAGGAGATAAGTCTTGCTGAAGAATTTTAGGGAATTTGTGCTGAAGAAAACACTCTGTCGGAAGATCAGGGTAAAGAGCAAGAACTTCCCTAGTATCGTGATCTGTGCTAAAGCTGTTCATGAAAATAAGAGTAGGACTTTGTCCTCCAGAAACTTTTGCTAGCTTCTCCATTTGCTGAGCAACTATATCCAAAAAGCTTTTACCAGCTTTTACTTCTAAGAGAGACTTAGACTTGTTAAGCCCCATACTTGTCCCTAAGCCTCCATTAAGCTTAATCACAGCAGTTCGTGGCAAAAGAGAACATCCTTTTTCTTTATACGAGGAAAGCTTATCGTAATGCTCTAAATCATCTCTACTTATGGGAAGAATATCTTTCTCTAAGATAAAACCAGAGCTTCCCTCAACAAGCTTTTCGTAGTAGTAACAAAAAGTATCTACCACCACTTCAGGTAAAGATTCTCCTAGCATTTTTTGACGAAAAAGGGGAAAACGATTCATAAAATGACCTTTCTATTTTTTAGATGATTCCAAGTTGCAATTATGATAGTTTACTAAGAAACTCTATTAGTGGAAGGAATTTAAATGAATAAGAAGTGGATTTTTATCGCTGTTCCAACTTTAGTCATAACCCTGTTGGTTCTACTAGGAGTAGGAACAGGGCATTATTTGGCTACCTATCCTTTTCACAGAAAAATTAGCAAAAGAATTTCCAGTGAAAGTATGGGAAAGCTTTTATCCTCGGAAAAAAGAGAAGAGCTAGCCAAAGTTTATCATCCTCAAAAAGACCTTCTTTCCCTTATGGACAATTTCTCTTGGAATGTTGCCAATACTGTAACCCCCTTTGTCGGAAACGGACCTAGGCCAGGAAAAAGTGCTAATGCTCATATTAACAATCTACAATGCCGTTCTTCTCGAGAAATTATTTTTCCCAAACCCCAAAATGTCATTCGTATTTTTTTAACCGGAGGATCTACAGCCTATGGATCGGGAGCTCCTAGTGATGAAACGACAGTGGGAGGATACTTAGAAAGCCTACTCCAGGAAAACCTCAGGAAAACTTCAGAAAAAAAATATGAAGTCTTCACTTTAGCCACCCCGGCCTGGGCCTCCACTCACGAACGCATTGCTATAGAAAACCGCATTTCGGAATGGGAACCTGATCTAGTCATATCTCTTTCGGGAGTAAATGATGTTCATTGGGGACGATTAGGCAATAACAGTCTTTGGTTTCAAACTTATGAAGACGAATTTTTTAGCATCCTACTCAATAACGCTCATAAAAAAGCCGGCTACCCTTCGTTGATAGACGTTAGTGATATCCAAGAAAACCCCGTCTCGCCTTCTCTTGTCGCCCAAAGGTTGCGTAAAAATATTCTTTTGAGCAGCTACGTTCTCTCCTTTTCTCAAGTCCCTTATGTTTTCTTTTTACAGCCGAGCTTAGCCTTAACTCAAAAAGAACTCAGCAATAGAGAAGAAAAACTCTTACGAGACCAAGAATATTTTACCCAGTGCTACCAAGAAATTGCCCAAGAACTATCCAAAGTTCCCGCTCCCTTTTTTCATTTTTCTGATCTCCGTTCCGTTTTTGACTCTCTTCCTTCTGACAATGAAATATTCTTAGATTCCTATCATTTCGGAGACAAAGGAAATCAAATTATTGCCCAAGCCATGTTTGAGTTTTTAGGGAAGACAAATTTGTTTTTGGAATAAACTCAGAACTTATCTAAACCCTCGCATGGACTTAGGGCAGTTTAAAACAAACAACTATTTTTTCTTAAAAAACATAGAAGCCTTTTTATCTGGTATACCTGAACTGGGCTTCTTAGGTGCAACATTCGAAAGAGACTGTCTTGATCCGGGAGGAGCACTAGGTCTAGAGCTCTTTGCGAAAGGGTTAGGCTGTTGTTGTGGTGCTGGACTGCTTGGGCGAGGCCTATTAAGGACAGCATGTGGTCCCGTAGCAGGTCCTGAGGACGGATTTTGGAGAGAGGGAGATTTTTGAGTAGAAGAAGAATCTACAGCACGATGCTCTGTCGAAGAAGGGGGAGTAAAAGGAATCATATTTTGCTTAAACTTAGTGACGAGATCTTCCTTTGATGTGGCCTTCATATAGGCTTCCATCGGGTCAACGGAGCCTTCTTTTACGAATTTGAGAAGAGAGTCGTTTAAGAGGATCATCCCACTTTTCATACCTGTTTGCATCGCCGATGGAATTTGATAAGTTTTTCCATCGCGGATCATATTAGCAATCCCGCCGGTTACAACTAAAATCTCTAGAGCAGCAACTCGACCTTTTGGCTTCTTTTTGCAAAGAGTCTGGGCAATAACTCCTTTCAAAGAAGAGGAGAGCATAGTTCTAATTTGGGTTTGTCGCCCTGTGGGAAATTGATCGATAATTCGGTCTACTGTACTCGGAGCAGTATTGGTGTGGAGAGTTCCAAAAACTAAGTGGCCTGTTTCGGCAGTTTCAATAGCAATTTCGATGGTTTCCAAGTCTCGCATCTCCCCCACCAGAACGATATCGGGGTCTTGACGCAAAGCCGCTCGTAAAGCATTTTTGAAATTCTTCGTGTGTCGATGAACTTCTCGTTGGTTAATTAGACATTGGATGTCTTGGTGAACAAATTCAATGGGGTCTTCGATTGTGATTAAGTGGTCTGCCCGACTTTTGTTAATAAAGTCGATCATCGCTGCTAAAGTCGTTGATTTACCACTACCTGTCGGTCCTGTAACGACAACAAAACCTTTAGATAAATAACAAAGATTAATAACCGCAGGAGGTAAATTTAACTGTTCGGCGGTTAGTACCTCCGATGGAATTTGCCGGAAAACTCCCCCTATTCCAAAACGATCCATAAAGACATTTCCACGAAACCGAGCGTGTCCCTCAATTTCATAAGCAAAGTCGGTATCCCAAATTTCTTCAAACTCTCGTCGATTGCGATCTGGCATAATTTCAAAGAGAAGTTGACGGAGATGATCAGCAGGGATTTTTTGTTCCGTCAAAGCTTTCATTTCTCCCGACTCGCGGATCATAGCTTTTTTGTTGCTAGAGATATGTAAGTCAGAAGCACCACGTTCAAGCATTTTAATTAAAAAAGTATCAATACTAGGCATTTTGTATTCCCCAAAAAAATAGTCACTATGGTTTCATAACTCCAACAAAATTCGAAAAGGTTTATTCCTTTTCATTTTTGGGTGTCTCTTCGCTATCCATAGAGATCTCTCCTGTTTTTTCACTTATTTCAGGAGTTTCGCTTGGTTCAGGAGTTTCACTTGGTTCAGGAGTCTCGCTTGGTTTAGGAGTCTCAATTGGTTTAGGAGTCTCACTTGGTTTAGGAGTCTCAATTGGTTCAAGAGTCCCATTTGGTTTAGGAGTCTCAATTGGTTTAGGAGTCTCAATTGGTTCAGAGGTAGTATGGCTTGTTTCAAGAACAGCTGTTTCTTCTGGCTCAGGATCAGGATGAACAAGCATATCGGCAGGAAACATTAACTCTATGTGGTCACGACTAACATTAATGAACTTGGCCTTAAAAAGCTCATCTCCATCTTTTTTATCGGAAACAGTTACACCTGTCACCGCGATGAATGTCTTTGCTTCGTCTAAGTAATCCGTCAAACGTGAGCCCACCGGCAGAGAAATCTTACCGTTGATCACATAATTCCTAGAAATAATGGTAACTTCTGTCATTTGTTCATAGTCCATTAAGAAAACCTCCGAATAGAATAATAACTTAGGTGTGTCCTAAACCATAGTAACACATTAAAATGAGTTAGGTGCTTGCCAAGCACCTAAGTTCTCTTTGCTATCTAACTCTCGAATAAAAAGGAGAGGAAACCACTTCTACGGGGTAAAAGTTTTTACCTATTTTTACATTTAAGCGACTTCCCAAACTCGCTCGTTCTACAGGAATATAGGCTAAAGCAATACTTTTCCCTAACGTGGGGGAAAGAGTTCCACTAGTAACTTCTCCTACCTCAATATCCTCTTCTTTTTCTGAAAGATAAACTTTGCAACCACTTCGAGCAATGCGCTTACTTTTTACTTCTAAGCAAGCTAGCTTTTTAGAAAAGCCTTCTTCTTTGATGCGAAGCAATGCTTTTTTTCCCATAAAGTTTTCTTTTTTAAGTTTTACGGCAAAAGAGAGATTTGCTTGAAAAGGATGAGTTTGTTCATTAATTTCATGTCCGTAAAGAGGCATTCCTGCTTCTAGTCTTAGAGTGTCTCTTGCTGCTAGTCCAATAGGAACTAAGTCATGATGAAATCCCAAAGAGAGAATTTGGTTCCAAATTTTGATCACATCGATCATATCAAAGTAGAGCTCAAAACCATCTTCTCCTGTGTAGCCCGTTCGAGCAATCAGAGTAGATTTACCGAGGATTTCAGTCTCTAAGCAACTATAGTATTTCATTACCGAGAGATCTTCTGTGGTAAGTTCTTTCATTACATCAAGAGCTTGGGATCCTTGAATAGCTAACATGGCAATTTTTTCACTATCATCGGATATCTGAACGTCGTAAGAAGAAGAGTTTTCTCCTAGCCAGCCCAAGACTTTTTCTAAGTTAGCTCCATTGCAAACTACCAAGTAGCTTTCCTCGCGACAATAGGTAATAATGTCATCTAAAATCAAACCTTTTTCGTTAAGCAAAAGACCATAACGGGCCATAGAAGGTTTCATCTGAGCAATATCGGAGCTAACTAGATAATCTAAAAAAGAGCTTGCATCAGAGCCTGAGATGGTGATGCGCCCCATGTGACAAAGATCAAAAAGTCCCACATGATGACGAACAGCATTGTGTTCTTCATTAACAGTGGTATAACATACTGGCATTTCAAAACCAGCAAAAGGAACCATCTTAGCTCCTAGTTCTCGGTGTACTTGATCTAGTTTAGTTTTTCGTAAAGTCATTAAGAAATATATCTTTCTAGAAATAAATTACTTTTTTAACAAATGCAAAAGAGCCTCTTCCAGATGAGAATACTGGAAGGTATAGCCTGTACTTAGTAAGCGCTGAGCAGAAAGGCTTGTACTTGCAAGCATCAATTCATCGGCCATTTCTCCGAAAGTCAAGCGAATGGTAAAAAGGGGAACGCGCATTTTCGGGCGTCGCCCAATCACTCGGCCTAAAGTATGAGCAAAATCATACTGAGTTACCGGAAAGGGAGAAGCTATGTTAATAGGCCCCTCTATATTTTCCGATAGCATTAAATGCTCAATAGCTCCCACGACATCATCAATAGAAATCCAGCTAATATACTGTTTTCCATCCCCCAAAACTCCTCCCATTCCCATTCTGGATAGGGTAAAAGTTTTACCAAGGGCTCCTTTTGTCGGATGCAAAACAACACCCAAGCGTAGATTAATAACGCGAATTCCTTTTTGCCGAAGAACTTGACAAGCATCTTCCCATCCTTGACACACTTGGGCTAAGAAACCAGATCCTGCGGAATCTTCTTCTGCAAGAACCTTACTTCCTCGATCTCCATAGTAGCCAACAGCAGAAGCACAAATCATTAATTTGGGAGGAGAGGAAAGTGCTGCCAGTTTCTCGCAGAGAATCCTTGTTCCTTTCACTCGACTATCCTCGATGAGTTTTTTTTTGTTTCGGCTCCAGCGTTGATCGTCCAGGGGTTCTCCTGCTAAATGAATCACAACTTCAATTCCTTCAAGAGAAGAGGTATCAACCTCTCCTGATAGAGGATTCCAGTATGTTTTATTTTTTTGGGCACGAGACCGCGTTAAGCAAATAACCTCATGTTGTTTTTTTTCTAGATGGGGCCGTAGAGCTGACCCAATCAAGCCGGAGGCCCCACTCAGAAGTATCTTCATAGTTTAAGTTCCAGAATATGCTTCCAGAGGAGGACAAGAGCAAACTAAGTTGCGATCCCCATAGACATTATCGACACGAGAAACACTTGTCCAAAATTTATTCTCTTTGGTATAAGGCAAAGGGAAAGCAGCCTTTTCTCTAGAGTAAGAGTGAGCCCAGTTTTCCGAGACAACCTCTTGTGCTGTATGCGGTGCATTTTTCAAAACATTGTCATTGGGATCAGCTTTTCCCTCAATCACTTCTTGAATTTCCTCACGGATAGAGATCAAAGCATCGCAAAATCGATCCAGCTCGTCCTTTGATTCACTTTCCGTCGGCTCAATCATAATTGTATCGGGAACAGGCCAAGACATTGTAGGTGCATGGAAACCATAGTCCATTAAACGTTTGGCAACATCTTCTACATTTATATTAGCACTACGGAAAGGTTGAAAATTTAAGATCATTTCATGAGCCACTTGTCCACGATCTCCACAAAAAAGGAGTTCATAGTGGCTCTGTAAACGAGCTCGGATGTAGTTGGCATTAAGAATAGCAATCCGAGTGGCTTCTTTTACCCCTTGTTGTCCGAGCATCAAAATGTAAGCATATGATATCAAAAGAATACTTGCACTACTCCACGGAGCTGAGGAGATTGCGGATATCGCTTTTTCTCCTCCCGTTTTAACCAAGGAATGTCCCGGTAAATAAGGGGCTAGATGCTCCGCCACACAAATCGGGCCCATACCAGGTCCTCCTCCTCCGTGGGGGATGCTGAAAGTTTTATGAAGATTCAAGTGACAAACATCCGTACCGATTTCGGCAGGGCTAGTCAACCCCACTTGAGCATTCATATTTGCACCGTCCATATAGACAAGTCCACCATGCTCGTGGACAAAATCACAAATTTCTCGAACACTTTCCTCAAAAACACCATGAGTAGAAGGGTAAGTTAGCATCAAGCAGGAAAGAGTTTGGCTGTGTAGCTCTACCTTTTGTCGCAAATCAGCGAAATCAACATCTCCTCTTTCATCACATTTGACAATAACGACCTTCATTCCCGCCATCACCCCACTAGCAGGATTTGTCCCGTGAGCAGAGGAAGGAATCAGAACAACATCACGGTCTAAGCTTGCTCTATCTAAATGGTAAGCTCGGATGACCATAAGTCCGGCATATTCCCCCTGAGCTCCCGAGTTTGGTTGAAGAGAAGCTGCGGTAAAGCCTGTAATTTCACAAAGATCCTTCTCTAATTGGCGAAAAATTTCCTGGTAACCTTGGCTTTGTTCCAGAGGAACAAAAGGATGAATATCTGAAAACTCTGGCCAGCTCAGAGCCATCATTTCCGCAGCGGCGTTTAACTTCATAGTGCAAGATCCTAGAGGAATCATGGATGAAGTCAGGGATAAATCTCTGTTCTCCAGTTTCTTCAAATAACGCATCATTTTTGTTTCTGTATGGTAGAGATGAAAAACTGGGTGATCTAAAAAAGGACTTTGTCGTTTTAATTTTGGAGATACATTAACCTTTAGAGACTCATAAGAAGGATACTCTATTTTTTTGACCTCTTGGTTTTTCGCTTGAGCAAAAATAGAGACAATATCCTGAATATCTTCCGGTAAAGTTGTTTCATCCAAAGAAATGCCAATGCTCTTTTCGTTGGTATAGCAAAAGTTTATTTTATGAGCAAGCGCTCTTTCTCGAATGATGCTAAGTTGTTCTGGTTCTATTGAGATACTTAAAGTATTGAAGTAATAGGTATTTTTTTGGATATAACCATAACTTTGGAGGGACTGTTCGAGCACCTGAGTTAAATTATGAATGCGCCTAGCAATAGCGGTTAAGCCTTTTGGCCCATGATAAACAGCATACATACTAGCCATAATAGCCAAGAGAGCTTGAGCAGTACAAATGTTAGATGTCGCTTTTTCCCGTCGAATATGCTGTTCTCTGGTTTGCAAAGAAAGACGATAGGCTTTTTTACCATGCCTATCATGAGAAACTCCGACAAGACGGCCAGGCATATTCCTTTGGAACTGCTGTCGAGTCGCAAAGAAGGCCGCATGTGGTCCTCCGTAACCTAAAGGAACTCCAAAGTTTTGGGCACTCCCTACGACAGCATCCGCCCCCCACTCTCCCGGAGGAGTTAGAAGAGTTAGCGATAGCAAATCAGTTGTAACACTGACATAAATATTCTTTTCTTGAGCCTGAGTGACTAAGCTGCTGTAATCATGGATAGATCCATCTCCATCGGGATAAGAAAGAAGAATTCCAAAAAAACCATCTTCTTTCAGAAAAACCCTACTAGAAAGATCTCCAATAACTAAATCTATTCCTAAAGGAGCAGCTCGGGTTTTCAGAATATCAATAGTTTGAGGAAAACAATTTTCAGAAACAAAAAAGCGAGGATGAGTAATTTTTCGTTTGTTCTTTAATCGAAAAAACAAACCCATTGCTTCAGCAGCAGCTGTTCCCTCGTCAAGAAGAGAAGCATTCGCAATTTCCATTCCTGTTAAATCAGCCACCAAGGTTTGAAAATTCAAGAGCGCTTCTAAGCGCCCTTGAGAGATTTCTGCTTGGTAAGGAGTGTATTGAGTGTACCAACCAGGATTTTCAAAAATATTTCGTTGGATAACCGGAGGAATGATGCAATTGTAATAACCCAAGCCAATAAAAGATCGAAAAACTTGGTTTTTTTGAGATAGTTTTTTTAAAGAAGAGAGTAACTCTCTCTCACTTACAGCAGAAGAAAGATTCAGATCTTTCTTTAAGCGAATTTTTTCAGGAACAGTTTGTTCAATTAGCTCTTCAAGAGAGCTGACCCCAATCGTTTTTAGCATCTCTTTTTGCTCTTCTTGATCAGGTCCTATATGCCGTTTTGTAAATAAGTCAGTCGATTTCCAGTGCATAAATATCATTCAGTTAGCTTAAGAATAGTTCCTAGCTAAACTTAACCTTTCTAAAGTGTGGGATCAAAAGTTCTAAACTAGGGCACACCCTAAATGTCCAAAAATTTTTGGCTCCTCACCAAATTTCAAACAAAAATTGTATCTTTGTCTCTGTATCTCTGTATCTTTGTCTAATGATAGATTTTACCTCTTCTTACCAACAAAACATCTTGATTAAAGAGGGGGGATATTATAACATAAGTGAAGGGGGATTCTAAAGACGAAAAAATTTTAAGTAGGGAATCCAAAATTTTTGGTTTCTTTCCTCAATAAACGAAAGGTTCTACCATGCGAAAACTAGCTGGTATATGTACAGTTCTGTTCTTGCTTTGCAGTGTAACTTGGGCTCAGTGGCCTAAAATCTATAACAGCGAAACTCAAGAGTGGACGAGTTGGGAAAAACTCTCTGTCGAGATAAAACAATCTCAAATGATTTATGTAGGAGAACTTCACAACCACAATTGGGGACACAAGGTCGAACTTTTGATTCTAGAAAAAGTGTTTGCTCAAAAGGAAAATGTTGCTATTGCTCTTGAAATGTTTGAGCGAGATACTCAATTTATTCTAGATGGGTATTTGACCGGGCAAGTTACAGAAGAATTCTTCCTTCAGAACAGTCGTCCTTGGGGTAACTACGCTACAGATTACCGACCACTTATCGAATTTTCCAAAGCCTATCGTCTTCCTGTCTTAGGAATGAATGTTCCTCGACGCTATGCCTCTTTCGTTGCAAAAGGAAAAGACAAAATCCTTTGGCAAATGCCAGCCACTGAGCAAAGTTTTTTAGCCAAAGAAATTTTAGCACCTCAAGACAAATACCATACTAAATTTTACGAAACGATGAAAGGGCATGTTCCTCCCGCTGTAATTGAACTCTACTATAGATCTCAATGCCTAAAAGACGATACAATGGCTCGTTCCATGGTCGAGTTTTTCCACAAAAATCCTCAGGCTACTATTATTTCATACACAGGGGCTTTTCATAGCGATGAACACTTGGGACTTGTCTCTAAGGTCAAAGAACAGCTTCCTCAAACTCCTCATCTACTCTTGACGATCATACCAGTTGAACAAGGTAAGAAAATTTCTCCTCAGAAATATGCTCACTTGGCCGATTATGTACTATTTGCTCCCGGTAATACCACAAAAGAAAGAGGAGACCTTGAGAGTTTACTACAAAAGTAAGGCACAAAACTCTTGTGTTAGGTATTAGGAATATTCTAGGAACCCCATATGTTACCTGGGTTTCCTAGATTCTAGTATCCAACTTTTTTGGTGGCTCATTACACGAAGGTAACAAACAATGGATAAAACATCGCCAGAACAACAAGATCGACAATGCCAGATCATTTTGCATACCTTAAACTCCATGGGGTTTTATGACAAAGAGCAAGTTCTTGTTCTCTGGCAGCAGTGGCAGAAAAAGCCTTCGCAAACAACTCTTTCTCCCTCTCAGTTTTTGACCCAAGTAGGAGTCACTCCTGATTCTTTACAGCAAGTAATTCAGCAATTACGACAAAAAGCAACCAATCTAAAAGTCAGTACAGACTCTCCTAACAATGCCCCAGAAATTCACACTGCAAATCAAAAATTGGCCGCAGAACTACATCGCTCTGGCTTAATTGGTGCAGAAACCCTTCAAGTTTTTTTGCAAAAATGCAATCGAGAAAAATCTAACTTAGGGCAGACTCTTGTTCGAGAACATCGCTTAGGTATGTCTGAGTTAATTCAAGCAATAAAACGTATCTCTAATTGTCGCCATGAGGAAACTCTACTCGCCCAAGTTAATGTTAATGTTAATGAGAATGTTAATGTTAATGTTAATGAGAATAAAGGAGAAAAAAACAGTTCTCCTTTATTAGAGCAAAAATTTCCTAATTATCGCTTAATTCGCGAACTTGCTCGGGGAGGAATGGGGATTGTCTATCTTGCTCAAGAACTTAGTTCAGAACGGATGGTGGCCTTGAAAGTTCTTCTGGCCGGAGATGATGCTAACCAAACAGAAATAAAACGTTTTTTTCGAGAAGCTCGTGCTATTGCCCAGATCGATGCTCCGAATATTATTCCGATCTATGACATGGGAAAACAGGGGGAATATCCTTACTTCACCATGAAATACATCGAAGGGAAAACGCTTGAGGATCTCTTAAAAAATTCATCTAAAAATCCACGTCCGACGATTAAAATCCTCGAAAAAATAGCTCGGGCCTTGGCGGTAGCTCATGAAAAAGGTATTTTACACCGAGACATTAAGCCTGCTAATATTTTAGTGGATGCGGACAAAGAGCCTTACCTCGCGGATTTTGGCTTAGTCAAAGTCATTGATAGCAACACCCAACTAACTATGACCGGTACTGTTATGGGAACTCCTTTTTACATGTCACCAGAACAAGTAAACGCCGAGAGATCTTTAGATCATAGAAGTGACATTTACAGTTTGGGAATAATTCTTTACCAATTATTAACGGGAAAATTGCCTTTTGATGCCAATACTTTACCTGCTTTGTATGAAAAAATACTCTACGAAGAACCTATTCCGCTAAAGCATATTGTAAAAAGTATCAACCGAGATATCAGTTTGATTTGCACGAAAGCAATGGATAAACTTCCCAGTTTGCGCTACCAAAACGCAAAAGAACTAGCCGATGACTTGCAGAGATACCTAAATAAAGAGAAGGTTTCCGCTCGACGTGTCAATGTCAGAAAAGTCGCTCACCAAGGACAACGCTACTATCAGAGAAACTTTTTTTGGCTAAACCTGGGGGGAACTCTATTTTTTTTAACTCTCTTCCTCTGGTTCGGTTGGCAAAAAATACAAGACAAAAATTATTTAGAACAAATAGAGAAGAGAAATCAGGCAGGACTCCGGTGCGCTCAAGCGGAAGAGCTTCTTTTAAAGAAAAAATATGCAGCCGCATTAGAGCTGCTGAGGAAAACGACAACAAACTTTCCTCAGTCAGCCCAAGCCCATCTATTGTTGGGACGCACTCACATGGAGCTAGAGAATAATCTAGAAGCAGATAGAGAATTTGCCCAAGCTCGGCTAAAAGCTCCTCAAAGCCATGAGACTCTCTATTACTCTAGTCTTTTCTTTTATAAGCAAAAAAAATCGAAAGAAGCTCTTACTTTAATTGATAGAGCACTTCAATACAAAAAAGATTTCTCAGAGGGCTATCGTTTGCGCGCTTCTATTTATCGAGAAGTAGGGGAAGAGGTTAAATCAAGTCAAGATATAGCAAAAGCAAATGATCTAGAAACAAAAAATTTAGAAGAAGAGATAAAACAAGCTCTTGCTCTTCAAAATAGCGAGAACTTTACTCAAGCTTTAGCTATTTTTGACAGGATATTACACCATTATCCCAATAGTGAGGTCGCCTACTTACAAAGATCTCAAATCCTCTATGGGAAAGGAGATATTCATCAAGCTTTAGCAGATGTTTCTAAGGCTCTGGAGCTAAATCCTAAGTACGAGTATCATTTTCTCAAAGGAAAGTGGCTAGAAGAGTTAGGGCACACTAAAAAAGCTCTCTTTCACTTCAAAGAAGCTTATGAGCTTACAAAGAAAAAAAAAGAGCGAGAGCTCAGTCAGGAAAAAATAGCACATCTTTTTTTACTTCAAAAAGAGTATAAACAAGCTATTGTTCATTACGAGACTCTTTGGGCAAGCGGAGTAAATTCAGCATCTCTCCACCTAGGGTTAGCCCAGGCTTTTTATCATCAAAAAAAATATCCTGATTCGGCCAAACATTTAAAAAAGACCTTATCTTTTCCTGCCTTACCAGATATATCTAAAGCCCAAGCTTTCTATCTTTTAGGAAAAATTTCTCAGCAAAAAAAAGACTTAGAGACCACTCTTAATTACTGGCATAAAGCTTATAATTTGGCCCAAGATAGAATACCTAGTTTACTCTATGAGCTAGGGCAAATTCATTTTGAAAAAGAAAACTGGCTCCAAGCCGAGAATTTTTTATCTTCTTCTATTGTCAGAAATCCTCATAACTACCAATCTTTCCGTCTACTGGGAGATAGTTATCTGAAGCAAAGTAAATATTCTCAAGCAACAGATGCCTATAGTAAATGTATCCAGCTCAAGCCTTGGGTCGCAGAAAACTATCAACAAAGAGCTCTTTCTTTTCGATTAATGGGACAATTTCAAGAAAGTCAGAGGGACTTTCTCAAAACCATCGAGTTGCTCCCCGAAAATTTTGATAAGGTAGTGGATTTTTTTGCCAATACACAAGAAGAAACCGATCTTCAGAGAAGGGAATTTACCCACAAAATCTCTGAAGAACTCGTTTATAAATTTTATCAGAAAATCGATATCGAGCTTTTTGCTATCTCCAAAAGAAATCTTTACCAAGAGTACATGCAAGAATTTGTGGTAAAAGAGTATCCTGTTTGGGACAAACCTAAGGTGACTCTTTTCATGAAAGCTATTGAAGAAAATGACTCTCCTTCTGTTCTGGAAATAGCCAAGGAAGGATTACTCTCAGCAGGAGCTCCTGTTGAGATATATGAGGCATTGCAAACAGAGCAAAAAAGAAAAGATCTCTCTCCTGCTTCCCAACGCCGTTTTCAAAAAACCACTCAAGATATTTACAATTTTTATATGCTTTCAGCACAAAAACATTTTGAACAACTTATCGTTAGTCATTACATTGCCCACAACCAAGATGCTTTAAAAAGTATTTATGAACAGAGAAAACATGGACTTGATGTCTTGGAGAAAATTATTTTAACTGCGAAAAATCCCATTCTTCGTTTTCTCGCAAGTCAAGCTCTTTTGGATCTATGTACTATAGAAGCAAGGGCTAAGTTAAAGAAACTTCTCCAATCAGTAGAACCCATGAATCGTTTTTGGGCCTCAATAGTTTTGGTAAGAGACGACGTATCTTTGTCCCAAGAGTCATTTCTAGTTGCCATGCAAAGCAAAGATCCCTTTGTCCGTCAACTCGTAGTGTCTTACATTCCAGAAAAACACTTGGACCATATTCAGCCTTTACTTAAAGACGACGATATTCGAGTGCAAATAAGTGCCGCCCGAAGGCTTTGGACAAAAAATCACCCTTTAGCAAAAGAAATTCTAGAAAAAGGATTTTCGCATACAGAACCTTCCATTCGAGCTTTTGCCTATGATTCTTTTTGGCGTTCCAACAAAAAATTGCAAGAAGATAAAGATCTTAAAGAGAAATACATTCAAAAATATCTACCTAGTTTGGAGATAGCTTGCGAAGACCCATCTCCTTTAGTTCGTCGGATTGTGATTTCTATTTTGTCTGACCTCTATCATCCGAAAATTTTTCCTCTTTTAAAAAAACGTCTAGAGGAAGATACAAATCCATTAGTTCGCTTGCAAACAATTTTTAGCTTAGGGTTAAAAGGACGAACCGATATTCTTTTTGAAACGATTATAGACACTAGTCAGACTTTTGTTTTTCGTCTAGTCCCTCTCTTTGCAGCAAAAACAAGCTCGACTTTAGCTAATGTGGGAGTTTTTCAGGGGCTCCAACTAGTGCAAGCTCTAACGGAAGATCCTGAACCGAGAATGCGGGTCATGGTTTTGGAGTATTTGGCCAAAAGAACAAAAAAAGGTGGGCTGAGCTTCCTTCTAAGGTATCTAGAAAGTCCTGATCACTACACCCGCCTAGGGGTAATGTTAGGCATGAAGAATGCCACAAAGGAGACCTTGCCTCAACTGGAAAAGTTACTCTATGACCCTAGTGATCAAGTACGTGTTGCAACGGCTTCCACGATAGTCCAAGTTTTGCTACGAAATAAAGTGCCTAATCAAGCCAAGTATGAGGCTATTATAGATAGTCTACCTACTCTCCTCAAGAGGGGGGCTGCTTTTTCTTACGCAAGATCGGTCACTGATTTAGGCGAAATGCGCGACTCTCTACGTTCGATGGAAGGGTGGAACTTAGATGAAATGCGCTATCTATTTATTGAAACTATGACATCTAACATATGGAAAAGAGCTTCAGGCTCAAAGTCCTCCTCTTATCTTCAAAGATGTTTATCTGTTATGGACAAGGCCGTCTCTCTTGATCCTGATAATGCAGAATATTTGTTGTACAGCGGAGTCTTGCACTATCTGGTAGAAGATTACTCTCGAAGTGAAGAGCGTATAAAAAAAGCTCTTACTTACCAAGATGACTTAATGGTTTATCATTTATGGTTAGCTCAGGTACGCTATGCTCGCAGCTCATATAAAGAAGCCTTAGAGGGGGTCGAGTTTATCTTAGAAAAACGTCCTTGGAATTATCCTGCTCTCGAACTGAAAGCAAAAATTTTACAGAAAATGGATCGCCAAGAAGAATTAAAGATAGTCTCCGAGCGCCTCCTTCACTTGAAAAAAAATAGCTATTAAAAAATATTTTTTTGACCCAAAAAATTTGTGAACAACTATTGGGCAAATGGGTTTTATATAATAAATAGGAATTAAAAGTATGGATGAAGATATAGCCCTCATGTTGCAAGTTAAGCAAGATGAGCTGGGAGCTTATGAAAAACTATATTGCAAACACTGTCGTGCCATTGGAAATTTTTTCTTACGTATGGGGTGTGGACAAGATGCGGCAGAAGATTGTGTGCAAGAAGTTTTCATGCGTATTTGGAGAGCTCGTTACAATTATGAGCCTCGAGCTAAGTTCACCACGTATGCTTTTCAAATCGCAAAAAACTATTGGATCAATGAACACCATAAAAAAAAGAGACGCCCAACAACTTTTCATTTAGAGAATAACAACTACAACGACGATAGTATTTCTCAAGAAGAGTTTTTTGCAGATAATTCTCCTCCTGAAGAAGAAGTTTTAACTCGAGAATTAAACGAGAAAATCCAAGAAGCTGTTAATGCTCTAAGTCAAAACTATAAAATGGTTTTTGTTCTTAGCCAATTCGAAGGTTTTAAGTACCGAGAAATTGCGGAGATATTGGAGATTCCTATTGGAACTGTAAAATCTCGGATGTCCACTGCCGAAAAGAAACTTCGTGAGAAACTGGAACACTATATTTAGTAATGTGCTTTTTCCGTTTTTCCCGCTTTTGCAGGAAAAAACGGAAAAAGCAAACTATTAAGAAAGGAGAGAACCAAATGAAAATTACTATCCACCACATTTACTTAAATTTTTGCCAAACAAGTTGGCAAAGAATGAGGAGCCACAACAATGTCATCTCCTAATCATGAAGATTTGCTAGCGTACTGCAAAGGAGAAGAAGAAGGTCTACCTAACCGCCAAGGAATAGAAGACCAGGTTTCCCAGTGTCCTGAAACAGCGAAACTTTGTGAAGAAATAGAAAATCACTTAAAACTATACCAAAAACTACCATCTTTTGAACCATCTCCTCAGCTTTGGGAAAACTTGAAAGAGGAAGCTTCTTCTTCCTTAAAAAAAACTCCCGCAAAACAAAGCAACCTTTTTTTCACTATCTCCCTGCGTGAATTTATCTTGCCCGCAATAACTATTGCAGCAGCTCTGTTGTTTATCTTTGTTCTTCTTTCTTCTTGGGGAAATTTAAAACCACTTCGCTTACATATGACCCAAGGAATAGCCTCTCTGTCTCCTCAATTTTCAGGAACAACTCACCTAAATATGAATTCCTTACTCCAAGGACAATGGCAAGGAAAAGTTTCTTCTCAAACCCAAATCGCTACTCTAGTAAACACCACAGCAAAATTTCAACTTCCCTCTCAAGTAACTTGCTTTCTAGGATTTAACACCAAAATTTTGCTTCATAGTGAAAAAGAAATTCAATTAAAAAAGGGAGATCTTTACATCGAAGTGCCTTCGGGGAAACCCTTTCATATAAATACTCCCCAGGGAAAAATAGAAGTTCTCGGAACAGTTTTTTATTTGTCTTGCAACAGCACCGATCCTTTTCTCCGTGTTTATAGAGGAAAAGTTTCTTTTCGTAATGATCATGGCCACCAAGTTGTCTCATCAGGCAAAGAACTTAAACTGACTGCTTCTTTACTATCTTCTCCTCAAGCTCAAGCAAACTCAGATATTCCTCATTGGACAAAAGCTCCTTTCTCTCTATACATAAAAAAACACACAAATAATTTAGGTCATTTGGAAATCGAAACCGAAATCAAAAATCTTGGTCCAGAAAAGTTGGAATTGAGTTTTTTTGCAGGGGCAACCCCCCACTTTCTTGTTGATATAAAAAATGTTTCATCCCCTGATAAAAGCTATAAAGCCCCACTTTTTTCTTCTCCTCCTGATGCTTCCGCCAAAATATCTCTTTCTCCCAGTAACAGCATCCAGTTGAAACGAGATTTAACTTCTCTTATCTCAGCTCCAGGAGAGTACATTGTCTCAGTAATTTACCAAGGGCCTTTTTCATCTCAAATAAATTCTGATGGGATAATCAATAGTAATTCCGTATCTATTCATATCCCTAAGTAGTGTAGCTTTACCGCAAAAACCTATTATTTTTTGTTGAAATAAACCGAGTAATACTTCCGCCAGAGTTCGCTGAAAGGATGCTTACGCATGTCCCTTACACTTGTTCGAGATAAGATCTCTCAACTCAAAAAGAAAATCTATGCCTTCATTTTTTTGCGAGGTGGTTTACATATTCTTTTAATCTTATTCTCTATTGCCCTACTCTCTTTTTTAGCTGATTTTTTTCTACAATTTCCTCTTCTTGTACGTCAGATTCTTTTCCTGAGCTATCTCGGGTTTCTTTGCTATGCTGTTTATCAACATCTATGGGTTCCTTTTTCAACTCCTATCTCTGATGAAGACGTTGCTATTGCTATTGAAAAAGAAAACCCTGCTTTAAAAGACCGTTTAATTTCTGCTTTACAATTTTCGAGATTGCTAGATGATCCCGAATACCATGACTCACCTGTTTTAACCCGCCAAGTAATTGGGGAAGTTGAAAAAATTAGTCAAGAAATTAAGTTTTCGAAGATCATTGATTTTTCTAAACTGCTCCGAGCTTTTGTTATCCCTATACTGCTTTTTTCCTCTATCCAAGCCGGAAAATCTTACTCGCCCAAACTATATAAAGTATGGATGGACAGAAATTTGTACATGAGAGATATCTCCTGGCCTCGAAGCACAAATCTTTTTCTGATCAAACAAGATTTCTTCGTCGAAAAAAACCAAGCGATTAAGATTGAGTTTTCTTCTCCCTTTCGATCAGAGGATGCTCAAAACTTGCTTTTAATGTCAAAAACAGAAGCAGGAATTTTGTGGAAAAAAAATAAAGTCCAAGTTCAAGATAGTAAAATTCTTGTAAACTTAGACTCGATCAAAGAAAACACCTATTTTTATCTCAAGTCAGAGCAGTTTTCTTCTGATATTTATCTTCTACGTCTGGCCAACTTTGAAAAGAATGAAGACTCCCTCAAAAACAAAATAGAATTAACCCTCCCCGACCCAAGTTTTATCAAGTCAAGAGGAGAGCGTCTAACCATACGAGTATTCGCTGTAGGAAAAACTCCTTCTATTGTTTCCCTATTTTACAAAACAGAGGAGGAAGAAGAGTGGACGGAAGAGCCTATGGGGCGACAAGGAGAAAATACTTTCAAGTTCACTTTTCAAACTCTTACCAAGAAAATTCTCTTTTTTATCGTAGGAGGAGATGATAACGATAAAAAACCTGTTTATCAGATTGAGGTGTTGAACCCTCCTACTATTGAAAACATTGCTCTTTGGCACAGCTACCCTGAGTACACTCAGAAACCATCCACTCCAAAAGATGAGCCTTTAAAAGATGGAAACATTAAGG
Organism: Planctomycetota bacterium; assembly: GCA_029260735.1. GTDB lineage: Bacteria > Planctomycetota > Uabimicrobiia > Uabimicrobiales > Uabimicrobiaceae > JAJDCR01. The sequence continues at coordinate 108,192 of JAJDCR010000024.1, forward strand.
CTTTAGAAGGAAGTAAAGTCAAAATTAAGATCTCTACAAACATCTCCATCACCAAAGGGAAAATTGTTTTTTCAGAAAAGCATCAGACTATTCTAAAAGACATACCCCTAAAAAAAATTACTCCTCAAGTTTTAGAAGCTGACCTAGAAGCCAAAATGGATACTCGTTATACAATTACTCTAGAGGGTGAAAATGGACTTTCTGACCCAAACCCCTCTAACTACTATATCCGAGTGCAAAAAGATCAAGCCCCTTATATTAAAAGAATAGCTCCTAAAAGCAATTACCAAAACATGTTAGCGACGGGTGCCTTACCCCTAGAATACCTAGTTTCGGATGATTATGGTTTGAGTAAGTCCACTCTTTTATACAAAGTAAACCGAAGTGAAAATTGGGAAAAACTCTCTCTGCCCTTAGGGCCACAAGAAAAAACAGAAGATGCTCTCAGAGCTCTCGCAAAAGGTAAAATTGTTCTTTCTTCGCTAAAAATTAGAGACACTATTGAAGGGCAAGAATCTGCGAAAGAAAGAAGTTTACAGGAAGGGGATACTCTATACTTTAAATTTCGAGTCGAAGATAACAATAATATTTCTGGCCCTGGAATAAAAGAAACAGATTCTTTGAGCATTGAAATTGTAAGTAAAACGGATTTGCTTCGTAAACTCAATGAAAAGCTTTTAATGATTAAACAAGACCTAAGCAAAATTGCCGAGGAACAAAGAGACAAAAAGGATTACTTAGATCTATTTGTCGCAGAGCAATCCAAAGTTGAAATAGGCGATCTTGCCCAAATTTTAAATCTCCATTTTACTCAAAGAAGTATCACACGAGATACTTATCAAGTAGCTGAAGATGTAAGGGAAGTTCTAAACATTGCTGAAAACAATGAAGTATGGGATATCTACACTAAAGACCGAGTAGAAAATGTTCAAAATTTACTCCTTTCCATTTCGAATAAAACTTCCCAAGGGGAAGACAGTGGTCTATCAGAAGGAGTAGAGAAAAAATTAATACAAGCTTATCAAGTTTTACGCCAAGAAGAAAAGAAAGGAAGAAAACTTCTTCAACAATCTGTCGAAGAACAAGAAAAAATTCTCTTTCAAATGCAAGAAGCCATTCGTCTACTAGGACAATGGGAAGATTTTAATGAAATTGTAAAAGACTTAGAAAAGATTTTAGATAAATCGAAGACGCAATTAATGCCGATGCTCGAAAAATCTATAAACAAATAGGAGGACTGACCATTGATTCCTTTAGACAAAATACTCTCCAAAACTTTTCTCTTGGCTCTTATACTCACTTCGGGGATAATTTTTTCTCCCCTATCTGGCCAAGAAAATAGAAGTATTCAAGAGAAGAAACTAATTCAAGCCCAAAAAAATATCCAACAAATGCTGGATGAAATTGCTGAAAAAATGAAAAGAGTAGAGAAACGTCTCATCAAAGAAGGCCGAGAAGACGAAGCAGAAAAACTCCGCCAAGCGATGGACAAAATTCTCTATAACTTTGGTAGTGAAGGAGACCTAAAAGATCCTCTAAGAGACGACATGTCCAAGGTTTTGAAAGACATTCAAAATGGACATAACCGGCTAGCTATGCAGCGCCTTTCTATCATCCACGAAAAATTGGAAACCCTTATCGATTTTCTCCTTGACCGCACTGCTCAAGATGATATTGACGAGAAATTAAAAGAAACAAGAGAACTTGCTGAAAAAACAGCAAAAACTATCGAGAAGCAAAAAAAGATTCAACAAGAGTCAAAAAAAGTTGAGAAAGAGCAAAAAGAAAACCTCAGTCAAGATTTAAAAGACATTCAAAAAGAAAGCAAAGAACTTGCTCAGGAACAAAAAGAATTACAGGAGAAAACAAAAGAAAGTGCCAAAAATGTAGATCCTGAACTACAAAAAATGCAAAACGACTTAGAAAAACTCCAAGAAGACCAAGCTCAAGTCCAAGAAGACACCAAAAAGGCTGAGGAGTTACCTAGTACTCAAGAGCAACTTAAGGAAATCGAAAAACTAACAAGCGAACAAAGAGAAGTAACAGAGCAACTCCAAGAATTTACCGAGCAACAAGAATGGCAAAAACAGCTCGAAGAAATGATGGAGAAGCAAAAGGAACTGACTCAGCTAAAGCAAAATCAAAGCCAAGAAGAAGCGGGAAAAAAGGAGCAAGAGGAAAAACTCCAAGAACTCCAAGAACTCAGTGAGGCCGCTGCTAACTTGCGCAAAGAACAGGAAAAAACAGTTGAGCAAACGGAAAAATCAGCTGCCTTAGCCAACTTAAAAGAGAAGCTCGAAGATCTCCAAAACCGACAAGAGAAAGCAAACCGAGCCCTTAAAGTAATGAAAGAGAGAGATATCAACAATGCAGCGTTTAATCGTCGTTTAGGACGAGGGCAAAAGCGTTTGGCCGATGCGGCAAAAGAGTTAGCGAAAAACCTTCAAAAAGCTGCCGAAGACAAAGATATCCAAGAATTGGCTGAAAATACACCTTCCCAAGATGTATCTAAGAGTGCTAAGGAGATGGCAGAGATGCTTGAAAAAGCAGCTCAAGATATGGACAAAGCCGTCGAAATGGCTGAGAATAGTGATCTCAACCAAATGGAAGAGAAGCAAGCCGATGCCATGCAAAAACTCTCTGCAGCAATGGACGCTCTCAAAGAAAAGCCAGAACTTCTTGACTTAGGCAAGAAAGCCTCTGAGCAACTAGAGAAGAGACAAAAAGAACACGAGCAAGCTGCTCAACAACTAGCAAACAATCTCGAAAAAATAGCTCCCCAAAAAGAAGCTCTTGAGAAAACACCTGAATGGGCAAAACTCGCCCAAGAAAAGATGAAAGAAGCTTATGATAAGCTGAGCGAAAAAAACCCTGAAGAAGCCGTAAAAAAGCAAGAGACCGCTTTAGAATTCTTAAGTGCAGTGGAAGACAGCTTGAATAAAAGCATAGAAAAAGAAAGCCAAAAGAAAGGCGGCGAATTTCAAAATAGCTTAAGTCAAGCCCAAAAAAGTCTAGCGGAAAAATTGGCTCAAATGTCTGAGCAAAACCAAGCGCAAAAGGGGAATAAAGAAGATCTCCAAAAGCAAATGGCCGAAGCTAGTAAAAAAATGGAAGAAGCCGCTCAGTTGGCCCAAGATGGTTCTCAAGAGAAACGTATAGAAGCTCAAAAAGAAGCTCAAAAAGCTCTAGAGAAAGCTTTTGAAGAAGCCCAAGCGAATAAAACTCCCGCCCCAGACAAAGAATGGCTAGAAGAACAAAAGAAAATTGCTGAAAATGCAAAAAAACTTGCGGATGCCCTAGCCAAAAAACCAGAGTTGGCAGAAGCCATCAAAAAAGCTCTTCCCGACATGGAAAAAGCCTTTGACGAAGTAAAAGAAAAGAAGTTTCCGGAGGCTCAAGCAGATAGCACCCGAGCTCTTGCTCAGCTAGAACAAGCCCAAAAAATGCTCCAAGAAAAACTCTCGGAGCAAATGAAATCTGCAGGGCAAGCCCAAATCGAACAAGAAGCTCTCGAACAAACCAGCCGCCGCTTAGCTCGCGAACTCAAAGATATGCAAGAAAAGCACCAAGGCAAACCTTCCGCTCAAAGTATGGAGAAAGCTCTCCAAGAGATGAAGGAAGCCAGCGAATCGATGAACCAAGCAAACCAAGAGCTCAATAAAGACAATCTTGCGAATGCAAAAGAGCAGCAAAACAAAGCGCAGCAAAAGATGCAGGAAGCTTCTAAAGCTTTAGAGCAAGTTCAAGACAAACAACAAAACAGCCAAGAAAAAACCAATGAAAGCTTGGCTCAAAACCAAGAAAACCTAAACAAAAAAGCAGAGCAATTGCAAAAGAAGATGGAGAATATGATGAATTCTCCCAAGGTTTCTGGAGAAAATAAGAAAAAACTCGAAGAAGCCAAAAAAATGCTTGAAGAAGCCCAAGAGAAAATGAAAAAGTCGCTGAAAAGACTCAAGAAAAAGCGACCAAAAGAGGCCGAGCAAGACCAGAAAGAAGCTCAGGAAGCTCTAGCTAAATCAGAAAAACTTCTCTCGGAAATGAAAAATGAGTCTTTAACACAAAACCAACAACAGCGTATGCAGAAACTCAAAGAAGAGCAGAAAAAAGTCGAGGAAGAGGCCAAAAAACTCGCGAAAGAGCTCGAACGACTCAAGCGAAAAAAAGCCGCGGAATCGACAAAAAAAGCTTCTGAAGAAATGGCCCAAGCCCAAGAGAATATGGAGCAAGGCAAAACAAGTGAAGCCATTGAGAATCAGCAAGAGGCTATAGAAAACATGGAGCAAACTAAGGAGGAGATAGAAGAAGAAAAAGCTCGCTACGAAAACTTGCGGCAAGAGCAACTTCTTTTTGACCTAGAAGCCGAGTTAAAAGATATGCTCAAAGCCCAAAAAGAAATCAATGAAAAAACTTTAAGTTTATATAAGACAAAAGAAAAATTTGGTTTTACTCGTCGTAGTCTCAGAGACTTGATAAACTTAAAAGGAGATCAAAGCACTCTTTTGACCCAGTCAGAAGAAGTTGTCAAAACTCTCAAAGAAGAAAGAAGCCAGGTCTTTGGTTGGATCATGGAGCGAGTCAAAGTCAACATGGATGAAACAGTGAAGAACTTGGCTCGTAAAGAAGTCGGCCCGCTCACTCAGTCTCTCCAATCAGAAGTTGTCGAGAAAGTAACCCAGTTAATTGCCACTCTCCAAGAAGAGCAAGATCGGCGTAAACAAGAAAAGCAAGAGCAACAAGGGCAAGAAGGACAAGAAGGGCAACAGCAGTTGGAAGAAAAAATCCTTCCGCCAATTGCAGAGCTCAAAATGTTGCGCGACATGCAAATTGCCATCAAAGACAAAACCCTCAAGATCTACAACCAAGTGAAAGAGAATAAAAGTCTAGATGAGTTTTCTCGCCGTCGTCTAGAAAGACTCGGTCATGAAGAAGGTGATTTGGCCGAAATCACAAAACGTTTTATTGAGTCTTTAGAGAACAATCGTTAAAAAATACCTTCTTGTTAAACTTCTGAATTTTCGACCGAAGAAAATTCTCTAGCTATTTTAAGAGCCTATTCAAAAATGAACTAATTTTTGAATAGGCTCTATAAGGAGATCATCATGTTCAAATATAAATTTATTCTTTTTATACTAACTCTCTCTATGTGTACCTTCGTCTTGGCTCAAGAAGTCGAAGAAAAGAAAAAAGAAAAGAAAAAAGATCCTCTGGAGATGTTAAAAGAGATTCAGAAAAAAATGGAAGAGATTGAAAAAGACCTCTCCCGAGGAAGTGTCAATCGTAAACCTATCAAAAACCGCCAAGCAGAAAAAGCTGCGGAAAATCTTAAAGAAAGCCAAGAGAGGCAAAAAAAGGTTATCGAAGAAATTGAAAAACTTCTCGAAAGCAAAAATGGTGCTGGCGGAGCTAAAAACACAAGCAAGCAACTTGAGAAAATGATGCAATCAGAAGGACAAGAAGCAGAGGAAATCAAAAAGCGCCTCCTCGAAGAAACAGCTAACCAAGAAGATGTCGCCCAGAAAATAGAAGAACTTCTCGAAGTAAAAGATGACCAACTCCAGGCAATTGAAAAACTTGAAAAAATAATGCGCGATGCCGGCATGAAGCAAGAAAATGTCCAAGAGCAAATGGAGCAACTCCTGCGCGATATGGAAAAACAAAAAGACATTGCCAAAAGTATCGAAAAACTTGTTGAAAACATAGATAAGCAACAAAAAGCCATCTCCGAAATGGAGCAACTTTTCAATAGCTTAGAAGACAATCAGAAAGACATCGTCAAGGAAATCGATAAAATTATCAAAGAAGCTGAAAACCAAAAACCAAAGTACCAAAGATCCACCCGTAGCAACAAACCACAGAAACCAAAGTCTCAAAAACAAGAGCAAAAACCCGATCAAAAAAATAAAGACAAAAATCAAAAACCAGAAAAGCCTGAAAATCCAGATAATAGAGGGGAAACCCCCGAAAAAGACAGTAAGACCGACGAGAAAAAACCCGAAGATGATAACGAGCGCTGGGGAGACCTACCTCCTCACATTCGCGAATACATCAACGCTCAGCGAAAAACAAAAACTCCCAGCAAATACAAAGAAATGATTATTGAGTATTACAAACGCCTAGCGGAACAGAAAGCGGATGGCAAGTAAACGTTAAATTCTTTTTTGTAGTAGCTAAGTATTACAAAATGTTTTTCTTTCAGCTGTCCCTGTATTCACTGCGGAGCAGTGGAGGAACGTAGCCAGGGGTTTTAACCCCTGGAAATAAAGGTATACAGAAAATTCTGGTGCCGTAGTACCAAGGAAATTAATTCCTGCGTACCTATGGCACACTATTGTCTATTCATCTTGTTCCAGGGCATAAATGCCCTGGCTACGTTCCTCAGTCGCTCCGCGACCATAAAACAAAAGATTTTTCTTATTTCACAGTAGTCGGGCGTTGCCCTGGACTAGGTTATATAAGCTTTTTCAGACTAAAAAAACCTACCTCCACTCAACCTAAAATGGGGAACGCCCAAAAAAATAACCGTTCTTACAAAATAAAATCCATCATGAAAACAAAATCGATCTATCTTTTTATCCTTAGTTTTCTTCTTTTAACCCTTATTCTAGCATCTTTTATCATTCCATCTTTTGTTCCCAAAGAAAAAGAAGACCATTGGAATCATCCACCCGCTTTAGAATCATTTCTATGGTTCGGAGTTTTTGAGGGAGAAAATCTTCTACCTGTTATTTTAGAATCTGCTCAAAGATCTTTTATATTGAGTTTTCTAGCTCTCTTTTTGAGTTTGGCAGTAGGTTTGATTCTCATTTTCTTTGATTTTTATGAAAAAACCCGCCCCAAGATACAGGCTTTTTTTAGCGGAGCCATTTATTTTCCTCGGCTTTTTTTTCTGATTTTTCTTTCCGCCCTCTGTGGCTTAGAAAAACCCTCTCAGCTTGCCTATAGCACCTCTTTTTATTTAATTGTTCTCATGGGAGTAACAGGGGGAATTTTCTTAGCAGCACAAACTTCTGTTCAAGTGACTCAGTTACGAGAGCAACTTTTTGTCTATTTTGCTTCGACTCTGCGGCAAAGTTCTTTGCGAATATTTTTCCAGCATATCCTTTTGAATTGCACAACTTTACCTTTGAGCATAACGAAGCAACTGAGAGACAATATACTTTTCCTCTCTGTTCTAACTTTTGTCGGCGTGGTCCACCTACAGCCAGAAGATTTAGGAGGGCTGATTTATAAACTATACTCTTCTCCCGAAGCATTCTATGAAGGATGGTGGATTCTATTTTTTCCCTGCGCTTTTTTAATCTTTTTAATTTTACTTTTTGATCTTCTCAGCCACCATTTTTTGAAAAAATAAATTTTCCATTTCGCTTTTTAGCAAGCATATTGGTATTATGATGCAGAAATCATATGATACATGCTAGGAAAATATTTTCCTCTGTCGATTAGGAGACAACCATGCAAAAAATTGCAGTTATCGTTCTTTTGTGCTTATTTTTAGGCAGTTCTCTCTTCGCACAAGAACAGAATTATAAAATAGACTGCACAACTATCAGAAGTTGTTTACTTCGTGCCATCAAAAGCAACTTAGATTTAAAAGTGGAAGGGTACAACCCCAAACTCGCCGCCTACGATATTATCGTTGCAGAAAGTGTCTTTGACCCCAACTTGAGCGCTCGATATACTTACGTGGATGATAAGCCCGTTCAGTTCAGCGACCTCAACCCTACAACAGCAGAACTTTCCTCTAGTTTTACTTTTGGTCTATCTAAAGCAAATGCTTTAGGAGGAAACGTTCAGTTAAACTACAATGTTAGTTATTTAAACTCTGACAACAACTTTATTCAGTTTGATCGAGTTTGGCAAAACCAAATTGAAGTCCGGGCAAGTCAACCTTTACTACGAAACATGGGTGTGGATGTCAACACATCAGCAATTCGAATCGCCAAAAATGACCACGATACATCTCTCTATGCTTTCCAGGGAAAAGCTTTACAAGTACTAACCTCTGTACAAACAGCCTACTTAGATTTAGTCAACGCCAGAGAAAACTATGAACTGCAACGAGAGTCGCTTCGATTGTCACAAAATCTATACAAAATTACAGAAGCAAGAATCAAAGCAGGAACCCTTGCCGCAGCTGATATACTAGATGCAGAGCGAGATATTGCTTTCAAGCAAGATAGTCTAATTCTAGCAGATCGTCAAGTGGCTGCCACTGAGGACATCCTAAAGCAATTAATCAATCCCCTTGACGTAAATTATTACAAAACGATTCGCTTAGTCCCCACTGATCGTCCTGTTTTCAACCCCATTGGAATAGACTTTGACAAGAGTTTAAAGCATGCTTTAGAAAACCGAGTGGACATTAAACAACTCAAAAAGCAATTAGAAAATGCAAACATTGACATCGGCTTCCAAAAAAATCAATTGCTTCCTGAGTTTAATATTGAAGCGGGCATACAATTTGGAGGAGTGGGAGAGGTTAATCCTGACGCAGCAAAGCAGGTAACAAACTTAGATTTTCCTCGCTGGGACGTTCTTGTCAGTTTAAACATTCCTCTGGGAAATCGATCTGCTGAAGCCAAATATAAAAGGTCTTTGACTCAAAAGAAACAGCTTAAAGCGGAAATGGAAAGATTAAAAAGTCTTGTTATTTTAGAAATTCGCAATACTGTTTTAGACTTAGATACAGCTTCCAAGCGGGTAAGAACTGCCCGCATTGCCCGAGACTTAGCGGAAAAACAACTCATCAACGAAGAGAACAAATACCGCGCTGGAATCATTGCTTTATTCCAAGTCCAAGATACCGAACAAAAACTAACCGAAGCCAAGATCAATGAGATCAATACCATTATTGCCTATCAAAAATCGATTGTTCAATTGGAGAAAGCAGAAGGTGCTTTAGGTCGCAGTTTAAAACGATATAATATTCGCCTCGGCCCTTAGGATTTGCCAGATATTTTCCGTGAATAGATGAAACAAAAAGTCCCCAGAGATTTGTTGTCTCTTATGACAAATCTCTGGGGATTTTCTGTTTGCAATAATCGCTAGATTTGAAACTCTTAAGGACTTTTTTAGAAAATCAAAAAAGATTTGGTTTGCTTCCTGGGAAAAAATCGGCCAAAAAATAGATACACAGTTTTATTTCAAACACTTAACAACAAACAGCAGGAGTTTTTATGTTCCATAAACTTTTTTGCATCTTACTCGTACTCACTGTCGCGTCTGTGTCACTTATTTCTCAAGAGAAACAAAAACCCTATGATCAGCAGCAATTGTCATCTCTAAAAACAGATATAAAAAACTGGAATGAGTGGCGCGAAGCTAATTCCAGAATTGAAATCAATTTACAAGGTGCAGATCTATCCAAGCTTGACTTAGGAAAAGCAAACCTATCTAATGCTAACCTTGAAAAGGTAAACTTAAGTGGTTCTCAACTTCGGGAAGCTAACCTTGAGGGAGCCAATTTAAAGAACGCTAATTTGCAAGATTCAGATATGGCAGGAGCAAACTTGTCCCATGCAAATCTAACAAAAGCCCAAATGCAAAACAGTTTTCTCAACAGTGCTCAGTTTTACTTTGCCAATCTACAAGATGCCAACTTAACCAAGACAACTATGGTTCATACCCAATTCATACGAGCTAACTTAGAAAATGTTAACTTCACTGGGGCAAACTTGTACATGGCCCGAGCTATGGGGGCCAATATGAACAATGTCAACTTTACCGAAGCAAATACCTTCTATTTTGAGTATTTTGGAGCAAGCGTCGAGGGAGTTAAGGAGTTATATGGACAAGAGTCTGATCTTGCCAATGAAAAACAAGTGGCCCTTTTGCAAAAAGGCGCATCTGCTTGGAATAAATGGCGCCAAGAAAACCCTAAATCATACATCAATTTGCATGGGACAGATTTTAGCAAAATCAATTTGACCCAAGTAAACTTATCTGGTGCCGATTTAGAAGGAGTAAACTTTAGCGAAACCAATTTAAGCGAAGCCAATTTAGAAAAAGCGAACCTGACAGGAGCTTCTCTCGGCAAAGCAAAACTGAACAAAGCCAACTTAAAAAATGCGACCCTCGAAGGAGCAGATTTACAATACGCTATCTTAGATGGTGCTAACGTAGAAAATTGCTTTCTCTGGAAAGCGAACATGAAATGGGCAAGCGTCAGTGGCGTTGATTTAAGCAAAGCGAAAAAATAGGCTATTCGCTTGGGGCTAAAGCCCCATATGTGTTAGCCTGAGTCGTAAGTTGTTGAATATATCTCCGAAGCCTCACCCTTTCGGAAACCATGTCCAGGTGGAATGCACGAAAAATGCACGACGAGGTTGCGGAGAAACATAACAAATTCTTTGTCCTGAAAGGACAACACAACACAACCCAGCCTAGGATGAAGTCCTAGGAAAATCCAAGCCCGGGACAAAACAGCCCTGAAGGGGCGCAACTCTTCCTGGCATCGGCCCACCGAAAATACTCCATAGCTTCTTTGTCATTTTTCGAAATTCTCTTTGATGGATTGATGGAACTCGGTTTTGCGCTGAATAAGACGAGTACGTAAGTTCTTCCCTAGGCTTGGTTTCCCTAGGACTTCATCCTAGGCTGGGTTGTGTCGTTCTTTCAGAACTCAACGTTGGTTCTTTATTTTCTCTAGGCGCTGTGCGCGGAGAATTGGTTTCTCTGGGCGTTATGTGCATTGTGCGCGGGAAGGATTGTTTTCTCTGGTGTTGTATTCTCAGGCATATGTGTCTGGAGTGGGCACATAAGAATAAGAAATCGTTTTTCGTATGAGGTTTTGCCATCCTAAGCATCAAAATCCCCCAAAAACTGATGGAGAGCTCTTTTGAAAAAAGAGAGGTTCTTTTTCTTCCTTTATATAAAACCGTGCTATATCCCCCTCCAGGAATTACTCATAAAGTAGTAGAGTTTACCTGGAAAATGCAACGAATTTTTTTTGAAATAGAGAGCTTGTCAATAGTTGATAGCACGACAAAAGTGACGGACAGTCTACGGGGCAAGTTGATCAAAGGGAAACATACTAAGTTGGTTATCGGAGAAAAAATACGTCCTTTTAATGGCAAAGAAAATTACGTCCCCTTTCACAATGTGCACGTTTATGATCCCAAAGATAACTTTCTTGCCGCCACATCATGGAAACGAGGAAGAAGGTTTATCGAAAACGGAAAAGCCATTATCCGCACGCACACACCATTTTCCATCCAACTCTCTTATGAAATAAACCTGTCGTCATCGCATAACCCTCTGCGATACTCTGGTGGTACCTTATCGCTCAACTTCTGTGAAATTTGTCAGAGCAAAAATAATCTGACCCGCCATCACATCTGGCCAAACTGGCATCCTCGCTCCACTCCAGAAGGTTCCAAGGATTGCACCTTCAATACCGCCGTGCTCTGCCAAACATGTCACTCCGACGTAGAAAAATTCTATAGAGAGGCCTTGGCTATCGAGGAGAACATCAACTTTGAAGAGCTTTATCAGGAATTTTGTGGTCGCTATTGTAGGGAATGAAAGGCTGAAACGAGGCTTATTTAAAACCGTTCTAAGTAAATATGTTCTGGAGGGCGAGGCTTATCTGAAACTGTTAAAGAGAAAGATGATCAAAAACCCTTCTAAGCACCATGTTCTCTGGAGGGCGAGGCTCCTACCGAGCAGGGGGTGTGCAAGGCTTCCTGATATTTTTATCTTGGCACAACCCCGGCGCGGCAGGAGCCTTGCCCTCCACCCTTGCCTTGTATTAAGGGTCGTTTCTGATATGGTATTTAAGAATACCCATTTAGATCAGAGGTCTCAATATGAAACCTCTGAACAAATAAATGTGCTTTAATACCATCAGGAGCCAAGCACAACCCCGGTGCGGCAGGAGCCTTACCCTCCAGAACATATTACTTAGAACGGTTTTCGATCATCTTTTTTTAAACGGTTTCAGATAAGCCTCACTCTCCTTACAGCACTTAGGGTTGTTTTCCACCCAAAACCTAAGAGCGAGCAAATTCCTCCAAAACATCGACCATCATCTGCACTCTATTGCCATAGCTTCCTGGTAAATCCCATTTTTCTACGTACTCTAAGAGCTTTAGAATATCTTCCAAGGGAAGGCTTTTGAATTTACGGCTCCAGTAAGGGCTTTTGAGCATTTTCTCTAAAGAGAGCAAGGAAGCTTGGTAGCCTCTCTGGTCTTGTCGTGCCAGTCGATCTAGGTGAGTTATAAGATGAGTGATACTGATCTCTTCTAGACGTCCTATTCGTCCTTTTAGCCACATAAGAGATCGCTCTGTGTAGAGGTAACCTGAGTAGATTCTGAGTTTTTGGACGGTGAACTCTGTCCAGATATGGCATTCTTGGAAAACGTTTCCCGGAGAGATTTCGACATGATGGTCTTCTAGTTTGACAGAATCTGTGTAAAAGGTGTAGGGGTAGTTAATCCCGTCGATGACGCTTTGGCTTCCTCGCAGGATAAAAGAGTATTCCTTGAGTTTACGCATGGGGATATTGATATCATAAGGTTCTTTTCCTGGGTCTAACCAGAATCTTTGTTTTACGGTGCGGTACTCTCGAAAACGAAACTCTAGATTATACTCTTTGCCTGTTTCCCACTTTTCATCAAAAGAAACTTTTTTTCCTTCGAGCAAAACTTCCAAGGGTTCAATTAACTTGTCGCCTTCTTTTGTTAGCTTGAGAAGAACAGTGCGCATCTTTTCGCCTTCTTCTTCCTCATCACTCCAACCTTGTTTTTTTACCAATGCTTGAAAGCGAGGGTCGTAGTGAAGAAAACGGAGATCGGAGTTTTCGACAACCGCTTCTTTTTGTTTAAAACCTTTATCTAAAGCCATTTCTAAGTTATAGATAGCTTTAGAGATATCTGCTTTCTGCGCTTGGGGAGATTGACTGGAGTGAATAGAGGAGCGTAAGCTATAAACACACGCCGCAGCATAGTAGGCTTCTCCGTAGTTCGAATCAAACTTTATCGTATGAAAAAAATCATCAATCGCTCCATTGAGATCTCCCATAATTTTACGAAGTTGAGCTCGTCTATAATAAGAGATCGCATCTGCGGGTTGTTCAGAGAAGTCAATCAGTTTCCAAAGGCGATTTTTTCGCCGTTGATTTTCTGCAATGAAAACATTCCCTTTACCACCAAAGCGAATAGAGGTAACCTCATCATTATTGGTCGAAAGAGTGGCTAGTAAATGATTTTTTTCGATGAGCCAAAGTTTCATCGTTCCATCCAAACTTGCACTCGCTAAAATTTGCCCAGAAGGATGAAAGACCAAATGTGTAATGGTATCGCTATGAGCAGGAATATTAGTGGTAAGTTGCCAATCTCGACAAGACCATGCTTTTATCGTTCCGTCCTTGCTAGCACTAGCGAGAATTTTCTTATCGGGGCTAAAGAGAACCTGGGTAACATTTTTTGTATGACCTGAGAGCACTTGAATGCTTTCACCGGAACTAGACTCGATCACTTGAATATCAGAAGTAAAGCCGCTATAGGCAACCCACTGCCCATCACGGCTTTGATCAACGGGCCCTAAGTCACTAGCTTCCTTTGTTAACTGCCACTCACTCGGGGTTAATTTTTGAGCTTCAATTCCTAAACTAAAACAGAAAAAAGACAGAATCAATGCTCCTGTTTTCATCTTTAAGCTATTCATCGATGGTAACTTCCTTTTCATTGAGAACTCTCAAAATCTACGATGACTTGATTGCGAAAGAGATCTTCTAGATTCTCTCGTTTTCGGATTAAATAATCTTGTTGTTTATGCAGCAAAACTTCTGCCGGCTTTATTCTACTATTGTAATTCGAACTCATAGAAAAGCAATAGGCTCCCGCATTTAAAAAACATAAAACATCCCCTTCTTTAATGCTAGGAATTCTACGGTCTATCGCAAAAGTATCTTCTTCACAGATATACCCCACTACATTATAAATACGAGGTTTACCTGTGGGATTGGTTATATTTAGAATTTCATGATGAGATTTGTAAAACATAGGGCGCAAAAGGTGGTTTTGCCCGCTGTTAACTCCTGCAAAAATAGTAGAGGGAGTTTGCTTTACCACATTTGTCGTAACCAGAAAATAACCTGCTTCGCTGACAAAAAACTTTCCTGGCTCAAACCAAAGCTCCAAATCTCGGCCATATTTTTGGCAAAAAGAGGAAAAGCTTTTCTTTACTTCTTGCCCCAGCTCAACAATATTGGTTTCTGATTGTCCTGGATGGTAAGGAACTTTAAACCCACTTCCAAAATCCATAAACTGCAGCTCAGAGAAATGAGAAGCTGCTTCATAAACCACTTCTGCTGCTTGAAGAAAAGAACGATAATCTACAATATCCGAGCCTGTATGCATATGTAGACCAATCACTTGGATTTGATAATTTTCAACGATCCTGAGTAAATGTCTGAGTTGGTAGATAGAAATACCAAACTTAGAGTCGATATGTCCCGTTTGAATCTGAGGATTTCCTCCTGCGACAACGTGAGGATTCAGACGCAAACAGCAAGGAACTTTACTTCCATAATGGTCGCCAAACTGCTCTAAAAGAGAAAGGTTATCAATATTAACAAGCACTCCTTTTTCGACAACTTGAGCGACCTCACTAAACGACACACAATTGGGAGTCATAATAATATCTTGAGCAGGAATACCAGCTCGAAAAGCCGTTTCCACTTCTTCCCAAGAAACCGCATCAATTCCGACCCCCCAACCATGCAAGAGTCGAAGAATATTAATATTGGTTAAAGCTTTGCAGGCATACTTAAAACGAACAGGTAGTCCAGAAAACGCTTCTTGCAGCCTCTTTAACTGAAGCTGCATTCGGTCTGTGTCATAAACATAAAGCGGAGTTCCATATTTTTCCGCTAAGTCCAGAAGCGGTATGCCTTGGATCTGGTACTGATTATCTGTTAAGCTTAGCATATTAGTTGTACAATTCTAGACAAAGAGAAAGGAATTTTATTCATCATCATCACTAAAAAAAACTCTTAATCATAAATTCGAGTATTGGGTAGCCAGTTTTGCAATCGATTTTTTAGTTCTGGCGGGCATAGATTACCATTTATATAGAGAATTTTCAACTTTCTCAAATTAGCAATTTGTGAAGGTATGGTTAAAAGTTGATTGTCTCTCAGATCGAGAGTATCTAGTTCTGTAAGCCCAAAGACTGCTGAGGGAAAAGAAACTAGATTGTTTTCCGATAAAACAAGATTTTGCAAAGAGGAGAGTTGGGAAAACGAAGAAGGCAAATCGGAGAGGTTATTTTTTGATAAATTGAGACTAACCAAAGAGTGCCAGGCGTTAATTCCATCAGGCAGTTCACTTAGCTGGTTATTCCTTAGATGAAGAATTTTTAAAAGAGTTAATTCTTCATACCCAACCGGAAGTTTTTCCAATTCATTAGTGGAAAGATTTAGATATATCAAAGAGGGGACAAGTAAGCTAACCTCTCTTAATTGATTAAAAGAAAGATCCAGATATTTCAGTTTTCCTTGGGGAAGAGAAAGAGTAAAATTTTCTAGCTTATTGTGAGAAACACTTAAGTCTTCAAGGGATAACATTTTAGCAGAAGGGAAAGAAAAAGAGCTCAGTTGGTTAGAACTGAGTTGGCAATAACGTAGATTTTGCAAGTTTCCTAAGGACAAAGGTAAACTAGTCAAATTATTACTCTCTAACTGCAAAATCTCTAACTTTGTTAGATTTCCCATATCAGAAGGAAGCTTAAGTATTTGATTAGCAAAAAGATAAAGATAGCGGAGTTTTTTTAGCCCCTGCCAATTGCGAGGTAAATGCTTTAAGTTATTGTGATGCAAATGAAGTTCTCGAAGCTCTTTCCAATGAGAAATGCTTTCAGGAAGGTTTTCTAAGAGATTATTTTGTAAATATACTTTTTCTAATTTAGAAAGGTTTCCTATTTCGGAAGGTATCACTCTAAGCTTATTTTTAGAAAGGATAAGTTCTTTGAGTTGCTCTAGTTTACAAATACTTAGAGGTAAGGAGGTAAGAACATTTTTATGTAAGGAAAGTATTTGCAAGTTTTCCCACTGATCTATTGTCTCAGGTAAAGCGGCCAGTTTATTATCTGATAGTTCCAAGGAGCGTAAATTCTTCCAATCGCTAGCAGAAGGAAGGTTTTTTAGTTGGTTATTACTCAAATCTAAATCAACTAAACGACTCCATCCTTTGGGCATTTCAGGAATCTGAGAGAGAATATTTCCTTGGGCATAGATTTTTTTTAGTTTGCTAAGATTTCCTATTTCTTTGGGAAGCTCTTCTAGCAAATTTCCCGATAAATTTAAAACTTGCAGAGAAGAAAGCTCTCCTAGCTCTTTTGGTAAGCAAACCAAACGATTATTACTTAACCTTAGATCTTCTAAGTTTTTGAGAGAGCCAATCCAAGAAGGAAGCTTTGCAATTTGATTGCCATCTAAATAAACCGCTTTCCAGGACAGAGAGTTAGAAGCTAAAGCAGAAGGAAAGGTTTTTCTTTCTTCCTCTGGGTGGAAAAAAGAAGAAGATGAAAATGCTCTATTCTCACACCCTCCCAATATTCCAACTAAGCCAAAGAAAAAAAGAATCCAGAATCCAGAATTAAGTTGTGAACGCAACGCAGTCCAATAAAATTTCTTTTCCACGAAGATGCTCCTGATTACGTGAAATAGATCTCAAAATCTGTTTCCTGGAAACTATTCCATTCCCCTCTTGATAAACGGGAATATCACTTACCACCCAAGGAGTTCCATCACGAGGGCATCTAAATAAGTACTATGCCCAGAATCATGACAATGTCCCAAACATTTTTTTTAATCCTCTTTTTTCTTATCCAAAGCTGCTTTCAATAAATCCCCTAGATTTGTTCCAATATTCCCCTTATCGCTATATTTGGAAATCAAAGCTTTGCTTTGCCGTTTTTCCTGACGCAATGACCTTTTATCAAAAATATCGACCGATTTTTCTGATTGCCGATGCCCACAAGCTCGGTCAGGGCAAACAAGAGTTACCCCCTTTTTAGAATTCATGGTTAGCATAAATTGACGACACAAAGGGCATTTTGTTTTACTAATATTATCTGCTTCAAAGCTAGAAGTACTGACTTTGACCGCTTGGACTAAGGAAATAGTATTTTCCCGAATATCCTCCATAAAAGCTTTACGGCTCTCTTTTCCTTTAGAGATGTCATTTAAACGTCGTTCCCATTTGGCGGTAAGTTCTGGGGATCTTAAGGTCTCTGGAACGAGTTCAACAATCTGTTTTCCCTTAGACGTGGGTAAGATTTGCTTGCCTCTTCTCTCCATATAGTTGTTGTAGAAAAGCTTTTCTAAAATTTCCGCTCGCGTAGCAGGGGTTCCTAAACCACCTTGCTTAATAGACTCCTTCAGCTTTTCATTTTGAATAAAACGAGAGGGGTTTTCCATTGCTCCTAAGAGAGATGCTTCGGTATAGCGGGGGGGAGGATCGGTTTTTCCTTGCTCTAATCGAATTTTTTTCACTAACGCCAAGGTTCCCTCTTTGTATTGCCCCAAGGTTTGCTCTGGTAACTCTTCCACATTAGTTTCATCATCGGACAAAGACACACTCGTTACTTCTCTCCACCCTAAACTTCGAACAAATTTTCCTCGAGAATAAAAGCGGTGGGAGTCAATTTTTGTGACAAGAGTTAATTGATCGTATTGATAAGGAGGATACAATATCGCTAAAAAACGCTTAGCGATTAAGTCGTAAATTTTTCTTTCTTCACTACTTAAGTTCTCTAATTTAAGAGGTTGCTCAGTGGGAATAATGGCATGATGGTCGCTTACTTTATGATTGTCGACAAATCTTTTTCCTGGTTTCAAAGGATTTTCCAAAATTTTTTGAGCAAACTTCAAGTAAGGAGCTTGATTCATCGCCTGAAGCCGTCCTTGCAAGGTCGGCACCATATCTTCGGTAATATGCCGTGAGTCTGTTCGAGGATAGGTTACAAGCTTGTGTCTTTCATACAAAGCCTGAAGTAAAGAGAGGGTTTTTTTAGCCGAATAGCTATAGCGTCGATTGGCATCTCTTTGCAGCTCGGTAAGATCATAAGCTAAAGGAGCAGGTTCTTTCTTTAGCTGGCTTTTGACTTCCTCAATCGTGGCGGATTTGTCTTTGATTTGTTCTCTAATTTTTTCCGTTTTTGGACAGTCAAATATTCGCCCATTTCCACTTTTATCCCGCCAACTTCCAAAGTATCCGTCAAAATCTACTCGAACAGTCCAGTAAGGAACAGGAATGAACTGAGCAATTTCTTGCTCTCTTTTAACCACCATGTACAAAGTAGGAGTTTGCACTCTTCCGGCATTCAACTGAGCTTCAAATTTACAAGTCAATGCTCTGGTTACATTCATTCCAATGAGCCAATCCGCTTCACTACGACAAACGGCCGCCTGATACAAGTTTTCAAAATCTTTACCCGGACGAAGATTTTGAAAACCTTCTCGAATCGCTTGGTCTGTTTGAGAAGAAATCCATAAACGCGAGCAAGGCTTTTTCCAACCAACCGCTTTCATGACCCAACGTGCAACCAGCTCTCCTTCTCGCCCGGCATCTGTTGCAATAACCAAGTGGCTAACGTCAGAACGTTTCATTAGGTCTCGAACCACCCTAAATTGGTGGGAAGTTTTTGGCATAACTCGAACTTCCATTTTTTTAGGAAGCATAGGAAGATCCTCTATCTCCCAATTACGATAACGTTTATCATAATCATCTGGGTCAGCTAGAGAAACTAAATGTCCCAACGCCCAAGTAACAATATATTTAGCCCCCTCACAGTATCCTTTTCCTTTGGGAGAGCATTGCAATACACGAGCGATCTCTTTTCCTACACTAGGTTTTTCTGCTAAAACAATCGACTTCATAAACTTAACTCTTTTATCTATTATCTATTATTTTTTTTCCATAACCTTAGGTAAGGCCTTACCTAAATAGGTGCTTGTTTTTCCACGTTCTTGCCACTCTGCCGCTAAAATTACGATATCAATTTCTGCTTGGACTCCCAAGAGAGTCTCCTTTTTTTTGTAAGCCCATCGAATTTTTTTAATTTTATAGTACAGAGTAATCTGGGCCTGAGATTTTTTTTCCCAACCTCGTTTTTTAAAATCATTCTCTGATAGAGTGCTATTCGCTTTAATTTCAATATCTAGTTGATCTGAATGAAGGTGAGAAAATATAAATCGAAAACCCGTTTTTTCTAAGCTCCAAAAAGATTTTTCAGATTTTCTTGAGGGGAAAAAGGTCGTCCTGTAAATTTTTTCATCGTCTCTTCGCACAGAGCTATCCAGGCGCTGAAAGTAGCCCAACCAATCTCCTACTTGCAAATTTTTTGCTTGTTTTTTAATGCGACTGAGAGAAGGAATATGAACAGGGGGTGAATGGGGGCTCAAAGCTTTTTTGCTTCTTTGACTAATCCAACGGCCATTGTGGAAAACTATCTTGTTTTCCGCTGGCCACCAAGTTTTTATATCTGGTAGAGTATTCGTCTCTTTGATTAATTCAAGCTGAGCAATACTACTGGAATCCTGGAAACGTTTTTCCTCTTCTAACTTGGCCAGAAGAGATCGCAGCTCGGAGTTTACATTGTCCAAATCATTTTGGCTTCCTGTTTTGTTGTAAAAACGTCCCTTTCCTTCACAACGATGGCAGTCCGACCAACCTTGTCCAATCTGAATAGAAGAGAATCCCCCTACTTTCACAGGACATTGAGAGCAGGCGAGAATGCCTAGACTACGACAAGTCTCGCAGTCTACATAGTTCGCTACTCCCTTGCTAAAACGGCGTACCTTGCCCTTTCCGCTGCATGTAGAGCAAAGATGAAACCCCTGTCCTTGGCAACGTCTGCAAATATCTATTTTCTTATTCTGACAACTAGAGCAGATCGGATTTTGACGGCGCGTTTCATATGATTCTTTTACTCCTAGCCCAAAACATGTGGGACAAGTAAGCTTCCCTGAGGAAGAGCGATAGCGACAAGTAGGACAAGAAATAATCCCTTGCTCTCGACAAACCACACAGGAAATATTACTGTTTTTGCCATTAATAGAAACCCGATGGAATTTACTTCCTCGGCAAGAGGGACAAGCTATGCTACCTTCTCCCCGACATTTTGTACAGTTGATAACTTTACTTCCCTGACAACGAGAGCACACATCTCCCATTCCCAGGAGTTTATTTGCTAACATACCGGAGATTTCTCCCAGATATAGAACTTCTTCTTGGTAAGAAGTAGAAAATCTTTTCCAGAGAAAAGTGCTTCGAGGAATATTTTTCCGTATTTGGTAAGCAGCTAAATATTCTCTTTGGAGCAAACGCGAGAGAAAAAGAATGACTTGCTCTCGGCGGTCTTCAATTACCCCACCAAAACTCTGGGCACTTTTTTTATATTCCTTCAGGATTTTTTCATTTTTAGGGTTATACCACAAAGCCATTTGCCATAAATAGTAGCGTTTCTCAACATCTTCCGTTAAGCTGGCCAAGTAAGCACAAGACTCTCCACGTAAAATATTATCCTCCAAGATAACATGCCCCCAAAGTTTCTTTGCCAAAGTATTCATCTTTTTTCGATGACAAAACAGGGCTAAATCATGATAGTCTTCGGTTACTTTTGGATGAAGAGCCTCTAATTTCTTCACAAGAAATTCGGCCTGAGATTTTTTCTTTCTTCTAGAGATTATCTGCTTCTTTGTAACTCTTCTTTTTTGAAAATTTCCCTCTTTATCCATAACAATAAGATCCAGAGTTTTTGCATTCTCAGCCGAGACATATCCTTCCAGCTTAAGGCCACTTTGGAGAGCTAGTTCATCCGCCTCTAGAGACAGGAAGAGAAAAAGTCCACTGAAAAGTAAACTTCCTAAGATAATCTTGTTCGTCTTCTCTTTCATTGAGGACTCCTAGAAACCTATTTCTTTCATAATAACAATCCGCTGTAAGTTTTCCTGAATGAAGCGAATATCTTGATAAATTTGTTCGAGTAAACTTCTTGCCTGGCTTCTACCTTCTTTGTATTCTCCATAGGTGTTTTTTAGTTCCTCAGCCAAAATTTCCGAATAGCGATAGCGAGAAACAGAAAATAAAATTTCTCCGATAGTCTTATATAATAAAGCCCAATCTTGATACGGGGAAGAAGAAAAAGCCATGCCTCGTAAATTATTTTCCGCTAGCTCTTGGTATGTTTCTCCTTCATCTAAGAAAGTCAAGATGTGGATTACTCCTTGGAGAATCATTTTCGCCTTTTCTGATCCTGATTTTTCTTTTAACTTTTTTGTATACTCTTTTTCCCAAGAAGAAAGTTTTTTTCTTTTTTCAGGAGGAAGTTGCCCCAACAAGAAAATTTTCCACTCCGGCCAACGGAATAATATGCTTTCCTCTAGTATAGATAAAAATCTTTGCCCATCTTCTTCAGCCAAGGCTTCCTTCTCAAACAAAATTCCACCTGAGCGAATTTTCTTTTGAGGATAGTCTACACTCCGAAAACTGGCGAGAACCTTTTTTCCTTCTTCCTCTTCATTATTGGCTAGCTTTATTAAAGCAGATAAAGCTCGATCTTGGGCGACCAATCGAGCAATGGAGTTAGGTGTTTTCTGAGGAAACTCAGACAAACTTCTCAAAAAATTGGATTGGAGAACGGGACTTCCTTTTTCCCAAACACGGAGAAGTAACTTAGCCTGCTCAGCATATAAACTGCTTTTCCTAGACTGACACTGCTTTAAATAAGTTTTTGCTAAATCAAGGAAACCTACCTTTAAATATAGTTTAGCCAGGTAATACTCTGCTTCTGAGTTAGGCGATAGTTCCTGTGACTGATGCAAAACTTCCATCGCAGTGTGATAGTGATTACCTTGAAACAAAAGGTAGCCTAAATAGTTGAGTAGCACCTGAGAGATGGGGTACAAGGCAACCCCTTCACGACAAACCAAAATAGCTTGAGACGGCTCTCCCTCATGGTTTAATATTTGGGCCTTTAAAACCCATTTTTGATCAGACTCAGGAGACTCTTCTAGAATACGACGAGCTTGAGAGAGTTTACTTAAGGCAATACAGGATTCTACAAAATAGAAAGAAACTTGAGGGGAAGCTTCTTTCTTCAAAAGATTTTCGGACAATTTATATAACTCTCGCCATTTTGAAAAATGGCGCAATAAGGGCAGTAACTCGCGAATAGCTTCTTGGTTGTCTGGCTGCACTTTGATAATTTCTTGGTAGCTCTCTAAAGCCCTCGTATAAGAGGAAGCCTCTTTGTGCATTTTGCCTAATAAATTTAAAGCATATAGACTAATCGTAGGATTTCTTTCTTTGTTTTCCTCTTGGATTTTACTCAAAGCAAAACTTTTTTCTTCGTAATCGACGTTTAGTTCTTTCTTACTTTTCAACCATAAATCCAGCAAATTTGTTTCTTTGAGGTCGCTACTTTCTGGAAGTATTCTCTCTAGACAAAGTACGATACTCTTATGTTCTTCTAAATTTCGATATAAATCTAAAAGGAGATAAAGTGTACCAACAGAAAAACTTAGTTGATTCAATTTTTCGTAGGAAGAAATAGCTAGCCCCCATTTACCCAGCTTTTGATAAACTTGAGCCAAAAGATTATACTCTAGCGCTTGAGGGTTCATTTCAATTGCTTTTTCTAAGGAAACCCGTGCTTGGCTATAGCTTTCTTGGTGAAAATACGCTTGCCCCAGTGCTGTATAAACCTCCCAGCTTACGGGATTGTCTTGAGCGAGTATGGGTTCAAGAGCCTGCTGAACTTCATTCCATAAAGAAAGTTGCTGAGCCGCTAAAGCAAAAAGGGTTAAGTATTCTTCTCCTTCCTTTTCCAAACTTTTCAAAATATCATAAGCAGCCTGATTTTTTTCCTGTTCCAAGTAAGCTCTGGCTAGCTCCTTTAAATATAGAGAATCTCTTTTGTAAGAGATCGCCCTTTCTAAGTACTCCACGCGCTGAGTAATACTAGAGGGGGTATTTCCTTTTTCCTGTCCTAATTGGTAAAAACGTTGGGCTTGCCAAGATTGATAAAAAAGAAAAAAGAAAAAAGAAAATCCCAAAAGGAAAACCGAAACAACAAAAGCATATTGCACAGGACGCCATTTTCGAGATTTGGAAAACTCTGTGCGAATGGTTTGTCTATTTAGATTTCTCTCTTCCCATTCTTGCTCAGGAGCCGAAGGTGCTGCCAACTCTAAAGAAGAATTGAGATGATTTTCCTTCCGTTTTTTTTCTTCCTTTGCAAGATTATTTTCTTGCGCAGATATTGGCTCAGAAACAAAAGTAATTCTTGGCAAACGAGTATTGACTTCTGGTTTATGAGAAGGGTCTTCGTAGTTTCCATCAATGGCTGAAACTAGTTCTTGAGTTTTTTTTAGGCTGAGTTTTTTTGTTTGTTGACCATCTCTATCTTTTTTCAGATCATCTTTAGAGCGGCGCAGAGTTTGTAAAGCCGCCGTATTTTTTTTTCGTTTCTTTAGCCGTTTCGTCTCACCTTGAATTAGTTTAACCTTTTCTTCTTTCATCAAAGGAATATTACTTTGTGTTTTTTCTTGAGGAGACCTATCCTGTTTTGGTAGGCGCATTTGAGTTTTATTAAAAGCCTCGTCTGTCGAGTAAAGAGAATCAAGGTCTTCTTGACTTTTTAAGGGCAAGTCTTGAGCCTGAGTAGGATCTATAAGCAGCGTATCGCCTATTTTAGAAGGGATAGGAAGGACTTCGTCCAAAAAAGAAGACTTCTTTGGGGATAAAGATGAGGCTATACGAATAGCAGAAGAGTCTTCTACAATATGATATTCAGTGAGAAAACGACGGAGTTCATTGGCCATCTCCAAAGCACTGGCGTAGCGTTTCTGTTTTTCTTTTGATAAAGCCTTTAGACAAATAGACTCGATTACTTTGTCTTCTATCGCCAAAGAAGAGTTTACAGAGGTCGGAGAAGGAATAGGTTCGACCAAAGTAGGATACATTAAACTAGTTCCACGAATTCCTGGAAAGGGAAGAGTTCCTGTTAAAATTTGGTAGAGAATAATACCCAAAGACCAAATATCACATCGGTGATCTACTTCTGTTGGACTTTTCCACTGTTCGGGAGCCATGTATTCTGGAGTGCCCAAGAGAGAATTTGCAACCGTCATTCCTCCCTTCCCTTTTTTCACTATTCCAAAATCAGTTATTTTGGGAACCATATTTTTAGAGAAAAGAATATTGTCAGGTTTTAAATCGCGGTGAACCAAACCATGACAGTGAGCACAATGAAGACCTTCTGCCACTTGAATTAAAAAACGAATTCCTTGGGCTAAAGAAAAATTAGCTCCTTCCATGAAAGCAGAAAAAGAGCCTGCTGGCAAATACTCCATGATAAAGTAAGATTCTTGAGGATTAGCATAGTAAATAGTCACTATGTTAAGGTGGTTGAGGGCAGCAATGGTTTTAATTTCTTGGTGAAATCTTCTTTTCTCTTGCTCTGACATTCCTAGTAAAATTTTACAGGCTTCCTGACGAGACATGTTGCGGTTAAGCACACGCCAAACAATTCCTTGAGATCCATAGGAAATCATTTGAGCATAATCATATCCATCTGGTAAAAGAGGAAGGGAAGGGGAGGGGGCATCATCGGTCGATATATCGATGAGAGGTATCTCAATTTTTTCGCCACAGTCAGAACAATTCTGCTCTGATCCATGGGCTTCAAAAGGCCAACTTGTGATTTTTCGGCAAGAGCAAACTACCTTAATCTCTTCTTCTGGTATAAAAGAAACAAAATCACCACAGAACTCACACCAAACATCTTTTATCTTTGGTCTTACTCTAAGAATATTTTCACATTCTGGACATATAATCTCAATTTTGGATGTTTCATCCATTTAGTGGCTCCACATTTTTGCGATGAATAGGTCGGCGGCATTGAGGAATCATTCTCATCATGAAGATAAGAGTTACTCTAAGACATTTCCTAGTACTGTTCGGAAACCAAGAAAAAAAGAACGAACAGACGGGAGATATTCTTTTTTTTCTCCTATTCGAAGATACCTTTCATCGCTACTTTTCCAGTGCCCTCCTTTAACAATTACTCTTTCCCTTCCTTCATTTTTTTGGATATCGGCACACCATTCCATCGCATTGGAACATAAATCATAGCAACCATAAGGAGAAACGTCTTTTTCCCAAGTTCCCACCTTGTAAGTAGATCTGTGAGGTAGAAGAGGAGCACTTTGGATTGTAGATCCCCAAGTAAAAATTCTTTTGCTATCACTTTTTTCTTTTTCTACTGGATAGCTTCCTTGTATTTCCACTCCTCCTCGACCTGCTTTTTCCCACTGCTGGATGGATGGTAGATTTTTTCCTACCCATTTAGTATATTGCTTAGCAACCTCCCAATTAACTCCGACCAAAGGATGATCTTGGTAATCTTCTGGGCTTGCCCAAAGTTTTTCTAAATAAGAATCCCAGGGGATTTCTAAAGAAACCTGATCTTGTGTTTTTTTCCAGGTTAAAGTATGAACATCTTGCGAGCAATTTTTAAGAAATTTTTCGAATTGTCGATTAGTAACTTCATATTTATCAATATAATAAGCAGGCAAATAGATTTTTTCATCAGGTAAAAATTCTTCTCCTAAACGATAGAAGTTACCAGCAGGAACATAGACCATAATCGATTGATCTTTTGTCCAAATATATTCCCCAAAATACTCACCTTTTATCAATCCCTCTGGTAAACTCTCCCCATGCCAACCACCTCCCTGCAATTTTGGATCTATGTCAGAGTCGGTCTTTTCATCGATCTTTGTCTCTGTTTTAGAAATAGAGTTTACCGAACTATTAGAGCTGTCACTGTCATCCCATATGACTATGCTAAAGAGCAAGATGACCAGAATAACTCCTCCTGTTAGCCCTGTCCAGATAGCTCTTCTTTGTTCCTCTAAGCTATATAAAAATTGACTGAACTTAGCCTTAAAGTAATAAAATACATTCTTACTCTTCTGGCTTTGCTTAGCGACTGCATTTTCTAGCCTTTGAAGCCAAGTTTTCTTTTTTTGCTTAGGAATAACTTCATCTAAAATGAAGGTTTTTTTTGTCAGGGGCTCTTTCTGCTTTTCAAACTTATCCCCCCAAGAAGATCCGTACTCTAAATCAATAGTTGTAGCTATTTGATTTTTATATTTGTTTTCTAGGTGAAGAGAGGAGTAGCGACTAATAAAATACTCAAGTTCTTGGGCCATTTCAGAAGCGGTAGTATAACGATCCTCAAGATTTTTTTCTAAGGCACGTAAGCAAATTTTTTCTAGAATCCTCTCATCTTCTGTCAGATTAGGATTGACAGTATGAGGAGGAGTGATATCCTCCACTATTGTAGGATACATAAGGGCTGTACCTGAAAGATGAGGGAAAGGATATCGCCCGGCGAGCATACGGTAAAGAATGATACCCAAAGCCCAGATATCACAGCGATGATCTACTTCTTTAGAGCTTTTCCACTGCTCCGGAGCCATATACTCAGGGGTTCCCAAAAGAGAAGTTGCCAAAGTCATCCCCTCTTCAACTTTTTTAACGATACCAAAGTCTGTGATTTTGGGCATCATTTCTGCTGAAAAAAGAATATTTTCAGGCTTTAAGTCACGATGAACAAGCCCTTTTTCGTGAGCAAAATGTAAACCTCGGGCAATCTGCTTTAAGACTTTAGCACAAGAAAGCAAAGAGACTTCTTTTCGGTTTATAAAATCCGTCAAAGATCCTCCAGAAAGGTACTCCATAATGAAGTAACACTCTTGAGGGCTAGCATAGTAAATGGTCACAATATAAGGATGACTCAAGGCGGCCACCGTTTTCATTTCTCGATTAAAACGTTGCCTTTCCTTAGAAGTCATTCCCAGAAGGACTTTAACTGCTTCATGTCGCCCAACATTACTATTGTAGACTTGCCAAACAACCCCTTGGGCTCCATGCGATATTTTCTTGACATACAAATAGCCAGAAGGAAGAGTCGGCAAAGCCTGAAACTCTTCTTCTTCGTCTACTTTTGTATCTTTATCGGAAAAACTATCTGTAAAGCTTGTATCGGAGTCTTTTCCTGTCGAAGGATTATCTTCCTCTGGAAGGTAACCTTCTTTCTCTTCACTTCCCAAATTCATTGAAAGGCCTCATATTGCCCGTTTTTTTGTGGAATATTAATTCTTTAATGCCTTTATTATACAACAAAAGGAAAACTGTTTTGCATTTTTTTTGGATATTCTCAAAAATTTCACTACAATAGAGGGCGTGTCCTCATTCAGCTTATTTTGCAATTTTTTGAGAAACTAGAAGTATAACTCTTGATTCTAGTTTTAGTTGCATAACGTGGTTAGCTGAATGAGAACACGCCCTTACGGGTGAAATCCAAAACTTAAAAAACAAAGTTTTAATTCCTCATCTTTCTAATTTATTAAGAACTACAAACGCGTGAACATAATGTTATAAAACAATGAAAGGATCAGAAGTATGGAGAATCAGGATCTCAACACAATTCTTGAGGAAAACCGAACCTTCCCCCCCTCTCAAGAGTTCTCTCAAAAAGCTCACATCAGTTCCCTAGAACAATATCAGACTATGTATAAGGAGAGTACCGAGAATCCCGAGAAGTTCTGGTCTCAAGTGGCAGAAGAACTTCATTGGTTTAAAAAATGGGACAAAGTAGTTAATTCCGAAAATGCTCCATTTTTTAAATGGTTTGAAAACGGAAAAACCAATATTTCTTACAATTGCCTAGATCGCCACCTAGACTCTGCGACCAAAAACAAAGCCGCTATTATCTGGGAAGGCGAACCGGGAGAAGAGCGAGTTTTAACATACCAAGGATTGGCTAGAGAAGTCCAACGTTTTTCTAACTCCTTAAAAAAACTGGGGATCAAAAAGGGGGATCGCATTGCGATTTATTTACCTATGATACCTGAGCTGGCCATTAGTGTTCTTGCTTGTGCTCGAATTGGAGCGATTCACTCTGTTATTTTTGCTGGCTTTTCCGCTGATTCCATTCGGGACCGTGTCCTCGACTGCGAAGCCAACCTCGTGATTACCGCCGACGGAGGATGGCGACGAGGAAAAATGCTTGCTTTGAAAAACATTGTCGACCAAGCCCTGGAGGAATGTCCTTGTGTCAAAGATGTCCTTGTCGTTCGTCGTTCAGAGCATCATAATTTCCCTCACTCTTTCCAAGAAGGAAGAGACCATTGGTACCATGATCTATCTCAAGACGTTTCCGACAAATGCCCGGCCGAAGAAATGGACAGTGAAGACATGCTTTTTCTTCTCTATACGAGCGGAACAACCGGAAAACCAAAGGGAATTATTCACACCACCGGTGGCTACATGGTCTACACTTACCTTACCAGCAAATATGTTTTTGATCTAAAGCCAACCGATATCTACTGGTGCACTGCAGATATCGGTTGGGTCACAGGGCATAGTTACATCGTCTATGGCCCTCTCGCCAACGGAGCGACCTGTGTTATGTACGAAGGGACTCCCAATTGGCCCGACGAAGGGCGTTTTTGGAATATCGTTCAAAGGCACCAAGTGAGTATTTTCTATACCGCCCCCACTGCAATTCGAGCTTTTATGAAATGGGGAGACAAATGGCCAGAAAAATACGATCTTTCTTCTCTTCGCCTACTGGGAACAGTAGGAGAGCCCATTAATCCCGAAGCTTGGATTTGGTACAATAAAGTGATCGGCCAAGAACGTTGTCCTATTGTAGACACTTGGTGGCAAACAGAAACTGGGGGAATGATGATAACGCCTCTTCCCGGCTGCACTGTAACCAAGCCCGGAAGTGCTTCTCTTCCCTTCTTTGGAGTCGATGCAGACGTTTTAACAGAAAACAAAGAACCGACCAACGCGGGCTTGCTCGCCATAAAAAAACCTTGGCCCGGTATGCTCCGAGGAATCTACGGCGACCCAGAGCGATACAAAAACACCTACTGGTCCAAGTGGCCGGAATACTATTTCCCCGGAGACGGAGCCAAGCGAGACAAAGACGGCTATTTCTGGATACTCGGACGAGTCGATGACGTTGTCAATGTTTCTGGCCATAGAATAGGTACCGCCGAGCTGGAAAGCGTTTTTGTCGAACACAGCTCTGTCGCCGAATCCGCCGTTGTCGGAATTAAGCACGAAATCAAAGGGCAAGGACTCATCGCTTTTGTTAGCCTCAAACGAGGAATAGAAGGAACAAAAGACCTAGAGCAAGAGCTTACCAAGTGGGTAGCCAACAAAATAGGTAAGTTCGTTGTTCCTGAAAGAATCGTATTCTCCGCCGACCTTCCCAAAACCCGCTCCGGTAAAATCATGCGCCGCCTTTTACGCGATATCGCAGAAGGATCTACCTTAGGCAGTGTAACAACCTTAGCTGACCCCAGTGTTTTGGATGATTTAAAGAAGAAGTACGAAGACGAGGATTAGGTTGATAGAAACCTTAGCCCTAGTATGCCAACAAATAAATTTCAAATCCTCAAAAACCCTTTTTGTTCCCCCTTTGGGGGGAACCGTGAGGAACGAACGGGGGGGGACACGCTGAAAATAAAGGCTTTGCAGACTGTTAAACTATGCTACAAGAAGGATTATTCCACAAGAAAAAGAATTCACATGTTTCCAAAAATCAAAACAGATAACCTAATCATCCGACCCTTTGTCAAATCAGACCTGATTGCTTTCACCAAATACCGCGCCCTTCCTTCCGTCGCCAAATTCCAAAGTTGGTCAAACTACACTTACAAAGATGCTCTAGCTTTGTACGAAAAAATGAATCAGGTACCTTTTGGGACAGAGGGAAATTGGTTTCAACTAGCTATTGAGAAAAAAGATTCCCCGTCACTTGCCGGAGACCTAGCCATACACTTTATCGACCCCGATCAAGTCGAGGTAGGTTTTACCATTGCACCAGAGTTTCAAAAGAAGAGTATTGCTTTCGAAGCGCTCATGGCTCTACTGGAATACTGTTTTAATAAATTAAACAAACACCGAGTTATTGCCATCACTGACACCCGTAATTTGGCCTCATGTCGTTTACTAGAAAAGGTAGGGATGAGAAAAGAGGGGCATTTCATAGAGAATAGATACTTCAAAGGTGCCTGGGGAAATGAATTCTTATTTGCTATTTTACGTTCGGAATGGAACCATGCAGACTCAGCTTGATCTTATTTTTTTGCCCTTTTAGCCTAGAGAATTTCTTCATTTAAGGTACAAATTTTAGGCACATCGGGCCAATGAGCGAATATATTTCTCTAAATGTTAGATATCAGTACAAAATTTGTGGAAATATTTTTTCCAAAAACTATAATATGATGTTAACCTACTGATGACTTTAGCTTACACTGATTACTTGATTTACATCTTCCGGTATTCTACTTTGGTGAAAGACGTAAGAAATCTATGATTACCAACGTGAGAAGATGAAAATGGAAAATATATATATTCATAGTTATGTGTCAAATTCAAACAAAAAAGGTGAACAATGAACCTCAACTTTAAGATATCTACACACGAATACCCCGCTGGCGAGATCTTCGACAACGACCCGTGCTACGGTGCGTACATCGAAGTCGATGACGAAGCAACCTACGAGTGGTTCAAAAGCAAGGGATACGAAGGCAGCGGTTACACAGTACTGGCTCTTGTCGAGTCCCTTCGCCGGACTGAACTGCACGATAAAGATCAATACGAGATGGAAGCTGAAGCAGACAACACTTGGGTCTACGGTCCAAAGAAAAAGCCAATCGATTGCCTCCTCTCAGCGTTCGCTGCCGCCACTGCGACTGAAGAGGGCGTCTTGAAACTTATTGAAAACGCCAGTGACGAATTCATGGAGTAGATCAGTCTACTTTTTCCCCGAACCACGGACAGATTGGGCTACTGTTTCCAAGAAATTGCGCCGCTTCAGGGCCGTTTTGTCCTGGGCTTGGATTTCCCTAGGGCTTCGCCCTAGGCTGAGTTGTGTTGTCCTTTCAGGACAAAGAATTTGTTATGTTTCTTCGCAACCCCGTCGTGCATTTTTTGTGCATTCCCCCCCCTAATCTCGGTTAAAATCTTCTCTTTCCACCAGAATCTCGCCCCGAGCAAAAGGCATAAAAAAAACCTAAAACCTTAACCACTCCAAGCTTTCAATGAATAATTGGAGGGATTTACACTATAAAACAAAACTTGTCTTTCTCCCTGCTAGACTAGATCAAAAACAAAAGATCTTTGTCCTGAAGGGACAACACAACCCAGCCTAGGATGAAGTCCTAGGAAAACCAAGCCCGGGGAAGAATATACGTACTCGCCGTATTCAGCGCAAAACCGAGTTCCATGAATCCATCAAAGAGAATTACGAAATTTTAAATGGCAAAGAGGTTATGGAGTATTTTCGGTATTCCCCGAAATGGTGGGGTTTCAACCAGGTATCTTAACCAGGCTTACCATCAGCTCGTGGCTTAGTCAAAATGGGCCAGTAGTAGCAAAAATAGATACCAAATGCGGCAATCCACAGTCCCCCAGAAATCAGAATAACCTGGTTGTAATCGGCAAAGCTCCATATAACTCCTGCGACGCGAGCAATGACAGCGCAAGTTATTAATCCATAGCTTACGACTACAATCCAGGAGGCCTTTATTTTACGACCGGTATGCCCTAAGGAAACCCGCGAAATCATTCCGAGAATTACTGTTCCCATCGCTCCTGCTGTCCAGCAATGAATCATAGCGCTTTCGGAAATAGTTTTATCTAACAAAAACAAAGCTTTTAAAGCAAATCCAAGAGGAATCCAAAGGTAGCCTAAAAACAAAACCCATAAAATAGGTGCTTTCCAAGTTTTCCAGAATTTCCAAAAAAGCCAGCGAATTGTATGGATCACGGCTGCTGTAATAGCAACATAGGTGGCAAAAAAATTGCCTAGGCTAAATAAATCACAGAGTAAATGAACAACGGCAATAGAAACAGCCGCAATGTCTAGCCATAAATAGCTACGACTGTTTGCACCAGGAATAGCATTATTTGTAAAAAAGGGAACTACTCTGCCACTAATGACAATAATCAATATGACTACTGTGTTTACAGCCAAACGAAAACCTAGCTTATTCCAGTGATAAATAGCTTCTAGATGCATCATGACATTAGCAACGACCAGCAGCATTAGCCACAGTAGTAAAATTATATTGCGTAATTTTTTATCGCGGAAGAGTACAGGAGCAAGGAAAGCAATCACCGCAGGGATAAAAGCCACATCGACAGTTAGAATAACAAACGGAGGAAAATAAGGGGCAAAAGATATGGCAAAGCGTCCCAATATCCAAAGAACAAACAAAAACAACAAAGGAAAACCTTTTATCGGAGGCGTTCCTGTCCAATTAGCGGATGCTGTCAGTAAAAAACCAGCAATAATGGCTGTCACAAAACCAAAAATCATTTCATGGCTATGAAAACTTATCGCATCAAAGTGAGATGGTTCAAAACGAACATTCCCTGTTAATATTAGTAGCCAATAAACCATTAGAGCAATTCCGGCAAATGACCCCAAGAGAAAGAATGGTCGAAAACCAATGGCAAAAGTAGGTAATTCAATAATTTTTTTGAACATTTTTTTCCTTAGATCTTTAGCGTATTACTCGGCGCAAAAAACGTCGTGCAAGCTTTGCATTATTTTCAAGATACGCTCATCACTGATGTAGTAGTAAACAAAATTTTGGCGTTTGTCTGTTCTTAAAAAGCCTTGTAGTCGCATTCTCGCTAAATGCTGAGACATTACCGACTGAGAAATGCCACAAATCTTTTGCAGTTCCCCGACCGATTTTTCCCCCTCAGTCAGGGTGCACAAAATAGTTAATCTTTGGGGATTGGCTAAAGTTTTTAGGATAGCTGCTATTGTCTCACATCTTTCTTTCATCTCTTCTGGTGGAGCACCTTGCATTTTTTCCTCTTAAATATTGGTGTATAAGACAAACATTGCAATGAATAATATAAATATGGCAAAACTTTTCTTCAGGATTCTTTGGGGAATGAAATTGACTAAATAACTTCCTATAAAAATGCCGACTATTGCAATGCTCGTAAACAAAAACACAAACTGCCACGGTATTTGAACCTGATCTAAATATCCCAGAACACCGGTGGTAGAGTTCATAGCAATAATAAGAAGGGAAGTTCCCGCTGCTTCTTTCATCGGCAATTTACCAAAAATCACCAGAGCAGGGACAATCAGAAATCCTCCTCCTACTCCGACTAGACCTGAAAGAATTCCCACAAATAAGCCTTGGGTGAGGAGAGCTGCCTTCGAACTTTTTCCCTCGGAAAGATCTTCGCTTTTATTGGTAAACATAAAATAGGAAGATACTAACATTACAAAGGCAAAGAGAAGAAGTTGGGCCGTGTCGCTGAAATAAATCGCTAAACGAGCTCCCAAGAATGCGCCCATCATAGCAGCAGGCCCAAAGACAAAAGCGGTAGCAAAGTTAATCTGACCATTTTTCCAATATCTCATGCTACCAAATAAGCTGGTTGTCCCCACAACTAACAGACTCATTGTTATCGCTGTCTTTACGTTATAGTCCATCACATAAACAAAGACAGGTACCGCTAGAGTAGAACCTCCTCCGCCAAGGATTCCTAATGATAATCCAATGAGAAGAGCAAAGGCTAAGCTAAGAATGAACATGGAGTGCCCTTATTTTGCAAGATTTGTTATTTGGAAAATGCCCGCTCCCAAAGTCATGGCCGCAAAAAATATTAAGGCGGAGGGATTCAAGGAAGAAAGGTTAACAATAGCTGGCCCTGGACAAAAGCCTGCTATTCCCCATCCCAGACCAAAGAGTACAGCCCCTAGAATAAGTTTTTTATCCAAGCCTTTTTTAGCTGGAAGGGAAAATTCTTTCTCTAGGATAGGAGTATCTCGTTTGGTAATCCATCTATAGAACAAGAAGTAAACTCCTATCGCTCCCACCATGACAAAAGCTAAACTAGGGTCCCATTTTCCACTAAGATCCAAAAATGCTAACACTTTAGTAGGATTTGTCATTCCTGAAATAACTAAGCCAAGTGCAAAAATGACTCCTACGATAAAAGAAACTATGCTTTGCTTCATTGTCCTACTCCTAGAACATGCCTAAATACATAAACCGAAATAACCCCTGCTAACATAAAAACAACAGTCGCAACAGTGGAACGAAAAGATAGTCTTGAAATGCCACAGACTCCATGCCCACTTGTGCAGCCATTGCCGAGCCTAGTGCCATAACCAACCAATAAACCAGCTACAACCAAAAGAGCTGTTGATGTTTCGGACTGAAAATTCTGAGACGAAGGATAAGCTTGAAAAATAATTGCTCCTCCGCAAATAAGACCGAAAAAGAAAAACCAGCGCCATTTTTTGTCGCTTGTTTTGAAGGATAAAAGTTGGCCTGTGATCCCGCTTATTCCACAAATCTTTCCGTTAAACAAAAGTAACATCGAAGCAGATAACCCTATGAGAACACCTCCCATAAGAGCCGAATATGGAGTAAAATTACTATAATCAATCATGTTTTCCTACCATTATGGAAATAACTATGCTAATACAGTTTTAACAAATATGTGAATTTTTCCATTACTAACATATTCCTTCTCCATGATCAACAGAATATTTATATATTATAATTTTCAAATATAGAATAAAAACCCCAAGTGCCATTGAAGAGTAGAAAGGATTCAATTATGAAAAAGTGTTTTTGCCTATTACTTACCCTAATGGTGATCTCTTGCAACAGTGTTCGTGAGGAAAAAGAAATGAGCATTAAAAATATTCATGTGACAGAAGCTTATCGATTGCAACAAAGCAATGACAAAATAATTGTTCTCGACGTTAGAACAAAAGAAGAGTTTGAGGAAGGCCACATTGAAAAGGCCATAAACATAGACATAAAGCAAGAAGACTTTGAATCTCAAATCCAAAAATTAGCGAAGGACGAGATTTATATAATTCATTGCCGCAGTGGAAGACGAAGTACTAGTGGATTAGAGGTTATGAAAAAAATGTCCTTCCAAAAAATATATCATATGAACGGAGGTATTTTGCAGTGGGAGGAAGAGAAACTGCCTCTTGTGAAGGAATAAAAATGACAAAGGCTAGGAAAATCTAGGCTGGATTGGTATATTAATTAGTTACATCTAAATGACCCACTTTGTAGTTGGCATAGTATTTTGCCTAGTATTCTAGTAGATCTCAAGTAGAGAGTATTATGGAAATTTCAGTAAAATCAAAAAAGACTTTAGCGTTAATAGGGGCTGGTCCTAAATCATTGGCTATTGCTGCTAAAAATAAGATTCTTCAAGAATTAGGTTTTGATGTCCCTAAGATAATTCTCTTTGAAAAGGAATATGCCGGTTTTAATTGGTCGCAAAAATCGGGCTTAACAAGTGGAGAATTGCCTTTGGGAACTTCTCCGATGAAAGACGTTGGTTTTCCTTACCGCTCTTTTCATTGGGGAGAAAAAAATACCGAAGTAAACAAAAGGATGCGAGAGTACTCCTGGCAAAATTTTTTAATCGAAAAGTATCAATATTCTGAATGGATTGATCGGGGGCAGCCAGCTCCTGTGCATAGTGAGTGGTTGGAGTACCTTACTTGGGTTTTAGAAAAAGTGGACGACCATATCGACTTTGTCAACGCAGAGGTTACTGGAATTTCTTACAAAAATTCGCAGTGGGAAATTATAACGATCAATAAAAAAAAGGGCCCTGATACTTTTCTCTGCGATGGCATTGTTTCGACAGGCCCAGGAAATCTTCGTTTACCACAAGAACTAGTAAAACATCCAAAAGTTCTCACAGCGAAAAATTTTTGGCACAGCTATATGAACATTGAGAGGCGGGTAAAGTGTCGTGCAGCTTTGATTGGAACAGGTGAAAATGCGGCGACAATTGCCATAGAGTTAGGAAAACTAGGGAGAGAAACAACCGTTGAGATTATTTGCCCTAACTCCATGAGCTATTCGCGAGGAGAAAGCTATTTAGAAAACCACGTTTACACCGACCCTATCCAAATGAACTGGCATACGCTCACAGACAAAGACAAAAGAGATTTTATCAACCGCACCGATAGAGGAGTATTCTCCCTAGCAGCAAAAGAAGAGCTCAACGCTATGAGAAATATAGAGCTCGTCCCAGGGCTATTTCAATCTGTATCGGTAGATGCTTTAGACCAACTTATGGTACATCTCATTTACAATGGAATGCATGAGAAAAGAATCTACGATATCGTTGTTATTGCTATGGGATTTGATCCGTGGCAAACCTTTTCAAAACTACTGGACCAACAAGCTCAGGAACAGATCAAAGCGACAGCAAAGTTAAACGATTTAACCACGCAAAATATTGAGTCTAGGATAAATGAATTTTTAGCCATAGACAAAGTAAAGCCATACATTCATTTACCAATGCTCGCAGCGATTAATCAGGGGCCTGGATTTCCTAACTTGAGCAGTTTAGGACGTTTGTCTGATCATGTATTGACACGCTATATTCCTGTGGGAAATTTTGCTGACTTACCCGAAAGTTTATACCAGTAGAGCGTTCTTATGCCGCTTGGGCAGCCCCACGACTTTTGACCTAACACCATTAAAGACGAAAAATATGAAACTTGAGAGCTTAAAAAAAGAATTCTTGACCTCGCTCACCTTTGCCTTCCCCATCGTTTTGACCCAATTTGGTTTTTTGGGGTTTAGCATTATTGATTTGTACATGTTAAGACGCATTGACTTAATTGCGATTGGAGGTTTGGGAACAGCGAACTCTTTGTTTTGGCCTGTTTTTACAACACTGTCTGGGATAATATTTTCTATCGATGCTTTGGCTTCGCAAATGCAAGGGGCTAAAAACCACCGAAGTCTGATTAGACTCCTAACCCAAGGACTATGGTTAGCGGTAATTCTATCTATTAGCGCACTCTTGATTTTCTTTTTCATTTACTATCATTTTGAAAGCATCACAGACAATCCTGAGTTGCTAAAATATTCCAAACCTTACTATCTTATTGTCATTTTCAGTGCTCCTTTTTTATTAACATTTATGGTCTTTCAAAGATATTGGCAGGCAAGGGGAGTGACTAAGCCTCTTTTATGGATAGTTGTTTTAGCCAATGTTCTAAACTTTATTGCCAATGAAATGCTCATATTTGGAAGATTCGGTCTTCCTGCTCTAGGCATTGAAGGAGCGGCCATTAGCACTAGCGTATCGCGTTTTTTTATGCTAATTGCTGCCATTGCTCTCACATACAAAAACATTTCGAAAGAAGATGGCTTTAGGTTACAAATAGACAAAAGTATTTTGAAAAAAATGTTTGCCCTGGGAATTCCTGTCGGCTTGATGCTTTTTTTTGAAGTGAGTGTCTTTTCTCTCGCCACACAATTTACGACAAGAATTAGTGCCCAAGCAACATCTGTCCACCACATAGGAATAGTGATTATTTCTATTTTTTACACAATACCAGTAGGAATCTCTAGTGCCGCGGCTTATCGGGTCGGCTACTTTGTCGGAAAAGAAGAGCTAGAGAACGCCAAGAGAGTTGGCTACATGGCAATTTTCTCTTGCGCTCTCATCATGGTGAGTATTGCTATTTTGTTGCACTTTAATGCTCATTTTATTTTAAGTCTTTTTACGGAAGACCCCCACATTATCGCGATGGGCATGCCCGTGCTTTTTTGGATAGCCATATCTCTAATGTTTGATGGAATTCAGTGTACCACTGTCGGATGTTTGCGAGGAGGGTCGCGCACTCAGATGTCTTCCTTTACTACCCTTGCTTGCCATTATGGTCTAGGATTGCCCTTAGGATATTTTCTATGCTTTCACGGGGGTAAAAACTTAGAGGGGCTATGGGTTGGTTTATCTATGGGACTTGTGGCGATGTCCCTTGTCATGTTTAGTTATTGGTTTGTTTTATCTCCCAGCAAATTGGGGAGTTATCAAAAAAAGGAGTAAAAAATGACATTAGAAGAAGTCCAAGAGTTTACGAGCAAATGGTTACCTTGTTGGGTAGGAGGAAAACCCCAAGCAGCAAATTTGATCCAGTTTTACCATGAAGAAGCAGAGCTCATCGACCCAAATCACATAGAAGGTTTAAAAGGACGCGAGGAACTACTGTCCTTTTTTGAACAAATGCTGGAGATCTATCCTAATTGGGAATTTGAAACAGAAGATCTTATTCCGACAGCAGATGGTTTCATCTTCTTGTATAAAGTAGACATCCCCTACGAAGGCAAAGTTTTTGAAAAATTTAGGGGAGTAGATGTTATGAAAATGAAAGATGGCAAAATTATCTCCCACAAAGGCTACTATGACCGAACCCCGATAGTTCTATACAAGCAAGAACTTGACAAGCATGAGCAGTAATCATTTTGATATCATTATTCTGGGCGCAGGAGCTTTAGGAGTTTCTTGTGCCTATGAACTTTCAAAAAGCGGCCAAAAAATAGCTTTAATAGATCAGTTTACTCCTCCTCACTCCAAAGGCAGTTCTTTCGGAGAAACGAGGCTATTCCGGCAAGCCTATTTTGAAGATGAAAGGTACATTCCCTTCCTTAAAAGTGCTTACCAGCACTGGAGGTCATGGGAGGATGAACTAAAATCTTCATTTCTATATGATAATGGTTATCTGACTCTGTTTAACAGCTCTAGTGACATCGCCCAAAAAATGCATAAAAATGCAAAAAAATGGAATATCTCTGGCTTCAACTTAGATGCCAAGCAAGTGCAAGAGAGCTTCCCTCAATTTCAAAATGACAATAATTTTAGCGGGTATCTCGAAAAAAATGCCGGGATGTTAGATGTAGAGATTATTTTTGAGAAGTGTCTGCAAGGTTTTTCTAAGGCAGGAGGAGTATGCTGCTTCAATGAAACCGTAATGGATTGGAAAGAAGACTCGGAAAATTTTATTGTCCAAACCCAAAAAGAAAAATATCACTGTGGGAAAATCATATTTACACCAGGAGCATGGCTAAGAGAAATGCCCTTGCTCACAGAGATGAAACTTACAGTCAAAAGAGGGGTTCAATTTTGGTTTCCCCCACCACCTGTTCCTTTCCCGAAAGAAATGCCCTGTTTTGCCTTTGCCTTAGATAAAAACTACGTCTTTGGTTTTCCTCCCTTACGTAGTGGAATTAAAATAGCAAACTACCATCCTAGCGATACCATTGAAGACTTAAGCCTAAATAGAGAAACTTACACCTCTGAAGAATTCAACTCTGTCCATAACATAGCCCATCAATTTTTCCCCTGGCTCCCTAGCAAACCAAGTAGCTTTCATGTCTGCATGTATACTTTAACTCAAGATGAAGACTTTATATTAGATTATCTGCCAAATAATCGGAACATTCTGATTCTAGGGGGAGCTTCTGGGCATGCTTTTAAATTTATCCCTTTTTTAGCCAAGCAAGTCAGTGTTTTTTTCCCAAGTGGCAACGATATTCCTCAAGAGCTACGTTTTTTCTCTTTACGCTAAGGCATCTGGATATTTTGCATTAGGTTCTGAATGTACCAAGTGTTTTGAGAAATTGCTTTTTCATTACTTTATTTACTTATCCAAAGAAGAATAGTATGTACCTCTTCCCTTACCATGTTTTTTTAGCCAACCTCTTTTAACTGCTTCACTCAAATCCCTGTATGCTGTAGTTCTTGATATATTAGCTTCACTAACATACTCAGAGATAGTTAATTTTCTTTTTTCTTTTGCTAAAGCTTTGAGTAGGCTAACTCTACTAAAAGATACTTGTGCTTTGGGCAAAGCATTTTTTCTCTTAATAGAAACCTTTTTTCTTGTTGATAGTTGGTACTCCAATAGCTTCTGGGTTTTCTCTAGTTCTTCTGCTAGTGTTTTTTCATCAGGTAATGCCATTTGATATTCTGCTGCAAGTATCTTGTTAGAAAGCCCTTCCAAAGTATAACGAGCAACTGCTTCTCGTTTTTGAGCACAAAGGATAAGTCCTATTGGGGGATTTTCATGAGGATGTGTCCAGTGTTCTTTTGCGTAGTTTAAATACATATGCATTTGTCCAACATCTGCATGAGCAAGCTTATTCAGCTTAAGATCCACTATAATCAAAGATTTTAAAGAGCGATGAAAAAACAAAAGATCTATACGAAACCACTCATCATCAATACGAAGTCTCCTTTGTCTAGCAACATAATCTGCACGGAGTTTTCCTTCAAGTTCATAGGTTACTGTATGCCGTCCAATTTCCCAGTAAGTTGCTGTCATTATGGAGTTGACTGTGGAAGCTGCTAATTTACGTCCAGACTCAACAAGTGACGAAACATTTTTAAGAATCACATCATACTTTACAATATCAATTTGAGTAGATAGTTTCTTTGTGTGTTTTTGTGTTTTCCCCATTAATTTGTAAGCCTTTTTCAAGATTTTTTCGGCTCCAATAAAACATATTTTTGTCTCAAGTGGTATAAACAGTTTATTTCTTCTTTTTGTACTTGTCAAATAAATACCGTAAGTCATCGTAAGTTTTTTTTTTGCAAGAGTTTTCAGAGAGAAATAGTCAAGTGTCGATGAGTTTGAAATAACGTTTTTGAATCTAACCATGAAAGTTAAGAAGACATTGGAAATTTTGGAAGGAGTTTTAGCGGATATTAGGAATCTGTTTCTCTCAATGCAGTGAGAATTTTCGAATCTCCACGGGGCAAAAATCCCACTAGGTCCTGAACCTACCCGGAACTAAGTATTACTAAGTCGCCTGGTGGGCTGAATAAGAACATGCACTAGTCACTCTTAGATTTTGTTAAGATTTCACGAGCCTTATTAAGCGCTTGAATTAATTTGTCAATGTTGCTCTCTTCAGTTCTAAAATTCGATATCCCTGCTCGTAAAACCCCTCGCTTTTGCCACATGAGCTCGGTATTTGTGATCCAGGTATCACCTGTCTTATTGACTAAATGAAGAAGTTCTTTTGGATCGCATCCGCTTTTTTTATCGACAAAACAGGCAACTGGCCAGGGAGTTGTGTTAAGGACTTCCCAAGAGTTTTGCTCTAGTTGTTCTTTGAGGTACTTTCCTATTTTGATTTGATGGCGTAGTACTTCGCTATACCCTTTCTCTCCGTGAACCAGAAGAGTCAAAAATAGTTTTAGTCCACTAAATCTCCGCGACCACTGTAGAGTGTCTCGGTAGGGTTCGCTTTGTTCATTATCTTGGGTTTCATCGGGCATATAGGCGGTTGATTCTATGGAGAAAGCTCTTCGTAGGGAGCGACCTTCCTTTACAAAGAACATCCCACAGCCCATAGCTATAGATAGCCATTTGTGAGGATCAAAGGACAAGGAATCGGCAAACGAAATTCCTCTTCTTAGATAACTGTACTCTTCTAGTAGCAAAGCTGCTCCCCCCCAAGCGGCATCCACATGAAACCACAAATCATATTTTTGAGAGATTTGGGCAATTTTCTCTAGAGGGTCTATCGTTGCTGAGCTTGTGCTTCCCAGGTTTGCTACCACCATCAGTGGGTGATATCCTTTTTCTTGGTCGGCAAGAATTTGCTTTTCCAGTTGCTCACAATCCATTTGTAAATTAGATTGAACTGGAATAGACCGCAGAATATCTGTGCCTAAACCAGATATGCGGCAGGCTCTTTTGATGGACCCGTGGGTTTCTTCGGAGCAATATATCGTTGGCCACTTTTCTATGCCTCTGAGTCCCTGATTTCTGTACCCTGGAATTCTCTTGCTCAAAGCACACAAGAGAGCCATAAAATTTGCTTCGGTTGCTCCTGAAGTAAAGCTTCCTTTGGCAGAGCTAGAATTCATGCCAAACTTTTCTGCGAAATATTGGATCAAGTGATTTTCCATTTCGATACAGAGCATGGCACTGGCGCTGGATGCTAACTGAGGATTATGAGCAGCGACAAAAGCGTCGGCAATCAAACTCATGCTACTTGCCTGAGGGTTAAATACTCCGTAATAATCACGACTGGCTATTTGGAGGAGATGCTTTTTCAGTAGAGTATGTGTCCACTTGATGGCTTCGTCTACTTCAACAGGCTCGCAAAAATCTATGGCACTTAAAACCTTTTGAATTTCTTCTAGGCTTACATTTTGAGGTACCTTTAAAGAGTCTACTGAGCTTATGTAGTCCTCTATTTTCTCGCCTAATAGCTCCCAGGCTTTTGTTCGTTTTCCAGACGATAGAAGTAGCCCAAATCCATCTTTACTCACTTTCACTCTCCGTTTCAAATAAGCTTTTTTCAAATTCTCTGATAAACTTGTAATCCTGCTCTATCTGCTCTATTTTTTCGTGTGCTAATACCACTATCGCAGGTATGGAAAAATAATCTACGGTAGGTTTTAGCTTATCTCCAAGAGATTTAATCCATCTCAAATAAATGCACGACTCTAAATTTTCAATCTCGCTACTATAATGAATGTGCTTTAGTTTTCCACTGACATAAGATGTCAGAAAAACACGCCTGGCAAAGATATTTTTATGTTTTGCGTTCTTTGTTTTAGAAAGGAATGAATCAGGGAATAAGTAGCTATCCACGGCAAGCTCGGCTGGAGTAAACCCCATTGTCTTTGAATTAACTCCAAAAGCGGCCATTCCTTGTAAACGAGCTCCTATCTCCACTAGTCTGAGTCCATTAGATGTCATTTTTATTTCAGCATGAGAAGGGCCATAAGAAAAATGAAGAGCATCCAGAACACGATACATGTACTGGCAAAGCTG
Organism: Planctomycetota bacterium; assembly: GCA_029260735.1. Lineage (GTDB taxonomy): Bacteria > Planctomycetota > Uabimicrobiia > Uabimicrobiales > Uabimicrobiaceae > JAJDCR01. The sequence goes on from JAJDCR010000024.1 coordinate 150,902, forward strand.
AGAAACAGTGTCACTCTCGTCTAAGGAAACATACTCGTTATAATCATAAACAAAATCTCTACCATTTAGGCTCCTTTTATGATAGCGCCATATTTCACAAATAAAGTGCTCACCACGGCAACTTACTGCATTTACGTAATACTCTTCTCCATCTAAGTAATCTTGAGCTAAAACGTATGAATTTAGGCCTCCCATTTGATTTTTTTGGCCCATGATTTCTTCGAAGGCATGGCAAACTTCTTCTTTTTCATTGCAGGCAAAAACACAATCGCTTCCCGCACTTTCTAAAGGTTTTACGACGATTTTGGAAAAACGATTATCCTTTTGCCAAGCAATGATTTCATCTATATTCTCTGTCTTGATTTGCTCTGTTACTGGTACCTGGGCAATGCGTAAAGTTTCAATCATTTCGTATTTATTAATGCGTGTCGTTGACGAAAGAGGATTGTTCCCCGGCAACTTGAGTTTACTTGCGATTATATCGGCTAAGATTATAGCTGTTTCTGTTCCGACAAAGACGGCCTGTATTGTCGGATAATCGCTATGGATTTGTTCCATTAGAGCATCCACATCTCCCAAATACGTGTATTCTTTAGCAAAATCGTTCTTATTATAAGTTGCCATCAGAGCCTGTGAAGCTTCTTCCATTGAGAAGACGTGAATAGTTTGGACATTCTGTGCTGATAAAATAGGAGCTAGTTGATTTCCGGAAGAAAATGCGTCTATAACAATGGCTGTCTGATTATTCATGATATTGCCAATCTCTTTGATTTAGTGACAGAAATAGCATATCTTGCCAACTTTCCTCTGCTGTGGAATAACTCAGTTGAGGTCGGATTCCTATTCTTTGAAAACCTAGTTTTTTTACCAAAGCCATGGAGGCTTTATTAGCAAGAGAGATATTGGCATCTACTCCTTGTAGGCCTAATTCTTTGAAACCAAAATCAATAACCGCAGAGCAGGCTTCGTATCCCCATCCTCTACTTTTAAATCGAAGACTAATTTTAGCCCCCAATTCTCCTCGGTTTCGGAGGACATCAAATTGCCAATATCCAATATCCCCGACTAAACTATTTTTCTCTTGTAAGTCATTTTTTGAAAATATTCCCCAACGAATGGCTGTATTAGCTCGAAACCATTGGTCTAGAACATCCAGAGTATTTTGAGTATCTTCTATTTTCTGATGAGGCTTCAAACCATACAACTTCATTGTACTTTCTTCACGACAAAGCCCGTGGTATTCTTCTAAATGCTCTATGGTCAATGCTTGGATGATCAAGTTATCTGTTTCAATTTTAGGGGGGAGAGTAAAGGGGAATAGTCTAGGCAACATAAGAAATATCCTTGTAGGTACACATCTTAGCAAACTTCTTCAATTTTATCGGCAATTTCTCGGCCAATCATGGGAAAAAGCATGTAACCTGTGCAAGAGAAACCGCCGGTGTACAATAAGTTTTTTATTTTAGAAGACCACAAAACATGGCCAAAACCTCTTTTGCAGTAACTTTCAATAGCACATATCCCGTCTTCTAATGCAGCATTTTTAATCCAGGTTATCCGTTTTCCTATTTGATATTTTGCCTCATTGGCTTCAATGCCATTCACTTTTCCTGGGACAATATCTTCTGTAATATTTTGATTACTTAAATACCCTCCGATAAACGACCCCGTTGGCAAAAGATGCCCAAAGGTATTGTGGCAAAAATCGACAAAGAAAGGATGTTCGATGTCTTTTCGGTAGCGATTGAATTTGTTTAGTTGGATAACCTTAGGAAAAAACGGAGTGACCTCTCCTATATCCTCTAAAAAACGAAATCCCCAAGAGCCCAGGCATAAAACAACAATTTTAGCACGAAGAGTTTCCCCGCTCTCTAGCTTAACTCCCTGGACTTGGTCGCCTTTGTAGATGACTTCCTTCAAAGCAGTGTTTAGCCGTACCTCGCAAGGAGAGTTTTGACAAGACCAAGAAGCTAGGTATTTAACGCTACTACTTAGACCGGTTAACCCCGCTTGAGGCTCATAGATAACCACATCATCTTCGTACCAACAAAAATTAGGAAAACGCTTTTTTCCTTCTTTCGCTTCTAGAAGTTCAAAGTCTACACCATTTTGCCTTAGTAGTTCGATGTGGGGAGCAAAGAACTCTAAATCGTGCTTTTTCAAAAAATAGAGAGAGCCTGTTTTTGTATAATGGTTATCGCCGCCAAAATGTTTTTTAAAATTACAATGAAAATCAAAATAATCATAGGCCAACTGCATCACTTCTATGTTGGAGTGAAAAACTCTCGTCAAAAAACCCCAGAGTCCAGAAGCTCCCTGTCCTAGTTGAGAGTTTTTTTCTAGCAGAAGAACTTTTAAGTTTTTATTTTGGGCCAAATAATAGAGAGCAGAAGCCCCTGTAATTCCACCGCCAACAACAATGACATCATAAGAATTGCTCATGGGCGTATCTTTTCTAAGGAATCTATAGTTTCTTGAATAAGACCAAGAGGAAAATGTTCGATAATTTTTCCTCTGGAAGACGAGTCTACCGGAGTTTTTACACTAAATGATTCGTCTAGCTCAAAGCTCTTCATTAGAGAACGACTGTAACTGGGCATAATCGGCTGCAAAAGGGCAACGGCTCTTCTTAAAGCCAAAAGCAAAAGCGATAGGTCACTATCACTCGCGACAATGCCTGTGTAATAGTACTCATGAATTTGCTCAAATATGTCTAGCAAAAGTTTCGCCACCTTATTGATGCGAAAATTTTTGGTGCCATAGAATGAAATAATTTCTGTACAAGAACGGTTAAAACCATACAAAAAGCGTTCTTCTACCTCCGACATCTTTTGATCGCCATTCAAATCGAAGGGAAGCTTGTCTACAGGCATGGCATTATTGATTGTCTCTAGTAAATGCTCCCACTCTCCCAGGTTTTCTACAAAGGTGCAGAAATGTGACATTCTAAAGTTTGTTGAGTGTAGCTCGGAGCGCATAGAGCACAGATAAAGACGCAAGGGATCGGGGTGAATCTCTTTTAGAATATCTTCTCCCCAAATAGCATGGTTCCGGCTTGTTGAGAATTTTTCTCCATCGAGATGGAGAAAGTAGTTGGTCAATAACGATTGTATGGCTACCTTATTTTGCAGAAGTACAGGAATCAATAGACCATAGAAAAAAGCGTTGTCAAAACCAAAAGCTAAATTTAATCTCAAATGAGAAAAATCTATGTTGGGATGCTCTTCTTTCATTTTCTCGACAAGGTAAAGATAAGCGCCTGCCATCTCGCACCATTCATATATGACATTTCCTTCTTCCAAAGGAGCAGCAATTCCCCACGAAGCAGGCTGAGAAAGAGAAACTCGGGGTAATTTTGTTTCTAAATAGTCTGCATAGAAATGGCGCATGACCGCGGGCATAGAGATCTTCTCAATAAATTTTTCCAAAAATTCGCGATGTTCTTCTAAATCGATATAGGAGCGCTCTACCTCAACATAGTCAATAGCTCCTTCCCCGATAGTAGACTTTGCTTCACCAAGATCCCAAGCGTCATTGTAGTAACCACAATTTTCGCAGCCGTTGCCTCCGGTCTCTTCTTTGCATTTCGGACATTTTCCTGCGATAGCAGATCCGTAGAGAATTTGATTGCTTGTGGCACAGCACGGTGCTTTATACTTATCTACCTTGATGATCTTGTCATCTTTCAATTTCTGGTAAAATCGAATGATGAATTCTTTATACTCACTATTCTCTGTCGGCTTTAAAAAATAACTTATGTCGGAGCCAAAACTGGCAATGACCTGAGCAATTTTGGGAGCAAATTTTTGAATCACATCCTTCTCTGCACATTTTAGATCACGGGCTTTAGCTCCTACATAGCTTTGATAGTCATCTGTTCCCATAACATGGAAAGATTGTCTACCAATCAAAGAAGATGCTCTATGCGCTACGTCCGCTGCCAAGTAAGGCCCAGAGAGGTGCCCTAGGTGCAGTGCTCCGTTAGGGGTGGGAGGGGCAGGAATCATCATTTCGACAACACTGTCGTCTGTTACATCTGAAGTAATCGTCCAATAAACAGAGTAAAAATCTAGGTCATCAGGGCCACTATTAGTCAGTTGATGGGTATTGGCCGCTGGGATAAAAACAACATCGCCATTTTTTACTTCCCGACACTCCTCGCCTATCTGCATTTTTCCTTGTCCTGAAGTGATCAGAAAAACTTCATTTTCATGATGATTGTGGGGAGCAGTCGTTTTTCCAGGTAACACCTTACAGAGAACTAAGCCAAAGGGAACAAAGTTTTGCAAAAAATCTGGATGGATAGAGCGGCATAAAATGCCGTAGGCCTCTTCGAGTTTTTTAGGGTCATACGACGAAACTTGCATGGGGTTTTCTCATTTGTAGTAAGCGAAACTAAAAGGTATGTCTAAAAATCTTACTGGTCACAAATTCTTTTGTCAAAGTGTTTTTCGATAAATGGTGACTTCTTGGAGTGATTATGAGAAAAAAACGGGGAATTTATAAAAAAAAACTCTAACATCACTATTTGAACCTGATGTTAGAGATTAACGATCCATAATAAAATTTAGAGAAATAGTCTACTTCTTTTTTTGACTTGCAGCCAAAACTGTCATTCCAAGAATGAAAAGCCATGCTGCGGAAGGCTCTGGAATGGTTCCCTCTACAACTGCAGCTGAAGAAGTATCAAAATTATCAAAAGCTAAACCAACATTACGATTGCCTTCTCTAAACCCTATAATGCGAATAGAAGCAATTTCATTTGTAGCGCGACTAAATGACCATGTTGTAGCTAAACGATCCCCCGTGCCAAAGTCACCGGCAGTGAATACCACCGACTCCAGAACTGTACCTACTCCATCGCGTGCTTCCACTGTATATATCTCAGGAAATCCTGAAGTCTCACCATCTATATCCAAAATAACTCCACTAGCGGCAGCGGTTGGTGTTGCATAAGTAATAAGTAAAGGTTTAGGATTGCCAACAACTACTCCATCGTCTGTTAAAAAAAACTGTCCCACTCCTTGGTCCGAAAAAGGGCTGTCATTAGGGCCAAATGCTGTTGTTGGTCCACCTACTTGAGCGATTACAGGAGCTCCTCCTCCTTCTAAGCTAAAGGAAACTCCTGTTGTCGCCAAAAACTGGTTATCAATAGTAAGACCTTCTGTAGGGGTTCCCACATTTGGGATGTTTTCAAAGTCAATAAGGACAGCATTGACTTGTGCACTGCTAATTAATATGAAACTAACAGCGATAACTAAATATATTTTAGTCATTTTTCTATCCTTTTTTTATAAGCCAGAACTACTGTTTTAACTTTATTCTCTTTCAACTATACGATTTTTTGTACTTAAAATACAATTATTTTTTTTGTTACTGTTCCAGAGTACTAGCGTAAACGAGACAAGGTATCGGCTATTTGTTCAAAGAATTTCTGAACACGTTCCTTTTCTTTTTCCGGGTTCTTAGTATGACCAATAATTTTCAGATGGTCAACGCTTTCAATTAACCCCATGTAATTCCAAACCCCCATGCGGGCCACTCCATCATAAGGAACGATAACTCCATTGTGAGGTCCTTTTTGCGAAACAACGCTGACTAATCCATCATTCTTCCACCAGTCGCTCGCGGGAGAAACGACATCTCCTTGGTAGCTTCCTATTTTGTTGGCAATGTAATGGAAATCTTTTATCATCGCCTCTTCGGCGCATTCATAGCCTGTTTTAGCGTCTTTTACATAAGTGGCTTCGTTAACAAAGCTAAAGTAGTATAAGTTATCAAAGTTGCGAATTTTTTCATTGAGCCTTTTTGCTCCATGAGGGTTCAAGTCATGGAAAGCTAAATCTTTTGTACTGCCCAAAGTTTTATCTACTCGCTCAAAAAATTTATCTATGCTTTCCCCTTTTTTGGGCTCTAGCTCCCATTGGTCTAGCTTAAAGTCATAAATCCCCCAGTTTGTTCCTGCGATGGCAAAAAAAGCCGCCAGGAGTTTTTGAGCATCTCCGCCCAGCTCTTTTTTGATAACAACTCTGGTCAGAGAGCCATTGTGGGGAGTGGAAATGGAGGAGACAGACTTTACCCAAGTTTCGTCAGAACCCACGCCAAAAAAATCTTGAGCTAAAAACTCGGTCAGCAAACGAATGGTCTGCCCTCCCATACTATGCCCCACCAGATGAATAGGGTTTTGAGCGCTCCATTCGGGGTGAAGTGCTTGGTGTTTTTTGCCAAAGCGTTTATGCCCACAGACGTTAGCATGTTCTTGTCCGTAGTCGACCTGACCGCCTTTGATTTGATAAAAAAGCTCGCAGGCTCGATCATGATTGGAAGAAATAGGTCCCACTCCAGCAGCCTCTACTCTAAATCCTTTTTTTTGCAAATGATCTTGAATATCTAAGCATTTCCCACCCCAATACTTATAACCGTCCATTTCATTGGGGCCCCAACCAGTGAGTCCATGAACAAGAATAATAGGATGATTATTTAGGTATGGTTTGCCTTGAGAGCAAAGAATGCTAGAAATGATAAATAGGCTTAGTAGTAGCTTTTTCACTGACTTCTCCCTTACATAATAAGCGAATAGATTTAATTTCTTTTTTTAGCCTTAGGACGTATCTTTATATCATAGTTTGAATGCTTAAGCTGGTCAATGAGAAAAAAACGAGAGAAGGTTATGAGTTTGCTTTGTGCTAATTTTTTTATTTTTCTTTGGAAATCATAAGATAATCAGAATATACTTAATCAGTTAATGTATTGAAGAAAATCAATTTTTTTCAATACTCTTTAGTTCTTAGTTCCCTAAGAAAACTTTAGAACCTTACTAGCCGCAAATAATCTCCCTTTGTTGTTCAAAAGTCTCTATAGGATATTTGGTAAATGAAGGGAAAAAGAAATGCGTTTTTTTCTAACTAATATGCTACTATCTGCTTTTTTTATACTATCTGCTTTTTTTATGTCAACGGCAAACGCTGTCCCTGTCCTCTTTAGCGATCGTGCTACTTTTGAAGCGGCCGTATCTAATTTGGAAAGAGAAGGCTTCGAGGGCAATGATGGGCCTCTTTCTCCTGACGACTTTGAATTGTTTTCTGCTGTAAAAAGCACCACTACTGGAGGAGGAATGATCTATAGTTCTTTGGCCTCTCAAGGAACCCGCTCAATGGGTTTTCAGAGTGTCGGGCAGCCTACCTCAGCTATTATAACCTTCAGTGGTTCGATTAATGCCTTTGGGGTAGATATTTTGGACTGGGCGACAAGCTCAGGTAATGTAGCCGCAGTCAAAGATTATTTTCTTCGCATCGAAAATAATACAGGCAGCCTAGATGAAACTTTAGCAACCACAACAACAGGTGTCACCAACCCCAATCCGCTTATATTTTTTGGAGTTATTGACTCCGTAGGTTTCAACTCTATTACAATAGAAGCAAATACCAGTTCAGACACTGTAGGGCTAGATGAACTAGTTTTTAGCAGTCCTGTTCCAGAACCAAGTGCGATGCTTTTGTTCATACTAGCCTTAATTCCCTTACTCAAAATTAGGAATTCGTAAAAACTTAGGCGGTGGCACGGCCTAAATCTCAAAGTGCCCCCCCTCATAAGACAAGGCAGACAAAGGAAAAATTTGCCCTCCTCTTTCCAAGTAGTAAAATATACGCTCGACCTCAGAACCTCTTAAGGAGAGCGATTTCATTTCTTCGAGAGTAAACCAGTTGGCCTCTAAAGATTCCTCGTCTGGCTGCGATTTCGGAGGAGTGTTATCAATTGGCTTAGCCGTGAGAATTGCCCGAACTCTCGTCATTCCACCTCTAGGAGTATGCTCAAAGCGAATAACCCCATCGACTTCAATCTCGATACCAGCCTCTTCTAAAGTCTCTCGCTTAGCGGCGCTCAAAAAATCTTCACAAGGCTCTACTCTTCCTGCTGGCAAGTACCAGTGTTGTCCATGCTTTCGTTCATGAACGAGCAAATATTTCCCTTCTTTCCGAACAGCAACCAGAACAAAAAAATGGGTGGGAATGGGATCTCTACTCATAATTTTAGTCCTCCTAATTCATGATTTAACTCAAATTCATCTCTATTTTAGCAAAAATTCAAAACATTAGAATTAGGTTTTTCTCTTCTTTGAAATATTTCGAAGAGAGCTTTTTTCATCTATAAATTTTTGCTTTACCAGTTTAAGAATAACGACACTTTCTTTGAAAATCTTTATTTTCTTTGAAAATTTACGATATATCTGTTATCTTTAATACTATGTCAAATAATATTTATCTTGTTTAAGAGAATCCCCAAAATTTCTAATATCTTGAGAAAAGGCAACACCATGGACAAAAAAATTTGGATTGGCACATTGATTATTTTCTGGATAGTTAGTTTGTCTCACGCAACACTTGTTACAGTCAATACGGCAGAGACTTGGGATGGAATATCTAATCCTCATGCTGGTGATGGTGTGCTACTTAATTCAGGTACTTATATCATTCCCGATGGTCTACAGATAACGGGTTCTGGTATTATCAATATCAACACTAATGCCAATGTCTCATTTGTTTTTCAAAATGCTGGCCTACAAATGGATGGACTAATACAACTCACCACCCTTCAGCGCTTCGGCTCAGCTGATTTTTCGATGGACTTAGGAGGGAACAGCATTACCGGTTTTGGTTCTATCACCAATGGTCTCAATAATTCACTGCATCCTCATAACCTCATCATCAACAATGTGCAAGATGTCAGTCTGAATAGTATCGATTTACATAAACTGGATACTTCCCGAGGGGATGTAACAATTACGGCTAATGGGGCTGTTGACATTTCATCTATTAACTTAAGCGATAATGCTGCCGGTGGTAATGATGGGGGGAATTTATTGATTCGCGCAGCCCAAATCACAGCTGGGACAATCTCCACTCAAACCGATCGAACAGGGGGTGCTACAAACAACGGTAATGTGACACTAGAAGCCTTGGGTTCACCCAATTTTGATCCTAACGATGCAAGTGGTAATTCTCTGGAAAATACACTGACTCTAGATGGTATCATTAGAACCAGTGGCGCACGGACTGATCATACTGGAGGGAACATAACTTTGCGTGGGGTTGTCATTAATTTGAACGCAGGGTTTGGTATCAATATAAATCCTTCTCCTAATCCTGGTACCTTAGGAATTTTTGCTGGCAATGGTGATCCTTCTTTGCATCTTTTCGACAATAGCGGTGGGGGGTTTTCTGCTCTTCATAATGTCGAGTTTTCTAACCCCGTTCCAGAACCTTCTTCTTGGGCTCTTCTGGCGCTTGCTTTGACTTTACTTGTTCGCACTCGTCGATAGTAATATAGGAAGTTCCATACACTGAAGTTCTCTTTTAAAATGTTTTGGCCATAAAAAGTTCTCCCACTGCCAAGAAATTTAAATCAAGCAACCTTCGGTTTTCAAAAGAACATCGAAAATTTTTTTCAATTTCTTATACTTTAGTTTATAGATGAAAATTGTCAAAATTTCTTAGTTTCAGGAATCTCACCAATGAAGATATTTTTAATTATTTTATCATATGGGACTTTACTTCACGGTTTATCTTTTTTTAGTATGAACGTTGCAACCGATGAGTTAGTGCATATCGATGCAAATACAGGCAATGTTACAGTGGTTGGCAATTTGGGAGTGGATATTGCCACAGGTGGAGATTTAGCTATTGCCAATGGTAAGTTGTATGCTATTTCTACCAACCCATTTTCGCGAGTTGATTTATTTGAGGTAAATGAAAATACTGGAGCAGCTATTTCCGCTAACCAAGTAACTTTTTCTGGTGGTGCGGTTACTCATGCTGAAGGTTTTGCTTCAGATGGAGAAAACTTATTTTTGGGATTTTCACGAAACAGTACCTCCTCTTCTAATACCTTTGGGCAAGTTTTAACGGATGGCTCTGTGGTGGGAGAAGTAAATTTTTCTTCAGGTAGAGACATCGATGCTTTAGGGATTGATAAATCAGGTGTCATTTACCAGTTTGATGGTTTTGTTGGTGACACTAACAATGGAAACTTGCACATTCTTGATATAAACAATGTTTCTTCCAGCTTATTGAAAAATTATAGCATTAGCAATTTTCGGATGAATGACTTTGTTTTTACTAACGATAGATTATTTGCGATAGATCATAAGCGTTTAGAGCTTCATGAAATCGATCCTAACAATGGAGATGTTCTTGTTTCTGTGGATCTTAATCCCGGAATTTCGTTATCAGGTTTAGCTTTAGCTGATGATATTATTACCACTGCAACTAACCCTATTCCAGAACCATCTTCTTGGGCTCTTCTGGCACTTGCTCTGACTTTTCTTGTTCGCACTCGTCGATAGTAATGCTCTTAGGTTTGCTAAGTAATATTATCATACTCTGGCACCTTCTGAACTTCAAAGTAGAGAAGAGCATGGTCAGAGTACTCCCTAATCCATTCATCCTTTTCCTCTTCTCTAGATAACTTCGGCCATCCGCGGACATCAACATTTGCTCCTCCAAAGTTTTTGAATTCCAAATGATCGGCTGCCACTACGTGATCCAAGTCTGTAGGAGAAAACCGACTTCCTGTCCCATTAGACCAAGTAGCGTCTGCGTTTTTGCTAAGTAAACGCATGTCTCGGTATTGGGAAAAGCGTTTTAATTCCGCGATCTCGTCTTCGCTAGATATATCAAACTGTTGCGATGGATAGTAGTTGAGCCCCATGGTATTCAAGTCACCGAGAAACATATAATTCAAAGGAGCTACCGGAATATCTCGAACGTTCATATCCGTACCTGTCTCTTCTTTGACCTCTAGTTGAAGCGATTTGGTCAAAACATTCCTAAAATCGTATGCTCTTTTGATCATGTCGTTGCGTAGTCCAAAACCTTTGGGAGATTGGTTACTTTTGAGGTGGAGAAAAAGAAGAGAGTAGAAGATGTCATTAACAATAACCGTAACGAGAACACCTGGGCGCAAGGTAGATTGGCCCGACTTAAAGGTAAGCTTTTGAGTAACATAAGCTTGAACAGTTTTTTTGATTCCCACTAGAATCTCTTGGCTTTGCTTGCCTTCTGTAATAAAAAACTGATAATTTTTCATCTGCTTAACGAGCTGAGGAAAGATCCGGCGGTTGCTTTTTACCTCATAGAGAGCAACGACATCTGCTTTTTGTTGAGCCAAAAACTCTACCGTAGAAGAGATTTTCCTCCTGCTTTCTCCAAATTTTTCGATATTCCAAGACGCGACCGAAAATGCTTTCGCCATAAAAAATTTCCCTTGCTGTCTAAATAGTGATGACCTGTAAATTGATTTCAAGTGTGAAAGAAAAAAAAAGCTTACGCAAAGACGCAAAGTACCGTTCGCCTTTGGCTCACTATACCCTGGGCTATTCATATATAACACCTTCGGTGTATGGAATTAAGAGAAACGTTCTCTTCTATTTATAAACCTTATTTCTTTTGGCAGATTTTATTTTATCTGGAATAAACAGAAGTAAAAGGATATTCTAAAATAGAGAACTGTAATGATGATGTTTTTCAGGAGTATTTCCCATGTTAAAAAAGAGGAAAAGTGGTCTTAGTCTAGGAGCGTGGATAACTCTTATTTTCACAATAATCGTCTTTGCTTCCATTATTCCTACAGGGACTTGTTCTTGCCAAATACAAGCTGAAATTGAAACAAAGGTTAAAGATAATCTCAGGAGTATTTTAGCAGGACAAAAACTTTTCGCTTCTCTGTATCTTCTGGACCAAGATATTGATGGTTGTGGAGAATATGGTACCTTGGTAAATTTGTCAAAAGCTTATGGCTCCGAAGAAAGGGTTTTATCCAACTTAATTCCTAAAAACCTAGAGTTAAACGGAGAAAAAGCCATATCTCAAGAAGGATATCTTTTTCAAGTATTTTTGCCTGGAGAATGTGATTTTTCTACTCCAGAAGAAGTTACTGATGCCAGGGAAGAATATTTTCGCTGCTATGCTTGGCCCTTAGAACATTTGAACAGAGTCCAAAGGATTTTTGTTATGGATCAAAACGGAGATATTTACGCTTCTTACAGCAAGAACAAAGCTCCTAAAGCAAATGCCGTTGTCTTGGCAACTGAAGATACGGAAAATGGTTGGGGTGCTCCTCTTGCAGACAAAGAAGAGAGTAAAGACGGAGGAATGTGGTGGAAACTTCCTCTCGGTTCGCCTAAAGAAAACATTCATCATCATTAAAGCGTAGGCTTTATAAAAGTAAAGCTTCTTTGTTAAAGTAGGGTTCATTCCGTGAGCTAGCTGTTTCCGTTCCGAAGCTCGGAAACAAAAAACACTCCTAATCAAATTTTAGTGGGTACTAAGGTCAAAGGAAATCATAGATTCGTTGCCTCCCTAGTCACTCCAACAACTAGCTCACTCCATTCACATTTCGCTCCGCGACACTTCTCTTTTCTCCATCATTCTCGCGATCAAATTTTTCAAAAATCGAATTAAAAATCGGGTTCTGGCACGAATGACATTAGGAAGTTCCATACACTGAAAGTGTTACACAACACAGCCCAGGGTGAAGTGAGCCAAAGGCGAACGAGCCCTGGGTCACCGATGGGCCTAAAAATAATACTTGTATGTTCCCTCAGGAAATTCTCTAAGCTTAGAAAGGCAAAAAAAACAAAAATTTCTCCGAGCTTAACTTTTGTATGGATTCTTTTTGTCCTTGGCGCCTTTGCGTAAGATTTTTTTTGTTATCCCCGCGGATACTTCAAGCAGATTTCAACGTCCTAAAGAATTATTCGGCCCATTTCGGCGTAACTTTGCTTTTAGGCCAATGTGTAGTTTTAGCCCCGTCCCTTTAACTCCTAAGCGCTTGCTATTTTCCTTCGCTAAATTTTGGCGCCATCGCATCTTCTTCCTTCGTCTCCGAATAACACTGGGTTTTTCGTAGTAGCCGTATCTTCGTTTTGTCCAAGGTTGGCTATGAGCTGAATCGACTAGCTTATTTAATCGAGAAAGAGCGCGAGAAATATTTTCATCTTTGTCTGGGATAACTTTGATGGTCATTTTCTTTGCCTCCTTATCTCACCAGAAATTAACTACCTGGAGATTTGCTTTTACTCGCTCTTTCTAGTTCTTGGATAATCGTATTTTCGGTCTGGACTAGTGACTCGCCTATAAATAAAATAAAGGGCTCTAGGTTTCCTTTGTCCGCGGCGCTAAGAGATTCGATATAATGGCGCCTTCGTTCATTACGGACGATAGCAGGTGGGTATTTTTTTTTCATCAAGATTAAGTTCATTAATATTCTGGCTCCCCGACCATTTCCATCATCAAAGGGGTGAATTCTGACAAAGTTATAATGGGCTATGGCACAGGTTATAGTAGGATGAAACTTGTCTATATTGCTGTGAATCCAGGAGCATAAGTTTTCCATCTCTGTTTGTACATGTATCGGCTCTACATAGTAATAGATCGTTCCATCTAGTTGGAGAACATGGTTAGGAAGTTTTTTATATAGTCCTGGTGTCGCAGGTTTTTTTACTTTTTGCCCTTGCTCGTTCCTAGCTTCGGTAGACTTGACTCCAGAAAGAAGCAAAGCGTTGAGTTCTTTGATCAAGGACTCTGTTATTTCTCTATCATCTTTAATAACTTCCATTAGATAGTCTATGGCTTCTGCATGATTGCGAGTCTCTAAAAAATCCTTAAACGGTTTCCCCTCCACCGTTAAGCCATATTCAAGAAAAAATATAGTCTCTCCTTCGCTTAAAGTATTTCCTTCTATCGCATTGGAATTATAAGTCCAGGAGAACTTTAATTTTTTCTGAATCGTTTTCCAAAGCTCAGGATCGATATTCTTATGCTCTTGAATTTGCTTATTTAAGAGAGTAACCTTTTCTAATATATCTCGGATCTTCGACGATTCGCAAAAGGAATAGTTTGAGACCATGGCTTGTTCCTTGTATTTCTGGCTTCTAAAAAACGGGCTTCCCAGCTATTCATATTAAAGAAGAGGATAGGCATTACAAGAATAATTTCAGGGAAAATCGGATAGTTTTTTTTCAGAATCTATTTCTTTCCCCTCCGCGGTCGATTTTGAGTAGAAAAGAATTTCACGCAAAGACGCAAAGAAAAGCAAAGGAAGGTCTAAAAAATCTTTCTCTTGATCTTGATAAAATTCTCAGAATTTATCTCTTGCCTGGATCTTTTTCTCCTTGGCGTCTTTGCGTGAAATTCTTTTCTTTCTTCAACTTTAAGGCACTCACTTTGTTCTAACTCTGCCAATCTCCAAAAAAAATTTGCTTATAGCCGCCAGTTCCAGTAAACTAAAAGAATAAGTGCTATAATTTTATTAAAAAAATAAAACAAACTATATTAAACATCTTCCTCTTTACAACTTTTATTGGCTTGGTGACAGTTATGAAAAAAATTATCTTATTGTTTCTTCTTGTAGTGCCTGCTTATGCGATGAATATTGGGTACTTTGATACTTCTCGGGCAACGGGAACATTAGACGACTTTGCCACCAATGCAAAACAGAGTTTACTTGATTCGGGGCATAGTTTACAAAGTACTTCTGGGATAAATGGTACATTTTTATCCAATGTCGATGCTTTTTATACAGGAAATATTTTGAGTCTCAGTTCTGAGGAAGTGAGTGCTTTACACAACTTTGTCGATATCCAGGGTGGCTTTTTGTTTTTTCAATTAGACAATGGTTTTGCGGAAGAAATTACTACGGCCAACTCAGTGCTGAACCATTGGGATATCGTTGTTGATAATACGACGGGATCTTCTCCTGGAAGTGTTGTTAATTCTAGTTCTCCTTGGATGTCAGGAGCAACGGGAAGTTACACTTCGGCAACCTACCGAAAATTGGTAAGCACATCTTCTGATTTTATTCGCTTGGCAGAAGGCGATAATGGGGATCTTCATTTGGGAGTGCTGGAGTCCGATGTTGGGCGTGCTGGAAATGTATTTATTAGCACCGAATATGGCATGTGGTTTGTCGGCGGGCTTCCTAGTGCAAATGAGACTTTATGGGACAACATCTGGAATAATGCTGCAAATGTAACTAGCACAGAAGTGGTACCTGAACCAAGTAGTTTCTTCACTATTGGATTAGCTCTGGTTTTTCTAGCTTTTAAGAAAAAAAAGACCTCTTTGCTCTAAACTCGCCTAACTTTAATCCTATCTTTTTTCTTCCGTCCTTTGATCTGTTAGAAAAGAGAGATTAAAATTGTTTTTTTCACTTTCTTTTACTTCCGAATGACCGATTAAATTGGCCCAAAAGAATAGTTGCTATTCCCAGTAAAAGCAGAGTAGTCGGTTCCGGGACGGGAGAGGATATTATCGCTGTAAAAACTCCCGAGTCTCCATTCACATTTCCATCAGGGTCCATAGCAAAATCAAGAGAATCTCCCGTGTTAACATTTAGCTGAAACGAGTAATTGTGGAACGTAGTATCTCCCAGAACAACATTGATTTGTTCAGCAAGGATTTCGCTATTGTTGTGGAAGAAACGGAAAGTAATACCTGTTCGTCCTTCTGAGATAAGACCACTGGGACGTCTAACAGTGCCACTGATTGTCACTAGCCCGGAAACACCTGCTTCAACGTTATATCGGCGTACAGCGAAGTCTCCTTCAAAGCTAGTTCCGATTGCAAAACTCGTATGACCGCCATCTTCATTAAGACGGAGTTTTCGGCCTTCATCTATGGAAGGGTCGTCTAGTCCCCAGAATGGTCCGCCAAATTGAGTGTCGTTCCACCATTTACCCAGACGGGTAAATGTCGCAGGGTTTGGGGTAGGTAAAGAGGTGTTATAAAAGCCATATTCCCAGCCAAATTGCCCTTGCTGAGGAGCGTCTTCTAAGCTTCCTGGAGTTACTGTCGCTCCGTTCTCATTTAAACCATCATTGATTCCTGTTTGCCAGTCTGTTACAGAGTTCGCAATTTCTAGGGAGTAAACAGAAGAGCAAAAGTAAATAGCGATTAAGATAGCAAGTTTTCTCAACATAAGTTGTCCCTTTGGGAATAAAATATTATTTCAATTTATTGCAGTATTTTATTCTATCTCACTTTTAAGAAAAAAGCAAACTTTCTTTTGCTTACGGCAATAACTCCGTCTTTTCTTTCCTCAAGTAAAAATAAATGGGAAAAGCAAAGCCCAAAAAGAGGAGTCCCCACAAAGATTCGGTCTGCTGGAACCAGAAAGTATTGGCAGCTAAGCCCAGAGACGAGAGAATGAAAAAAGCAGGAAATAGAGGATAGCCCCAGGAACAGAACATCTCTCTTTCGGGATGGCGGCGGCGCAGGACGATGAGAGCCACTCCGCTCAAAGCTGTCAGAAGGAGCCCGAGAAACATAACGTAGGTCATAAGGGCATAGTAGCTTCCGTTTAGAACCAGGATAGAGCACCAAACTCCTTGGAGAACAATAAACTTATAAGGAGTTTGATAGCGGGGGTGTAGCTGAGCACTAAGACCAGGAAAAAGTCCATCGCGGGCCATGGCAAAATAGGCACGGGGGCTAGCAAATATCAAACCATTCAAGGCTCCGAGGGTGGAAATCACCACCAGCAGAGAGAGAAATACGGCACTCTCGACGCCGAAGAGTTTTTCCATAACAGGGAAAGCGATAGCTTCGACTTTTTGGATTTCGACAATGCTCAGAGTTCTTAGGTAAACCATGTTGGTTAGGATGTAGATAATCGTAACTAAAGCAATGCCCAGAACAAGGGCGAGGGGAATGTTGCGTCGAGGGTTTTTCACCTCTTCTGCGGCAAAGTTGATGTTATACCATCCGGCAAAGGTCCACATTATCGCCACTAGGGCGGTAGCAAACCCTGTGAGAGAGGGAATTTTATTGGTAGAGCTGATAACCTCTTGAGGAGCTGACTGGAGAAAGGCAAAGCTAATGAAAACTAAAAGACAAGCCACCTTGACTGCGGTCAAGACATTTTGAACCTGACTTCCTAAGCGAGCTCCTCGGTAATTGAGGATCGTCAATAAAGCAATGATTACAATGGCGGAAATTTGCCCCGCTTTTAACTCCCAGCTCCCCAAAGAAAAAGCATTCTCCATGCTAAGAGAGGGAATAATTTTCCCTAGGTAATGAGCAAAGCCAATGGCAATAGCAGCAATAGAGCCGCATTGTAAAACCGTAAATAAAACCCAGCCATAGACAAAGCCCACAAAATCTCCAAAGGCTTCCCGCAAATAAACATAGATTCCCCCGGCTTGAGGATAGAGAGAGACTAGTTGGGCCATGGTTAAGGCCCCTGTTGCCGAGATAATCCCCCCAGCTAACCAAGCACAAAGAATCCAGGAAGGGCTTTCAATGCTCTGAGCAATGGCTCCTGCCGTAAGAAAGATCCCAGAGGCAATCATGATTCCGACAACCATGGCAATGGCATCCATTAGGCCCAAAACACGGAGGAAATTTTTACTCATTACTTTGATCCTTTTACAGGTTTCTTACACATAGGAACGGAAAAAAGCTAAAGGCTAGGAAAAATAAGAGTGAAAAACACGCATTTGGATTTGCTTGTTTTTAAGGTACTGAATGCGTCTTAAAGTTGAAGAAAGAAAAGAATTTCACGCAAAGGCGCAAAGACGCCAAGGAAAAAAAGAATCAAGACAAAAGATAAATTCAGAGAATTTTATCAACAGAAAGATTTTTTAGATCTTCCTTTGCTTTTCTTTGCGTCTTTGCGTGAAACTCTTTTCTCCTCAAAATCCACAGCGGAGGGGGAAAAAATACAAAGGCTACAGCTTAACTTAATGCTACTGGTGCCTGGCACGACTAAACCTTATAAAATATGGGTCTAGATTAAATGCCTGTTTTTCAGGTATCGTATAAATAGTGCGTTTTAAGTTCTGTCTTCTAAGAAAAACTATAAATAACAAACAAATAATAGGCCAAGGGAGCTGTAAACACTAAGCTGTCCACCAAGTCCAAAATTCCTCCGAATTCAGGAATCAATTGATTCGAATCTTTAGCATTGCAGCGTCTTTTCACTAACGACTCTGAAAGATCACCAAAGAGAGAGAATAGTCCCATAATCAAAGCGAAAGAAAGCGTTTCTATCGGACTTAGGCTACTTTCCAACAAAGGAAAGTAGTCTCGAAGGAGAAAAGCGACAGCGACTGTTAAAATAAGTCCTCCGATAGTTCCTTCCAGAGATTTTTTAGGGCTAATATCAGGGCTAATGCGGTGTTTGCCAAAACTAACTCCGACCATGTAGCCTCCAATGTCCATGCTTTTGGAGACAAAGACCACATACATTAAGTAATAAATCCCGTCCATGGGGTTATGGCCTAATCCTCGCAAGGAGATTAGGTAGCCCAAAAAGTAGTAGACATAGATAATTCCAGTAAGAGTGAGAGCGCAGTTTTCGAGAGCTTTTTCTTCTTTAGCACTAAAGAGGAAACGAATAAAGAGAAGAACAAAGATAAGCCCAAGGTAGCCACCTTTAAGTTCTCCCGGAAGCTGATACTGAAAAATTTCTAATCCCATCGCCAGAGCACAGAAGGTTAGAGCAAAATAAGTGTAGGGAGCATACTCTCTGCGGGCAACTAAACTATAAAACTCCCACATGGCTCCTAAAGTAAAGAGAGCGATTATGATGCTACTAGCGTAGTTACTTTGGGTGTAAGAGTCGAGATAAAAAACTCCGACCAGAAATGATATCAAAAGAATTCCTATGGGAATGCGTACGCGGTACATATTTATTTTCCTTGTTTCTTTTCCTTGTTTCTTTTCCTTGTTTAAGGCTTACGAAAACTCACAAGATACGGGCGAGTGAAAAGTCCTTCTCGGTAATTAAAGATTAAGCTTCCCTCTTCGCTCCAGAATAACCAAGGAATGCGTCCTTGCTTTTCAAATACTAAGTACTTGTCTTCGGTTAGATTGTCATGGAGAAATACTTTATCTTTGGCTCCATTTTCAATATAAGCTAAGTATTTTCCATCGGGACTCCACTGAGGTTGAGAGGTTTCGGCAGAAATGATGCTTTTTTGGAGAATGCGAATTTCACTCTCCGATTCTTGCCAGTTCCATAAGCAAAGATCTACCTTTCCTTTTCCACTGGGACTGTTTTGAAAAAAGACAATATGCTTACCATCTCGAGAACAAGAGAAGTATCGACCGTGGATGAAGTTGTCTAAAGGCTTAAGTCTTTTAGAGCGAGGTAGTCGCCAAGTGACAATAGCTTTTTGGCTGTTGGCAGAAAAGAAGATAGTCTTGCCATCAAGTGCCCAGAGAGGAGCTCTAAGAGTATCTCCTCCCCCCTTCGCCGAGGCAACAATACGCTTAGTTACGGTACTGTAAGCCTTAACCACATATTTTTTTTGGCTAAAATGAATGAAGGCAACTTGTTTACTATCGGGAGAGAGAGAAGGTGGCCCCAGGACATGAGGGAAGTTTACCGAAATGAGTTTATCGTTGCGAAGAACATTAGCTTTTCCATTACTCAAAGATACTTTTAGAATGTGAATTGTATTGAGACCATTGATTCGGGTCAAAAGAGCGATTGTATCCACTCCATTGTAATCAAAGATGAAGGGGATTTCGCGCTTGGATTTTTGAACAGGTTCGGTTTCAAATATGGTAGAAGAATCGCTCAGTTCACCATCCTGAAGAAAAGTAACTTTCAAAAGCTTTTTCACTTTTTGAGAGGAGATGTTTTGTGTTTCATGGTAGATAATTGCTTGGCCATTTTTCGTAATAAAAGGCGATTCGTAGTCTTTTTCACTGCTGCTAAGAAGAGAGAGTTTATATTGAGGAGCCCAGGCTTTGGAAAGACGGTCGTATTTTTCTTTCACGGAGTTGTAGGAACCTTGAAGCTCTTCCATTTTAACGAAATCGGCCGCTTTCTTTTCGTAGTCGGTAAGTTGTTTCTCTAAGGTTTCATTTTTTCGTTGCCCTATTTGATAGCTAACCAAAAGGGCTTGGTAAGAGTTTTCTTTTTGTTTTTGCTGTTGTTGAATTTGAGAGAGCTTATTTTCGAGAGTTTCTTTCTCCAAAGATAAACTTTGTAGTTTTTTCACAACCGCAGGATCAGGAAGAGAATCGACAGAAATACTCTCTTCGGAGTTTTCAGTTTGAACTTGAAGCTGATCCAGAGCTTTAACGAGGCGGTCAATCTGCTTTTCTCCAAACTGTCCTACAACAACCAAAATCCCAAAAAATGCCCCAAACCAAAAAGCCGTGTAAAGAAAGCGAAAAAGAAAGCGAAATTTTCCAGGAGAAGAAATTTTTTCCTTTTTCTTCTCCGAGACTTTTTGAGAAGGGATAGACAAATCTTTGAGAGAAATTTCCATCGTTTCAGTTAAGGGCCTTTTATGACCTTGTTTTCCAGGGGGAAGAATTTTTTTTGTCTCAGCCTTACTTCGATTGTCAATTCTTTGAGTGCTCTTTTTTTTAACAGGAGTGCAAATAGCGGCTTCTTCTGCAGTACTCTCTCTCTCGTCTTGGGTACTTTTTTTCTGCTCTTCTTGTCCGACAGCTTTGCTCGCCTCGTTTTTAGAAAAAGAATTTTCTTTTTCTAAGGAATTTTCTTTCTGAAAATCTTTAGGAGAATCGGTGTTAGAAGGGGAAACACTTAAAGATGTTTTAATGAGAGGATGGGTTTCTCGAGTTTGAAGAGGTGTTTTCTCAGGCTTCTTGTCAGGATGAAAACCAAGGTGAAGAGAAGACTGGATGATGTTCGCTTCTTTAGTTGTATAAACCCATAAGAGAAAGTCCCCTCGGGCATGATGCTGGAAGAATTCGGGCTGAAACGAAGAAGATTTCCATCCGCACTTAGAACAAGAGACATTTAATCCCTCTTCTGATTTTTCGTATTTTCCCGTTTGGGAGATGGGTACATAGTTTTCATGTCCTTGAGGACATTGAAAATAGAGATACTCTTTCTCTGTTTGTCCAGAGGTCTGCCCAGAGCTTTGTCCAGAACTTTGTCCAGAACTTTGTCCAGAGGACAGAGAGTTATTTTTTTGATCCATAATAATTGCCCTTATGAACGATCCCAAAAAAGACTTTCGAGCCAACGAAGGAAAAGATCAAACGCAGTTAAAAACAAGACAAACGCATAGAAAAAAATAAAGAAATAATGCCAGTTTTGATATTGAATAGATTGGATGGCTGATCGCAAAAGAGCACTATAGGAAAAAGTATATTCAATGATAATACTTTCTATAACTAAATGAGGTAAGAGCTCTCGAAGGATAGTCAAATGATCTTGCATGGCTCCTGGAAGAATATAATTTAAAAAGATACTCCGTTCCTTTATTCCCAGAGAACGAGCATATATTATATAAGTTTGAGCGTAGCGTTCCTCAATAACTTGGCGAGAACGCCGATAAAAATAGCTCAGGTTGAAGGAAGCCAAACAAATTGCCCCATAGAGATAATTATGAGAATTGAGCGTATCAAGACGAGCATAGCGAATCAAAAAAATAGCTGTAATAAAAAGAGGAATTGCAGAAAGCACAGTGGGAAGCAAAGAAATTGTTTTTTCTACTCTCTGCCCAATAAAAAGAAAAATTTTTTTGGCTCTAAGAGAAGGAATTTTTTGTCCAACTCCATGAAAGAAAAGAGAAATACCTTTTTCGCCCAGTAAAAGAACTACAGCAAAAACAACTGTGCCGAACAACGCAGGAAGAATCAGAAGTAAGCTATCAGTACTTTCCTTAAGAAAACGTTCTTGGTACTCAGCGAAAGGAATTTTTTCCCCTTCGCCACTCATCCAAGTACCGTACTTCATCATAGCAAGGAAAAAGAGTAAAGCTAAACTCCAAGAAAAAAGAAAAAAAGCGTAGTTGCTAAGAAAATTTAGACTTGCTCGCTTTTTTTTTATAAGATTTGCTTGTTTCAACTTCACTATTTTCCCTTTTTCCCCTTTAGAGTTTCTTTTCCGGTGCTCATTAAAGCAATCATTTCAATAGCTTCTCTAAGTTTAAGCCACTCTTCTTTATCTTTGATCAGTATCCGAAGAGCATCATCCCCACCCGCATGACAAATTCCCAAAAGGACTCTACGACGAACAATAATCGCGCCAAGCAAGGCAATAGTGCCTAAAACAAAAAGAGTTATTTTTAAGTTTTCCAAAAAAGGCCAAGAATAACCGCTATAGATAATTAAAATGGAAATGCTAAAAGAAAGAATAGAGCAAATAACCCAGCCGGTTAAGAAATTTTCTCGCAAGTTAATACTTGAGAGGTTTCGAGTGGGGAGATAGATAATATTCTGGCGAAAAAAATCCCATTTTTCCATCGTGAAGAGTTTTTGATCTGCTTTAATAATGGTTTCATTTTCTTCAAAAAATAAGCAAATCAACCACCCCCAGAGACCACAAGGAACCGCCTTTAGGGTTACCTTGGGAGTTTTACGGTCGGTCTCTAGTAGCGTAATTTTCTCACTGATGTAGAACCACCCTTTTGGAAAACTCACATAAATCTCCTTAGAGCGTGCCCTCATTCAGCTTATTTTTTGTGTTTTTAGCAATAGCAAGGAAACTACCTTGAACTTAGTATTGCTACCTTGCAGGATAGGCTGAATGAAAACACGCCCTCACAAGTAAAACTTAAGACTTAAAACAAAAAGAATTTTTTTAATTCTTTTACAGAATTACACTTGCATAACTTCTAGTTCTTAATAAGTTAGAAGTATTAAAATTTTATTTTTTCAATTTTTGGATTTTACCCGTTAGGGCAGGTTTTCATTCAGCCCACCACGTTATATAACTACAAATAAGATTCAAGATTTATATCTAGTTTCTCAAAATATTGCAAAAAAGCTGAATGAAAAGATGCCCTATTCCGCTCTCTTTCTTTCGCGATACTCTACCTTTATCGGAACCTCTTCAAAATTCAGCGATGATTGCAAAAAGTTGAAAACGTAACGTCGATATCCCTTGCTAATAAGGCCTGGTTCATTAGTAAAGATTATAATAGTGGGAGGAGCTACTCCAATTTGTGTCGCGTAGTAAATTTTTCCCTTTTGTCCATGGTTACGTCCAGGAGATCTTCGAGCAAGCATATCCTGGATCACCCGATTGAGCTCTCCTGTAGAAACGCGATGATAAGTTTGCTTGAATAGATTTTTAGAGAGATCAATGGTCGCCCCTACATTTTTTCCGGTTTTTGCTGTGATAAAGCTGATCGGAGCAAAATTAATGGTTGGCAATATTTTTGTGATGTAATTGCCATAAGATTCGGTGGTGACATTTTTAGGAACCAAATCCCATTTATTCACAACAACAATAACCGCTTTATGCTCTTCGCGGATATAGTTCGCAATTTCTTTATCTATTCGGGTGATATCTTTCGTTGCGTCGATCATTAAAAGAACGATGTCGCAGCGACGAATAGCTTTTTCGGCTCTTTTTTGACTGTAGAAATCAATGGAGCCGTGAACATTTTTGTTTCTCTTGAGTCCTGCCGTGTCAATCGCAATAATAGCTTTCCCGTCTTTTTCAAAACGAACATCCACTGAATCGCGAGTGGTTCCGGCAATTTCAGAAACGATAACTCTTTCTTCTTGAGCAAGGTAGTTAATTATCGTTGATTTCCCTGAGTTAGGTTTCCCGACAACCGCGATTTTCATTTCTGCGGCATTGGGCACTTCATAAGGAGGTAGTTTGTTGAGTATCTTCAGTAAATTTTCTTTGAGCTGGCCAGTATCAATGCGATGTTTAGCAGATATACAAAGAGGACTTCCAAATCCTAAGGTTTGAAAACTCTCCGCTTCCATTCCTAACTTAGGGTTATCAACTTTGTTCGCACAAAAAAGGATATCTTTATCGTGAATTGTGCGCAATAACTTAGCCACTTCTTTGTCTAAGGGGGTAACCCCGTCCATGATGTCCACAAGGAAAATAATGATATTGGCTTTGTCGAGAGCTAAGTTGACTTGCTCATAAATCTGATCTCCCAGATTTTGCTCGTCCACAATACCAATGCCTCCCGTGTCGAAAAGTTGAAAATGTTTGTCATCAATTTGGACAATACTCTCAATGCGATCTCGGGTTACTCCGCTCGTCGGATCTTCAATCGAAATTCTTCTTCTGGCTAAGATATTAAAAAGGGTGGATTTGCCTACATTAGGCCGTCCACAAATAGCAACAATAGGTAATGACATAGTTCTTCCACAGAGATAAAAAAGGGCAACCAGTATGAAAAGGAAGGCAGAATGATTTTTGTTTGAGACGATGTTTTTCGAAAAAATTATTTTTTGGGTGGTCTCATAGTTCCTTGGTGTTGGAAAGGGGATTAGGCTACAATCCTGACGTGGTCGCCCAGGTGAAATGGGAAAATGGGACAATTAATATCTAAGCATTATACATTTTTCAAGGAGAAAAGTCAAGGTGGGACATAAAATATTGAAGAGAGTGATAGAGCTATCCACTCTCTTCAATAAAGCAATAAAGCACAAAAGTAGCTATCTACTTACGAATAACAACATAGCGAGTTCTGTTTTGAGTACGAACTTTGAACAAATAAAGATTTTTACTCTTCTGCTCAACTACATTTTTAATATCATTGAACGTTTTGATAGGAGTATGGTTAATCGATAAAATCAGGTCTCCCTCTCGAAGAAAAGATCTTTCAGCTAAACTGCCAGATTCAATTCCTATAACAACAACTCCTTCACTTTCCTCAATACCGTACTTTTGACTCAACTCTGAAGTTAAGGTTCTCACTTCTATACCGAGTTTTTCTAAAGCAGGGATGTTTTCTTCGGCAGAAGGAGCAACGGACTCCTGGGGAACTACAGCGCCTTCTAAGTTGGCATTCGCCAAATTTCCGAGAAGAACGTAAAGAGTTTTATACATTCCTTTCCGGTAAATACGAACAGCAACTCTACGTCCCACTCCCGTAGAAGCAACAGTGTTACGTAAATGATTGATATTATCAATTTTTTGGCCATTGAACTCTAAAATAATATCTCCTGAGCGAAGGCCTGATTCTTCGGCTGGACTACCAGAAGTAACATCTTCTACTAAGCCACCCCGAACCATCGGAAGATTAAAGGCTTCAGCAATCTCTGATGTGACTTCTCGAATACTTACCCCTAGCCAACCTCGCTTTACAGTTCCTGTTTGGATGAGCTGACGGACAATAGAATTAGCAAGATTAATGGGAACAGCAAAACCAATTCCCTGGTATCCTCCACTTCGGCTAATAATGGCGGTATTGATGCCAATGATTTCTCCATTTAGATTGACCAAGGGACCACCTGAATTACCAGGATTAATCGCCGCATCTGTTTGAATAAAATCTTCGTAGTCAACAATTCCGACACCAGCTCTTCCTTTTGCACTGATGATGCCCGCGGTCACTGTTTGAGATAGTCCAAAGGGATTACCTATAGCTAGGGCCCATTCTCCGACCTCAATTTTATCGGAATCTCCAATCGGAGCATAGGGAAAGCCAGAGCCATCAATTTTTAAGACAGCCACATCTGTTTTTGCATCTGTCCCGATGATTTTTGCCTTAAATTCTCTTTTGTCTCCTAAGCGTACTATAACTTCATCGGCTCCTTTGACAACATGATTATTACTGATAATGTACCCTTTTGGGTCGATAATAATTCCTGAGCCCATGCCTTGTTGTTGGCGTTTTTGCTGGTTTTGTCCTCGTTTTTCTTGGTATTCGCGGAATTTTTCAGGAAAGAGTCGACGCAGCACATCTTCATCAAAAAGCTCTCGCCTTTTCGACTGAACATTTGTTACAGTAGAAATATGGACAACTGCGGGTGTTACTCGCTTTGCCACATCGACAAAGACATTGGATTGAGCACGAAAATGTTTGAGACCTTCGCTGTCCTGAGCAAACACATCGGGAGCATAAACTTGGCTATACAAGCCAATAACGACAAAAGCAAAGGCAAAACTGAAAAAAAGATAGATACTTTTTCGCATAAGTTGTTTCGTCGGGCAAAAAAATGTTTTTATTTTCATTACCCTCCTCCTTTTCTACTGAGGTCTAAAAGATGCAATTTCCATACGATTTAAGTTCGAAGGGGCTTGCGGAGCAGGGGATGTGCTAAGAAACCATAACAACAAGTAAAACACAACCCCCTACTCGGTAAGTCTCGCCCTCCACTACGCCGTACTTTCTAAAAAAACAGTGTTGAGATAGTTGAAGTATGATATATTAAAACAAGATAGTCAAACACTCTTTTACAGTTGTTTTTTTCCCATGTTTCAATATTTTAGATCTAATTTTAGTACGAAGTTTCTTCCATATGGATTGCAAAAATTTTTGGAAAAATGTAAGACTAGCTTCTTATATTAGAAAAAATAAGGCTAGGAGCGCTTATATTTCTTACTTTTCAGAAAAGAGAAAATTTTCAGAAAAGAGAAAAATAGTCCCTTTTTGTTTGGGAGGGATTTTTATCGCTGTTTTATGTTGGCAAGGATGCGCTTCGCCTCAACACTCTCCTCCAGCTAGGATAAAAAAGAGTGAGCTTACTGAGTACGAAAAAAATGTAGCAAAAGCGATTAATGAAGAGCGAAAAAAACTTCATTTCCCCTCTTTGAACTGGGATAAGCACCTATCTCTTCTGGCTCGCGGCTACAGCCAAGATATGGGAGAAAAAAGTTTTTTTGCCCACCAAGACTTGGCCGGGCGAAAAATCGGAGACCGTCTCCTTTCTGCGGGAGTGTCCTTTCGCTTAGCTGGAGAAAACTTAGCTTTTATTCAGAAGGGAAGCTGGCAGTTAGAGAAAATTATGCACGCTTGGATGGCCAGCCTAAGTCATCGTAGAACTTTACTTTCTTCTGAGTACAAGAGTTTTGGGGTGGGTCTTTTTCAGAATGAGAAAGGAGAGTACTATGTCACTTGCATCTTCATTCTTTATTGAATCTAAGAACTCTCACAACAGCTTCCATTGAAAGAGCTTCCTTTAAATAACACTCTGTGACTGATATTGCTTGTTCTCTGTGAATTATTTTCTGTTGACATAAAGAACCTGCTATGTTAAAACAATAATTTCTTGTAAGCAAAGTTTTTGCTTGAATAAAAAGGGTTTTAGTAGCATTTAGAGACCTGGTCACTAGTAGGTGTTAGTAACTTGGGAAAAGTTTGTTTTTTTTAGTCTCTAAAATATACCTAGTCCCTAGAAGTTCTCTCAGTGGAGTCATTCCGTGACGAATAAAATTCCTGATGAATTTGCTATTCGTTCTCCTGAAGAGGAGTATGAGTTGTATGTTCAAAAACAAATAGAAAATGCTCGGCGTTTTAAAGAAGAAGATAAGGTAGAGCTTTATCAAGAAGCTTTGCAATTAGGATTGAAACTGCTGAAAGACTTGAGGTAAGTGGGTTAAAGAATGTTAATAAAAACACTGAAAGCGGAAAACTTTAAAAAGTACCAGCTTTTGAATATAAGTGATCTTCCCGAAAAATCTATTATTGGTATTTTTGGAGCCAATGAGTCCGGTAAGTCCAGCATTAGTGATGCTGTTGCCTTTTCCCTGTTTGGCCAAACGGCCAAATTCTCTCCTGATACAATTTCTCAGTTGATTAACTGGGATTCAGAGGAGTGTGAGGTCGAACTCAACTTTAAAACAGCAGAGCAAGAAGAGTATAGGGTTGTACGACATTTTAATCGTGCAGGAGCAAGCAAAGCGGCTCTATATTCTTTGCAAAGACCCAGCCAAGCAATAGAAACAGGTGTAGAAGCGGTTAACCAAAAAATCGAAAAGCTAACAGGATTTAATTTTAGAAATTTTCGTTATACTTTTTATCTGGCCCAGAAAGAAATTGACATTATCACTGAAGATTTAAAATCTAATCGCCAAGATATGCTTCAGAAAATGTTAGGATTTGATCGTTTGCATCAAGCTCTTGATGTTATTGGAGAGGAAGAAAAAAAACTCCTCGACAAACAAGAGAAATGTGAAAATGAACTTCTTGTCACAAAAAGCCGACTCCAAGACTACAAAGTAGACAAGACTGCTGTGCGCAATCTCCAACGACAGATTGAAGATAACAAGCTAAGCGAAGATCGACTCCAGAAAGTGATTAGCGAAGAAGAAAAAAAATGGGATAAAGCAAAAGACATTCTAGGAACGCAAGAAAAGCTTGAGAACGACTTTAAGTCCCTCGAGAAATCACTTTTCTTCAACTATCACAAAGAAATCTTTAATCGATCGACACAAAGTTTAGTCAATCTTTACCGCCGTTTACAGCAAGAACAAAAAGTCTTAGGAAAAAAACTCCAAAGTGTTCTCACCCAAAAAGAATCTGTTCGAAAGGAAGAAGTTCGTTCCAAAAACCTTGCGGAACAGCTGCAAGAACTATCGGTTATGATTCAAACACATCGTAACCATATTCAAAGACGTTTAATTTTGCCCACAGAAGAAGCAAAGAAAAAGACTCCTCCTGGCGATAACTTACCCATGGCCCTTCAGCAAGAAGAAAAGAAAATAAATGGAGTTGGCCATACAGGAACAGGGTTAATTTCGATTAGCTTAGCTTTCGTCATTTTAGCCATATATGCTTTTTTTAGCGCTATTCTTTCCTCTATGGGCAAAAGTGTTTCTTTGTTTTTTTGGGCTCCTAGCGGATCTTGGTTGTGGGGAATAGCTATTTGCTCTGTTTTAATAGCTGTTGCAAGTACTCTAGCTTTAGCAAATCTACAAAGAACTCTAAAGCAAGCTCGCCGAGCCAAAAATGATATCCTCGACAAAATGAAAGAGCTAACAGAGCAGGCTGAAGTTTGCGAAAAAGTTAATGTCATGGATCTAGGAAATCTCTCTGAGCCTATTTCTTTAATTGAAGATCAGCAAATTAAGCAGAAATATCAGTCCATCGCAGATTCCTACGTAAAAATTTTTAATGAATATAAAAATATTCTGGAACTAGAAACTGAACTGAAGCAAAAGTCAAAAGATACCCTCAGTGGCGAAAAAGAAGTTGAGGAGAGAGCTAAACAAGTTCAAAAGATTTGTCAATTGATTGATAGCATGATCAAAGATGATAGTTTGAACTTACCTGCAACCACGGAAAAAGAGAGTAAGCCCCTTGATTTGGATGAGACAGAAAAGCAAGTGTATCGTTTACTCGAAATGATCCAAGAGCATAAAACTGCTGCGAAAGAATTTGAGTTTGGAGAAGAGAATATTACTCTGGATATGGATGCGGCATGGAAAGAGTATGAGCAGCAGAGAACCAAGTTTCGAGAACTTTCTGGGTTGACCTCTATTGGGGGAGGAACAGGGATGCTTAAACGGATTCAAATGGCTTTTCGCCAAGAGAGTACAGACAAGTTTATGGTAACCCTCAACCAAGAAAAAGAAAATTTCATTTCTGGTTTGCCTAAAAAAGAAGAGCAACAGATAAGCATTAAGTCTTTGCAAAAATCACTAGATAAGGTTTCCAAAGAAAAGGAAGAGCTTGGTCGAGAAAAAAAAGGATTAAAAGATAAACATAAGACAGATTCTGGAGAGTTCGAAAAGAAACAAGAATTTTTAACGAAAGCCACTGCGCTTAAAACCCAAATCCAAAATATCAAGCGTTCTTTCGAAGTTTATGAAACCTCTGCTGAATTTATAAGAGGAACTATTAAAAGCTCCAATGAAAGATTTGCTCCTAGCTTAGCTCGAGTTATGAGTAGAGTTCTTCCTCAGATCACCGATGGACGTTACCAACACGTTAAAGTGGAAAAGAATTTAGAAATTAAAGCTTTCTCGGCTGAGAAAAATGATTTTGTTGACATTTCAGAGCTTTCTGGTGGTACTGTTGACCAACTCTTCTTATCTTTACGTTTAGCTTTTGCTCAAGCAATGATGGCTGCTGCAGTGGGGCGATCTTCTTCTCAGTTTCTTTTCTTTGATGAGCCCATCATGTCCTTCGACGAGAAAAGATCAGACTCATTCTTTAACCTTCTGACCGATTATAACAATCATTTTGTTCAGATCTTTTTAATCTCTCCTCGGAGTTACACGAACGTAAACTTTGATTTGATTATAGAGACAAGCTTAGAAAATAAAACCTTGGAGATTGTTTGTGAGCCGGTTTCCGAGAGCCTAAGTGAAACAAAGAAGTTTTCGCGCCGTAACTTGGCTCGCTCTAAAACAGCTAGTAAGATTAACAAAGAAAAGCGAGCTAAAAAAGAAGACGACCTTGATTCTCAGGGTGATAAAGGGGAGCAAGAGCCACCAGAGGAAGAACCTGAAGATGACATCACTATTGAGTATGATGAATAGGATGACATCACTATTGAGTATGATGAATAGTATGATGAATAAAGAAAAACTTTTAGCTTCTGGGTTTTTTTTAATTTAATTATTTTAGATACTTCGAACCTTAGGAGGGACTTTCAGTGGGTGGCTCTTAATGAGTAAAAGTTAGACTCAATAAATTTCATTGAGTCAATTTTGCTAACATTGACAAGAAATCATGGGAGCATCATCAATTAAATTTTGTTTAGTATCTAAGTCTATATAAAATATAGCAAGGCACTTTGAGTAAGCCTTTTGTTATGGAAGTTTTTTTCTGTAATTGAAAAGTAACGCTGCTAGATTTTATAAAGGCTAGATGAATAATAATTAATTTATGACACACCCTAACTAGAAATTTTGATGTCTCGAAGAAACTTCTCTATCACGACTTGATCTCCGTGTGAGATTTCCACAAAACGGATACCTACTTCGCAGCAACCATTATCATGCTCATCAACATGAGCAACTTCTCCCTTTACGTTAATAACCGCCTCTTCTAAAGCAATATAAAGTTTTATTTCTGATGAAGGAACCTTCGATAATGGAACTTCTAGCTTTATCCCTCCCAATGAAATGTCTAGAGTGCGTCCAATTTCCTCTACCTCAACATTGTTTTCGCTATCAAAGTATTGGTAGGAAACAAAATTTAAAGAATCTATTCTGGAGAGAGTTCTTCTCTCACTGTTGTCAGGTACACCATTGTTATCCATGATTTCTCCTGATGAAAAAATTTCAAATGCTTTTATTTTGTGTTTTTATTTTTTCCACACGAACTCAAAGATGCGCTTTGCATACTTCAAATCTCGAAGAGCTGCTTGATTACAATTTGATATTAGAAGCACTTTACTTCGATTATAATATGAAACTGCCAGTCGTGATAGATTATTTTTGTTTATTTTTTTTTCTTTAAGTAAGTGGCCTTGGTCTTCCCTGATAGCTTGGCTAAGCTTATTCACTAAAAGAGGCCATTTGTGTTTTTTTATAAGAGTCAAGATCTCTCTATTGTAACCGGAGGGAGTGAGGAAAGCAACGTTTTCTCTTGTTACTTTAGGGAAAAGATGTTCGGTTAAAAAAACTTCAAAACTGTTGCTAAGTAATATCCAATAAGAGTTTTTTTTGGGGGAAAGTAAAGGCGCTTCTAGGAGTTCTTTTTTTCGAAAAAAAATATTTTTACTTAAAGGATCTCGAATAGATAAATCAACAGCACAAGTTACTTGAGTTATTTCTGTGGGATAATTTATTCTTTTAGCACGAGATGCTAAGTTCTGGGGAAATTGAGTTTCGAAGTTGTCTTTTTGGACTTTTTCTAGTTTTATTGCACTTAGATGACATTCAAGGAGCCAATCAGCTTTTTGTGAACCAGGAGCTTTTCGCAACTCTGGATAAATTGTTTGAACAGTGTTATCGGCAATATTTTGCCAAGCAGCCAACCACTCTGAAGGCAATGAAGAAGATGATTTTACTTTACATCGAAAAGTGCGAACATAGAGAGGATAGACGGGGCTTTTTTTTTCAACCGCAACAACTAACCGAGGAATGTCTTTAGGAGATTGTTGGCATGCGGTAACTAAGAAAAAGACAAGAAAGTAAAGGCAATGTTTTTTGAGCATTTTTTTCGAACACCTACAGGATAAAAAACGACGGTGTGCTTGTTTCAATGAACCTCATTGTATTCTAAGAGGAAACAGATACAAAAAGAATTATTTCTTTGCTCAAAAATTTTTTTGTCAGAGTGTTGCAACCAATGTCATACTCTGACTAAAGTTCTTTTTATTATGAAAGTAGGCAGTTATGGTTGAACCTCATGAAATAAACTGGCAAGAATTAAGCTTTGCCTATACTCCTACCAAGTATATGTTTATTGCTCGTTGTGGAGCAGATCAAAAATGGCAAGAGGGAGAAGTTGTCCCTTATCAAGATATCCCCATGTCCCCGGCCGCTTGTGTTTTAAACTATGGGCAGGGACTTTTTGAGGGTTTAAAAGCATTCAGTGGTAAAGATGACAAAATTTATCTCTTTCGGCCTGAAGAAAATGCGATGAGAATCTCGGAAGGGTGTGAACGTTTGTGTGTTCCTCCTCTTCCTGTAGAGATTTTTTTAAACGGAATTTCTGAAATTGCTCGGGCCAACAGGGAGTATGTCCCCCCTTTTCGAGAAGAGAGCTTTTCTCAAGGGTCGCTCTATATCCGTCCGGTTATCTGGGGAACAGGCCCTATTTTAGGAGTAGCTCCAGCTCCTTCCTATACTTTTGTTATTTTTGCTTGCCCAGTAGGAGCCTACTTCAAAAAAGGTTTTCAAGCGATTAAACTGAAAGTGACCACGGAGTACTTTAGAGCAACAAAGGGAGGAACAGGATACATCAAAGCTATTGGGAACTACGCAACCGGAATGCTACCCGCACAAATAGCAAAGAAAGAAGGTTTCCAAGAGATACTCTATTTAGACACCAAAGAGTGTAAATACATAGAGGAAGTCGGTGCAGCCAACTTTTTTTGTTACCTAAATGGCACCTTGGTTACTCCCGAACTTGACGGTCGCATTCTCCCAGGAATCACCCGCTCTTCTATTCTTGAACTAGCTCAAAAACGCTTGGGCCTCAAAGTAGAAGAGAGAAAAGTATCATTGGAAGAAGTTTTCCAATCAGAAGAAGCTTTTAGTACTGGAACAGCGGCAGTGGTTAGTCCCGTAGGATCTATTTTCTATAAAGGAAAAGAGCATTTAATCAACGGAGGAGAACCCGGGCCTTTAACGAAAAAACTATTTGAGATTTTAGTTAATATTCAACACGGGTTTGACCCAGACCATTACGGATGGAGTCAAGAGGTTTGCCAACGATAGGACTTTTCCCATGTACAAAAAAACTCTTTGCTTTATTATCTTAACCTTTTCTTGTGTTTTACTTTATGCTAATACCGGTAGTTACTATGAGGAAGAGATCGGGGTTCACATAACCTGGGCTCTTCGCCCTAATATGTTTCCTCAAAGTTGGCGTACTTCTAAAATTGATGCTCAGGCAAAACCCCTTGCAAAAGAAGAGATAGCCCGCTCTTTAGCCGTAGTAAAGAAAGCCTTAGCAAAGTACCCAAAAAGTATTCTTTACAGGAACCTTTACGAGGTTTACATTGTTAGCGAGTTGACTTACTACGGTATTTCTGCGGGGGGAACAAATTCCCGAGATAAAGTTTATATTGTCAATGCTGGCAAAAACCAAGGCTACTCTGATGAACAAATAGAGAAACTATTTCACGCGGAATTCTCTAGTATTTTGATGAGAAACTACCATCGAAGGTTTCCTTATCGAAGTTGGAAAGAAAATAACCCTCCGACGTTTCTTTACGGAGGCTCAGGAGTAGAGGCGATTCGAGAGAAGAAGTCGTCTCAAGTGCAAGAAGAGCTTTACCTAAGCAAAGGTTTCCTGAGCGAATACGCCACTTCTACTTTAGAAAATGATTTTAATGCCATTGCTCAGCATTTGTTTATGGGAGAAAAAAAGTTTTGGAATCATGTGGAAAAACATCCTAAACTTCTTTCTAAGATAAAGCTAGGAGTGTCGTTCTATCAAAGCATCCACTCTGACTTTACCGAGGAGTTCTTTCGAGGATTAGTTCCTTTAGATCGAAAATAGCTCTTAGCAGATGCATTTTGACACCGCAGAGATCACTGGTTCAAGTCCAGTATTGTCTACTAAAAAAGGCGATAAGTTTTTCAACTTATCGCCTTTTTTGTTTGCTAGGAAATTGTGAATTCTGAAACAAATAATTTCTCTAGATGCTAGAAGGGACAGGGTTCACTCCGCATAGCATCTTTCCACTTCACGAAGATCGGGACGATTTGTTCTCCTAATTCTCGTTGCATTTAGTGTCTAAGTTTTTATTTAGTGAAAGTTTTGAGGCCCGATCTAGTTGCGTTACAAGAGACTACGCTCCGCTCAATATTTGCTTCGCAACGATTTTTTGACTACTCGCATATTTTCAATATTTGCTTTGCAGCGATCTTTTGGCTACCCACTTTAAAAACCTTTTCTCTTTGTAGACAACCTACATTCGGCAGCGAAAAAAGTGTATTTTTCAGGTTTAATATATTTAATATAGGCAAAGTTAAGCGTTTTTTTAGGAGTCCAGAATTCAGTAGAAAAACAGGAAAAAAGACGTCCGAGGTTTTCGAATTTCCCTACTGAATTATGACTACTAGATTGTAACTTAACTCACAACCTGATTTGAAAAAAGAAAAACTACTCTCATTTTACTGACAAAAGTGAGAACAAATACCAGAGACTAATCATGAACAAGCTAAAAATATGTCGCGAAGCGAGCATTGAACGGAGCATAGTATCTTGTAACGCAATTAGATCGGGCCTCAAAGCTTTCACTAAATAAAAACTTAGACACTAAATGCAACGAGAATTAGGAAAACAAATCGTCCCGATCTTCGTGAAGTGGAAAGATGCTATGCGGAGTGAACCCTACTCATAACTCAACTTTACATGAGTTTCAAATCTGATAAGAAGAATAAAGAAGACATAAGATTGGTGATTCTGCTACCACTTCTTTTAGGCCTCTCAAAAACTTCATTTAATGCTATAAACGTGACAAATGGACTACTCGGTTAGTATCGCTGCTCTATTTTGGTATAGGCTACTCGTCTTCTTTCAATTTTTTGAGCGCATTTTTTGCAGAAGCATGACCGAGCTCTGCAGCTTTTTCGGTACCATTTCACGGCCTCTCTATCGCCTTGCTTTACTCCTCTACCATTTCTATACATAATTCCCAGGTTGTAGATAGCGTTTTCTACCCACTTACTTTCCTCAATTTCCATACAAATTAAATAACAACACATTGTGATTTATGTTATTTTTCAAAAAAAATTCAGCAGTAAATAAAAAAATCACAAAGCCTTGTGATTTTTGTTATTATTTACTTGTATAATAGAGGAAATATATGCTAGAGAGGATTAATTCCAAGTTAAAGAAAGAAAAGAATTTCACGCAAAGACGCCAAGGAGAAAAAGAATCTAGGCAAAAGATAAATTCGGAGAACTTCATCAACAGAAAGATTTTTTAGATCTTTCTTTGCAATCTTTGCGTCTTTGCGTGAAATTCTTTTCTACTCAAAATCCACCGTGGAGGGGAAAAAAATACAAAGGCTACAGCTTAACTTAATGCTATTCGTGTCTCGCACGACTAAACCTTATAAAATATGGGCCTAGATTAAATGCATGTTTTTCAGGTAGTATAAATGTGCGTATTACTCCGGCCAAAAGAGAAAAAATTTGCTCAAAAAAAATTATGAACAGAGAAACATTACGACAAGAATCTAAATTGCTCATTCAAGAGATAAAAGATTGCTTTGAGGGATGCTATAAACCAAGAGGCAGTGAGATTATCATTAAGTGCAATCAAATGTTTGAGTCTGGACCCATCGAAATAAGGGATAAAATTGATGGTAAAGACTGGTGGC
The DNA here is from genome assembly GCA_029260735.1 of Planctomycetota bacterium. GTDB lineage: Bacteria > Planctomycetota > Uabimicrobiia > Uabimicrobiales > Uabimicrobiaceae > JAJDCR01. The sequence goes on from JAJDCR010000024.1 coordinate 186,544, forward strand.
AATTAGATAAAAATTTTTTACAAAAAGAATGGGCACCATATCCTAGTGATATAGAATGTGATGGCTATGGTGATGAACCCGCTGAATATGCTCTTGAGTTGCGTGGTTTAGACTGGCGTAAGATACACCCAGATTTACTCAGCAGTTGTTATTCCGCTTTAAGCTTTTTCACAGATGAAGGTTTTCGTTATTATTTTCCCGCTTTTATACTATCTGATCTCTTTGAATATGAATCCAATGCCGATCCAATTCTCCACTTGACCAACGAGTGCACCGTTTCGCAGAGATTTTTGCAGTTTAGTACTATTGAGCGACAAGCCACTGCTGAATACCTTCGTTATCAAGCAGAGCAAGACGAATTCAGCCGAGAAAGCATACAGAAAGCTTTGGAAAATTACTGGGGTGGGTTATAATTTAAGAAATACTTTTTAGTACTGCGTCAGACAAGTTTCCCGGTGGATCTTTTCTAATGGGAAGTAGTGAGGGAGATCCTGAGGAGAGATTCATCCATCAAGTGGGTGTAAGAGAGTTTTTAATGTCCAAATACGAAGTGACCCAAGGGCAGTGGAAAAAGATAATGGGGAATAACCCTTCTTTTTTTTCAGGAGAAAATAGCCCCATAGAGCAGGTATAGTGGAATGATGCAAAAAAGTTTTGTTCTCAAACAGGATTGCGCTTACCGAGCGAAGCAGAGTGGGAGTATGCCTGCCGAGCAGGGACGACCAGCGAGTACTATTGGGGAACTTGGGATAAAAACAAGTGCAATAGTGGCTCATACTGGGCTAAAAAAGACTTGATCGCGTATTCACATTGGAAGGATTACGATTTTAATAACAAGAAAGAATCTTTGGGAGCAAGAACAACCGATGTAGGAAGTTTTCCCCCAAATGGATTATACGACATGAGCGGAAATGTTTGTGAGTTATGTGAAGATAGATACCAAAGTAGTTATTCGGGTGCCCCAACAGATGGCTCTGCCTGGACAAATAACAAAAACGTAGAACGAGTCTACCGAGGAGGAGACATTAACACCTATGCCACTAATTTACGCTCGGCGGAACGTAGTAAAGTCTCACCAGATGGTTCTAGCAATAGTTTAGGGTTTCGTGTAGCATACAACCCTTAATTCGCGATATGCTAAGGCTTTAAGAATCCATCAAAGTCAATACGAAGCAGTTTTACATGAGTAAGAGAGTAATCTAAAAGATCAAAAACAGAATGTCTTCTCTATTTACTTCTTCCTTTTGCCTAGAAAAAAGATTGCTCCGAAAGCAAACATTATAAAGCTACTTGGCTCAGGAACAGCGTTATCCAAAAAAGCAACGTGGTCAAAAACTAAACCATCGGCGTTGCTGAACTGCTCATCAATGCTAAAAGAAGAAATCAGAGCATCTCCTCCCTCTGCATCTACTCGAATATAAAGGTTACGAGCAGAAACTCCAAACGCAAAACCTGGAAGGGTAGAAATATCCGCTACCACTTGACCGTTGATCAAAAGCTGGTGATTTGTCAGGTTTTGAAAGTTTGCCAAACCAATTCCCACCGACGTAGCTCCGTCTTCTATATGAAAAGTTGTTATTTGGGAAAGCGGAGGATTTGTCGTAAAGATTTGTTGGTTATGATTAACTAGAGCACGAGAGCCATCCCATTGGTTATTAGCATGAACAGGATTATAAACCTGTGGTAGAACGCTAGTGGGGGCAAGGTCAGGATTGACCATTTCAAGAGTAAGTCCTTCCACTAGATTGACATCCTCAAAATCTTCAATAGTGTAACCTACTAAACCCAAGCTCTGGTCCATCAGTTGCGTGTTGGTGTTGAATTGAGAAGGTGCAAAACTAACCACGTTGTAAGCAAAAAGTTGGCTTACTCCCAACATAAATATAGCGAGAAAGATTTTTTTTATTAACATTGCTTGTTGTTCTCCATCTGAAAGTATTTAGATTTATCTAACTATATCATACAAAGAAATAGTCATAAATTCAAAAAGAAATGCTTAAAAAAAAGAAAAAGACTGTTTTCTGAAAAAATAGCTTCTCTTTTATATGACAGTTGGGTTTTAGATATTGAAAACTTCCTCGCTTTGTTTTATTATGCAGGCAACTTTTTGCTCGTCGAAATTTTTACAAGGAAAATATAGTATGTCAAAGTCTCTCCCTTCCAGTATACGCGTTCTCCAACTGAAGGAGTACGATGTTGATTTAAAGAAAGCCATTGGAAATTTAGAAGTGGTTGAAAAACCCCTCCCCTCCCCTCAGAAAGGAGAGGTCTTAGTCAGAATAGAAGCGGCTTCTTGTAACCCTTCTGATTTGATGTTTCTCCAAGGAAGTTATAGTATTAGCAAAACTCTCCCGGTTGCTCCTGGTTTTGAAGGCTGTGGAGTAGTGGTTTCTTCCGGAGGAGGCTTGATGGGAAGCTGGCTAGTAGGAAAAAGAGTGAGTTGTAGTTGTCAGGGAGATCGGGATGGCACATGGGCGGAATACATGGTTGCCGGCGCCAAAGACTGTGTTCCTCTAAAAAAAGGGGTTCCGACCGAGCAAGGTGCTTCTATGATTGTCAATCCTCTTTCTGCTGTCGGATTACTAGATGTAACTAAGCGCTGGGGAAGTCGTGCTCTTGTTCAAAATGCTGCCGCTAGTCAGCTTGGGCGTATGATTTTGAAACTGGCCCAGCGAGAATCAATTCCTGTCATCAATCTCGTTCGAAAACAATCTCAGGTAGACCTATTAAAAAGCATGGGAGCAAAACATATTCTCAATACGAGCGAAAAAAGTTTTGAGAAGGATCTGGCCAAGCTAGCAGAAGAATTGAGAGCAACTACCGCTTTAGAGCCTGTTGCCGGAGAAATGACAGGGAAAATTCTCAGTGCTATGCCCGCCAAATCTCAGGTAGTGGTTTATGGTTCACTTTCAGGAACTCCTTGCTCTGGCATTAGTCCGCAAGATCTTACCTTTTTAGAGAAAACCGTTCTGGGGTTTCATCTTGCGAAGTGGACCAAAGACCGAGGGATTCTTGCGGTTATCAAAGCTTCTTCTAAAATGCAAAAATTAGTGGCTCAGGGAGTTATCCAAACAGAAATTCAAAGTAAACTCAAGCTCGAAGAAGCTATCCCTGGCTTAGAAAAATACATCTCTTCCATGACAGATGGAAAAGTTGTTTTTTTACCACAAGAAAAGTAAGGCGCGCCGCGACACGCCTTAAGAGCCGACAAAAGGATTCTAAGTTCAAAAAGGAACTATCATGAAGTTGTTTTTCTGGATCAATATTATTTGTTTATTATGGGGGTGCAGCTCTGCTCCAGATAAAAAAAATGAAACTCCTCCTCTTTCGGTAAAAGAAGAAAAAATTTCTTCCTCAAGAGTAGAGTTCTTGATACCAGGGTGGTCTGACCGAGATCTGTCATTGGCCAACAATGCATATAATCAAAAAGACTTAAGTGAAGAAGAGCAGCATATCTTTTTTTACACAAATTTAGCTCGTTTAAACGGCCCTCTTTTTGCTCGAACTATTTTAGCTCCCTATTTACAAAAGCATCCGAATAAAAGAAGTTCTTGGTCAAACTCCCTTCAAGGGGATTTACTTAAGCTCCCTCGCTTAGAAGCTCTTCATTTTCGCGGAGATCTTTACCGAGAAGCAAAAAAGCATGCTCAAGATATGGGACAAAGTGGAAAAATAGGGCATAGCTCTTCTTCTGGGAAAACCTACCAAGAGCGTATGGATGTTCTGGAAAGTTACCCTAACCTCGCAGAAAACTGCTCCTATGGATATAAAGAAGGACTCCGTATAGCCCTTGAGTTACTCATTGATGAGGGAGTCGAAAATCTTGGTCATCGTAAAAATATGCTCTCCCCCAAATATCAGTTTTTAGGCGTTTGCATTAAACCTCATCAGCTTTATCAATACAACGCTGTTATGGTTTTTGGTGGGGAATAGGATTTATCAACATTAGATTAGAAAGGTCGTGATTACTCCGATGAAGATCACTAACGGGATTCAGGCAAGTCAACGTCTCGCCGCAATAGATTTATTTTGGAATGGACCAGAAGGTTCCCTTGTTTTTGACTTAGATGACATAAAGAATCATCTTCAAATTCTTAATAAGCCAGCTTATCTAGTTCAAACGGATAGAGGTATTGCCTTAGCTCAAGAAGGTACCATTTCTACTCAAGTCCAGGATAAAAGCAAAAAATGCTTGGGCTTTGTCGATGCTTTTTTACCGGAAAATTTAGGGGATGCAAGTTTTTCTAAAGACCATAAGAGCAAGTACGCTTACTATAGTGGAGCTATGGCAAACGGCATTGCCTCGGAAGAACTCGTCATTGCGATGGGAAAAGCAGGAATACTAGCTTCTTTTGGGGCTGCTGGATTAGAGCCACCGAAGGTAGAGAAAGCGATAAACTCTATTCAAAGCGCTCTTCCTGAAGGACCTTATGCTTTTAACCTAATTCACAGTCCCTCCGAGCCTTTACTAGAAAGAAAAGCAACAGAGCTTTTTCTAAAAAATAAAGTGCAAACAATAGAAGCTTCTGCTTTTCTAGGGCTAACTGCTAATTTAGTATGGTACCGAGTGGCGGGCTTAGAAGAAGGCAAACGAGGAGAGGTAATCCCTAAAAATAGGATTATTGCAAAAATTTCTCGCAGGGAAGTCGCCGAGAAGTTTATGAAACCTGCCCCTAGTAACCTCCTAGGACAACTTTTAGGAGAAGGGCTCATTACAGAGAAACAAGCAGCCCTAGCAGCAAAAGTTCCTATGGCAGATGATATTACAGTAGAAGCAGACTCTGGTGGACATACCGACAATCGATCTTTAGTTTGTCTCCTCCCTTCCATTATTGAATTACGAGATGAAATTCAGAAAATTCATCAGTATACCACTCCTATTAGAATAGGTGCGGCCGGAGGAATTGGAGTGCCTCAATCTGCTCTCGCGGCTTTCATGATGGGGGCAGGCTACGTTGTGACAGGCTCTGTTAACCAAGCTTGCATTGAGGCCGGAACCTCTGAACACACACGGAAGTTATTAGGCCAAGCTGATTTTGCCGATGTCATGATGGCTCCTGCCGCCGATATGTTTGAGATGGGAGTGAAGCTTCAAGTTCTTAAGCGAGGAACACTCTTCCCCCTACGAGCTCGTAAACTCTATGATCTTTATGTTAACTATAATTCTTTGGAAGAAATTCCAGAAGCCGAGCGCTTAAAAATAGAGAAACAAATGTTTCATAATGATGTCGAAACGATTTGGCAGCAAACTGTGGATTACTTTCAGCAACGCGACCCACAACAAATCACCAAAGCAGAAGGAAAACCAAAGCGGAAAATGGCCTTGGTTTTTCGCTGGTATTTAGGACAATCTTCAAATTGGGCTAATCGAGGGACAGAAAATCGAAAAATGGACTATCAAATTTGGTGCGGTCCTGCAATGGGAGCTTTTAATGACTGGGTTCGAGGAACTCATTTAGAAAAAATTGAAAACCGCAAGACCGCTGAAGTAGCTGAGGAGATTATGAATGGAGCAGCCTATCTTTACCGCGTTAGACAGTTACAAAATATGGGCTTTCAGCTAGACTCCTCCTATTTCTCTTATAAACCTCGCCTTCCCAAATAGTTTTCTATTAGTGATTTTCTGTGATATCGCTAATAAACTTAGAAATGCAAAAAACTCTCTAAGCACCATTTTCCTTGGAGGGTAAGGCTCCTGCCGCACCCTCCAAGGAACATAAGCCTTCGAACGGTTTTAGTTTTTCAAATTTTCACACCTCCTATAATCCCACCCAAAAAAAAACCGGCACGCTTGTTGCGTAACAAAATTTGGTAATCTTATGCCTAGATTTTTCTATAGATTTTTGATTCCATTTATCTTATTTTAAAAAGTCCTATTTCTTACAAATAGTTCATACTATTTTAAGAGGATTTTAGGAAAAAATTTCTCTGCATTTTAATTGGGAAAATGAATTCAAAGGAGCTACACAATGAAAAGAACTCTATTTTTTAGTTTATTGATTATAATTTCTTTTACTCTAAATCCCATTTTAGCACAAATGGGGCCTGGTGGGCCCAAAATGGGTGGTGGCCCCAAAATGGGTGGTGGCCCCAAAATGGGCGGTGGGCCTCAAATACCAAAGATTCCTATTCCCAGCGGAGGGGGAATGCCCAAAATGCCTTCCAATCCTTTTGGGGGAGGAATGCCCAAAATGCCTTCCAATCCTTTTGGGGGTGGAATGCCAAAAATGCCCAGCATGGATATGGACGTGAGTAAAATATTTTCTGCTTTTCCAAAAAACTTCCAAGGGCAAATTCAAAAAGAAATCCAAGCAGTGGCTCAAACCAATTTAAAAAGTATGATCCAAAAGGTGGGCTTGAAGAACTTACCTGCTCCAAATAATCAAATTTGGCAAGGCTTAGGCTACAGTGCTATTGTTACTAGAATTATGAAGTTGCAAGGAGTAACTAATCCACAAGGGATTACCGATGTTTCTAAACAAAAAGGGCAAATGGGTGTAGATCCTCGCACTTCCCAAAAAATGGCCAATGAGTTCATTAAGGCACAAAATCTTCCCAAAGAGTACGAAAAAGTTATGCGCGATGTCTTAAAAAGTAGCTACGGAATTGACTCGGGCAAAAATCGGGGCAGAGAAGATGAAAGCCGAGAAAATCAAGATGAAAACCGAGAGGACCAAGAAGAAGAGCAAGATGAAAACCGAGAAGACCAAGAAGAAGATGAAGATGAACGCCGAGAGGATACTCAAGAAGATGCCCAAGAAGCCGCAGAGGATGCTAACGACAACAATGATAGTAACTATAGCACAAGTAGCTCGGACAGCTCTGATAGTGGAATAAAGGGGTATTTCTTTAAAGGTAGCCAGTACATCCGTTACAACGTAAGTTCAAAATCAAAAGAATCAGGGCCTTCTTCTCTCAGTTCTCAGTGGCCGGGTCTTTGGTCCAATGTTGATGCGGCTGTTAATTGGGGAGATGGCTATATTTATTTCTTTAAAGGAAGCCAATGGATGCGCTACGACGCCAGCAGCAAGCAAAAAGATCGCGGTCCCGAGTCAATAACAAGCTATTGGCCTGGACTACCAAAAAGTGGTATCGATGCTGCAATTAATTGGGGAGATGGCTATGTTTATTTCTTTAAAGGGAGTAAATATTTACGCTACACTGTAAGCCCTCGCCAAAAAAGTGGCGGCGCTCGTTACATTAAGAATAAGTGGTCGGGACTATCTGGTAGTATAGACGCAGCTGTTAATTGGGGTGGGAAATACGCTTACTTTTTTAAAGGAAGTAAATACATCCGTTACAAAATCAAAAACTACAATAGAAGCAGTAGTTACAAATCAATTAATAGAACATGGTCGGACTTGTGGTCTAGTAAGATTGGAGCGGCAACTTATTGGCAAAATTCTTCTGAGTAATTAAGATAAGATGTACGGACACCTATAAAAGGTGTCCGTTAAAATGACTTATTCTTCGTCTTCTTCCATACCCAATTCTTCGTCTTCTTCCATATCCAGCTCTTCGTCTTCTTCCATATCAGCACCTTCGTCTACCATCTCAGGCTCAAGAAGCTCTGGTTCAGCTGTAATGATAGATCTCTGTTCTTTTTCCACCAATTTTTTTAATTTCCCCATATCATTATTTAGCTTATCTTGGGCTAAAGTAGTGATTAAGGAAGCAAAAAGTTTTCCCATAAAGGTTTTGTACTGCGAAGTTTGCTCTAAGCTTAGAATTGTCTTACCTTCGGTTTCATTGAGGGTATAAATTGCTTTGGAATAAAAAGCTTCGTTTGTAATGGAAACTGTTAGTAATTCGTTAACTCTAAAATCTAAAACTTCCGTTTCCATAAAATAATCTTGGCCATCAACAACTATCTTTTCTCGCGATCGAGCTCCGATAGCAAGTTCTGGATCAGTTAAAGGAGTAGATTCCTTGAATCCATCAATCCATTTCATCAACTTCTCTGGTTCTGTGATGTAAGGATAAACAGCAGAGGCTGGGGCTTCTATCATAACTTCAGCTGTATTTTTTGATTCATCGTAAGTGGCAACTTGGGCAATAACCAAAATAAGAACCAAAACAAAAATGACAGCGAGCACTTTTCCAAATTTTTTCATTAATTATCTCCTTGCAGACCCAAAAAAGAAGGGCCCAAAAACTAAGTTTCCCATGTTTGGCCTCTAAGAATTTGTATCTGAGAAAAAGCTTTTGTATAATCAGAGGAAACCATTCCTCTAGGCCAGTTAAAATCTCTAAATAGATTCTAACAGTTATAAAAACAAGGTTATTCTATGCCATTGCCAAAGAAAAGACAAGAAAAAATTCCCCTCTCTTTGCTTTGGATAAACCTTTTCAGCTTAGATGCTCCGGTGGTCGCTGTTTCTTGGCAATGGCTTTTGTCTTTCATACTAGAGCTTGAGCTTAGCTACGCGCAATACCTTGTTCTTTTTAATACAGTCTGGATTATCTACACCATAGATCGTTACCTTGACGCCCGCTCCATTAAAAAGGAAAGACTCCGTTTACCTCGCCATCAATTTCACGCCCGCTATTCTCGACTCTTAGTCTTTTTTTTGGGAACCGTTTTGTTCATCACAACAGCAGTAGCTTTTTATTTTTTAGACAAAAATATTCTCTACCAGGGAACCTTACTCTCTTTTTTAGTCCTTGGCTATATGCTTATAGCACATCATTTTCTAAAAGGCATGGAAAACTCTTTAGCTTTATTCCTTTTGAGCAAGGAAGTTCTTGTCGGAATCCTATTTTCGTCAGGTACTTTTTTAGTTATTTCGACCAGGGCTCCTTTTTCTCAGTGGGGAATTGCTGCCCTATTTTTTGCAGTTTTATGTTTTTTGAATTGCGCTTGGATTTCTCTTTGGGAAAAAGAATGTGATGAACATCAAGAGCAAAGATCTTTAGCCACTTGCTATGAAAATTTAGAAGAAGTGCTCATTTGGGGCACTATGGGGTTTTTGGGGATAGCTCTTGGGGGAAGTTTTTTATCAGAAAGTTCTTGGAAATGGTTTTATGGTTGTGCTTTTGTTAGCGCTGGGGGCTTGCTTGCTTTATATTTTTTAAAAGACAGAGTCGGGCTATTCACAAAAAGAGTCGGAGCCGACTTGGTCTTGTGGATTCCTCTTCTACTATGGAGTTTCCAGTAAACACTATGGAGTTTCCAGTAGACATTTTCTAGCTGCAGCCTTTGTATTTTTTCCCTTCCACGGTGGATTTTGAGTAGAAAAGAGTTTCACGCAAAGGCGCAAAGAAAAGCAAAAGAAGATGTAAAAAATCTTTCTATTGATCTTGATGAAATTCTCCGAATTTATCTCTTGCCTGGATTCTTTTTCTCCTTGGCGTCTTTGCGTCTTTGCGTGAAACTCTTTTCTTTCTTTAACTTTAAGGCGCACTCTTTTCACTCTACCTTAAAAATATACAAATCCAAATGCCTGTTTTTTCTTCTTATTTTTTCTATCCTTTAGCCCTTTTTTGTTTCCGTGTGTGAGAAGCCTATAATAAAATTCTCAATGCTCAAAATTTTGAGCTTCCCATATCATTACCTTCCCCGCAATGCTTGCCGTACTAAAGCTTTCTTTACTGGGATGAAAAGCTATTGCCGAAATCGGAGAAGAGTGACCTCGGAGTTTTCCAATTTGTTGCCCACTTTCTAAGTTCCAAAGACTAACAGTTTTGTCACGAGATGCCGAAACGAGCATTTTATTGTCATGAGAAAAGGTAAGGCAAGTGACAGACATTCTATGTCCTTTGAGCTCTTTAACCTCTTGATAAGTTTCTGTTTCCCAAATACGACAAGCATGGTCTCCTCCACCTGAGGCAAGGAATTGTCCATCAGGAGAGAAGGACAAAGTTAAAACCTCTCCTTTGTGAGCTTGCTTTTGGACAACATATTTCATTTCTTCTAAATCAACCACACGAAGATGTCCACTACTATGCCCTATGGCTAAATGCTTATGATCGGGAGAGAGAGCTGCGCAGTTAGCGTGGCGATCAAAAATGGGAATTAGGTAGTCAAAACCATGTTCTAAGAGAGCCAGTAAACTAACACGCCAAGTTCCTCCTGATTTTTTTAAGAGTTCAAAGTCCGCTATAGGAACTCCTTGGAAACTAGCCAAAAAAGGTGCTGCAAAGTAAATTCCCGGAGAGAACTGCATAGAAGATTCTCCTCGATCCTGCTTAATTTGGCGGCTCCAAACAGGCGCATAAGACTCCGTATTCCAAATACTAACCCGATTATCATTGCTTGCGACGACCAAATAATCACCATCTTGGCTGTAATTCAATCCCCAGATTCTTTTGTAGTGAGCATCCAGAACAACAGGATGAGGAGCTTGCCAGCGGGCCTTCCCTGATTGTAGGTAAAGACGAAAAGTACTTGTATTTCCCCAGCTATCCACAGCTTCGATGGGAATAACCCATTTGTCGGATATTAGGTATTTATCGTCCAAATAGACTTCTGTTTTCCAAGAATGTTTTGATGAACTCTCAAAAGAAACTTCTTCCGAAGCTACCACGAGGCTTTTAATTCCCGAAACGTCAATAATCTCTCCCTCAATTATAACCTTGTTTCCATAAACAGCAGAATCAGGTAAAGGATTTAAAACCCTAATCTCAGGAGCTTGATTCTCCTTGGGTAGGGTACACCTTTGGTAGTTCTTTGTCCCCATGGTATCGCGAGCAATGAGAGTTATTTCTGTCGTCACTAGATTTTCTGAGGGAATGATCATTTCCCATTTTTGAAAGCCCTTCTCTTTTGCTTTTGCTTGGTGTTTTTGAAAAGAAATGGAAGTGATACCACTATCATCATAAGCAGACCCTAAAATAATCACTTGGCGATTCAAAGAATCCATCTTAACTTCTTCAATTACAAAATGAGGAGGAGTGATATCGACCTTTAATAAAAAAGTTTCGATTTTATAGGCATACTGATCTTGCTCATAGCTTAAGGTGATAAGATCTTTTCCCTCAGAGATAATAATTTCTGTGGTGTATTCTTCTCCTTCTCTCCTCAAAGGAGTTCCGTTTATTTTCAAAAAATGAGGAAGGATTTCCAAGGGGGCAAAAACTCTTACTTCAACAACCCGACTACTTAGAGTTTCTCTCCTTTTTGGACTTATAATCAAACATTTGCGAAGAGTTCCTTCCATAAGTTCTTCGGCTTTTTCCAATCGATTGCCACGAATGACGGGGTTAGGAATTGTTTTGGCAATCTCCATTGCTTTCCAGTAATTCTTTTGGAGAAGGGCTTGCTGGTAGTCTTTTAGTTTTTCTAATTTATTAATCTCTTCTTGGAGTTTTCTTACCTTTGATGCAGGTAAAAAAGCGGGTAGTTTCTCAAAAATTCTCTCTGCTTCGGTAACATCATTTTCCGTAACTGCTTTCCAAAATAGATCTAGGTAAGATCTAGCCTGGATTCTCTCCGCTTGTCGATGAAGAATTTTTTTGTGTTTGGGATGTCCTTGGTAGCGATAAATTGTTTCTAAAGCTTGGGAATAATTTTTAGCGGAAATTTCTTTTTCAACATCTTTTTGAGTAGTGAAAAAAAGTAAATAATCATGGTAAGAATTCGCCCAAGGAGAAGGGAAAATAGAGCGGGAAAGAACTTTTTTTACTTGAGACCAGTTGCGCTCTCTTTGCCAGTAAGCCACTTCGGACAAAGAACTATTTCTCCAAAGCTCTTCGGCTTCTTCACTCGGTTTGATTTTCCACGCCTCTTCAGACCATTGAGAGGCTTTGTCATACTGTTTTCTCATGAGAGCAGTAACCGCTAAGTTTTGATACTCTTGATATTGTTGTTTTTCTTGGTAGCTTTGGGCCAAAAAAATACCAAAAGAAAAGAACAAAACAAAAATACTAAACAAAGCAACCCAGCGGAGCCATTTTACTTTTTTCGCCTGAAAAGCTTCTCGAATAGCTTGGGAAAATTCCGTTGCGCTTTGGTAGCGTAAATCAGGATCAGGAGCAAGAGCTTTTTCTAAGACGCGGTCAAAAGAGACGGGGACAGCTCTATTTTTCTGACTCGCAGCAATCGGGGTTTCTTGGAGTAAGTTACAAGTCCACTCTTCGATAGTGTTGCCCGAAAAAGGTAAAGTCCCCGTTAGCATTTCATATAAACAAACGGCACTAGCGTAAAGGTCGCTCCGTCGATCGATTCGGTCCCCCAAAAGTTGCTCGGGAGACATGTAGGCGATTGTTCCCAAAATGGCATTGCTTTGCTCGTTTTCCCAGCAGGCAACTCCAAAGTCGAGGAGAAGGAGGTGAGGCTTTCCTTTTTTCTCGCCAATCATAATATTAGAAGGCTTGACATCTCGGTGCAGAAGATCACGTTCGTGAGCTTCACTGAGGCAATTTAAAAGTTGTAGATTTAGATGAACGATTTGGCTCAGAGGTAGAATTTGTTTTTTTAAGATGTTTTTGAGAGTATTTCCCTCAACATACTCAACAACGAGATAGAGGGTTCGCTCCCACTCGCCAATTTCCCGAACGGCAATGACCGACTCGTGAACAAAATGAGTGGCCACACGAATCTCATTGTAAAACTGTTTTCTTTGTTTAACGTCTTCTACATATTCATGGCGCAAAAATTTTAGGGCAACGGTCTTTCCCGATAAAAGGTCTTGGGCCTTGTAAACAACACCTGTTCCTCCCTGACCAATTTTTTCTTCAATTTGGTATTTTTGCTGAATGATTACTCCGGGCAAAATATCCATGTCTCTGCCTTATTTTAAGAGTTTCCCGCGAGGAAACCAGATAAGAGAAGCTTTTCCAAGTAAATTTCTTTTTGAAACCCAGCCCCAAAAACGAGCGTCCTTACTATTTTTACTATTATCTCCCAAAACAAAATAGCAATCCTTAGGGACAATGAGAGGAGCTTGGGTGGCAAACATAGGGAGCAAGCCAAAAGAACTTTTTCCCAAAATTTTGAGTTTCTGGTTGTTTTTGTGATGGCCTATAGTCCAGCCTCCATAAGAAAAATGGCGAAATGGCTCTTCATCCAAAGGAACATCATCGACATATACTTTTCCATATTTGATTTCGATTTTATCGCCAGGTAAACCGATCAATCTTTTCACAATAAAAGTTTCATGATCTTCGACAGAAACAAAAATGACAATATCGCCGCGCTTAAGAGGTAATAGGCGAGAGATTCCCTTGAGAGCAAAAATTCGATCACCATGCCACTTAGGACTTCCATGCAAAGTAGGCTCCATAGAACCGCTGGGGATTTGGTAGCCTTCGACAAAAAGAGTGGTGAATATTAAATAAAAAATACTGACAAAAACAATCGTTTTATTCCACTCTAAAATGAACTTAATACCACGATTACGAAAGAGAGGGTGTTTTTTTTCCTTCGGATAAAAATAGTAATCCGCTTTGACCATTTCGGAGTTTTCCTTCTAGGTTTGCATATTTTTGCATAATAAGGTCATAACAAAGATTTAGACGTATCATTCATTTTATGCGATGGAAGAAATAAAAGGCAAGAAATTTTTCTCAGGTATATTTTTTGCATAGTTTTTTTGCTAGAATATGAACCTAGGGTTTTTTCTAGAAAAATGCACGCATATTAAAGAAACACAGAAAGAGCCCGATGATTCCAGGAGGAAGACATGAATCAATTGAAAGACTACTATGAAATATTAGGGGTTACGAAGAAATCAGAGCCAGGTGAAATTAAAAACAAATACCGAGATTTAGCCAAGAAATATCACCCTGATAAAAACCCAAATAACCCTGAAGCAGAAAAGAAATTTAAAGAAATCAACGAAGCTTACGACATTATAGGCGATGCTGATAAGCGCAAGAAGTACGACCATCTCAAAGAAGGTGGTTATCGTTTTGATGGTTCCAGTCCCTTCTCAGGAGGAGCCGGTGGCCAGGGATTTGAGGGAGACGTAGATATCAATGATATCTTAAGTTCTTTCTTTGGAAGTGGCTCTCAGGGAGGAAGATCTCCCTTTGGAGGAGGCGCTGGAGGAAGGTCTCCCTTTGGCCAGCAATCGGCTCCCCGGTCAAAAAAAGGGAATGACCAGACAATTAAACTAGATGTTCCTTTTGATGTTGCCGCCAAAGGAGGAAAATCGAACATAAAGCTCGGTAGCTCCAAAGGTCTTTTTGGGAGCAAGCCTCGGACGATCACCATTGAAATTCCTGTAGGAGTGGATAGTGGCCAAAAGATCCGTATTCCTCGAGAAGGAGACCCTGGGCTAAACGGAGGAGCAGCAGGAGACTTGTACATCGAAGTCCAAGTAAAACCTCACCCTGTCTTCAGCCGAGAGGGAATCCACCTCATTTGCGAAAAAACGATCGACTTAAAAGAAGCTCTTTTAGGCACAAGTATTGCCATACCCACTTTGAAAAATGAAGTAAGCTTAAAAGTACCGGCAGGAGTTCAGCCGGGCAACCAACTCCGAGTTAAGGGCCAAGGAATCCAAAAAGGATCAGAAGCCGGTGATCTTCTTGTCAAAATCCAAGTTCGCTTACCCAAAAAATTGAGTCCAAAGCAAATAGAATTATTAGAAGAGTTTGCGAGCCATGGCTTAGAATAAAAATGAGGCGTGTAAAAACGCGCCTCAGAATTCTTTTGAAAAAAGTGTATCATTCTGACAGAACTTCTCTCTTATTTCTGCCAAATTTCCTTTTTTCCTTTTTTGCCAAAGAGATTGACTCATGAGAATGTGGTATTTCTTAAATATTTTTTTATTTGCTGCACTATATTCTTTATCGGCCCAAAATCCTCCTCAAAAAATTTCGCAAATCTACTTCGAAGCTAATGGGCATTACGAAAAAGAAGAGTACAGCAAAGCTCTCAAACTCTATCAACAATATAATCAAGACCTCCTAAAAGAAAAAAAGAAGAAAAATCCTCTTCTGGTTATTTCTCTTCATTCCTTGGGAGATACTTACCTGGCTTTGGGAGAGCTAGATAAAGCTAGAGAAACTTTGTTTTTGGCCTTAGATAAACAAGTGGAGATCGCAGGAGGAAGAAACCTTTCTGTTTTTAATATATTTAGAAGCTTAGCTAGGCTTTTTCGAAAACAAAAAAAATACTCTACTGCCGAGGAAATCTATGATGAGATAAAAAAACGTCTTGTTTCTCTCCCCGGAAATAAGCTCGATGTTTTACTCACCATTGAAGAAGAGAGAGCCCAGCTTGAGGTCGAAAGAAAAAATTTTTCTTCGGCTTTGGATATTCGAAAAAATAACTATCTTCAAGCCAAGGAATACTATGGGGAAGCCAGCCTCGCTTCCTTTTTAGCGGCCCAAAACCTCGCCCAATCCTATCGATACTCAAAAAAATTTATTTCTGCCGAAAAAATTTGCTTGAGTTCACTCAACTTAGCCCAGGAAATTCTACCCCCAGACCATCTTGTCAGATTAAACATAGCGTATCAGTATGCTCAAGCTTGCTTTGATCAATCAAAGTATTTTATGGCTTTAAGCGAGTTTCAAAGAATTGCTCAGGTTAGCCAAAAAGCTTATGGCCCGCTCTATTCATTGAGTGCCTTGACAATTTCAGGACAAGCTCTTTCTTACCAAAAACTCGGACTCCACAAAGAAGCTACTACACTCTATAAAAGTTGGCTTTCTCGTGCTAACAAAAAAGAAGAAAAGAACCATTCTCAAATCATAAACATTTCGATGGAGTTAGCTTGTGCCTATTATGAAAAAGGGCTTTACTCCAAGTCGCTCCTTCTTTACGACAAATTTATTCCTCTCTGCGAAAAAATATTGGGCGAAGAACATAAACATACCTTACAAGGAAAAAATAATCTGGTTGCCATTTACCTTGCCCAAGGAGAGCGAGAAAAAGCGTCAGAGCAACTCGAAAGGATGTGGACTAGTTATGGGAAAGAGGATTCCTTTAAAAAAAGCAAAAAAGACAAAAAAGATGACCAGAGTCCAGAGAAAGAAATGCTCATACTTTGGCAAAATATGGCCACTTTTTATAGCCAACTGGGAAATTTTTCGGCTTCCCTCAACTTAAGAAGTAAGATATTAGAGGAGCAAGAAAAAGCAGAAGATGAGCAGAACCTAGAAATAATCCAAACAATGATAGAACAAGCACTCCTTTGGAAAAAACAAAAAGAATACCCGCAAGCAGAGTCTTTGCTTAGAAAGGCAGTAGAAAAACTTCAAAAGAGTTTAGGAGTCCAAAATGAGCAAACTATTTTCGCCAAAATAGAATTGGCTCAAGTTTATAGCGAAGAAGGAAAACTAGTCTTAGGGGAAAAGGTTTTACAAGATATTTTAAAAGAGATTCCCCCCGAACAAAAATCTCTTTTATTTGTCTACAATGCTCTTGCTATCAATCAATATAGACAAAAAAAATACCCGGAAGCATTTCTCTTTTGGCAAAGAGCCTTTGCCAGCAAAGGTACCTTAAAAACATTTGTTTCTTCGGAAAATGAGCTAAGAAACCAGAGAGTTTACTTAGAACAAGAGAGTTTTGCCCAGAATTGCGCGCTGACATTTTTCCTCCAAGAGAAAAATGAAAAAGCAAAAAAAGAGGTTTTGCGACTAGCGATTCAAAGCAAGGAAACTATTTTTCAACTACTCTCTCCTTCTCTTTATGACAATTTTTGGGAGACAAAAAATCCTCGCTTTCAAATAGATTTACTCCCTACACGCTTAGGAACTCAATCGGTCTTGGTCGAGTTTCTCTTTTTCCAAGAAGTAGACTGGGAAACTCTCCAATATCAAAAAGAAAAGTTAATTGCGATAGTGGTTGACCCTGCCCAAAAAGAGAAAATATCTATTTTAGATTTAGGCGAAGCTAAAAAAATGGAATCTCAAGTTCTTGCCTATCGCAAGACTCTTCTTTCTCAAGGAAAACATCAGGAAATAGGACAAGAAATTTACAAAACTCTCTGGGCTCCTCTCCTTTCGTTTCTTCCATTTCCCCAAGGGGAAAAAAAAATTTACCTTGTCCCAGATGGAGTTTTGCATCTACTCCCTTTTTCGGCTTTAGTCAACAACAAAGGCGACTACCTAGCAAAAGATACTTTTTTGATTCCCCTGAGCTCAAGCTATGATCTTTTCTTTCCTCGGAAAGCAGAAAAAACTAAAAATGCTCTTTTTCTGGCCTACCCTAATATTGATCCCACAATTTCTATTACGAAAGAGGGAAAAAAAGGAAAAAGAGAAAATAAAGGAAAAATCGAAAACCTTGCTCAGGTCTTTCGGAAGCAAAATTTTAAAGTGAAAGTTTTCACCGAAAAAGAAGCCCACTTTTTATCCCTACAAAAATCAGACTCCCCCAGTATTTTACAGATCATTGCTCCCAGCTATAGTCTTTTTCGATCTTCTGAAAAAAATATGAAAGGCATCTTTCCTCAAAGAAATGATTTCAATCCCCTTTATTGTTCGGGATTCATTTTCTCTTCTCCAGAAATCAAGAAAGAAAGAGGTTTTTTGGGAGAGCTTCTTTCTCTTGGTCAAGTTTCCTCTTTTCCTCTATCGAAAACAAATCTGGCGGTTATTCTTCCTCTAAAGTCAAAAGTTCACTTCACTTTCCAAGCAGAAGAAGTTTACCAGCAACAACGAGTTTTTCGTTTGGCAGGAGCAAAGATGGTTTTGTCTTCTTTGTGGCCCAATCCCTCTCAAGTTTCAGAAAAATTCATGGATCAATTTTATCAAAATTACTTTAAGAGAAAGCCTTTTCGAGAAGCATTCCGAGAGACTCAAAAAGCTTTTATGAAACACCCTCGCTACTCTCATCCTTACTACTGGTCTTGCTATACTCTTTTGGGCAATAGCTTTTTAAAGGAACCCCTCTCTGAAAAGAAAAATTTTCTTATCTCTCACCTCCCTTTTCAGCAAATATTACAAAAAATAGAGGCTTTTTCTCTAAAACAAGATTGGAAAAATGCTATCGCTTATTCTCGCGTAGCCATAGAAAAAGAACCCCAAAATGAAGAGCTTTACCAAAAGCTAGCTTGGTTTTTACTCCAGCAAAAACAATTTCATCAAGCAGAGGAAGCTTTTCTTCAAGCCCATCGCTTGGCTCCCAGCTACATCACTATTTTTCGCTTGGCTCATACTTATCTTCTCCAAGGAAAAATTACTCCAGCAAAAAAGCTGTATTTACAGGCCCTAAAGCAAGCTCCTGAAATACACTTTCAAATTCATCTAGAGGATTTTGAAAGTATCTTAAAGTTAGATTCCACTTCGTATGCTCCTCCCATAAAAATTTGGTTTAAAAAGCAGTTTTCAGCTCAATATCCAGACAAAGTTGAGTTTGATAAAAGCTACGAGTTAGGGAAAATGCTCCAAAAAAATCGAGAGTTTTTACCTGCCGTTGCCGCTTATCAAAAAGCCCTAGAAGCTTGGCAACGACTCCTTAAAAAATACTCTCTCCTTCCAAAAAACAAAATGGCTCCCCTCTATGAAAAAATAGCAAAATGCTACCGAGAAAGAGAAGATTACTCCCGTGCTTTAAACTTTCTTCTTCAGGCAATAGATCTTACTCAAAACCCATCCGACCAAATTAACTACTACTGTGAAGCAGCTTCTCTTTGCTTAGAACAAGGAAATTACAAACGTGGGCAAGAACTTCATAAGAAAGCGAAAAAGTTTCAGGGAGAAAAAAGACCTCTGAACTACCACGCAAATCAAGTCCAACTATTGTTATGGCAAGGAAAAAAAGAGCAGGCTGAAGAAGTGATGAAAAACTGGGCTATTTCAAAGAACAATAATTTGCATCGATTGCTCTACCAGTTAGGCAGTCTTTATCCAAAGGATAAACGCTATCAAAAGGCATTACAAGCCTACTTACAAGCTTACGAATACTTTTCTCGCGAGCCCATTACCGAAGCAATTTATATAAAGCAACAATCTTCTTACTTTACCCAACAAGGAGAATTTGCAAAAGCAAAACAATATGCTCACTATAGCTTAAAATGGGCCCAAGAAAAAAAAGACCTTTCTCTTATGAGTGAATGCTATCTGGGCCTAGGGGAGATATTTTTTCTCCTCAAAAAGTATAATAAAGCATCTATGTATAACCAAAAAGCCCAAGACATTAGTTTAAAAATAAAAGAAACTCCTCTCTACTTTGATTCTTTAAGAAACCAGGCTTTAATTAATATTCAAAAGAAAGAGCACAAAAAAGGCCATCAATTGTACGAGAAAATTTTTCACGAGTGGGAAGGTCGGGGGCCCAGCGAAAAAAGAATTCGCTATCGAAATGAACTTGCTCAATCTCGCTATATCCGAGGCAACTATGCCCAGTCTTCCGCTTTATTTGAGAAAAATATCTCTAGTGCCAAAAAATTAAAAAGAAGAGATCTTCTTGCCTCCAACTACCATAATTTAGGACTTTCTCTCTATCATGAAAATCAGTACCTTAAGGCAATCGCTTCTCACAAGAACTCTCTTCAAGAAAGGATGTCTTTAAGGGAAGAAAATTTTTATCCAGAAAAAAAACGAGAGCATTTTCTATTAGAAAGAAGAAGTCACCTAGAGCTAGCACGTAACTATACTAAAATCAAAGAGTTTGAGAAAGCTTGCTTTCATCTGGAGAAAAGCCGTTTTCCTTTTTTTAAAGGCTCCATTGCTTCTCCAGATGTAAGAAAAGCCCAAGCCTGTTTAAGGAAAAACCAAACTCTTCTCTTTTATGCTTGTGTTGAAGAAGAGGTTATCCAAATTGTTATGACCCCTCATTTCTTATCAGGAAAAATTGTTTCTCTCACTCCTCTAATCCAAAAAATAGAGGAATTTCCTCGCTTTTCTCAAAAATTGAAGTTACGAAACAAAGCGACTCCTACTTTTCCGAGTATTTTCAAAAATCTTTCTCTCGAAAATCAAAATGGAAAAAAACGACTAGAAGCCCTTATTGATTTTTATCGACAGACCCTTCAAGAAAGAAATGAAACAGATAGTAGTGAGAGAAAAACCTTAGGAAAAAAACTCTTCGCTCTTCTTTGGGTAGAAAAAACCATTCTTTCGCTCCTAGAAGAAGTCGTTATCTTTCCAGATGGAATTTTAAGCACACTTCCCTTTGAAACTCTCATCGACTCAAGAGGTGACTATCTCTTAGAGAAACACAACATTTCCTATAGCCCTTCTCTGGATCTTTTTCGGCTTATCCAAGAGAGAAAATTTTCTCCCTCGCGAAAGCCTATTTTATTTTTGGGAAAAGAAAAGTTTTCTTCCCCCAAGAAAAGTCCTCTTCCTCAAAACTTTTGGCAATGGGAATTTTTTCGAGATCAAATTTCTCCGACAATCTCAGAGGAGCCATCTAGAGCCGATGCTTACCAAACCTTAGTCCAAAATTTTTCTCTGCAAAATGAAAAAAGCAACCGTGAGATACAAAAAATCCCCCACATCATACCTCTTGCTCGTTTAGCTGTAGGCAATAAGATATCCGAGTCCTATTTGCAAAAACACAAGGAGCAACTGGGTAGTTATCGAGTTTTGCATTTTGCAGTCCCATCAATTATTATTCCTCAAGTTCCAGAGCTATCAGCGATTGTTCTAAGTCGCTCTAAAGCCTTCCTACCAGATGGCTACTTATCGACTTTCGAAATTGAGGAATTGTCTTTGCAAGCAGACTTTGTAAATCTTTCCAATGTTCATAGACAAAACAATGAAATGTATTCAGGAGAAGGAGTGATAGGACTAACCCGCTCTTTTTTGGCCGGAGGAGCCAATAGCGTTTCGATTCCTCTATGGTCCGTTCACGACCAAATCAAAACGGACTTCATGATCTCTTTTTACAAAAAACTAAACAAAGGATCAAGCTACCAAGAAGCGCTCCGAGAAAGCAAAAAAGCTTTTCTTCATACGAAGAAATATTCTTCTCCTTATTTCTGGGCTTCTTTTGTTTTTTATGGAAATGGGGGAAAGTTTATCGAGAAAGAGGATATGGGAGTAGGAGATAAGAAGCCAGGAAGAGATTTTTCTCTTTGGCATGTAATTGGTCTTATCTTAGGATTAGGTATGGTAGTTTTCCTAGGGCTGTCTCGAAAACATCCTTAGCATATGCACGGGTAGGAAGGTGAGGCTTATCTAAAACCGTTCTAAGGCTTATTTCCTGGGGAGGGTAAGGCTCCTGCCGCACCGGAGATGTTCTTGGCTTCTGCATGTTCTGTCTTACCTATTTTTTTTTCTCAATAAAAAAACCAGAGAAAAAGACACTAGCCAAAGAGTATTTGGTTCGGGTACAGCGGAAACAGCAGTAAATTCAGTTAGCTTGGCATCAGCCCATGCGGCGTGGTTGGTAAACAATCCTCTGGGAGCGCTCGTCTTCAATTTTAAGTCAGAAACTCCCGTGAGATCCAATGATATGGCAATACTAGGCGAAAGTTTATTGATGATATCGTGGCTAGCAACTAGATTGCCGTCGAAAAAAACTTCAAAAAGGGCACCTGCACCATTTGATCCTCCGGCTGAAGGGACGTCTATTCCTACAACCGTAGAAAAACTTTGGAAACTACCCACTAGAGCACGAAATTCATCTAAATGAAATGTGATTTCATTAGCAGGGTGAGCTCCAATTCCTTTCGCAAATGGGCCTGTGTCCGTAAATTGAATTTGATTGCTAGCAAAAGGGCCGGGGACATCGGCTCCAAAACCTCCTCGTAGATTCGTATTGACTGTCATAAAGGGAGCAAAGGATTCATCGGTAGACTCTCCTGAGGCTATTCCCATAAAGTCACTTAAAAATATCTCTGCAGCTTGCGAAGGGCTTGCTAGCGCAAAGAGTGTGTACATTAAAAGAATTTTGAAGAAGGAGGATTTTATCATTGGTTTTCCTTTGTAACATATAAAACTAGCAAGTTGTGGTTGTTAGTTATTTATTTCATTTTTATAACTTGAGCTTACGAAAAATAAGTAGATTTGTCATCTAAAAAATTTTAAACAAGCCAAAGATACTATCCCTTGCCTAATAATAAAAAGAGGACGATATTAAGAGATAGACTATTTTTCTGCCCAACATAGAAAAACTAAAATTTATTTTTTATTGCGAAAAGCTAGAAAATCTTTTATTCTTAATAGCATAGATGAGAACTTCTAAGGAATAAAACAATGAATAAAACTATTTGGATTTCTTTTTGGACAGTAGTTTTGTCTTCAAATCTACTAGCCATGCCTGTCGTCACAAATGGACTTGTTGCCCACTGGTCGGGCAATGTGGTAGGATCAAATGCCCTTGATGACTCAGGTAATAACCACACAGGTACATTACTCAATGGAGCAAGTACAACACCGGGCCCTCAGGGCAATGCTCTTAGCTTTGATGGAAGCAATGACTTTATCAGCGTAAGCAACTCCTCCGCTTTTGATTTTTTTGATTTTAGCTTGAGCGTTTTTGTTTTCACTGATCCCAGTACAAATACGGGAGAGCGTCGAACTATCAGCAGAGACGATATTCTAACGGCCGGAGGAGATGGCCGAGAAGCTTATGCGATCAAAACAAGTTCTGGTGCTGGTGGTAATAATAAGGCGTTATTTGGGGTTATTAATGGAGGAGCCGTCGAATCAATTGCTGATCCAAATGAGCTTTCTCTCGGTTGGCACCACATTGTCGCCACAAAAGAAGGTACCACCCTAAAACTCTTCGTCGATAGTCTTTTAGTAGCCAGTGCGGTGGGAAATCTATCGGGAGAAATTTCTCCTGAATCTACTTTGGCCATTGGGCAAGTCGATCCCAGTTTTAATGGAGAGTTTTTTAATGGATTAATGGACAACGTTTCTATCTATAACCGTGCTCTTTCTGAGGGAGAAGTTGGCTTGATATTCAATGAGTTTAATGGTGTTGTCCCTGAGCCTAGCTCCATTCTACTGCTTACTTTCGCTGTTTTTCTCATTGGTTCTCGTAAAATAAGAAGTTAAAGTACAGTGTTTTCACGTTTTTTGAGAGGAATTTAACAATGCGCTTTCTTTGGTTACTCTGTGCTTTTTTCTATCTACTTAGTCCTAGCCTCTTAGCAAGCCTAATTCTCCATTACGATGCAAGCTCTCTAAATGGAGTCAATGACGGGCAAGTTGTCAACTCATTAGTGGATCTTAGCGGCAACAACAATATTGCTAACGCAGCAGGAAGTAGTGGAGGAGTTTTACGTAGCAATGGAATTGGAGGAGCCGCAGCGATAGAGTTCATTGGCTCTCAAGGGTATTTGAGTAGCGGAAACCTTGGCCTAACAGGAGATGTAGATTTCACAATGGTCGGAGTTTTCAACATGAACATCCCTGTCAATGGTTTCAGCCACCCTTACGGCATTTCACCTATTCCCGTACCTGTTTCAGAAGCCGCTCAGGCTAACCATATAGTGGTTGTCGAAGTCCAAGCTAATCAAGGAGCCGGTCGTTTAGATTTTGCCACAGGCTTCAGTCATGATGTTACCTTGGGAAATGGAAGTTCGTTTGGCCCCCTCAACAACCAAAGCATTGTTTTAACGCTTACTCATCAATCTGGGGGACCTCTTCTGAGCACAGTAGACTTTTTTATCAACGGGGATGCTCCTGGAGAAGGTATTTTAGCTGGTCAATCAAAAGGGTTTACCAGCAGTGCAAACGCCGACATTCTGAACCTAGATAATGGACAGTTCTTTTTAGGAGGAGGAGGAATCAGCTCCTCTTTTCAGGGATTGATTGGTGAAGTGCAACTCTACGATGAAGTCCTCAGTGAGAATGAGCGAAAAAATGTAGAAAGCCTACTCAGCCAAAAATACAATATAGACGGAAACTTTACGACTGTCCCTGAGCCTTCTTCTCTATTACTCTTATTGTTTGGTGGCTTGATTTTATTTTCCCAGAGGAGATTCCATTTTTCAGGAAGTAAATTTTGAGATCTTTAACGTCATTTCTACTGCTGCCTTTTCTTTTCCTCACTCCTTTCATCGGAGCTTTTGAAATTCTTACTTCCAGTTTTTTGGGAAATGAAGTCTTACGTTACGATGAAAATGGAAATTTTATTGACGTTTTTGCTTCTGGAAACGGGCTTGGTGGGCCTGCAGGTATGGCTATTGGATTGGATGGTAACGTTTATATCGCGGGCTTCTCTTCGGATCAAATCCATCGCTACGACCAAGATGGAAACTTTATTGACGTTTTTGCTTCTGGTGGCCCTCTTAATGGTCCCAATGGAGTAGATTTTGATAGCTCAGGCCGTCTTTATGTAGCCAACCATAGCAACGGCAACGTCCTTCGCTACAACAATGATGGAAGTTTTGACCAAGAGATAGTATCTTCTAATGATATTGGCCCCAATGACCCACACGATATAGCTATTGGGCCCAATGGCAATATTTTTGCTGTGAGTCGCTTTCGCAACCAAGTTTTAGAGTTTGATCTCAGCGGTAATCTACAAAGAAGTTTTGGAGGATCACTGAGTAATCCGCGTAGCTTGACTTTTGATGCAACGGGGGATATGTATGTTTCAAGCTTGAGCAGCAACCAAGTGCTTCGCTATAGCACAGTAACAGGAGCAGAGCTAGGTGTTTTTACTCAGGGAAACCAACTTAGTCAACCTTACGGCATGGGCTTTGGCCCCGATGGACTCTTTTATGTCAACAGCATTGACGACAACATTAACTTACGTTTTGATGCCAATGGTAACTTTGTTGATAGCTTTACGGGCGGGGGCCTAAATTCTCCCGATGGTCTACTATTTATCAATTTAGAAGCCGCCATTCCCGAACCTTCTTCTTTTCTTCTTCTTAGTCTAGCAATGACTATCCTTTGGACATCAATACGCTCTAAGTAAAAAATACATTTTTTGGTCACTCATCGTTTTACTTCATATAATTGAAGGTGGGTCTATAATGAAAAAACAACTTGTCTTATTACTTTTATTAATGTTTTCTTGCATCTCTTCTGTTTTAGGAGCCGTCTTATTTCAGGATAGCTTTGGTGATAACAACACTAGTGGTTGGAGTTTCATAGGAGATAATAACAATCTTTGGAGCGATTCCTCTGGTCAACTGACCAACAACGGAAGTACTCATGTAGGGATTCCTGATCCTACCACAGGTTGCTGTACACAAATTGCTCTTATTGATGGAATTACAACACCAGATCAATTCACTTTAGAAGCAGATGTTATCATTTCAACAGTTGGCTCTAGTGACTTTGGTCATATTGGTTTTGCTTGGGGAGTACAAGATTTGAGAAATTTTAATACTTCTTATTTAAGAACTCATTCAAATCACGTCACAAACTGGAGCTTTATCAATGGATCTGCTTCTCCCGAATCTCATTTACAAACACCTGGAACAATTAACAATGTTAGCTATCACCTTAAAGTAGATGTCGATTATAATCTCCGAGAAATGACGGTTTCTCTAGATTCTTTTTCCACTACCTTTAGTGGTAGTACTTTCGATACAATTAACCGAAATCCCTCGGGAGGTGGTATTGGTCTCATTACTTGGCAAGAACTTGTTTTCTTTGACAATATAGTTTTAAGCAGTGATACAGTTTCTCCCGTTCCTGAACCAAGTAGCATCGTTCTAGGAATAGCTGCCTTGATTCTATTTGGATCCCGTCATCTGCACCGAAAATAATTGCACAGAAGTTTAAAATACATTTGCTTGCGGCTCTTCACCTGAAAGCATCAACTTGCCCTCAAAGTTTTCATAGTCTAGAGGGCAAAGCACTCCTTCCTCTTCTTTTCTAAAAACAAAACACTCCTCGTGTTTTTCTTTCTTGCGACGGTTATGTCCATCTTGCATTTCATGATCCCAAAACCGATCCACCTCTAATTTTTCTTCACTCTGGCAAACAAACTTTTCTTTATCCTCTTGAAATTTTCCTTGGTACAAAGTGCTTTCTTCCACTCGATCTCCCCAATCATTGTAGTAAAAAGAAAGTAAAAGCTTGAACGAATTCTTTTCTGTAAGAGTTAAAACTACTTGGTGGCATTGATTCCGAGGCTGATCGGAATTGTATTCTTTGACAACAAACACTTTCTCAGGCATAAATAATCCTTTTTTCAAACCAACAAAATGCTTTTCTTTTTCGTAAATTATAGGAGAAAATAAACGAGATTTGCAGAGAAAAACAGAGAGTAGAGAAATGCAAAATAAAGAAAAAATAGAGCGCTGTAAACTTTCCCTAACAGGGTTATCTATCGGCGATGCTTTGGGGGACAGTTTTTTTGCTTACATAAGAACTATGGAAGACCAAGTTTCTCAAAAGTCTCTTCCAAGAGCACCTTGGTACTTCACAGATGATACGATCATGAGTTTCTCCGTAGTTAAGATCTTAGAACAAAAGGGAGAAATTTGCCAAGATGAATTGGTTCAAATGTTTGCTAAAAACTATCTCCGAGATCCCAGACGAGGTTACGGAGCTACTGCAGGACGAATTTTAAAAGAAATCGCCCGTGGAGTTCCATGGCAAAAGATTTCTCAGGAAGTTTTCTCAGGTATGGGATCAATGGGAAATGGCGCTGCCATGAGAGCAGCTCCTACTCTAGCATTCTTTTTCATTTCATACGCTGAAACTTTGTCAATCTAAGCCGCAAGTTGTCGAATATCTTCTTTATTGTAGCGTAGTTTAATAGCCTGCAAAGTCTTTTATTTTCAGCGCGTCCTCCCTAAGCTCGCAAGCTCATTCAGTTAAGGAAATCTCAGTAATCTCAATAAGTAGAAGACAGATTCTGCTTTCTACCCCTTAATCTAGCGTACTTTGGTTTTCCAAAAAACAATACCTCAAGACCATGTATCCTATCAGGCGTAGCGGACAACCACAAGGGCCCTGCGGGCAGGCCCTTGCTGTTGTCCCTACAGAAATAACTACGCGATAGAAAATAACTTGCAGGCTGTATCAGGTGATATTGGGCTATTTGGTTTACCTGAATTCGCAGGTGATGTAATGTAGGGACAACTACGAAGGCCGTCCGCAAGGACCCTCGTGGTTGTCCGTTACGCCTGGTAAAACCTAATTTTCAAGAAAACCTAATCTTCCGCT
>JAJDCR010000025.1 GCA_029260735.1 Planctomycetota bacterium
TATCCCACACCGGGAAAAACTTTTCTTCCTTTTATCTGATGATCGTTTAAAAAGAATTCTTTACCTGTAAAAATCGAGCTAAAACGTTGTTGGAATAAATCAGACGTATTTTCATGGAGTAGAGGATGAAGTATTTTTCCATACCCTGAAGTCAAAACACTTTGAGGAGAAAACTCATGTTTTGATTTTGTAATCGAGTATCGTTCTTGAGCAAAAGGATAGGTCGGGAGACTCATTCGCTTTGGAGTGGTTTCTGGGTAGAGCAATTTCCAATCTATTTTTGTTCCACTAACCCATAGTTTAGCTAATTTTTTGAGTTTTCCCTTTTTTATCCACTGCAAAATTAACTCTTGATCATCTTCATCTAATAGAGAGATCTCTTGCTGAATACGTGGATTTCCCAAAAAATAAGTCTTTTCTTTTTGTCCTTTTATAAAAAGTCGTAGTTGAGCGAGAAAGTCCTCTCTTGAATGCGCGAGGAAAGCGACACGACATTCCATTGCTTCTCTACCAGTTTGTAGAGTATAGGCTAGAGCTTGTAATTGCTCTTGCTCTTCTATTTGCTCTTTTTCTTGGTATTGCTTTGCTTCTAAAAATACTATGAACTTTTGAGCATACTCTTTTAAAATATTCTCTTTTTTTGCTGATAAGGGAATTAAGTGGGGAGTTGTATTTTCTATAGTCTTGATCTTTATTTCATGTTTTGGACATGGTCGATATTCTTCTAAGATAGCATGAGTATTGGTTCCCCCTATGCCAAAGGCACTTAAAGCAGCTCGCCTTGGTGTGTTCCCTTTCGGCCATTTTTTTAGTTGATCCAAAACATAAAAGGGAGAGTTTGCAAAATCAATTTGAGGATTGGGACTCGTATAGTTGATAGAAGGAGGAAGCTCTTCATGGTAGAGGCTTAAGGCCGCTTTGATGCATCCGGCTAAGCCGGCGACGGTATCTAAATGTCCGATATTGGACTTGACCGAACCAATCCCACAGAATTGTTTTTCTGCTGTGTGGTTTTGATAGGTTTCTGATAGAGCCATCAACTCTATGGGGTCTCCTAAGATTGTTCCTGTTCCATGCGCTTCGACATATCCAACGGAGTTTGGGTGAACTTGAGTTTTTTCGAGGACCTGTTGAATGACCGAAGATTGTCCTTTGACACTGGGAGCATAAAATCCGGCTTTATCGGAACCATCATTATTGATTCCGATACCTCGAATAAGGGCATAAATATTGTCTCCAGCTGCAATGGCATCTGTCGCTCGCTTGAGTAAAATCACTGCCACTCCTTCTCCCCCGACCATTCCATTGGCCGAAGCATCAAAAGCCTTACAATGGCCATCACTAGAAAAATTTAATCCTGCTTGGTGTATGTATCCTAGGTTTGATGAAGTAGGAAGACAGGCCGCACCGACTAGTGCACAGTTCGCTTCTTTTGAATGTAAACTTTGATAGGCAGAATGCAAAGCTGTCAGAGAAGAGGAGCAATTAGAGTGAACAAAAATACTTTGTCCTGTGAACCCTAATTGATAAGAGATCATCGTCGGAATCGTTCCTCCTTGAGCTAAAAGCCAAGCAACATATTCTTCTGAGCTTTGCATCACTCTGTTTTCGGAAGAAACTTCGGAAGAAAGAGGGTTCTGAAAATGATTGGTCGCAGAGATAAATACACTTGTTTTAGGGATCTGGTCAGTGGTATAACCAGCGTCTTCAATCGATTTCCAAGAATGTGTCAGCAATAATCGTAGTTGTGGGTCCATGAGCATGGCATTGCCAGGGGAAATATTAAAAAATAGAGGATCAAATAGATCTTTTCCTTCTAGCTCTGTTTTGACGGCAACATAATTTGGATTATCTAGTATTTCTCGGGACAAAGAGTAATTTTTCAGTTCTTCTTTGGATAAAAACTGAACGCTCTCTTTTCCTTCTCTTAAATTTTCCCAAAATTGTCCGTAATCTTCTGCCCCCGGAAAATAACAGGAGATGCCTATGATAGCTAAACTATCTTCATAGTAGTTCGGCTCTAGGGTAAGATTAGGAACAGTATTTTCTGTTTTTACAGATGAGACCGAGCAAGTTGCCATCGAATTTATGGGGAGGGACTTCCTCTTTTCAAAGATGTATTCGCTGATGCTTCGTACTGTATTGTGCTTAAAGAGAGTAGCGGGGAAAAAGATAGAAGAAGTTCTTTCTTCTATCTTTTGCGCTAATGCCACAGCTAAAATGGAATTTCCCCCGACTTCAAAAAAACGGTCATCAAGATCAATCCCTTGCACTTGTAGTACTTCTTCCCACAATTTGAGAATCATTTCTTCTGTTTTTGACCTGAGCAGAGAAAGCTTGGAAGAATTTTTTTCTCTAGAAGAGAGCATTTCTATTTTTTGTTCACTTAAGGACTTACGATCTATTTTTCCACTAAAGGTAAGAGGAAAGTTTGGAAGAAGGATATAAAAAGAGGGAATCATATACTCGGGCAGTCTGCCTTCTAAAAATCTTTGCCCTTCTTCCGAAATCTGAGACGGAGAGACTTTGGAAAAAGAAGTGTAGTAGGCAATGAGGCGAGGAGTAGGATTTTTTTGCAATACAACAATTGATTCTTTAATTTTAGGATGAGA
>JAJDCR010000026.1 GCA_029260735.1 Planctomycetota bacterium
ACTATATGATCGCTTAAGAAAAATTCTTTCCCTGTGAATCGAGAGGTAAATCTTTGCTCCGATAAATCGGAGGTATTTTCGTGAAGTAGGGGATGAAGACTCAAGAGAGAACGACCTAGTTTAGAAGTATTGTTACTGTGAGTTTCAGGAACCCAGTAGCTTTTTCTAGCAAGAGGATAAGTCGGTAAAATAATTTTTTTTGGTTTAACTTCCTCACATCTGGAAAGATGATTGAATTCCAATGGGAATAAATCAGAAGTATTTTCATGGACTAATGGATGAAGAATCTTAGCATACCCCGAGGTCAAACTATTTTGATGGGAATGAATCTTAGATTTTGAAGCAAGGGAACTTTCTTGAGTTTTTGAAATCCAGTATCTTTCTTTAGCAAAAGGATAAGTGGGTAAACTGATGCGTTTTGGCTTAACTTCTGCATAGAGTTGATTCCAATCTAAGTCTAAGCCTTTTGTCCACAAATCAAGGAGTTTCGAAAGTTTTTTGCGTTGTATCCATTTTTGAATAGCTTCTTGTAACTCTTCATCGGCAGTAAAAAGAGAAAGAGCTTCTTTATTTCTCTTTACCTGTCCTTGATAATATTTTTCTATATCAGGATTTCCTGAGACAAGTTGTTCCAGCTTTTGTTCTAACTCCTCCAGAGAAATAACGATGAAGCCCAGACGTTCTTCCATTGCCTCTCGTCCTATTTGTAAAGTATAGGAAAGATTGGTGAGCTCCAAGGAGGAAAGACTGTCACTTTGTTCTTGGGTTTTATGTTCTTTGATATAGTCCCATAAATTCTTGGCCAATTTCAATAGCTGCTCTTTTGTTTTTGCTGATAAGGGAACAATTACAGGAGAACTAGAGGGAGATATAGCCATGACTGATTCTGTTAGAGAATCATGATATTCTTTCACAATCAAGTGGGCATTACTTCCTCCTGCTCCAAAAGAGGAGATTACAGCGATCCGAGGAATTTCTTGACCATCAAAAATGGGACGAGTCCAAGGTTTAAGCTCCTGGTTAACGACAAAAGGGCTCTTTTTAAAGTCAATGTTTGGATTTAATGTAGAGGAATGAAGTGAAGGCACTATCTTTTGATACTTCATTTGCAAGAGCACCTTGGTCAATCCAGCAATTCCCGCAGCCGATTCTAAATGACCAATATTTGATTTTACCGACCCAAGGGAGCAAAACTGGGTTTCTTCGGTGTAGTTTTTAAACGCTTTTGTTAGCCCTGTAATTTCTATGGGATCTCCCAAAGATGTCCCGGTACCATGAGCCTCCACATAGCTAATCCATCTAGGGTTTACCTTAGCTTGTCTGAGGGCATGCCCTATCATTTCGGCTTGGGCATTTGGATTGGGCACTGTATATCCGTGAGTTTTCCCGTTATTATTGATCGATGTTCCCTTTATCGTCCCGTAGATGTGGTCGTTGTTTTCTAATGCTCTACTCAATGGTCTAAGGAAAACCGCTCCGATTCCTTCTCCGGGAACAAATCCATCTCCTCCTACCCCAAAACTTCGGCATCGACCATCTGAGGAGTGCATATTTAGTCCCGATTGAACTAAGTATTTATGTGGATGCAAGGACAAGCTCACTCCCCCCACTAGGGCAGACTCACATTCCCCATGCTGAATACTTCTCACGGCAAGATGAAGAGCGGTTAAAGAGGATGAGCAAAGGGTGTCCACGGCCATACTCGGGCCGTTAAAATTAAAAAAGTAGGACACTCTATTGGCAATAGATCCATAGGAAGATCTAGTGACTAAACCTTCTTTTTGGTCGTAATTTGAAGGACTCAGTAACTGATATTCTCCGTACATAACTCCGACAAAAACTCCCACTTTCTTTTGGAAAATTTCTTGGCAAGAGTGCTTGCTATAGCCGGCATCTTCTAGGCTATGCCATGCCATCTCTAAAAAGAGACGCTCTTGCGGGTCTATTAGCTCGGCTTCTCTCGGAGAGATTTTAAAAAATAGGGGATCAAACTGATCGATTCCCTCGATAAATCCGCCCCATTTTGTCGGAGGCTTACCTAGGCCATGGTTATCTGCCGGAGAGTACTCTTCATGATCCCACCGTTCTTTTGGTATTTCAGAAATGCAATCTACTCCATTTTTTAGGTTCTCCCAATACTCTTGTATATTTTGGGCTTTTGGATACCTTCCGCTTACGCCGATAATAGCAACATCCGACTCTACTTTTTCTTTTCCAACCCAGGGACTTACTTTTTTCTCTTGGAAACTCTCTTTTTTCGCCAAAGGGCTTTTTAGTATTTCTCTAGATTCAGAGCCCTTGAATAAACTTTGTGATGAAGCGAAATGATTTTGGAAAAAATATTGGGCCAATTCTTCGATCGTTTGGTATTCAAAAAATAATGTCTGAGGCAGTTCTTTAAAGTTCTCTTCCAGGACAGAGTTTAACCTTTTAATCATATATGAACTAATCCCATATTGATCAAAAGTAGCTTTTTTTTCTATCTCTGAGGTCGGTATCTCTGAGACTTCAGAAAAAATTCTTTTTAGATAGTTTTCTATTTTTATAAGTAAGTTATCTTCTCGAAAGAACGTTTTTTTTGTTTCTCCAGAGGGAGTAAGTTTATCGTTTAGGGTAAGATTTGCTTTTCTCTGGCTAACCCAGTATCTTTCTTTGCTAAAAGGATAGTTTGGTAGCACAACCCGCTGGACATTCTCTTGGTCAAAGTTTTTCCATAAGAGTTTTCCTCCTTGAACCCATTTTTGCGCGACAAAAGATAAATCCATTTTTTTCTCATTAACTTCTATTCCCTCTAGATCCTTAGCATTTCCTCGGAAAAAATCGGAGAGTTTTTCCTCTCCTTTTAGATACCTATCTAGTTTTTCTTGTAATTCGAAATGAGATTTTACAATAAGAGCAAGTCTTTCTCTCATCTCTGTTCGACCGACTCGGAGAGTATAGGCTATATTCGATACACTTGGTAAATTTGCAGAGTCCTTTAGAAAACGATAAAATCTCCTCGCTAGTCGCTTCAATTGCCGCTCTGTCATTGCTGATAAAAGAATCAGATTTTTCTTTTCTTCGCCCATCGTTTCTTTGTTTATATACTCTTCCACAATGAGGTGCCCCTCTGAGCCAGTTGCTCCAAAGGCATTAACAAGGGCTCTACGGGGTTGATCTTTCAAGTTACTCCAAGGCTTCACTTCATCAACGATTTCTAGTCGACTACCTTGCACTTGGATCATGGGATTAAGCTGACTAAAGTTGCTGATCGGACAGATCTCTTGGTGTTTCATCTGCAATAGCACTTTCATCAGTTGAGACATCGCAGAAGCCGACTCCAAATGACCAATATTTGCCTTTACGCTTCCGACATAAACCGTTAATTTATCTGTTAATTTATCCGTGCTTGAATCAGGAAACACTTCTTTCAGAGCGGACATTTCACTGGCATCTGCCATACTTGCTCCCGCCGCCGCCGCTTCTATATAACTGATAGATTCTGCTCTAAGACAAGAGTTTCCCAGAACATTTAAAATAGATTTTTTTTGATTGGTGGAGTTAGGAGCGGCATACCGAACTGTCTTCCCGCCGTGACCTAGGGCACTCCCTTTAATAACTCCATGGATATAGTCTTTGTTTCTTTTTGCTTTCTTCTTTGATTTGATTAATATTGCGGCCACTCCCTCCCCGGGAATCCACCCATCTCCCTTTATTCCAAAAGGATAGCAGCTTTTCTCTGGGGAGAGTAATCCCAAGCGATGGAGTAATCCATAGTGGAAGGGATGGCTGATAATATTAACCCCTCCCACTATAGCCGCTTCGCATTCGCCATCTTTGATGCTCTTGCAAGCATAATGAATCGCGGTCATTGCGGAAGAGCAAGACGTGTTGAAAGAAACGCTGGGACCATCAAAGTTAAAGAAATAAGATATTCTATTGGCGATCGAGGAATGAAGAGAACTTACTGGGATATCTTCATCGTTTTTCCAGCAGCCGGAAGCATGATGTTGGTAGTCATCCCACATCGCTCCGACGAATACTCCGACATTACTTGAGACACGATTCAATTCATCCCCAGTGTATCCTCCGTTTTCCAGGCATTCCCAGACCACTTCTAACAAAAGCCGTTCTTGGGGGTCTATGTTCTTTGCTTCGACAGGGGCAATTTTGAAAAGACTTGCATCAAAAGAATCCACATCGTCTAAAAATCCCCCATAATGAGAGAAATCCGAATGGTCATCGTTTTCTAGGTTACCGCTTCGGTATCCTTCTGCTTGGTCAAAGGATAATTTCTGAAAACTTTTTTTCCCTTCCCGCAAGTTTTGCCAGTACTTACCTAAATGACTTGCTCCAGGATATCTTCCGCTCATTCCAACAATTGCGATGTCTTCTTTTGCTAAAACACGATTATCTCTATTCACATTTTCTTCTTCTCGGGGAGCTTCCAAAAACCTCCCATCTTTTGGCATTTCTAGTTCATAGCTACCGCAAACAAAGCTATGAACAATTTCATCGCCTGAGTTCAGTTGAAGATCTCGTTGGGTTCTCTCTATTTTGTCTGCTCTCAAACCTCCGATGGGACAAATACCTATCTTAAATTCAGCTTGTTTATCCATAAGCAACTGTCCTATACAGCCCGCCTCTAACAATGCAAGATAAGCACTATCCTCTTGGTAAACCTTTTTGAGTTCTTCTATCGGAGCCACTAAAAACAAACAAAATTTTGATTTTTGAAAATGTTTTCGATTAAAAGGGGTATAAGCAAGTTTTAGATCCTCAAGTTCCTTTGACTCTAGACAAATGACTCTATGACCAGCAGGTTCATAAAGATAAACCCCCCCTGAAACTCCTTCTACTCCGTTTTCTTTGACATAAATATATATCTTTATCTTATGATCATCCATAAGGGAAAGGTATAGAAACTGGTTACGGCCATCTATCTTCTTTGCTCGAAGGAGTGATAAAAATTTACTAAACTGTTCTAAAGGAACAGACTTTTTTTCATAGTCTCGCTTCGTCGACCTTGCTTGGTAATCAATATCTTCGATCTTTTGTTTTGTTAATGAAATAGAAGAATTTGTTGTTAAAAATGTTCTTGTTTTAAACTTTCCCTGAGACAGTTTCTCTTTTTCCTCTTGGGTCGGAAATTTAAGGTTTTTATTTTCGGCTTTTAAAATATAAGTGAATGTTTTCTTAGCTTGAGAACAGTGTCCATGAAGGTGGCTACCTGTTTTTTGCAAAAACTCTTTTTGACTTTTTCTTTTTTCTTGGTCAATTATTTGAGAGGGTATTCCTCCTAAGAGACAATGAATAAAATGATGCCCCTCATCCAATTGAAAAGAACCCTGGATTTTGTCAAAATCCACTCCCAGGACTGAATTTAGCTCTAAATTAAAATCTTTTTGGCGACAGAGCAAAAGCTGGCTCATATATCCCGCCTCTAAGAGGCACAAATTAAGGCTTAAGTCTTTATAAAGAGGTACAATCGCTTTTAACTGAGCAATAAAGAATAAAACAAAACCCGCCTGATCCAAAAGAGAGCGATTATAGTCCGAAAATATAGAGGGGTTTATTTCTACGGGTACACTAAGAGGGTATAGCTTGTGCTTTACCGGGTGATAGTAGTATATTCCCTTTTCTATACTTTCTACTCTGTTTTCCTTGATATATAGATAGGTTTGAATGGGATTTAGTCCACCAGCAGAAGCGTATAGATATTTTGGCTTTTTTCTGAACTTTTCTTCTCTTAAAAGAGATAAAAATCTAGCAAGTGATTCAAAGGGAATGGTTTGTTTACAATAGTTTCTTTTTAGAAAAACCCTTTCGTAAGCCTCTTCTATCAAGTCCCCTTCTGGGAGTTTTATTGCTTTTTCCCAGGAAAAAATTTCTTTCTTTTCTTGATTTTCTTTTAGCCCTAAGTTTTCTGAAATTTCTTGGGTTTTATCTGAGCTTTTGTCCTCCGCTCTACTTCCAAGGATTTCTTCCAGATAACAAGCAATTCCCTTAATTGTCGGGTTGTCTAAAAACACTTCTACGGGAATGAGAACTTCATATTTGTTCTGGATTTTTTCCACCACCTGCACCATGGTAAAAGAGGTTGCTCCCAAGTCAAACAAGTCATCCTCTATTTCTATTTCTCTACTATTTAAAATCTCTCTGAAATACTTGACTAATTCGTCGACAATTTTTCCTTCTACTTGGCTCGTTTTTGGTTTTTCTATTATTTGTTGTGACTGTCCCATTTCTATAGCTACCTTTGTCCCTTCTCCGTTTATGGGCCAAGGCAATGCTTTTCTATCCATTTTACCGTGCTCATTCATCGGCAATGAATTAAGTGGAACGATGAGATTTGGTACCATATAATCGGGTAAACTTCTCTTGACAAAATCTCTAATCGACTTGTTATCTATCTTTTTATTCACTAAAACATAAGCAACGAGTTTCGGGTCTCGCGTTTCTTCTTCCCTAACCAAAACTATCGATTCCTTGATCGACTCGTGTTTTCTTAACGTCGCTTCAATTTCTCCTAGTTCAATTCGAAATCCTCTCAGTTTCACTTGAAAGTCAAGACGTCCCAAAAACTCAATGTTTCCATCCTGTAAATAGCGTGCCTTATCCCCTGTTTTGTATAGTCTTGATCTGGTCTCGTTGGTAAATGGATTTTCGATAAATTTTTCCTTGGTTAACTGAGGACGATTCAAATATCCTTTTGCTAAGCCTAGACCACCTATGTAGAGTTCTCCTGCTTCTCCAGTTTCTACTTGCTTCAGCTGTCGATCTAAAATATGAATTTGGATATTTGAAATAGGGCGTCCTATAGGAACCTTTCCATCTTCTCTTTCTTCACTCTCCCAAAAAGTAACATCGACTGCCGCTTCGGTGGGGCCGTAAAGATTGTGGAGTTTCGCTGGTAATTTTTTTCTAAACTTTCTCAGCAAATCCAAGCTCAAAGCTTCTCCGCTGACAAAGAGATGAGATAGGGTGACACATTGTTCTACATTTTCTT
Source organism: Planctomycetota bacterium (assembly GCA_029260735.1). Classification (GTDB taxonomy): domain Bacteria; phylum Planctomycetota; class Uabimicrobiia; order Uabimicrobiales; family Uabimicrobiaceae; genus JAJDCR01. The sequence continues at coordinate 6,989 of JAJDCR010000026.1, forward strand.
GGTCTAGAAAAAAATGAAGCATAGAGGGAACAAAGTGACAAATGGAGATCTCTTCCTCTTTTATTTTTTCCACTAAATAATGATTGTCTTTATGCCCTTGGGGTTTTGCCATAACCAAACGAGCGCTTGATAGCAGGGGCAAAAAAAGCTCCCAAACAGAAACATCAAAGGTAAAGGGGGTTTTTTGCAAAATTCGATCTTGCTTGGTCACTTGGTATTGCTCTTGCATCCAAATCAGTCGATTGACAATCGCTTTGTGAGAGATCATACATCCCTTTGGGTTCCCGGTAGACCCAGAAGTATAAATAACATAAGCTAAATCATTAATTGATGTTATGTTTTGGGGGTTATTTTTTGACTCTTCGGTCAGATCACTCCCTTCACTATCCAAACTCAAAGTTATCCCGGGAAAATCTTTGAGCAAGGACTCGTATTTTTCTTGGGTAAGAACGAGAGAAACGTTCGCATCTTCTAAAATAAAATTAAGTCTTTCTTTGGGATAACCAGGGTCCAAAGGCAAGTAAGCTCCCCCTGACTTTAAAATGGCTAGAAGAGCAGGGATTGTTTCCAAAGATCTTTCCATCAAAACACCAACCAGCCTGTTTTTTCCTACCCCCATTCTTCTAAGGTAGTGAGCGCATTGGTTGGATCGTTCATTTAGCTCAAAGAAAGAAAGCTTCTCCCCTTCAAAAGAAACAACTACCTGGTGGGGATTCTTTGCGGCCTGTTTTTCTATTAGTTCGTGCAAACATTGGCTTAAGGGATCTCTTGCATTGCCATTGTTTTTATTGCTAGGTTCTTTCGGCTCATCGTGTTTTTCAGTTTGAGCATCAATTAAGGAAGAAAAATCTGTGCTCTTCCAACTTTGAGAGTCTTTTGCCAAGCATTCCAGTACTCGCATATATCCGGTAAACATCTCTTCCATCATGCCAGCAGGATAAACTCCTTGCTTTATGTCCCAGTGAAGATAAAGCTCTCCATTTTTCTCTGTACTTATATTATCTAGATGAACTTGCGGGGTTTGGCTCAGCGATTTTCCCCATCGAAAACCCTCCGGCAACTCAAAACTTGATGAACTATGCAAGTTCGTAAAAACAACCGGAAAACTTAATTTTTTTTGATTCTCATTTTTCTGACTTATTCTCCTCAAGACCTTGATACCACTCACGTCCATATGAGCTAGATCTTCTTCGACAGATTCTGTATTACGAAGTACTTTCTCTTCGAATGTACTATTGTATTTACGAACAACGAGCCAACTCATGGCTGTAAAGTCTCCCACTATTTCGTTGATATTAGAGTGTAGCGGTAGCCTTGTCCAGCTCGGAATGGCAATCGTAAAAGGCTCAAAGTTAGACCAGGCAGATAACACCTCCGCATAGGCTGTAAGTAAAATCATACTTAAGGGAGCGGATAGCTCTTCTGTCTTATCTTGGAGTACTTTTCTATCTTTCAACACTCCTTGGAGGCGCTCTGTTTTCTCTGTCTTTGATTTGACACCTCGGAGAAGTTTTGGCCCGGGGGGAATTTCGGTAAATTTATCTTTCCAATAAGAAATACTTTTTTGATAGCTTTCTGTTTTCTGATACTTTTGTAAGGAGAATATGTAATCAGAGAACAAAATTTTACCTTGAGAGGAAACTGCCTCAGGGTTTTTGTAGAAATAAAAGAGTTTCTTTTGCAAAAGTTCAATGCTCATACAGTCTGCTATGATTAAATCGATACTAAAGTGAATTAGATACTTCGTCTCATCGATACGCGAAACTTGTAGATCAAAGTATGGCCATTCTCCCAAAGGACACATTCTCGTCATCATAGAGAATCTTTTTTGGGCTAATTCATCCTCTAAAACATTTCCTTTTACTCCCCTCTCATCCGTCACTTTTATTTTGTAGAGAGGTGTTTTCTCTAAAACTTGCTGGGTTCCGTTCGCTTGAATAAGCGTGGTAAGCATTTCGTGAGATTGCATTACTTTTTCCCAAGCTTTTTCTAAACGCAAAATGTCTAGGTTCTCTGCCTCAAAATCCAAATAAACCTGAGAACTAATGTTACCGCCATGCTTACTCCTTCCAAAAGCATAGGCTTGTTGCTGGTCTGTTAGGAGGAAGGCGCAATTTCTTTTCTCGGGAAAAGTTTCTAGAGAAAAATCTTTTGCTATTTGTAAATATCGAGAGAAAAACTTTCTGCTTTTCCATTGATCAAAATTAGAGGCAAATAGCTTAAGAAAGCGACAGTAGTCTAAAAAAAGAGTATCGATAACTCCGGGAGCATAGTAGTCTTGAGCAATATCCCAGCTAAAATGCAATTCCCCATTACGTTCACTGACTTGGTGGTCTAAATAAACTTGGGGAGTTTGAGTTACGGAAAAGGAAACTTTTTCTAAAAGACTTTCTTTTAGCTCATCCTTCTTCGCCCCTAGGAAAGAAGTAAAAACAACGGGAATCGAGAAAGAAGAAGAGATTTTAGATTTCCTCTTCAATTCTCTCAATACCTTGATTCCACTGACGCTACTATGTCCTAAGTCTTCTAGCAAAGTTTTCTGAGTATTTTGAACTAACTCTTTAAAGCTAGATTTTTTATTTTCTTCTGCCAGAAATATATTCGTTGAAATAAATGGTCCTAGAATATCTTCTAGTTGAGGGTGTAATAAACGATTGAAAAAAGTCAAAATCACGGAAAATTTTTCTTGGTGGCACGATGTGCGCAAAGTCTCTGTAAAAAGGCTCAGCAAAAAGACTGTGGGAGAGACATTTAATTTTTCTATTTTCTTTTTCAGAGCTTGCCACTCTTTTTTCTCCAGATTTCCCTGAAGCCGAATGAAAAAATTGTTGTCATTTTTATTTCTCTGATTTTCTCTTTTCAGAGGAAGTTTTGGACCGGGAGGTAAATCCTCTAGTTTTCGAACCCAATAGTCCAAGTCGCTCTTGTAGTACTTGGAATTCTCAAGTTTTTTGACAGCCAATATATAATCCCGAAAGGAGATATTCAACAGGGGAAGTTTTGTTTTAGGTTCTAAATAGAGCTTTTGCCACTGTCGAAAAAGCATTTCTAGACTAAGTCCGTCTATAATGAGCTCATCTATGCTAAAATGTACTATTTGTTTATCCTTGCATAAGCTAATGCAAATTTCAAACAAAGGCCATTCATCCCCTCTATACACCTTATGAGACATCTTTTCTCTCAAGTAGTTTAGATGTTTTGATTGCTTTGCCTGACTTTTTCTTCTGCGATCAAAAACCTTAAAATCATACGAGGGTACATCTTTCAGAATTTGTTGTTGCCCATCTGATAAAATTACGGCTCGGAGCATTTCATGATAATCGACTAAATACTTCCAGGCCCTATTCAATCGACCAACATCAAGATCCTTTAGTTCCATTTCTAAATAAATATGACATCCTGTTTTTCCCAGCTTGCGACCGCTGAGGAACGATTCTTGAATATCATTTAAAGGAAAAGGCTTATATCGCTCGGCTGGATGGGAAATCATAAAAAGCTCACTCTCTGATCCCGAAGAGTCTAAACATTGTCGGTCTTTTTCCTCCCTTAGGTTTGAGTAGTTTTTTGCCAAATAAGAACTTAAACGAGAAATACACATGTACTCAAATAAAGAGACCGGTGAAAAATCACGATAAATTTTACTCCTAATCACTTCAGCTAATTCTAAAAGTTGGTGGGAACTTAAACCTATATCAAAGTAACCCTGTTCCAAACCTATCTCATTTATCGATTTTCTTAGTTGTCTTGCCACTATCTGTTGAAGAAACAACTGAACCTTTTTCTTTAGGTCTAAAATCGATACTTCTTTTTCGACTTCAAAATCAAGGGAAAAGAAATCCTTATCTGTGGAAATAGAAGTAAACTCTTCTTCGGACAAGTCAGAATTGTTGCCGTGAAAGAGGGGAGAAATTTGTTTTGAGTTTGAAATGAAGGATTTGTTTTGAGTTTCTGAAACCCAGTATCTTTCTTTAGCAAAAGGATAGGTGGGTAAACTGATACGTTTTGGTTTCACTTCTCCATAAAGTTTATTCCAATCAAAGACTAATCCCTTAACCCAAAAATCCATCAGTTTAGAGTATTTCTTTTTTTTAATCCATGTAGTGATTGTTTGTCCCAGATCTTCATCGGTAAAGAGTGTCGCTAAATGTTCTTGCCCTTGTTTGACCGAACCTTGATAACAACCTTTGATGGATTCTTTGTTCTTTAAGTAAGCCGAGAGTTTATCAAGTAAACTAGATAAATCTTCAACCATAAAAACGACTCGTTCTTCCATTGCTGAGCGACCGACTTGCAATGTGTAGGCAATGTCTTGAAACCAAAAGTTTTTTGCTTCGGCAAGATTTCCGGATGTTTTTTCCTGATTCTTTTTTGTTCTTTTTTGTTCTAAAAATAGATAGAGTTTTTCGACGTAGACTCGCAATTGTTTTTTATTTTTTGCCGAAAGAGGAAGGAGCAAGGGAGTATTTGATACTGAAGAATGAGTTGTTAACCCTGTGGAAAAAATAGAAGTAGGGGCTTCTTGAATAACTAAATGAGCGTTGGTACCACTAAAACCAAAAGAGCTGACCGTTGCTAAACGAGTTTCATTATTGTTACTTTTCCAATCTTGGTATTTTGTGTTGACATAAAAAGGAGATTCCTCAAAATTAATATGAGGATTTGCTTCTTTGTAATTTATGGAGGGAACAAGTTTTTTATACTTCATAGATAATAAAACTTTGATCACTCCAGCAATTCCTGCGGCAAGTCCTCCGTGACCTATGTTACTTTTAACAGATCCTAATGCACAATAGTGCTTCTCATCTGTAAAATTTTGAAATGCCGCAGTTAAGGCATTAACTTCGATAGGGTCTCCTAGGGGAGTTCCTGTTCCGTGTGCTTCTACATAAGTGATATTTTTAGGATCAATATTATATTTTTTATAGATTTGAACTAAGAGCTGTTCTTGAGAAACGGAACTGGGGGCTGTGATTCCATTGGTTTTTCCATCTTGATTGATGCCCGTAGCCTTTATGATTCCCAAAATAGGGTCTTGGTCTAATTTTGCTTGTTCTAGGGATTTTAAGAAGATAACACCACATCCTTCCGAGAATACAGTTCCGTTGGCAGACTTATCAAAGGTAAAGCACCTTCCTTCTTTCGATTGCATGCCTACTTGTGAAGTTAAAATGTGAGCCAAAGGAGTTGCAAATAGATTAATTCCTCCAGCTAGTGCCAGTTCGTTTTCTCCGCTTCGGATACTTTGACAAGCTAAATGAATAGCCGTTATAGAAGAAGAACAAGCTGTATCAATTGCCATAGCGGGACCTTTGAGATTCAAAAAATAAGAAATCCTTGCTGCTAATATGGCATTTGATGTTCCCATGAAAGAAGATCCAAGGGTGTCTTGCTTTTGGTTTGCCAACACTTTTGCATAGTCACCGGCAGTACAGCCAACATAAACACCACAAGGTTGATCCTCTAAAGAAAGAGGAGAATATCCAGCATCTTCAATTGCTTTCCAGGATTCTTCCAGAAAAATTCGTTGTTGTGGATCCATGATTTCTGCTTCTGTGGGGGAAATACCAAAAAACAAAGGATCAAAAGTCTCTATATCCTCTAGAAATCCTCCCCATTTAGAGCAAGAAGTGTGAGGATTCTTTGGATTTGGATGGTACCAGTTCTTACAGTCGTTCCAGCGATTTGCAGGAACTTGACTAATGCAATCTTTCCCTTTTTTTAGATTATCCCAAAACTCGTCGACATTTTTACTCAGAGGAAAACGACAAGACATTCCTATAACGGCAATGTCTGTTGATAATTTAGATGCAGTTACTTTTGATGTCTTTGGTGCGAGTGTATGGTTAATTGTTAATATTTGTTGTTGAATTGTTTTTTCGCTAACTCTTTGAAGTCTTATTGTTTCAACAGCAAAAATTACTTGATAGGATGGATCAGTAATTTCAAAATATAGCTCAACCCAATCTTGCTCTATTCTTTTTATTTCGGTGTAGCACAAATAGGAAGTTTCAACGAAAGAGCCAAATATTGATACCTCGTCTATCTTGTAAGGTAAAAAACTATCTCCATTTACTTCGAATTTTTTTCCTAGCTCATAAGGGCCATAGCTCATTGCAGTTTCTAGTCCTGCAGAAATTATGGATGGATCAAGCAAAAACTTGAAGCCATGATTCTTGGTTTGGATATATCCTAGCGCACAGCCATTTCCTAAGGATAATTTTTGGAGAGATGAGTAAAAGTCGCCCACAACAATATTTGTTTGGTTTGTTGATATATCAGTAGCACCTATCTCTTTCTCAATCCTAAAATTAGTATTGCTTGCATATCTAGAAATTTTCTTATCATCTCCGTGAGATGGAACGATGGAGCCTTTTATATGAATTCTTTCATTGTCATAATTTTGGGAAAAACTAGATTTGACAATAAACTGTAGATCGTCCTCGTGATTTTGAAAAATTACGCGTACATAATTATTCTTGTGGGCTAATCCCAGCAATGGATTCACAATGGTAATATCTTTCAAGCGAATTAATTCAACGGAAAAGTATGTTTTACATGCAGTATAAACTAATTCAATATAGGCATCTGTAGGAAATAGATACTCCCCAAAGACAATATGTTCTCTTAAGCAAATATTGTTTTCTGGATTTATTGTATATTGAATCGAAATTTTCCCTTCTTGCTCAAGGTCTCCTTGGTAACTATCGCTATAAAAGTATAAATTTTTAAAGAATTTTTCATGCTTGGGTTGAAATGAAAGGTTCTTTTTGAGAAACTTTTTCCTTCCAGATTTTTCTGTAGAAAACCTTTCTAAAATAGCTTTTTTTGGAAAATCATCATTTTTTGGAATGCTTTTTCGTTCGAATAACACAGGATCTTCTTGTTTCTGGATCTTTTTGTAAATAAACTTTGAAAGTGCTTTGATCGTTGGATAATCATAGATCTGAGTGGTAGAAATGTTTGTTTTGTACTCTTGATTAATCTCTTGGATCCATTCTACTCCTACTATCGAATCTAGCCCCATTTCACTGAATGGTTTCTCTGATTTGATATCGGATTCTTTCATATACAGTGCTTTTGCTAAGCTGGTTTTTAATTCTCTTTCCAAGATTTCTTTTGAAACCGCAGTTTTAGAGAGTAGATCAGGTTGAAGTGTTTCTATGGGCAAAAAGGAATCCTTTAGAGAAGACAAAGATTCCAAAGATAAATCAACTGGAGATGTCATTTTTTCCACAGCTAGTTCGGTTTTAAGTGCTTCTACTCCAGACAAACTTCGCAACTCAATTGCTTGTGGCTTATTAGAACTAATAGATTCACAATCAATTGTAGCTAGAGATAATTCTACTGTTTTCTGATTTTGATGGATTCTATTCAACCCTTGAAAAATCAGTCCTTTCATTTTTACAAAAACATTCCCTTGGTCATCACAAAGATCAATGTCCAATTTTTGCACTTTATCAGATGGTATGTTCCCGCTTGAATAGCGCACCCATGCATACATGTTAGAAGTGCAGAATCCTTGAATTTTCAAGGACTCTAAAGTAAAAGGAAGCAATGCTTTGCTACTGGATTTTAATGATTCACTACCAGGCGGTAGCGAATCATTTTTGAGCATCAAGCCGATAGAAGATTGGAAAGCGCAGTTCATTAAATTGGGGCGAAGTACATACTCGTTTTGTGTTTCTGTAATGGAAGAAGGAAGAGATAGTTTGGCTAGAACCTGATTTTCCCCTTGATGAATTTCAACAATTCCTTGGTGAGCAGGGCCATACTCCAATCCCATATTTTTGAATGCTTCATAACATGTTTCTGCACTCAAAATTCCTTGTTTCATTTGAAGTTTAAGCTCATCCATGTCAAGACTAGGAGATTGCTCTACTAGTTTAAATTCTGCTACTCCTTGAGAATGCAAGGTGACTTCTTTATCTTTATTTTCGGTATAGATTTCATAGGAAATTTGTCCCTTCTCTTCTTCCACTAATCCAATATGCAATTCTTTTCCAGATTCCTCTACTGATTTGTTTACAAAAAATGGTTGAGCCCAAACGATATTTTTAAGTTGTATGGAAGCTCCTTCTTCCCGCTTTCCAGATGCTCTTTGGACAGCAGCTCGTGCCATTTCTAAATATCCCACTCCTGGAAAAACTTTTTTTCCTTTTATCTGATGATCGCTTAAAAAGAATTCTTTACCTGTAAAAATCGAGCTAAAGCGTTGTTGCAATAAATCAGAAGTATTTTCGTGGAGCAGGGGATGGAGTATCTTGGTATACCCCGAAGTCAAAATGTTTTGAGAGGAAAGCTCATCTTTTGACTTTGAAATCCAATATTTTTCTTTGGCAAAAGGATAGATTGGTAAACTAATTTTCTTTGGTTTAAGCTCCTCACGTCTAGAAAGATTGAATTCCAAGGGGAATAAATCAGAAATGCTGTCCTGGAGTAGGGGATGAAGTATCTTGTCATAACCCGAAATTAAACTATTTTGAGAAGAAAATTCGTCTTTTGATTTTGGGATCCAGTATTTTTCTTGAGCAAAAGGATAGGTTGGTAGGCCACTCAAACGTTTAGCACTCTCATTTTCATAACACCTTTCCCATTCAATTTTTATTCCATTTACCCACAGCTCTGCAATTTTATCGAATTTATGCTTTTTGATTAATTCTTCAATAAACCTTTTTCCTTCATCTATTTCTCCAATACTTAGTCTTTGTTTTTTATCGATAGTTCCTGTAAAAACAAAAGGTGACAAGTTACAGTCTATCGCCGATTTTAAATCCTTCAATAACTGTTCTCTATCGCGGACAGCTATCGCTAATCGACATTTCATTTCTTCTCGCCCTACTTGAAAGGTATAGAACAACCCCGCTAAATCGATTTCTTTATGGTTTTGAACATAAGTGTATATACTCCTTATGTAATTACTTAATTCTTTTTCTGTTTTAGCTGATACAACCAATACCCCGCCATCTTTGAGATGATTTTTTTTACTACCTTCCCTGCACCTACGACTATTATATTCTTCAATCACAACATGAGCGTTATGCCCCATCATTCCGAAGGAACTTACCCCTGCTCTTTTTTTGCGATTTTTCCAATCGATAACACTTTGATTAATAATGAAAGGGGTTTTTTCTAGTTCCAGGAGAGGGTTTGCCTCTTTAAAATTAGGCATCGTAGGGATTTTTTGATTTTGCATTGCCAAGATAACCTTCACAACACTAGCCAACCCCGCCGCTCCTTCCAGATGTCCTATATGAGCTTTGGTTGAGCCCAAATAACAAAATTGTTTTTTAGACACATGTTCAAAAAAAGCTTTGCTTAAAGCTTTCACTTCAATAGGATCTCCCAGTTTAGTTCCGGTGCCATGAGCTTCTAAATAACTAATAGTTTTTGGATCAACTTGAGCATCTTCCCAAGCTTGTAAAATTAACTGAGTTTGTGACTTAAGGCGGGGAGCATAAGGAGTAGATGCTTTACCTACATGATTGATGGCAGAGCCTTTGATGACAGCATGAATATTATCTTGGTCAAGAATAGCTTGTTCTAAAGGCTTTAGTAAAAGTGAGACTACTCCCTCGCCAGGAACATAGCCATCGGCAGATTTTTCAAAGGCATGACATCTTCCCGTCGGAGACAAAGCATTCATTTGAGCGAAATACACATAATGCAGAGGACTTAGGACCAAGTTTACTCCGGCAACTAAGGCTGTATCACATTCTTCTCTTCTCAGAGAGCTAACGGCCAAATGTAACGCTGTTAAAGAGGAAGCGCATGCATTATCGGTAGGGATTGAAGGCCCTTGGAGATCGTACACATAGGAAATACGTCCTACTAACACAGAAGTTATGCTACTAATATATTCGTAAGGGGTATCAATTGTGATATTTTTTCTCGATATTTCATCCCAATAATCTTTAAAACAAGTTCCAACATAAAGGCCTGTCCGACTTCCTCTGATCTTACCTGGACAACTAGCATCTTCCATAGTTTCATAAATAACCTCCAGTAATAGCCTCAACTGCGGATCCATCCAGGTAGCTTCTCGAGGAGAGATTTCAAAAAAGAGAGGGTCAAATTTGTCGATATCTTCTAAAAAACTCCCCCATTTAGAGTACGTTTTGTTAGGAATAATTTGATTTGGGGTAAACCACTTGTCATGGTTCCAACGATCAAGGGGAATCTCTGCAACTAAGTCCCCTCCCACCTCTAGTTTTTTCCAAAACTCCTCTAGGTTTTTTGCTTGGGCAAACCTACCCGCCATTCCAATAACCGCAATATCTCTCTCAGAAGATTTTTTTTTGCTTAGATTTTTTCTGGGGGCTTTTTCTCTTAAGTTCTTTTTTTTAAAGTCCCTTACGAGAATTTTTTCGGAGGAAACTCCCAAGAAAAGACAAAAACTCTCTCGAAATTCAAGAGCAAGGTAATCTGACAACTCTTGTAAGTTTTCACATTCAAAAAACAATGTCGGAAGCAGAGTAATTCCCACTTCTTCCTCTATTTTTTGAGATAGTTGTCTTTTTTTAATGCCCATTTCTGAAAATTTTTCATTTTCTCTTATTGAGTTACCTTTTTTTAGCTTTGCAATTAAAGAGGTAATGTATAGTTTTATCTCTTCCTCTAAAGTAGGGGTTTTCGTCATTTTATAAATCCTATTTTTAGTGTTCTAGGCAAAGCGATGTTTTAATAAATCCAGTGGCTCCTGCTGCTGTAAGCAAATGAGCAATGTTACTTTCTCGCACTTTAAGTTACGTTCACACGTGTGAATATTTTCACTGCTGAAAATGAAAAAGTCAAGAGTATGAGTTCTTAAACACATGAAAAATCAGACCATTGACAAAGAATGCCATAACTCTATTCATGATTATTCCTTAAATTTTGAGGAATTGATCATGATTTCGGTCACTTAGGTTGTCGAAAAACCTCTCTAAGTGCCATGTTCCAGGGAGGTTAAGGATCAGTTTGTTCGCTTCCTGCGGAACTGGAAAGTAGGAGACTGTTGGTGCGGATGCCAAAAAGGGCAACGGGGGTTTACTGTTTTTGGACATTGGTAAAATTCCTAGTTCTCGTAGACTAAGTAGCCGGCCCCTTCTCTTGGGATGGAAAAAAGCTCGTTTAGACTGTTACTTGAGTTGCCAAAAAAAGTCCTGAAATTGTGCAATCCCAGGGCTTTTTCCATTTTTTATTTAAAATTCTAGATTTCAATGAAAAAAAACAGTCACTTAAAGATAAGTGAGGTCATTGTTTCTTTTTGGATTGCGCAATAATTAAAGCAAATCCTAGAAAGAGTAGTTCAAGAGAGTTAGGCTCTGGAAGGACAGTCTCCTTAGTAGCAGAACCATTGATCGGCAAGATTTTTTGAATCTATATTATTATAGTATATATTCTGTATTTAAGCAATAGAGTTATGGCTATGCGTCTTAGCTTTTGATTAAGTCTGTTTCAAGCCACGCTATTGAATTTCGCAACAACTCCGAATGTTGGGAGAGTCTCTTTGGCGGAGATATTTTTTTCCCTAAAGATATTCTCAAGGCAAAGGAATATTTCCTGTAGCAGCATATTCCTGTATATATGTGCCCAGTAATTTAGCATCTATTTTGGGGCAAGGAATACCTTGTTTTTCTAA
>JAJDCR010000027.1 GCA_029260735.1 Planctomycetota bacterium
ACTCCATTCACATTTCGCTTCGCGACACACCCTTTTTCCTAAAACTCCCCCAGGATATAAAATCTAAGAGCGTATTCTATAAAAAAGAACGATCTACGAGGTTCATGCACAGAAGGTGTTATATCATTATTGACTGACGAAAGCGGGATTATTATATCAAAATAGATTTGTTCAGATTTTTAGTCGGAGCATTGATTTTAAAATTATATTCAGGTAAGCTCTTGTTGGTTTAGCAGCCAAAACAAAATTTTCTTCTCATTTAGGAGCACTATTACTATGTCAAGAATTCTCATCGCTTGTCTCATAATCGGATTTTCTGCGAATATTTGTTTCGCCCAAAATCAATCTTTAGATAATACCATTGAGCACTTAGAGAATCTGTTAAAGCTGGCAAAAGAGAACAAGGTTCTAAAGAAAGAATTAGAGAAAGAGAAGGAGCGGAAGAAAGAAAAAGCCGAAGGTGGAGCGCGTGGTTGGACTTTTGGTTCTTTGACAAACCAATATACTCACCCTGTTCATATTGTTTCTATCGTTGTTGAAAATAGTGTGTCTCAAGCTACGGGCTGGTATGGGTACAAGGATGACTTAAGTATCTATGTTCCTGAGAAAGGCTACATCGACTTTAGTGCTCAAGGCTTTTTTATTGCGCCGGACAACTATTCTGAAGCCTATTGGTGGACAAAGGTCATTGTTTATGGCAAAGAATTTTGGACAATGAAGTGGAATGGAGATGGCATAGTTCATTTATCGATTCAAGAGGATGGATCTGTTTCTTTGAAAAGTGGTGCTTCTAATACGATGATTTTCTCAGGTGATAGAGTTCCTCAAGAAAGACCGCTTAGCGATCAAAAATGGCGCTATCCTAAAAAATTCTACAAGGGAGAACCTGATAAAATCTATAGTCGCATCCAGGAAAAAAAGACGGCGTCTAGCGACGAAAAATTCGATTCTCTTCTTCCTTTTATCGAAGCGATGAAAAAAGTAAAAAACTATACTTCGACAGGTAATCTGACCACAGTATGGAATGTAGATAAAGAAATAAAAACAACGGGTATGCTAAACATTAGTTGCCAGGGGAATCATAAAGTACGTGTTTTAACTGCGATCCGCGAGCCAGAGAGTTTGGACTACTGGCTAACAGCTGCCTCTATTCCTGATCGTGTTTGCTATCGACACTTCTATTCCAAGAGTTCTAGAAATGGCACTGCTTATAAAATGACGATTCCTGAGTCTCTCTCTGATTTTGAAGCCACTAGCATTGTTAAGTTTATCCTTCAAGGTCATCCAAAGGCGGAATCTTACTTTTCTCAATTTATACTTATTCCTCAAAATCTCCTTTCCGTTTTACAAAAATCGCATACTTTTACTTTTCGACAGGAGAAAGAGGAAATTGTTTTAGAAGGACGTGTTAAGCATCCAGAGTATCTTAAAGACTGGGGAGAAATGGGAGATATGATGGAAAAAAGTCTCATCACTCTTCATTTTTCTGATGAAAGTAAACTTTTAAAAAGCGCAACTTTTCTTTTGAATGGAAGAGACTTGAAAAGTATGTCCTTTCAGTACCAATTTTTTCGAATAAATAAAAAAATTAATCCCAGTATCTTTAAATACACTCTTCCCGCAGGAAAAGAATTCGAAATAGAAGAGCTTTTTGATTAGAGCGTGTCAGTTGATTTTATCTTTCGAATAAAAAAGAAAAAGAGCAAAAGCCAAAGCTTTTGCTCTTTTTCTATGAGTCAAATCAAAATCTAAGAAGGTATTTTACTTTAAAATTTCGACTTCAGGATGAGTTAAACTCCAGTTATACCAGAATGTGTCAAATCCTTTAAAAGGCTTGAGTTCGCGGCTAAGAGAGGGGATGCCGCTTAGTTTAACTTTTTTCTTGGTGTCGAGACTAAACCACTGTCCTTGTTTTTTCTGAAAACCTTTTCCTAGAGAAAGATAGGCATAGGTGGAGTCCTGTAAATCAGCTCGGTTCTTTCGGTAGAGGAAAATATGAGCTTTGCCGAACTTAATGATTTTGCCTCCGACAATGGAGCTGTGAGCAATAGCGTATTTTTTCTTGCTGGCTTGGAAAGCAAAAATAGGTTTTTTAGTTCGAAGACGATAGTCGCTTGCACGGAGTCCTTCTAATCCTTCGGAAGATTTGAAGTAGTCTTTGTAAAGGTTTTCTCCTTCTTCTTTTCCATCAACAGAGAGGACTTTGCTCTTAGGGTACTTGTTTTTCCATCCCGCCCAGGATGTTTTAGTCGAATTTTTGATGATACTCAGTTTTGTTCCGGCCATTTTTCCGGAAATAGCTTTTCCTTCCATGATCGACCAGCGGGAATTGGTTTCTTGATCGGTTAAAATCAAAGCTGCGTTTACCAATTCATCGGAAGCTTCAAAATGAAGTACTTTTCCATTATAGGTTCGGTTAACAACAAGAGCTGTGTTGGATGAAGGAGACCAAACTACGGCAAAAGAAGTTTTTCCTATTCTGTCGTTTACCACTTCGTGCAAGTTGAGCAGGTTTAAGTTATAAGCACGGAATTCTTTCTCTACTCGAACTCCAAGAACATGAGAATCGGAAGATATTTTTGCCTCACTCACCGAAACAAAATTAGGTCGGTCAATGGCGCTTATATCGTCTCGTGAAATAGAATTTTGGCCTTTTTGTTGGGTTTTTCGCTCTACTTGAGCTTCGGTATTATTGTCAACAGATGTCACTTTTGTTTGACTCTTGTTCACTCGGATTAATTTACCGCTGTAAGGACGTTTTAAGGCTTGGATTAATTTTTGAGGCTCTAAGCCATCGCTGGCTTTGACACTAGCTGTGTTCTTCGCAAATTGGACGTTAACAGACTCAACTCCTTGGACATTTTGTAGGATGCTCGTCACGCGAGCAGCACAAGAAAAACCTCAGGTCATCCCAGAGACTTTGAGATAAATCTCTTGGGTAGCTTGGAGATGAACAGTCATAGTTAACAAAAGCAGTACTATTGTTCTCATGAAACTTTTCCTTTAAAAAATGGTTACGCAATAAAGGTCTCTTTTAGAAGTATCACCAATTGACACTAACATTTCACTAGAGATACTACTAATAAATTCTTAAAATATAAGATTTACAGTCAAAATAAACAAACAGAAAATATAATGAGCGCCATTTTAGAAAAAAAGAAACCCAAAGATGATCTATCATTATGGATACTAAAGTTTCTTTTTCCTGAAAATCGAAAGTAAATTTTATTTCAGCATTTTTAAGAAACCTTTACTTAGATCGTGTCGATATTTAAATTTAATTCATTCTCTAGCTTTTATAAAATATAGGGGCGTTACTTCTCTGTTAGAGGATAAAGCTATGCATAATCAAAGTGCCTTCCTGTATTTCACAAGAACTTAGATACTCAACAAAACTTAAATGTCGACACCCTAATTATTTCAGATCAGTATCCATTTTGTAAAAAAATAAAAAAAAGGAGCACTAAAAAGAACATTATCCATCCTGTCTAAGACTCCTCCGTGTCCAGGAAGTAAATTACTGAAGTCTTTAACATCTAATTTTCTCTTTATTGCAGAAAACATTAAATCACCAATATTTCCTGTAAAAATTATAAGAAAAAACAGGCTAGCATCGACAAAAAGTCCTTTACCTCTTAGCATTGGTATAATAGTGTGTAATATAATGAGTCCAAAAATAACCCCTACAATCCCTGCCAAATATCCTTCCAATGTTTTGTTAGGGCTTAATTCCGGAAAAATTTTAGTTTTTCCCCACAGTTTACCAAAAAGATACCCAAAAACGTCGTTTAGCTGTAAAAGTAATATCAAAAGTGGAATAAATAATATATCAAACTTACTAGTCTCCACTAGCAAGACAGTAGCACCAACTAAAAAAGTCATACAAAAAAGCGAGAGGTACCAATAATTTTTGATAGGTAGTGGACTAAAGCTCCAAAATATTATCACAAAAAATATAGGAAGAAACCACATGACGCTTTGGGAAAAATGCACTAGAAATACTACTAAAATTGAAGCGATAGAAACGGGAAACCACCATTTTCCTTTGTACAAATCACTTATTTCATAAATTCCAAGAAGCGCAAGACAAGAAATAAGAATAGTAAACCCCAAAACACCATTCCAAAGAGAAAAGAAAAATAAATTTATTAAAAAAAATAGAGTAAGGCAACGATGGATAAGATTTTTCTTTTTTAAAATAATAGCAAAACACCCTATAAAAATCACAAAAGACAGAGCAAATAAATAAAAATCCATCAACATAATTAGCCTTTCTCCATACCAAACCAATAATAGATAGGTTTTCATTTTCTTATAGCAGTAGCATCTATTTCCCTTGGTTTATAACCAAAAGTTCCTCTAATCTTTCCTTTGCATCAGCTCCTCCTAAATGAAAAATAAAAAGAGAGAATGAATAGAAAAGTAAGAATCCTCCTGAAAAAGGCAAAGATATCGATTTAGGGGC
Source organism: Planctomycetota bacterium (assembly GCA_029260735.1). Lineage (GTDB taxonomy): Bacteria > Planctomycetota > Uabimicrobiia > Uabimicrobiales > Uabimicrobiaceae > JAJDCR01. The sequence continues at coordinate 4,466 of JAJDCR010000027.1, forward strand.
ACTCGCCAACATGAATCCAAAGAAGAGCAAAACAAAACCAAAAAAGACTAAGGTTGAGTTTTTAAAGCGCATCTTCACTTTGACTTGAGTTATGCCTTCCTCTTCTGTAATATATCCTCGGATTACGGGGGCAAAATCATTCTTGACAAGCGTTCTTACCCGTCTCATTTGAAAATAATGTGGGTTGAAATCTCCGTAATAGGGAGTTGCTACATCTAGAGGATTGGCAGCATAGCTTTCGGAGCCAATAATCTGAGAAAGTTTTTCTTCGATTTCACTGGGAGAAAGCTTTGTTTTGATTTCAAACTGGGTAAAAGGTAAAAACATAGAAATTCTCCTTTTAAAGCTCTGCTTTTTGAGCCCACTCTTCGATATCTTCTGCAACGTAAGCTTCTTCTAAGGTTTTTGATGCCCAGTCTGCTTGAGAAGCTAATTTCCTTAAAATACGTAGAGATATAACCTGAATAGCAGGGGTTTCGCTCCAGATGGTTTCCTGTAAACAACGCCAGTGGTGACTATTGATCTTTTTGGGCTTTTCGATTTGCTCTTGGCAAGTTTCGCAAATAAAAATACACTCCTCTATGTTAGGTTCCTCTGAACTGGGAGGGACTTCAAAAACACTGAGCTTAAGTTGACTCTCCTGGCAAAGCTCACAACTAGAGCTCGAACGACGTACCAAGGTTTTTCCAAAAAAGGAAAGTTCCTTAAGACGATCTTTATTTTTTTGATACCCTTTGACCATAAAATACTCCTGTAAGAAAAAAAAATTAATTAAAGGCAAAGATTATTTTGCTATGCGTTAATTTTCACTGTTTACTATTAGATTTTGTGTTTTTACACTTGATTTTTATCTATATAAAAAGTAAGCTTAATAAGCTTTTTGCTTTATTTTTCGCATTGCAAAAAATATTCAGTTTTTTAGGAGATCTCTAATGTTAAAAAAACTTTGTTATGGAACTTTTTTGCTATTTTTTCTGAGTCTTTTGCAACCTTTGCAAGCAGATACTATTTATATGATGGGCACTACTGGGACAGCTCAATCTCATTTGACCAGTGTTGGGCACACTGTCTCTACAGGGGGCACTCTTTCTGACTATTCCAGTTTTGATCAAGTTTGGGATTTACGACATAGTACCAATTTGACAGCAGCGGACAACACTGCTTTTGATACATACTTGGCTCAAGGTGGACGAATGTATCTGACAGGTGAGCACGAAAGTTTTGATGGATCTAGGAACAATACTTTGCTTAGTTTTCTTTCTTCTACAGGAGCAGGTACACTGAGCTTAGTTCAGCAGTTGGCAACACAACATCCTGAAAATTTCACTGCTCAAGGCCAAGCTTTGCTAAATAATAACCCAAATACACTTGGACAAGTCAACTATAATGCCTCCAGAGGAGTATCCGTTAGCCAAGGAAATGGTTTCTTGGTAACCGAGAATTCCCCAGGGATTGGTTCTATGGTCGCTTGGGACTTTGGTGATATTGCCGGTAAAAGTAGCACACGAATGATTGTTGGTTTTGATATTAACATGTTTGATTCTAGTGGACAAGTTTGGACAGAAAACCTAGCCTCTTTCTTATCTTCAGGAGCAACTCCTGTCGTCCCTGAAGTTAACAGTTTTTTCCTCTTTGTCCTAGGTCTTTTTGGACTAACTTTTCGGCGAGTTAAGTAGAAAATTTTTGTACACGATCAAACTTCACTAAGAAATAACAGAAAAAATGTGAAGTTTGATCATCAAAATTTAATTAATAACACCCTAATCAAAACTCCCGAAAAGATTTATCTTTGTGGCCAGACCACTTGGGTAAATTATCATTCATATCCATCACTCGCACACCATAGAAAATATGACAGGTGGGCTTGAATTTCTCAGGAACGACCCGCCCTTCAAAATCAAAAAGCGAGGGAAAGGCCAGCCACATGTTGCGCCCTTCATCCGCAATAAGAGTACCGCACAAATTACAACTCACTTTACAAGGAAGAATTCTCTCGTGTCGATTCAGTTCAGTGTTGTAAAAATGTAAGTGTTCCATGCCTTGAATTATTCTAACATCGTTTTTGTGAAATATGGCCGCCCACTGCATGGGAGCGCCATGCAGTTTTTGACAGGCGAGACAGTGGCATACTTTGGCATCTACAGGATCGGCTTTTACTTCGTACTGAACAGCACAGCAGTAGCAACTAGCACTGTATTTTGCAATAAAGTTGTTATCTGTGGCAGAAGAGTATTTTTCATCCCATTGTTTTTTCATAGCAAAGATCACTTATTGGGTAAATTTAGAAGCGAAGATTTTTTCACAGGATAAAACAGAATTTTGTTTACTGTCTAATAATGGAGGTAGGACAGGATGTGTACAAATTTTGCAGAAAATAGACTACTTTCTGCAAAATTTTTGAAGGCTCAAGAAGCTTAGTGCGATGAGAAAGAAAATTGAAGGCTCAGGAACTCCATTAAAAATTTCTCCGATTTCGTTATCGGAAAGAGCTCGGTTAAATAAAGCCACTTCATCCATAAAACCATCAAAGTGGTTGTTTGTACTAGCTTCGATACCACCGAGTATCATGCGAAAAGTAAAGGTAACAAAATCAATGGTATCCAGGTTTACTAAAGTTGGAAAATATTATTTTTTACCAAAATAAGTGAAACTTCCCCCCACGGCTAAAAGCAACAAAATAAGACTGTTGGCTTCTGGCACGGCATTACCACCTCCAACAAAGAGATTTTCTACTTCTTCACTTGTAAGGGCACCTGTGAAAACTTGAAAATCGTCCATTTGTCCATCATAAGGGCCACTGTTGGAATTATTAAACCTCACAGCGTTGCCGATAGTAAAACTTCCTGCCGCCGGTTGAGGATCACCTCCGGCAACAGAACCATTGGTAACGTCTACTCCATTGTGATAGATACGATAGTTATTACCTTCTTTTACCGCAGCAATATGGCTCCACTCGTTTAGTGGAAACACTAAGTCAGGGTTGGCTTGAGCCCCACTAACTCCAGCAAATCCAAAACGGACAACATTGCCTTCTCGCAAGATCAACTGCAAAGTTTGGTTTGCTCCATTTCGGATGGCAAACAAACGATGATTAAAACCACCGACAGAAGGTTGTCCATTCAAGTCAGGGTTAGCCCAAAAGGAAAAAGAAAAATCATCTGTAGTTCTAAAGTCAAAAAGATTACTGGAATTGTCAATGGCGAGAAAGTCCCCAGTTGCTCCTCCAAAATCTAGAGTATTACCAGATAGTTGATCCGGAGAGTCTGTCGAAGAGGAAATGTTTCCAGTGATAGTTCCATTGGCTGATCCCACTTTGTCTTGGACAATGCCGCCAGGTAAAATATTATCAAAATCCCAATGTGCAATTAGAGTTGCTGCATAGCTAGGTAATGCCAGGCCGACAAGAAGAGCTAACACTAAAAGAAAAAATACATTTCTATTTCCCATACCTCTACCCTCTGTTTTTTAAATTATTTCAATTGTATAAATATAATTTTATCGTAAGAGGGTTATTTTTACAAGTAAAATATTAGTCAGGCTTTCGCACCAAAAGAAGACGATGCAAATTCATCATCTTCGTTTCAGCTAACTCCATAAGTAAATCCATTTCTGTGGTGACGTAGTGGTACATATCTTTGCTCATTATTTCGCTTAAGCGCTCGGCATTTGTTTTGATCTTTTCATTAAAATGGTTGTATGTTGCGAGAAGATCTTCCGAGTCGTTGCGAGCTTCTTTCATGATAAAATAAGGGTCGGAATGTTTGACGAGTTGGGGAAAGGTCACCGCACCGACCATCGGTAGCTCGGAGGTTAATTTCTCGTAGAACTCTTGCTCTTTGGTGCCATTGATGAATTCGCTAGTGACGGTAAGAGCTTGGAGATAAACTTGTCCTCCTTCTTTGACATGGGCATGAAGCCAAGCAAAGAATTTTTCTAAGCGTATGTCTAAAAGACCAGCGCGGTTCTCAAAATATGTTGCTAAGTGAACAAGAATTTCGACGACTATAATCGAGTCGGCCTTAGGGTATTTGTCCGCTCCCTCGGCTTCGTCAAACTCTTCCCAACTTGACCAAATACAATTAAGTCCTTTTTTCTGGCAAACTTCGCTTTCGGTTCTACTGATGGTGATTCCTAGAGACTTCCCTCCTCTTTTATTGACAGCTTCTAGCATTCCTCCTCGGCCGCATCCGACATCAATGACAAAATCATTTTCTTTGATTTTCAAAATATCTAGAATGTAATCTTCTCTCTTTTGAAAAGCTTCTCTGACACTACAACCATCGCGGAACATAGCGGTCGAATAGGTGGCAAAGTCGTCAAAGATGATTTCCTCTGCCTCCTCGGGCATAGAAGCGTATTCTGCCATCATAAGTTTCTTTTTGCGGGTATTTTCGACCATGTCAAACTTAGGATTGAGCATGAGAATATAGCCCTCTACTGTCACTAAGGTCAAAAAGAGTTTGCTGTAGTTGGCTCGCAAACAAAGATGATGAGCGCCCATGACTTGGAGGAGTTTTTGGAACATATCGGAGAACTCTACTCGTTCCTTAAAAGAACGATGGATAATCACAGATATTTTTTTATAGACTTCTTCGCGCTCTTGTTCCAGTTTACTATTCTCAGGATCACTCGAAATGACAAAGTGGTCGATGAAATAGTGAGTAGCAAAATCATAGAACCCTTCTACTACAGAAAAGTAGAAGACTCCAATTTTATTGCGGTCTTCTTCGGTTAGGTAGTGGACTAGCCCAAAATCGATCAGAACCAGCTCTCCTTTTTTATTCCAAAAGAAGTTCCCTGGATGTAAGTCGGCGTGGCAAAAACCTTTGATGAAAAGCATTGTATCAAGAAGGTTATCGGCTCGGCTAGCCAGCTCAACAGGATCAATGTCTAGTTGCTTGTAATCATATGGGTGAATCGCTTCAACAAACTCTGTTACCATAACTTGAGGGCTGGATAGTTCCTCGTATACTTTAGGAACTGTTAGATTTGGTTCATCTTGAAAGACTTCCCTGAATTTTTTGAAATTGCGGGTTTCTTCTGTTAAGTCGGTTTGACTAAGAAGAAGATGCTCAAGTTCATGGACAATTCCACGGATATTAATAACACGAACCGTCTTACTGAAAAACTCTCCTATTTTGATAAGAAAGTTAATGAAAATAAAATTTTCTTCAACAGACTTGCGGATTCCTGGTCTTAAAACCTTGACAGCTACCTTCTCTCCACTGAGTAAGTTAGCTTCGTAGACTTGAGCAACTGCTCCCGAAGCGATCGGATTTTCGGGGAGATTAGAAAAAACCTTGTCTATTCCTTGAGGAAAAGCTTTTTCCAGAGCTTTTCGCATAATGGCAGGCTTTTCATAAGGGACATTATCACAAAGCTCGGAAAGCTCTTTGATATATTTTTCAGGAATGCTCTCGCGCCTTGTGCTAAGTACCTGACCAAGCTTAATGTAAACAGGGCCTAGTTTTACCAAAGTACTATTGAGAAGAACGGGAAGTCTCTTGCGGCTAAAACAGTAGTTTAAAATAAAAATAGATGAATGCCAAAGGAAGGCAAGGGAAGACTTTATGATAACCATGAATTTTATCCTAATTAGGGCGCGTTATGACACGCCCAGATCCGTCGAGTAATTTTTCTAATATTTTATCTAAAACAGCTTGGGGGTTTTCTTCGATGAACAAGTGCCCTCCCGAGATTTTTTGATAGTCGAATTGTCCTGTTGTTTGCTCTTTCCAAGATAAAAGTTCTTCTTCGGATACAATATCAGTTGAGCCGGAAAAAACAGTCAGAGGACAATCTAATGGAGGCTGAGCTGAGTAAAAGTAGTTTTCGCAAAGGGTACTATCTGCTCGGATCGTGGGAAGTAAAGCTTCAAAAATAGGCTTGTTTATTTCTATTTCTTCTGAAGTATAGCCAAAGACCTCTTGGGCTCGGACGATGAGCTCTTGGTCGCAGAGATGATGAATCTGCTTTCCTTTATCAGGAAGTTGAGGGGCTCGGTGGCCGGCCACAAATAAATGACAAGGCAAAATCCCCTTGTCCTGGCGAATGCGATGAGCTAATTCAAAAGCGAGAAGCCCTCCAAAGCTATGGCCATAAAAAGCAAAGGGGATATCGAGCTTAGAGGCCAAAGCTTCCGATGTGTCAAGGAGGATTTTTTCCCACTGTTCGTAAGGGGTTTCTTTTAGACGATTTTCTCGTCCGGGAAGTTGAATTGGACAAACCTCTATGGTTGGGGCCAGTTTCTCGACCCAAGTTCGAAAAGCGCTTGCTCCTCCACCAGCATAAGGAAAACAAAACAGGCGTAGCTTACTTTCTTCTGAAGAAGATATAGAACTCGAAAAAAAGCGAGAGACCGGAATTGTTTTTTTCTCGGAAGGAGGAAAAAACTCTGCTTTTCTCAGCTCTTCTGTTGCTGACTTTGTTGCCGCTACAATTCTTTCGATGTCTTCTTCGCTATGGCTTGTACATAAGAAACACACACGGCCTTCCCATATATATATCCCCTTTTCAATCATTAGATAAAAAAAGAGATCAAGGTAGGTCGGGTAATTCATCATAATACCCGTGTTCTCAGGAAGAACAAAGCGAAAAAGAGAGCCAAACCGAACCACTCGGATAGGGGTTTCGGTGGCCATAAAGTAGTCGTTTAGGCGAGCGATTAGACGAGAAGTACGCCAGTTTAGTTTTTCTTGGAGCTCAGGCCCCTCAGATTTAAAATGTTTGATTACAGCCGAGGCTCCAGCCATAGCAAGAGGATTTTTGTTAAAGGTTCCCCCAAAGAAAGTTGTCATATCATGAGGAGCTGAGTCGTCTCCGTATTGCCAAAAACCTCCGTCAATAGAGTCCATGTACTCACTTGTTCCCGCGACTACTCCGATGGGGATCCCTCCCCCGATAATCTTTCCATAGGTGACCAAGTCTGCTTTTATATTAAACCAAGCTTGGGCCCCTCCTTGGTGAATACGAAATCCGAGAAGAACTTCATCAAAAATTAAAGCGACAGATGATTTCTCAGTGATGCTTCGAAGTTCTTGCAAAAATTTGCTCGGGCGAAAATCTGGACGGCGGCTTTGGACAGGCTCGACTAAGACCGCCGCCAGCTCTGAACTGCGGTTTTTAATAATTTCCAAAGCTTCAGAAGAGCCATACTCTAAAACGAGGATATCAGAAATTAGACTCGGAGGAACGCCCAAAACCAGGGGTAAGGAGCGTCCAATTGCCGAGGCGTAGGCCAGAATACCATCAAAGCCTCCATGATAAGAGTTACTGAAAATAACTA
>JAJDCR010000028.1 GCA_029260735.1 Planctomycetota bacterium
TCTACGACTTTACCCCTGCTCCTCAAGAACACAACCCTGCTCAAGCTCCTCAAGAGCGTTCTCCTGAGCGTCAAAAACAAGCCTACGACTTTACCCCTGCTCCTCCTCAGGCCTATGGTCCTGCTCAAGCTCCTCCAGAAACTCCTTCTGAAAAAGTTATTGATCCTCTTACGGGAGCAGAAACTCCTTACCCCAGCCCTGTTCCCGAACTTTTTCAACAAAAAATGCTCATGAAAAAACAAGATTTGGCTGGTCTCAAACAACTACATATTGAAAAAAATCCTCAGGCAGAAGAGCTCCAAGGAACTAATCTTCCTAACACAGGAAAGCAATCTAAAATGCCTCCTGGTTCCTTACGAAATAATCCAACCTCTGATAGAAAAGAAACTACATCTACTTATAAAACGATGGAACGGAAACCTTTTCGTTTTGATAAACCAAGAGAAGGAGCTAGTAAGAATCCTCCCCTAAGACGAAACAGTGATAAGTTCCCTCTAAGATTTGAACGAGATAAAAAAAATGAACCTGAGGAACAGGCTTAAGGAAGCTGAGGAAAAAAGAACCTATGGAAAAGATTTTTGCTATTGCTTGTGAACGAAATCGGAACGCTATTTTAGAACGTTTACAGGAGATATTTCTTGATATTTCTACGGTCTTAGAGATAGGTAGTGGAACGGGGCAACACGCCGTTCATTTTGGACAAAATATGCCCCACCTAAAATGGCAAACAAGCGACCTACCACAAAACCACAGATCTATAAGAGCTTGGCTAAGAGAAGAAAAATTACCCAATGTCCTTGCACCCTTAACTTTAAGCGCAGATGATGAAAATTGGGAAGTAAATTCCGTGGAAGCTGTTTTTAGCTCAAACACAGCTCATATCATGAGTTGGCCACAAGTAAAAAAAATGTTTGCTAAAGTAAGCCAAATTCTTCCCATAAACGGAGTATTCTGCTTATACGGCCCCTTTAACTACGATGGAAAATATACGAGTAAAAGCAACGCCCAGTTCGATGCCATGCTGCAAGCTTGTGAACCTCACCAAGGAATCCGCCACTTCGAAGAAATCAATTCTCTCGCCTTAAAGCACAAGTTAATTTTACGCAATGATTTTGCCATGCCCGCGAACAATCGATTGCTGCATTGGGTTAAGGTCGGCTAGAGAACTGAACGATGCCTCAAGTTTGACTAAAGTAACTGAAATAGATGATCGAAAGTACTCCAAGAACAATCCGATAATAACCAAAGGGAGCTAAGGTCCACTTCTGGAGAATTCCAATAAAAAATTTAATAGCAAGAGAAGCGGCAACAAAAGCGACCAGAGTTCCTCCTATTATATTGTAGAGTGCTTCTCCTTGAAAGAGATGACCATTTTTATAGACAACATATCCACTTGCACAAAGCAATACGGGAACAGCGGCAAAAAAAGAATACTCAGCTGCCGTTTTCCGATTTAGTCCTAAGAAAAGACTCCCAACAATAGTCGCAGCAGAGCGAGATATTCCGGGGCAAAGAGCCAAACATTGCCAAAAGCCAATATATATCGCTGTTTTAGAGGTAATCTTATCTACGTTATCAACTTTAACTTGAAAAGAATACTTCTCTACTGCAATGATTCCGACTCCACCTGCAATCAAAGCCCAAGAGACAGAGAGTGGGTGAAAAAAATAAAACTTGATCATAGGATAGGCTAGCCAGCCCAAAACAAGGGCTGGAAAAGAGGTTAATCCCAGTATCCACCATGCACGCAAACCAGAAAAGTCTTTTTCTGGAGCAGAATAAAACATTCCTCTAAAACGATCCCAGTAAAGAAATATAACAGCAAGAATAGCTCCTACTTGGATAACCACATTAAAAGTATCAGCTGTTTCTTTATCAAAGGCCAAGAGATCAGAAACTAAAATTAAATGTCCCGTCGAAGAGACAGGAAGAAATTCGGTTAATCCTTCAACAATTCCTAAAATCAGAACAATGAGAGCAGTATTCATATTTTATTTTCTAGTATTTGTTTTCTAGTATAGGATCGAAAAATAATTTTTAAAAGCATTATGAAAAGCAGCTAGAGCTAGTCCTCGGTGGCTGATTTTATTTTTTAACTCAGAATCTAATTCGGCAAAAGTCTTTCCGTAGCCTTTTACTTCAAAAAGAGGGTCATAACCAAAGCCATTTTCACCTCGTTCTTTTGTTAAAATACTTCCCTGGCAAATACCTTCTACCGAAAATAAAAGCTTCTCTGCATCTGCTAAAACAATTGTGCAAACAAAACGGGCTTGTCTTTTTTCCATCTCAACTTGAACAAGCTCTTCTAAAAGTTTTTTATTATTTGCTTCGTAGCGCCCAGCACCTTCAACTCCTCCCCAACGAGCGGAATATATTCCAGGAGCTCCTTTAAGATAATCCACTTCCAGACCCGTATCATCAGCAATACATAGGTATCCAGTAGCCTTAGCGTGAGCTTGGGCTTTAAGAAGAGCATTGCCCTTGTAGTCAGGGGCATTCTCTTCTACTTCCATTTTGCATCCCAGTTCGTCGGGGGTAAGGATTTTTTGCCCTAAATGAGCTAAAATAGCCGTCATTTCTTCTACTTTATGAGCATTATTAGAGGCAATAAGAAGGCCTCGCTCTAGTTTTGATTCCAAAGTCTTTTTCTCCTATTTCTTCATTTTTAGGCTTATAGTAATTTTCTCTAAAGGAGAGCTTTTATCATTTTTTTCTACTTTAGTGTAGTAGTAAAAAGCCAGGTGTTTCATTTGTCCTAAGTACTTAATTGTGAGTGGTTTTTCTACTAAGGGATCTTCAATCACACTACGATAGCTCTTAGGGTAAATAAGGATCATATAGAAAGGCAGTTCTTTTTTATATTCTTTTGGCATTTTTTTTTCAATAAGAATAGCTGATGCGGGGTGGCATTTGAGAGACCAAAACCACTTTTCTTTTTGCATATCCTTTTCGTTTAACTGCATTTCTTTCACATTCCACAAATTACCTAAAGATTTTTGGCATTCCTGGATAATTCCTGTGCGATCAAGGGGAGTGATCCAAGCGGTGGGAACTCGGATGTAGGGTTGTTTGCGATAAGCATTGGATATAATTTGCAAACACAAAGGGGATTTCTTGTTTACAGAGGTTAGAGAAATTCCCCATGAGTTTAGGAAAAAGTTTCCCAAGAAACAATATAGTATAATTTTTTTCCAACTATACAATTTTTATCCCTTAACTCATGTGGATGATTTCCTAAGATCACATAAAAATTGTCGATCCTAGAAACAAATTTGATGAGAGACCAAAAATTTTTAGACTTTTAATACTCCACTTTAGCCAATTTCTTGAGAACTAGTATGGTGTAAGTAAGCTTCGATAAACTCTTCTATGTCACCGTCGAGAACACCTTGAGCGTTCCCCTTCTCGTAGTCGGTGCGGTGATCTTTGACTAGGGTATAAGGGTGTAAAACGTACGAACGGATTTGATTGCTCCAAGAAACTTGGGCTTTATTTCCATACTGTTTATTGAGAGTCTCTTCTCTTTCTTTAACTTCTTTTTGGTAAAGTCGAGTTTTGAGAATTTTAAGAGCCGTGGCCTTATTCTTGTGTTGAGAACGTTCATTTTGACAACAAACAACAAGTCCTGTGGGAAGGTGAGTTAAGCGAACTGCAGAATCAGTTACATTCACATGCTGCCCACCAGCTCCAGAGGCTCGGTAGCGATCAATATTAAGATCTTTTTTCTCATCAATTTCAACTTCTGGGGGGTCTTCAAATTCAGGAACAATATCTACAGCAGCAAAAGAAGTGTGCCTTCTTCCTCCTGAATCATAAGGAGAAATACGAACTAGACGATGAATTCCATTTTCGGCTTTCATGTAACCATGGCAACAATGGCCTTTGAGATGAAGAGTGGCACTTTTAATTCCTCCTTCTTCCTCTTGTTGAAGAGCAATAATTTTACAGCCAAAACCTTTTTGTTCTGCGAATCTTGTATACATTCGCATAAGCATTTCCGCCCAATCGCAAGCATCAATTCCCCCTGCCCCAGCTTGGATGGACAGGAAGGCATTACGTTTATCATCTTCTGAAGCAAAAATACTCGACAAACGTAGTTTTTTAAGTTCTTTTTCGGCTTCGTTTAGTTCGCTATTAATTTCTTGGAAAGTATCATTATCATTTTCTTCTATAGCTAACTCATAAAGGGTTTCTAAATCATCTAAGCGCTTTTTTTCATTTAGCCAGGGATCCAAAAGGGATTTTAAATCACGTAGTTCATCAAAAACTTTGTTTCGAGTACTCTCGGCTTTTTCCCAAAAATCTGTTTCGGCAATTTTTACTTCGAGCTCTTTGTAGCGTAGATGACTTTTTTCAAAGTCAAAGATACCCCCGAATATCACTCAACTCTGTGCTAACATTTTTGAGACGTTCTTTGATCTCTTCTTTCATGGTGTTCTATGGCGAAAGCCTTCTCTCCTTTATCCTATAAATTAAAGTAGTTTCCTGAAAATTTCATATGCACTGTGGTTTGTCCTTCTCAGAATACTGTCTTTCCTCAAGACGTTGTTTTCTACCATTATGATACACTCCGATTAGAGAAAGGTCAAGTTTTGTTTGGTTTTCTGAGCCTAGGTCACCAACGAGCCTAAAAATAATATTTGTACGCGTAATAAGGAAATCCCCAGGCTCAGAAAAGCAAACAAAGCATATATGGCCCAAGAATTGATCACTTCTTACATTCTTCCTAAAAAAAACTAGTCAGAAAAATCAAGTCCGATAATTAATAATCTATTTGCAAGATGATGGAGTTTTCTTATAATAATCTCTGTATACTTCAGTGGGAAAAAATTAAATTCACTATAGCTGGTGGGAAAAAGTTCCTTAATCACTACAAGGAGCCCAGTTGAAAAACCTAGGGGAATATAGTGTTATGGCAAGTAAAGAACATTTTGAAAGGTTACTTGAATCGGCAAAAGAAAACAATAAATTTCGACGATGGAACGAATGGAGAGAAAAAAATCCTGTTCTCAGTATAGATTTGGAGGGGGCAAATATTGCCAACCTTGATTTACAAGAATCCGATTTAGAGAAAGCTAACTTGAGACAAGCTAACCTAAGATTTACTAATTTGGAAAAAGCTTTTTTAGAAAAAGCGGACTTGCAATACTCAGACTTGAGGCATGCAAATCTTGTTAGTGCTCATCTAACAGGAACCAATTTAGAAGGAGCGCGGTTAGAAGGGGCTAATTTAGCGAAAGCTCATCTATGGTGGGCTAATTGTAAAGAAGCCTGTCTACAATACGCTAATCTTGAGGAAGCTGCCTTAGGAGAAGCTTCTCTAGAAGGTGCAAATTTATACAAAGTAACAAATATTACAGTCGAACAAATCTGCCAATCTCGAAATGTTAGAGAAATAATGTATTTATCCAGAAGATTTATTTTAGAAATGAAAAAATGTAATCCTGAACTAATGAGGTGGTGGCATAAAAAAATGTTTAAAGAGATAGAGGAAATATCTCTTTTAACGGATGAAGAAGGGTGGACTGGTCGCTGGATAGAAAAAAATTATAGACAGTTAAAATCACTCGATACAGAAAAACTTATGCGAAACTGGAGTGAAGTAAGAAATACAAAATAGCAGCATGGTGAAAATCAAGAAAGACTTATTTAATTCAATCCATTAGCTGTAGAATAACCGCACTATTGACAAGAGGAGACTAGTCCCTTACAATCAGTTTCTTGTCCCTTGTTGTAAGGGACAAGTTCGCTCTCAAGCTTTTGCAAACTTAATAGATAAAAAGGATTATGGATGAAAATAGGTCTTTTAGGGTTACCCCAGGCTGGAAAAACTACAGTTTTTAACGCTCTTTCTGGTTTACAAGCGAGTACCAATCTTGGACAAAAAACAGAAAAAAACCTTGCTGTAGTTAAGGTACCCGACCCTCGAATAGATGAACTCACTGCAATTTATAAGCCCAAAAAAACAATTTACGCAACAACAGAGTATATTGATTTACCCGGAGAAGCTTCGGGAAAAAAATCCAATAGCTACTGGGGAACTTTACGTACAGTCGATGTCTTAGTCCACATTGTCAGAGCTTTTGAGTCTGATACGGTTGCTCATATTAAAGAATCTGTCGATTACTTAAGAGATATTCGAGATATCAATAGTGAATTGATTTTTTCAGACTTAAACGTAACTGAAAATAACCTAGATAAGGTACAGAGAAAATTAAAAGCAGGGAAGGAAAAGGATCTTCAAGACAAAGAAGCTCTCCTTCTTAAATGCAAAGAAGCTTTAGAAAACGAAATTCCTCTTTCCACTTTAGAGTGGAGCCCCAATGAGCGAGAAATGTTTCAAAGCTATCAGTATCTTACCTTAAAGCCGATGATTGTCATGATCAATTTGGAAGAAGATCAGCCGGCAGAGGAATTCGTAGAAAAAGCCCAAGAAATTCTCAAAGAAATGCAAGAAGTCAAAGTTCTTAGCATTTGCGGAAAATTAGAAATGGAAATAGGGCAACTAGATAGCGAAGAACAAGCCCTTTTCCTCGAAGAGCTAGAAATCGAAGAACTTGCTCTAGATCGTTTTATCCGAGAGTCATTTTCTTTGCTCGGCTTAATTAGTTTCTTTACGGTAGGAGAAGACGAAGTTCGGGCTTGGCCTATTCGTCGAAATACCCGGGCAGTTAACGCTGCGGGAGCTATTCACTCTGATTTAGAAAGAGGCTTCATTCGAGCAGAAGTTTTCCACTACCAAGACTTGATGGATTTGGATGGAAATCCAGGGAAATTAAAAGAGGCTGGTAAGATGAGGCTAGAGGGCAAAGAGTATATTGTGAAGGATGCTGATATCCTGAACATCCGCGCTAATGTTTCTGGTGGAAAGAAGAAGTAGTAACTTAGCAGGCGTAACGGACAACCACAAGGGCCTTGCAGGCAGGCCCTTGCTGTTGTCCCTACAGGGATAAATATTTGATAGGAAACAATTTATAAGTTGTCTCGACTGGTATTAATCGATTGGATTTACCTGAATTCGTTCCTGCAATGTATGTAGGGACAACTACGAGGGCCGTCCGCAAGGACCCTCGTGGTTGTCCGTTACGCCTGCTAAAACCTAATTACCAAGAAAATCCATCTCCCAAGCCCCTCAACACAACAACTTCTCCCCACTAGCCTTTTCCCATACCCACAGATCTTCCGGGTAATCCACGTCACTCATTTCCTCCAGTAACTTAACCTTGAGTTTCAAAGATTCTGCTTTTTCTAATGTTCTAGCGAGAACTTGCTCTTTTCCCCAGACGATATCTTGGAATATCTCTTCAATAGCTTTCTTAAGAGCGATTAAATAATAGCCTCCGTCCAAAGCAGGACCCAATACTAAATCATGATGCTCTAGCTCTTCGAAAGCTTCTGCAAAGATTTCGGGAGTAAGAAGAGGGCAATCGCATCCGGCAATGAGAGCTTTTTGAGCTCCTTGAGTAAAAGAGTTCTCAAGAGCACAATACATTTTTTTTCCCAGGTCACCTTCGGCTTGGGGAATATAGGTAAGGTCTTCCCCTAGCCAAGCTTGGAGCAAAGATAGATTTCCTCCCGAATGGTGGATTTCGATTTTTGTTTGGGGATATTTTTCGCTAAAAATTCTCCCTCTCCCTAAAATGTGTTTGGTCATCTTCTTTTGGAGTTGTGCTGCTCCTTCTCCCCCTAAAGCTGGTATTAAGCGGGTTTTAGCCTTTCCTGCCATCGGGTATCGCGTGAACAGGATCAGG
Organism: Planctomycetota bacterium; assembly: GCA_029260735.1. GTDB lineage: Bacteria > Planctomycetota > Uabimicrobiia > Uabimicrobiales > Uabimicrobiaceae > JAJDCR01. The sequence goes on from JAJDCR010000028.1 coordinate 7,752, forward strand.
TTGTGACTCATATAATTTTTTCCTTTTTAAAGAAGTTCGTAAAGCAGAGAGAAAAATAGTTCCTAAAATTTTTGTCCCTGCTCCGATAATCCCTCGAAGAGTTCCCGAAATTTTCGACTTTCCAATTCGTTTGTGATAAGTGACAGGCACTTCTTTTACTTTTAATTTCAAGCAAACGGCTTTGATTTGCATCTCGACAGTCCATCCATAATCGGGATCTCTCATTTCCAGTTGCTCTAGAGCTTTCCGAGTAATAGCCCGAAAAGGTCCCAAGTCAGTAAAGCGCACTCGCCAAAAGAAGTGGATCAAGTGACAAGACAACCAATTGCCAAAGCGAGCAACCGGAGCTAGAGCACCGGGTTCTCTTTGCCCCAAAGTGCGCGAACCAATCACTAAATCCACCTCTTTTGCCAGAATCGGATCAACTAAAGAGTGCATTTCTTGAGGGCGATCGCTATAGTCGCCATCGACAAAAACAACTATATCCGTAGGAGAAAGAGCCTTAATAGCAGCTAAGCAAGCAGAACCATAACCACTTCTTCGTTCGTCAACAACCCGTGCTCCGTTTTCTTTCGCTACCTGAGCAGTGCTATCGGTGGAGCCATTGTTTGCCACAATCACTTCATCGACCCACTCAGGAATATCTTGGAGAACTTTGCCAATAGCCTTTTCTTCGTTAAAGGCAGGAATGATAACAGAAATTCGGGTCTCTTTTCTCATGATATTTCTCTTTTCTTAAGGCTGTTGGGGATAAATCCAACTTAGTCTTGTCGTTTTAGAAGGCATTCTCCCATTGGGATAAGATTTTATCTAAGGTCGCTGTAAAATCTCCCTTTAGATGAATTCTCAATACCCGTCGTCCCTTTTCTTCGAGAGCTTGGTAGTCTCCTTGAAATTGAGCATTGATCAATACATCAAAAGTGTAAGTTTGGCTAGGAACAGGAAGTTTTTTCGACGAAGCTTGGGTTATTTGCAAAAAGATTCCTTGGTTGCTATCTCCCTTGTGCAGTTGCCCCGTCGAATGGAGAAAACGAGGACCAAAACCAAGAGTTGTCGCTAAGGAACACTGGTTTTGCCAGAAAGTCCTTAGCTTTTCTAGTTGAACTTCGCTCGCGGAAGTCTGATCAACATAAGCCATCAGAGCAAAGTAGTCGTGAGGCCTAATTTTTTCTCGAAGATCTTTCCAAAGAGCTTCTTCCTCTGTCGCAGAACTAAGTTCTTTTGTTGCACAAATTTCATAGTCAGAGTTAGAAAACAAAGGAGTTTCTTGAGGAATTTCTCCCGATACTTCGTATTCTTCCATCAGGCGACGAGCTTTCTTTTTCGCTAGCTCGACATCAGGCTGGTCGAAGGGATCAATTCCTAGAATAGCTCCTGATACTGCGGTAGCCATTTCCCATCGGAAAAACTCTTGCCCGATATCAGTTTTGTCACTTAGGGAAATCATTACGATAGGATGACCAGCAGCCGTAAGATCCTCTATTTGCTCTTTAAAATGAGAGTTTTCTTCTTCTAGATAAATAAAGACAAAACAGCGGTCATCTTGGTATTGCCGAGATGAAAGAAGTTTTTCTCCGACCACAGGAAGAACCCCTTTGCCGTGTTTCCCCGTACTTTCCGCGATTAACTGCTCTATCCAAACTCCTATTGCCTGGAAAGAAGGGGAAAGGCAAAAAGTAAGCTTGTTCTTTCCTATCTTTGCTAAGGCTCCCATGGCAAGCCCCAGCTCAATGCTTTCTCCTAAAACTTCTTGGGAAGCAGAAGCTTGTTTTTTTGCACTGGCTAAAATCGCTCCCAAGTCACAGCCAATAAGAGCAGCCGGCACTAATCCAAAGTAAGTTAAAACGGAGTAACGTCCTCCCACATCAGGAGGAGCTAAAAACGTTTTTCGAAATTTTCGTTCTTGGGCGAGTTTTTCTAAAGAAGAGCCAGGATCTGTGATCGCGACAAAATGACTCCCAGGATTTCCTGTTTGGCCTTCTAGCTGATGAAAAAAATAGTGAAAAAAAGACATAGTCTCAATGGTGGAACCAGACTTACTCGATACCAAAAAAAGAGTTTGCCTCAAATTTTTACCTCGATGAACTTGTTCTACTGAGTCAGGACAGGTACTATCGAGAACGGTTAAAGAAAGAAAGCCTGGTTTTTTACCAAATACATTCATAAGAACTTCAGGAGCAAGACTGCTTCCTCCCATTCCCAGAAGAACTACGTCCTGAAAACCTGCCGCAACCACTTCTTGGGTAAAACTCTCTAAGGATTCTTTTAGTTTCTCCCCTTCTTCTGGTGAGCGAAGCCAACCTAAACGTTCCTCAATTGCTTGACGTTCTTCAGGAGTTCCTTCAGGAAGCCATAAAGAAGCGTCTTTTTCCCAAATTCGAGCAGTCCCATTGATTTTTTGCCAATGCTCTTTTGCGCTTTCCAATTGTTCTTTGCTATTTCCAAGATTAAGCTGTTGTGTTGGCACGAGAAGCTTCCTTACTAAGAATGTGATTTCGTTTTGTCTCTAAAGTTTTCATCAAAGAGTCAAAAGATGCAGCAAAAGCAGCCACTCCTTCTTCGGTTAATTTTTTTGTCACGGCATCCAAATTTACTCCAGCCGCATTCACTTCAGCTAGGGTTTGATGAACTTCTGGAATGCTCTCTGTCACACTAAGGCGAGCTTCTCCATGATCGCGGAAAGCATCTAAAGTTGCCGGAGGAACAGTATTTACTGTATTTTCCCCAATAAGCTCTTCTATGTACATAACATCGCGATAAGTGGGGTTTTTTGTACTGGTACTGGCCCATAGTAGGCGTTGGAGCTGGGCTCCTTTTTTTTGCAGTAGAGTAAACCGTTCTTGCTTGTACATTTCCTGAAAGCACTGGTAAACCATTTTAGCATAAGCAATCGCGGTCTTTCCTTTTAACTCAGAATCTTCTCCGAGAATTTTGTCGACAGCACTATCCAGTCGGCTAATAAAAAAAGAGGCGACAGAGCTAACTTTCGACAAATCTTTACCATTCTCAGCACATTTTTCTATTCCCGTAAGATAAGCTTCTGTTACATTGAGAAAGTCCTGCAAAGAAAACATTAAAGTAACATTAACATTGATCCCTTCTGCTAAAAGAGCAGTAATTGCAGGTAAACCTTCCTCGGTTGCAGGAACTTTAATCATAACATTTGGGCGATTCACTAAAGCAAAAAGTTGTTTCCCTTCCGCAATGGTCGCCTCTGTATTATGTGCTAAGCGAGGAGAAACCTCTATCGAGACGTAGCCGTCAACACACGCGGTTTTGTCATAAACTCCACGGAGTAGATCGGCCGCATCTTGGATATCACGAACAACCAACTTTTCATACAACTGATCAACATTGGTTTGGGGATTTTCCTGGAGAATTTTTTCGATTGCTCCATCGTAGTCTTCGCTTCCCCCAATCGCTTTTTGAAAAATTGTCGGGTTAGAAGTGATTCCGACGATCTCCCCCTCTTCGATCATTTTAGCAATCTCTCCCGAATCGAGAAGGCTACGTTTAATATTGTCATACCACAGGCTCTGAGAGAAAGTATAAATCTTTTCAATACGCTTCATCGAATAACTCCAAAAATCTTTTTCTGTTTTATAACAGAATAATAAGGGGGCTAGACCTTCTAGCCCAGTAAGACTATTTTAAGAGACTCCTCGAAACCTGTCAACTACTGTATGCATCTTGATAGTAGTTTTATGTCAAGTTTTTCCATTCCTTCCAATAGGCTTCTTTCCATAATATTTATATCGATATTCGCTCTGCAGGTTCCCTCCTAACGCTTATAGCAAAAGAGATTAAAATTGGTAATACTGATGTTTTAGGATTTTAAAAAAGATCGCAAGTATGCTTTACCCAACCTTCTACTAAGTTCTTTATGGTATTGCGCTTATAAAAGTTATTCGAATACCGAGCAATAATAAGTAAATGATCTTTTTTGTTTCTGACAATTAGATCTAATAAATAAAGACGTTTATGGGTAGGTGGCTCAAAAAGATAAGTCTCTGTCTTGGCAGATACTTTTAGAGGAATGTGAGGTTGATAGTTTAAGCGGACAGAGCTAACTTCATGGGAAAAAGGGAGAAGTTCTTCTTGGGCAAGAATTTCGTACCCAATACCCCCCATCGGAATATGATGAAAGCTCTTGCTAAATTTACGGATTTTATCAAAAGAGGATTTCTCTTTTCTTAGGCTTAAACCCAAGGGGATATCTCCGGCAAACCAGCCAATGGTCTCGGGATATAGGCCTATCGTTTTGGTGTTACGACGATGTAAGCGATGAATAATGATAGGGGTATCACAACCAAGCCATTGGCTCAGATATTCATAGAGTCCTACTGATAAAGTCGGAAAAAGATCTTCTTCGATTTTCCAATCTTTGAGAGAATAACGTTTTTGATAGGTTTTCTCCGAAGCGATTGAGTTTGTTCCCTTGTTTAAATCTGTCGGACATGCCATTTTTGTTTTGGGAATGTGCTTTGACCAAAACTGTCTTTGCTTTATTTTTTCTTTTTGAGTGAGCAAAGATACCTTATGAATATAGTCTTGGTAAGAGTTTTTAGGGAGAATAATCTTTCTTTGTGGATTTTCATAGAAATGAAATAAGTCCTGGATCATTAAGGCGCAGGATACTCCATCGGTAATCAAATGATGGATGATCATAATGATGTGATAATTTCTCCCTCCTAAAGACAGAAGAGAAAAGGCCCAGAGAGGAGATTGATCCACTTTTATCTTTTGGTGCATTTGCCTTTCAATCTTTGCTATTTTTTCCTTTTTGGCCTTAGCTTCCCAGTTTGCTAAATCATAATGATCTAGTGAAATACCACAGATTTTTTCTTCTCGTTGCCCCCAGATTCCTTTTTTTTGAAAAAAAGAATTTCTTAAGACAGGGTGTTTTTCCCCAAGCTGTTGAAGATTTTTTTCCCACCGGGCTAAATCAATTTCTTTGTCTAAGGAAAAGACATGGTGGTGGACAATATGGCAGGTCGGCTCAGAGCTAAACTCATTGATAAAAGATTGCTGAGAAGGTGCCAGAGAGTATTTTTTTTCTCGACTAAAGTTGTAGCCAAACTGCTCTCCCAGCCTAATGGTTTGTTTCGAGAGTTCATCTACCCTGTCTAAGTCTTTTTTCCAGGCATCTGCTAAATGCGCTTCAATTTTATCATGCTGCAAAAAATTAGGGTCTCCGATGGTTAGAGAACTATCGCCAAGACCGTAAATCATGCGGTTTTTCTCGTAAGGATTTAGCATGTCTTTTTCAAAGTTTAGTCCCAAGTGTACGCACAGCTTTTTCACTACTTCTTGAGGATTTTGTACGAGATCTTCGTAGAGAATTCTCATCCAACGTTTTTCCGGTATTTCTGCTAAAAACTCTTTTGTCTTTGAGTTAGAACTGCACCAAAGTTTTTCCGCATATTGCCGAGGATTTTCCTTTATTCCTAACATCTTGTCAAAACGGTTTCTGACAAACGATTCCATGACGGCAAGAGGGTGGCGAACTAAATGAAGATAAAAGGGTTTCTTTTCCATTTGCTCAGCTCGCCAGAGGATTTTTTCGTCCAGAGCATAGGTAGGGGATTTATCGACCAAATATCGCTGGGGCATAATATTTTGCAAATACTGGTAGGTTTCTTCTGGGGAAAGCTTTTTATTTTCTAGTTCTTCCATTTTAAGCTGAGCTTCTCTGGGAGAGATTTTCTCTAATTTTGCGATGGTTTCAACGAAGCCTTCTTTTAGATATTCCTGGTTATTTTTAGAGAGAATCTCTGAGCGCTCTTCTAAGGTTTTGAAAGGTAAAATGTGTAGTTCAGGAGGAGCAAATATCTCAGAATGTCCCATCATTATCGTTCGGAGCAAGGTAGAGCCTGCCCGAGGTGTACTTAGAAGATAGATAATTTTTTGTTCATTCTGATTCCTTGGTTTTTCTAACTCTCTAGCAAGATAATCGGTCAACTTTCTAGTTGTATTGTACTCCAGTAGTTCGCTCATATATAGACGTAACCCAAAGTGCAATTCTATTTCGGTAATCAATTTCATTCCTAAGATAGAAGCTACTCCTAAGTCTTCAAACGAGGTATTATCGTCAATTCTATTTTCTGGGACAAGAGTGAGTTCTGATATTTTTTCTTTCAAAGTGGCCGCAAATTCTTTTTTTTGTTTATCCAAGTGAATTTTTTGAGAAGAATTTTTCTTTTCTTTTAGTTTTTTGAATAATCGCGCCGACTTGGAGATAACTTTGTTTTCCTTTTCTTTGGGAGAAAACAAGGGAGACTGAGATTCTGAAATCCAGTATTTCTCTTTAGCAAAAGGATAAGTGGGTAAGCTGATGCGTTGTGGTTTGCTTTCTCCGTAAATTTTATTCCCCTTTAAGACCAGGCCTTTCATTATCCCTACGTCAATAGTATGTTTAGAAAAATAGGAGTAATTCATTGAGGGGAAAGAAACTAACGAGGAGACAATCTGTTTTTGGGGGGAGGCTGAAATCCAGTATTTTCCTCTGGCAAAAGGATAGGTGGGTAAACTGATGCGTTTTGGCTTACCTTCTCCATAAAGTTGGTTCCAATCAAAGGACAATCCCTTGACCCAAAGTTTTGTGATCTTAGAAAATTCTTTTTTCTTGGTCCAAGTTTCCACCAGATTAGCCATCTCGCTCTCGCTAAGAACATCCAAAATATCCTCCTTTGAGGGAGCTTGGTCTGAAAGAGTTTTCTGGGGATTTTTTTCTTCTAAAAAGGAGTCCAGTTTTTCTAACAACTCAGGAAGACTTTGAATGAAAAAGACAACCCTAGTTTTCATGGCCGTACGACACGTTTGCAAAGTGTAGGATAAGCTCGCCAGAGAAATGTTTGGATTCTGAGGTAAGAATTTTCGGAATATTTCGATATATTCATGGAGGCGAGATTTATTTTTAGCGGAAAAAGGAACAATGTATACACTATTTCCTAAAAGAGAAGTAATTATTTGAGAAGGAGTATCTGAAAGATATTCTTCCAAAACAAGGTGAGCATTAGTTCCACTAAATCCAAAAGAGCTTACACAAGCTCGACGAAGAGAACTAGAAACTGTTTTCCAAGGTTTTCGTTCTGTATTGACGTAAAAAGGAGAGTCGCTAAAATCAAAATGAGAGTTCTCTTTGGTAAAATTCAAACTAGGGGCAAGTTCTTGATGTTTCATCGATAGGAGGACTTTTTGGAGACCAGCAACACCCGCAGCGGCCGAAGTATGCCCAATATTACTTTTTACAGAAGCTAAAGCGCAATAGTTTTTCTGAGAGGTTTTTTCTTTAAAAACAGTGTCCAATGCCTCTAGCTCAATGGGGTCACCTAATTTTGTCCCCGTTCCATGAGTTTCTATATAGCTGATGGATTCAGGATTTATCTTATATTTCGAGTAAATCTCACGCTCTAACTCTATTTGACTATGGACACTTGGGGCCGTAATTCCATTGGTTTTTCCATCTTGGTTAATTCCCGAACCGAGGATCACTCCATAGATCAAGTCTTTGTCTTTTATGGCATCTTCTAAGCGTTTTAAAACGACCGCTCCCACTCCTTCTCCAGGAACGAACCCGTTGGCCGAATCATCAAAAGTTTTACACTGTCCTTCGGGAGAGAGCATTCCTGCTTGGCACATCCCGATGTAAGATTGAGGGGTTAGGTACAGACTAACCCCCCCTGCGAGAGCCATCTTTACTTCTTTACTTCTTAATGCTTGGCAGGCAAGATGAATAGCAACTAGGGAAGACGAACATGCCGTATCAATAGGAATAGCAGGTCCTTTTAGATTTAAGTAGTAGGCAATTCTTGCTGCTGCGATGGCATAGCTATTCCCGGTTATTTCTGAGGAATCAGAGTCCTTTTGAGCAAGGAGCAATGAATATTCGTTCCCCATAATTCCTAGATAAACTCCACATTTTTTGTTGCTTAAAGCTTCATGAGAATATCCTGCATCTTCAAAGGCTTTATAACTTTCCTCTAAGAACAAACGATGTTGAGGGTCCATCAGGTTTGCCTCGGCCGGAGAAATTTGAAAAAAGAGAGGATCAAAGAACTCGATGTCATCGAGCATTCCTAACCATTTGGAATAAATCTTCCCTTTTTTCCCCCTCTCCTTATCATAATATTGGCTAATATCCCAGCGGGTTGTAGGAATTTCTCGAATAGAATTTTTTCCCAGAACCAAGTTATTCCAATATTCATCTAAATTCTTTGCTTGGGGGTATCTTCCTGACATTCCAATAACGGCAATTTTATCTTTATCGCACAGATTTTTTTTCTCTGAAAAGTTTTTTTTCTCTGAGAAAGAAGCGCTCAAAATAGGCACTGTTAACGGAGGAGAGGGAAGGAAGGAAGTAGAACTCGTAGATTCTTTTATACTGCTGGAGGGATGGGGATACTTCTCCTTTGCTATTTTTGGTACAAAGGTCTCCGATAGCTTTGAGATTTCCTCTTTTAGAAATACGGCTAATTGGGAAATAGTCGGATAATCATAAAGTTTTGTTGCAGAAAGAGAAAGACCATATTTTTGATTGATTACTTGGACCCATTCTACCCCCACAATGGAATCTAATCCTACGTCAATAAAAGATTTCTCCGAATCTATATTCTCTTCTTTCATATATAAAATTTGGGCCAAGCTAGTTTTTAGCTCTCTTTGCAGAGTTTCTTTTGAAATTTCTCTTAGAGGAGATGGATTTGAAATTTCTTTTGGAGGAGATGGATTTGAAGGAAAAGCCTTAGAGGAATTTTGTAATGGCACAGAGGAAGATACAAAGTTTAATGGAATGGATGGTTTATTTCCCAGGGGTGATTTATCTTTTACCGGACAATCTTTTGTCGATAAAAGTTCTAACGCAATTTTTTTGGGCTTACTCAGGAAACTAGAAAATTCAAAATGAGCTACTTTCGGAGATTGTGAAGAGGCTTGAGTCTTAGGTAAATTTTTTTGATTGCTCTTGGGGGAAATCCAGTATCGTTCTCTTGCGAAAGGATACACAGGGTAATTAGGCAGACGTTGCATTCTCTTTAAATTATAGGTCGTTTTCCAATCAATGTTGTTTCCATTTACCCAAAGTTCTGCGAGTGTCTTATGCCTTTGATTCTGGATTAATTTTTCAATATACTCTTTCCCCTCTGGAGTATCTCCGATAAGTCCAGACTTTTCTTTTGCTTGGGCAAAGAAAAAGTTAGGATCTGTTTTCCCCTGAATATAAGAGCTTAAGATCTTTTTCAATTCTTGGTCGTCGTGGGCAATGATCGCTAATCGATAATCCATTGCACCGCGGCCTACTTGAGAGGTATAGGCTAGATTCACGAGATTTTTTCGGAGATTAGGCTTTTTTTCTAAGGCATCGTATAAGCTTTGCGCATAAGTGTGGAGTTGTTGTTTCGTTTGAGCAGAAAGAGTGATAATAACGGGAGCACCTGAGAGAGAATGGAGCTCGCTAAAACTATTTTTTTCTTGAGGCGCTTCTGAAATAACTAAATGAGCATTCGTGCCACTGAAACCAAAAGAGCTGACGGCGGCTTGGCGAATTCCTTTGGTAGGAGCATCCCAAGACTTACATTTGGTATTGATGTAAAAAGGGCTCTTGTTCAAGTCGATATGTTCATTGAGTTTTGTAAAATTAATGGTAGGAGGAAGTTTTTTATTCTGTAAAGCCAGGAGTACTTTGATCATTCCTGCGACCCCTGCTGCTGTCGATAAGTGACCAATGTTACTCTTGACCGACCCTAGGGCACAGTAGTTTCTTTCCTTTGTATACTTTTGAAAAGAGTTTTTTAGTCCTTCTATTTCAATAGGGTCTCCTAGTTTTGTTCCTGTTCCATGAGTTTCAATTAACTGGATCTCTTCGGGGTTAATTTTGTATTTATCATAAATATCTTGCTGTAAACGTGTTTGGGAATCGGGATTGGGAGCTGTGATTCCATTGGTTTTTCCATCTTGATTGACTCCCCATCCTTGGATTACTCCATAAATTTTGTCTCGGTCTTTTTGAGCGTCTTCTAGTCTTTTTAGGAAAACTACTCCTACTCCTTCTCCGGGAACAAAACCATTGGCGGCTTGATCAAAAGCAAAACACTGTCCATCTGGAGAGAGCATCCCTGCTTTTGTTGCCATGATGTGTAGTGTTGGGCCTGCCATGATAAAGACTCCTCCGGCCAGAGCTAGATCACTACTACCCATGACCAAACTATCACAAGCATTAGATATTGCTACAAGGGAAGAAGAGCAAGCTGTATCGATAGACAAACAAGGACCTTGTAAATTTAAAAAATAGGAAATACGAGCCGCTAGAATAGAGGCCGCTCCCCCCGTAAAAGCCTGAGCACTCAAATTTGAGCTTTGTAACAACTGAACATAGTCGCCAGCGGCACAGCCTACAAAAACACCACATTTGCTCCCGGAAAGAGAGTGAGGATTGTACCCTGAATCTTCGATACTATGCCAACAAGTTTCTAAAAACAAACGCTGCCCCGGATCCATGGCTTCAGCTTCGCGAGGAGAAATATTAAAGAATGTTGGATCAAATTGGTCTACTTCTTCTATCGATCCCATCCATTTACAATTAGTGGTACCTGGCGCCATGGGATTGGGATCATAATATTCATTCATATCCCAACGCTGTTCAGGGATTTCTGAAATACAATTTTTTCCCAATTCTATATTTTCCCAGAACTCCTCAATATTTTTTGCTTGGGGGAACTTTCCGGCCATTCCAATGACGGCAATAGATTGTGTTTTTTGGGAAAAGGGGGATGAGGGAGAATTTCTTTCCTCTGATTCCAGGAGAAAAGAAATTTTCTGGGGTAAAGGCGATAGCGGACTATCAGATGAAGTTGGATTAAGAGCAGATTTGTTCGTTAAAACGCCGCTTTTTTCTACCTCTTGCTTAACATATAAGACAAGCTCAGAAAGGGTTGGATAGTTATAAATTTTAGTGGCTGAAATAGCCGTTTTATATTCCTGATTAATCTTTTGTACCCAAGTTACCCCGGTAATCGAATCCAAGCCTAGATCACTAAACTGAGAATTTTCGTCTATCTCTTCTTCGCTTATACACAACTCCTCTCCCAAGAGTTTTTTGAGCGTGGATGCTATAGAAAATAAAAGATCAGAGCCTAAGGAGTTTTCAGAAATAGCAGAAGTCGCTTGTTTCGTGGGAGGGGAGAGATCTTCTTTCTTTTCCTGAAAGTTTTCTTCAATTCTCAAGAGAGCCTCTGGGTTATGGACAAAGGTTTTTTCGTGCATAGCCAACTCTAGTTCATAAGTTTCCTCTAGCTGACTTTTCAGATTTTGGGTATATTCTTCTTTAAGTGCAATCAGAGTATTGCGTGGAAACTGCACTATTCTTTGAGCGAGAATCATGGCGGATTTATATATTTCCTTGCTCGGAAGAACAGCTAGGCCCTTTTTATTCTGGAACTCACGTCCTTGGTATTCTTTGCCCGTAAACAAAATTTCTCTCGCCAAATCATAGCCCATTCGATGAGGGAAAATAAGAGTAGAACCTGCCCCAGGAGTGAACCCATAATTCATGTAGGGACTAGTGTATCTTTTTTCTTTGCTCAAGAGAACAAAATCGGCAAACATGCCTAGGCTCCATCCTGCTCCTACAGCATGCCCTTGCATGGCCGAAATTACAGGAATTTTACATTCCAAGGCCAAGTGATAAATGGGGGTGTCTGTAAATCTAACTTTGCCTTTTTGGATAGCAAGTAACCCTTCCTTGGTTCCTCCACAGACAAAGTAATTATCATAGCCCGTTAAGACCACTACTTTATAATCTTCTCTATCTCGAATGTGTATAAATACTTCGCTTATCCCTGTAATCAAATCTGGAGAAAGCATATTTTTTGCTTTCTCATCGACCATCTTGACCAGAATAATTCCTTCTGGAAAAGATGTCGCCTTTATCACTTTAGATCGGAGTGTTATAGTAGTTCCTGCTCGCTGGTCATATTTTAGGGAACTTTCTCTTGGCCAAGTAATCGGGCCAGTAAAAAGACTTTTCAGCGAAGGGATATCTTTCTTGATCGGCTCTTTTTGCCTTTCGTTGTCTGTTTTCTGGTCTTCTTCCTTTACGGACTTTACTGGTTTTACTGGTTTTTTAGGAGACGAAGAGAGATTTGTATTTGTTAATCCTTCGGCTCGGAGACAAATTTTACGAGATAAGTGTTTCTTTAGCTGGCGCAGAGATTCTTGAGGAATATTTGCTAAAACCGTTGCTAACTCCCGTCCATAAGACTCGACTTGATCTAAAGGAAGAATGGGGCAACTCCACCCTTTTTCCTGGAGTTGCTTACCAGTAGATGCTTGTTCTAGGCATAAAAACTCTTTTGCTTGGGTTTGACCAAAACGTTCGAGAAACAATAACTCTTCTTCTTTAGTAGGGAAAAAGTTGTCTTGGAAACCAGTATAAGAGTACAGATTCTCTTCACTGCAAATCATAAAATCACAGAGAGCACCGAGCAAAAAACCCGCTCCTATCGCTCTTCCTTTCATAGCAGCAATAACAGGAATAGGAAAAGAAGCTATTTGTTGGTGAAGCTTTTGTTTGACTACTTCGTTTTGTTGGCTTCTTCCTCCTCTAAGAAACGAAGAGTCTGTGCCTGCAATAATGACAACCTTGGCTTGCGTTTCCTTTTCAATCTTGGCAAAAGCTTGCCCTAACTCTTGGATTATAATTTTGGAAAGGGTGTTTTTCGTTTCTGGTTGAGAGATTTGAATCCAAAAAATCCCTTGGCCGTAATCATACAAGCTAACACAAGAGGCTTTGGCAGGGAATAGAGAAATATTTGGGGATTTTTCTAAGTTTTTTGATTCTGAAAAAATTAGGTTATTCTGAGGGGCTGAAAACCAATATCTTTTTTTCGCAAATGGATAGGTAGGCAGGTTAATGCGCTGAGGCTTTGCCTTAGACTTAGACTTAGACTTCGTTGAGGTAAAAATAGCCTCAAGTGTTTCGGCAGAGAAAAACGAATCTCGGAGAAAAGATAAACCAAGAGGATGTTTTATTTTTTCCGCGGCAAGTTCAATTTCAATTCCCTCTTTCTTAGATGAATGGGAAACGTTATCTGAGATCCAATACCTTTTTTTGGCAAATGGATAAGTAGGCAAAGGAACTCTGTGCGGTTCTTGAGATAAATAGAGCAATTTCCAATCTATATCCACACCTTTGGTCCAAAGTTGTCCTAGTTTTTCTAAATTCCCCTCTTGGATGACAGACTGAAGAAACTGTTTTCCTAAAGAATCGTTAAAAATGAGCTCATCTTTTGTTTTTGTCTCGACCGTTGCTCGGTAAAAATTTTTTGCCCTTGCTTTGCCCATTGTGAAGGAAGTTAATATCTCGATCAACTCTTGTCTATTTGCTGCAACAACAGCCCAGCGTTCCTTCATCGCTTTACGGCCTATTTGTAAAGTATAGGCGATATCTGACAAAGAAAAATCATTCCCCTTCTGCAAAAACTCTAAGAGTGCTTGGACATATTCTTGAAGTACTTTAGGCGTGCTTGCAGACAGGACAATAACTTTTGGGCTATCGTTATAAGGTGATATATCATTTAGATACTCCTCCAGAACGACATGAGCATTGGCCCCTCCAAAACCAAAGGAACTGACTCCTGCTCTTCGGGGAATCATTTTCCCTGTCTCATCCGTCAAAGACTCCCATGTTTTATTTTCTGTCAGTAAATAAAAAGGACTATCATGAAGTTCAATATAAGAGTTCATTTCATCAAAATGAATATTTCGGACTAACTTCTTGTGCTGCATCGAAAGCAATATCTTGAATATTCCTGCAATTCCTGCGGCAGACTCTAAATGCCCAATGTTCGTTTTTACGGCTCCTAGGGCACAGTGTTTTGCAGAGACAATTTTAGCCTTGCGCTGGTACATTTCCCCAAAAGCTTTCTTCAATCCATTGATTTCGATAGGATCACCCAGGCTAGTTCCGGTGCCATGAGTTTCAATAAAACTGACGCTTGCGGGATCTATTTTCGAATAAGCGTCTATCAATAATTCAGCTTGAGCATTAGGGTTAGGAGCGGTCAGACTAGTAACTTGTCCCCCATGATTAAGAGCACTTCCTTTAATCACAGCATAGATATAATCCTTGTCTTGCTCTGCTTGTGCTAAAGGTTTCAGAAAAACGGTCCCGACTCCCTCGGAACGTACATAACCATCGGCGGCACTATCAAAAGTTTTACACTTCCCATCAGGGCTTAGCATTCCCGAGCTACTAAATGCTAAAAAAGAAGTGGAGGAAATAAGGGCATTAACTCCTCCGGCAATGGCAAATTCACATTCCTGGGCTTGGATAGATTTTACGGCGCGATGGAGAGCTACTAAGGAGCTAGAACATGCCGTATTCACGGGCTCACTTGGGCCGTGGAAATTTAAGATATAAGAAACTCGGTTACATAATACGGAGTGAGCGTTGCCGGTGGATATGTAGGGATCGACGTTTGAGAGAGTACTTTTGGTGAGTTCGGCATAGTCAGCAGAACAAACTCCTACAAATAAACCTGTTTTAGAGCCGGATAGTTGCTCAGGATTATAGCCGGCATCTTCTATAGTTTTCCACACTGTCTCTAGAAGAATTCTTTGCTGAGGGTCCATAAATTCAGCTTCTCTAGGGGAGATACGAAAAAAGTGAGCATCAAACTTATCTAAGTCAGGAATGAAGCCTCCCCTCTTTGTTTTCATTTTGTTTTTGTCTTCCCAAGAAAACCTGCCCTCTGGAATTTCCGAGATAAGGTCTTTTCCTTCGAGTAAATTTTGCCAGAATTGGGAAAGATCTTTAGAACCTGGCATAACTCCAGACATCCCAATGATCGCAATTTCCTGAATACTATTCTCTTGTCGTAAATTTGTTTTTCTGTTTTCTGAATTATGGAAGTGTTGAAAACGAGGTTTTTCCAGTTTCTCTAGTTCTCCTATTTTTCCTAGTTCTTCTATAGGTGTTGGAAGAGTTTTTTCTTCTAAGGTTTTTATCATCTGAGAAGGATCTTTTTCCTTCTCAAAAAAGTTTTCCATATATTCTTTTTTGACAAATGAGGCAAAGGAAGCGATGTTACCATGCTCAAAGAAATCAGCGGGACTCAAGTCAAGATCATATCGGTCATTTATTCTATTAGAAAAAGTGGTGATCAAGATAGAGTCAAAGCCATATTCGCTCATCTCTTCTTCTATGTTTATCTCTTCGATTTCTACTTTGAGCATATCCGAAACATCTTCGACTAAATCATTCTGGATACGTCGTAGTAAATCGTCTTCATCCACTTTCGTTACTGATTTAGAAGTAAATGAAACTGGCTTTTCTTTTTTCCCCTGAAAGAGCTCTTCTATTTTTTGACTTTTCCCATTGATAACCGCGATTTGAGTTAAATCTGAGTCCATTATTTGGGCAAAAGATTCTAAGCCTTCTTCGGTTCTCAAAGGATGTAAGCCCATTTTTTGGGCTAGTTTTTCCGTTTGTTCATCAACTTTCATTCCCCCTTTACTCCACATCGGCCAATTGATGGACAAGGTTTTCCCGGCTCTTTTTTGGGAGATTCGATAGGAAACAAAGTTGTCTTGAAACGCATTGGCGTAGCTATAGTCACTTTGTCCTAAATTGCCTAGGACAGAAGAGAGGGAAGAAAACATAATAAAAAAGTCTAAAGGCTCTTCTTGGGTAGCTTGATCAAGGTTTAGGGTTCCATACACTTTGGGAGCGAGGACGCTTTTCATTTCTTCCTGGGTTTTGTTCCTAATGAGAGAATCTTGGATTAAACCTGCACTATGGATTATGCCATGCAAATGCTGGCTTTCTTTTTTGATTTGAGCGATGAGGGATTGTGTCTCTTCTAAGTTATTCACATTACTCTGGATATATTTAACTTCCAGACCTTGCGAGCGTAGGTCGTTTATTTGTTTTTGCTTTGATCTGTCTAAAGAAGAGCGTCCTGTGATAATAATAATTTTAACTTTGCCGACGAGGTAGTTGGCAAAGATTAACCCCAGTCCTCCGGCTCCTCCGGTAATGAGATATACTCCCTCTTTTCGAAAATGAATTTTTGATTTTTGCAATGGTTGGGGTGAGAGTAAGCTTTTTTGCTCCCAGTTTTTTACCCACCGATGTTGTTTTTTATAGCGAATCTCCGTGTCATAGTTTTTATAAAGTTCTTGGACAATAATCTCTTTCCCCAGATTTATATCAGGGAAAGCGATAGTTTTTATAACAAATCCAGGAGCTTCCAGTGTAACACTCTTGCCAAAAGCGCTCACAGATGCTTGAAGAGGAGCCGGTTCTTTATTGTAATAGGTATACAGGATTTCTATGTTTTTAATAGAAGCTCGCATTAGGGATTGCACTAAGAAAAATAAAGAGTAAAGCCCCTGACTAAGTTGTTGTTCCAAGGAAGAGGGAACAGGAGAAAAATCTTCCTCTGCCCACAAATGAACTACTTTTTCCGGCAGGATTTTTTCTTCTATTAGGGTTGCGACCAGTTTTTCATAATCGCTTTGAGTTTGTGGATTTATTTCGAAATCAGTAACGCTTACTCTCTGGTAGCATTGTCCAGGAGTTACGCAAATTATTTGCTCAAAGGCAATGCCTTGGAGGGATTTTTTCAGGGCTCTATCTTGAGCAAAAAATAAGATCTTCCCAGAGTGCTCTAGGCTTTCGGGAGATAAATCCTTTATAACCCACTCAGGAATGTAGTGCATTACAGAGGGAAAATTATTCTCTTTCTTTTTAATTGTACGTATGGAAAGGCTATCCATTTTAAGAACAAGGCAGCCCGCATCATCTAAAATTTGTAAATCGTATACCTGAATATCAGGACTAGAGTTAGGTAGCTTAAGCGCATAAGCATAGCAGTTTTGGGGTAGAGAACTTATCATTTCTACCTTAGCTAAGGCAAAGGGTAAATAAGAATGACGAAGATCGAGATTACTACTGAGAAGACCTACTGTCTGCAAAGTACCATCCATTATAGAGGGATGGAGAAAAAATTGATGAAAACCTGATTCGAGTGTGGGAGAAAGCTTTAATCGGGAAAGAGCTTCGTTTTCATTATAAAATACTTCTTCTATGGCCTGAAAACTTTGGCCGTACATTATTTTCCCTTGTTTCGAAAGTTCATAGCACTCTTTTCCCAGGAGTTGCTTAGAACAGCGTTTTTTTATTTTCTCAATCTGATGCGAGGGAAGAACCGTTTGCTTAAAGTTATCATCTATTAGTTTTACTTTCCCTTGGCTATGAACAAGGCGCTTGTTCTTTCTTATAGAGTAAACCTCGTATCCTACATCTTCTTTTTGTGGGTAAAGATGAATAAAAATTTCCTGTTTTTTCTCTACCGTAATGGGCTGCATCCAAACAATGTTGTTGACGGAAGCTATTTCCTTCCCGGTTGTCACTTTGGCCGCTGCTATTGCCATTTCAATATAGGCAACTCCAGGAAGAGTTTTTTGGTTAGCCACGACATGGTCGACCAGAAAAAATTCATTGCCTGTAAGAATAGTGCTAAATTTTTGTTCCTTAAAATTGGAAGTGTTTTTTCCCAATAAAGGGTGGATGTTTTCTAAAGGGGTGCTTTGGAGAGCTTTTTCCTGGGTAGCAGGCCAGTGTATTTTCTTTTCAAAAGGATAAGTTACTAAAGGCACACGTTTTAATTTCTGCGAATATAGTAATTTCCAATCCACTTCTATTCCTTGAGTCCATAGATTTGCTACTTTGTTCAGTTTTTGCTTTTGGATCAAAGATTGCAAATACACTTTGCCTTCTTCGTCTTCCATGATTAGTCCTTGAGAAGGAGAAATTTTATTTCCTTCAAAGAAAGAAGTGATTTTTTTCTCCCCGTTCTCATATTGTTGTAACTTCTGTATGAGTTCTGCTTTACTCGTAACAACAAGGGCCAAACGTTCTGACATTTCTTCCCGTCCCACTTGTAGAGTATACGCAATGTTAGCAAGAGGAAAATGAAGAGGCTGCTGCAACCATAGGATAAAGTTATTTACATACTTGTGAAGAGCACTCTTCGTTTTCGCAGAAAGAAGGATTATTTGAGAATCTTCCTTCTGTGAGATAATCTCATTATCAAACTCTTCCAGAACAACATGGGCATTGGTTCCTCCAAAACCAAAGGAACTCACTCCTGCTCGCCTGGGGATGATATTTCCATTTTTATCGGCCAAGGGTTTCCACTCTTTGGTTTCGTTAAGGATATAAAAAGGGCTTCCCTTGATATCGATATAGGGATTTTGTTTTTTCAGATGCAAGGAAGCTGGTAGGGTCTTATGTTGCATTGCCAGCAACACCTTTAATACCCCTGCTATTCCCGCAGCCGCTTCGAGATGTCCTATATTACTTTTGACAGAACCAATACCGCAGTGAGGAACTTCTGGAGCCTGATGATTCCATGATTTATATAGCTCGGAAAAAGCTTCTTTTAAGCCATTGATTTCTATCGGATCGCCTAAGGGGGTTCCAGTGCCGTGGGTTTCTATATATGTCACGGTGGAAGGATCAATATTCGCTTTCTGGTAGGCTTTGACAAGTAATAAGGATTGAGCAGTAGCGTTGGGAGTGGTCACGGAATGAGTACGTCCACCATGATTTTCCGTAGAGCCTTTAACTACGGCATATACATAGTCTTGGTCCTGTTTTGCTTGGGCTAAGGGCTTTAATAGTATAGCCCCCACGCCTTCTGCACGTACGTAACCATCGGCACTTTCATCAAATGTTTTACATCTACCCTCTCGGCTTAGCATACCAGTTTTGCTAAGAGCAAAAAAACTATAAGGAGAAAGAAGGGCGTTTGCTCCTCCCGCAATGGCCAAATCGCATTCTCCGCTTTGAATAGATTCAAGCGCGCGATGAAGGGCGACTAAACTGCTGGAGCAGGCACTATCAACAGAAACACTAGGCCCATGGAAATCTAATAAAAAAGAGATACGGTTGGCGACCATGGTATGAGCAATGCCCGTAGCCAGATAAGGATTCATCTCATTGCTGGCGTTATTTACTATATCAAAGTATTCAAAAGAGCTGGCTCCCAAAAATACTCCGGTATTGCTACCAGAGAGAGAATAAGGATTATAGCCCGCATTCTCTATCGTTTGCCATACCGTCTCTAAGAGGATTCTTTGCCGAGGGTCCATCGCCTCTGCTTCTCGCGGAGTAATCCGAAAGAAAGAGGCATCAAACTTATCAATGCCCTCAATAAAACCACCCCATTTGCAATTATTTTTCTCTATTTCATTTAATATAGAGGGGGAATCTTTCCACCATTCCTGCCAACGTTGCCGAGGGATTTCGGTAATCAAATCTTCGCCTTCCAACAGCTTATCCCAAAAAGTATCTAAGTTAGGGGATTGGGGCATTCTTCCCCCTATCCCAATAATGGCAATATCTTGGCAGATGCTGCCTCGGCGTGAGATATTTTTTTTCTCGGTTTGCTCTAAAATCTGCGGTGATGGCAAAGCTTGCGACTCTTTTTTTATGTAATTAGAAACTGCTTGGGAAGGCAAGTTTTGCCATTCTTTTCTATAATGCTCTTCCATTTTTTCTGGCTGGGTACTTGCTAAGTGAGTGGCTAAAGTATCTATTGTCGAATAACTGTAGAAAAGAGGTGGGTCCAGTTTAAGATGGTAAACTTTGTTTAACTTAACGCTTAGAGTAATAAAAAGAATGGAGTCAAAACCGTATTCTCCGATATGGGTATAGTCGCTGATTTCATGCTCATCCTCCTCAATAATAGCAGAAATTATTTTTCGGAGATCTCTCTTCAGGAGATCTCGAAGAAAAGCCTCTCCCTGGGGAAAAGATTTGTTTTCCCTTAGGGCAATTTGAGATTTATTTCCATAGACTGCTTTTATCTCTGAAATTTTTCTGCGGCCAAGAAAGCTACGATCTATTTTTCCATTGGGGGTATAAGGAAAAGACCGCAAAATGATAAATTGGGAAGGAATCATATACTCGGGTAGCCATTTTTTCAGAAATGAAATGAGGACAGTATGGGATGTCTCTTTTTCAAATAGCAAAAAAGCAGCTAAAATTTTAACTTTGTCGTTTTCCTCTCGTAAGACAACAGTAGCGCTTTTGATTTGGGGCATTTTTTCTAAAGCCGACTCAATTTCAGAGAGTTCAATTCTGAATCCTCTTAGCTTGATCTGTTGGTCTTTTCTCTCTAAGTACTCCACTTCTCCGCTAGGGAGGTAGCGAACGATATCTCCGGTTTTATAAAGCATTTTATCGGGAATAAAGGGAGAAGAAATAAATCGTTCTTTGGTTAACTTGGGACGATTGAGATAGCCCTGGGCGACACCATCTCCTCCGATATAAAGCTCTCCTTTACACCTGAGAGGAACAGGTTCTAAGTGGTTGTCTAAGACATAATACTGCATATTAGCAAGGGGACGGCCAATGGTAATATTTTGGGCTGACTTCACCTGAGTAAAAGAAGACCAAACGCTTGCTTCTGTGGGACCATACAGATTCCATAACTGTTCACAGCGGGGAAGTAATTTTTCGGCGAGTTCTTCCTTTAGCCTTTCCCCTGTGCATAATATTCGGAGAGATTTTTTCCCTTGCCATTGTGCGGCCAGTAACATCTCCCAAAGGGAAGGGGTACCTGGCATAACGGAAACATTACTCGATTCGATTTTTTTCCTTAATTCTATCCCATTTTGGATGATTTTTGTCGGCAGTATTTCTAGCTTTCCCCCCGTCACTAAGGGCAAAAATAACTCTAGTGTCGCCACATCAAAACAGATGGTCGTTGCCGAGAGCATAAAATCCTCGCGGCTAAAACCCGGCGACTTTGCCACAGCCCAGACCAGATTGGTTAGCCCGAGATGTCGGAGTTTTACTCCCTTGGGTTTTCCTGTCGATCCTGAAGTGTAAATAACATAGGCTAAATCCTGAGGTTTTACACTTGCTTTGGGAACACTTTTTCCATTTTCATTGTTTTTAATATCTGATGAAGTAAGCACGATGGAAATCTGAGCGTCTTCTATCATGTAGTTAATTCGGTCTTTTGGATAATTCGGATCGAGGGGAACATAAACTCCTCCTGCCTTCAATATTCCCATTAAACCGATCATCATTTCTAAAGAACGCTCTATAGAAATTCCGACCAAAGTTCCTCGTTTCACTCCTTTGTTTTCTAAATAAACAGCTATTTGATTTGCTCTTTCATTGAGCTCTTGGTATGTCAAAAATTCCTTTTCATAAATAACCGCAGTTGCTTCTGGCGAAGTACGCGCTTGCTCTTCAAATAACTGATGAACACATTTACTCTGGGGGTAATTAGCTTGGGTATTATTCCATTCTGTTAAAAGTTGATAATTTTCTGGAGGCGTTAAGAAGGAAAGGCGAGAAATTTTTTCCTGATAGACCTGGCCAAGATTTTTTAATATTTGGAGATAATGGTTTCCTAATTGGGTAATGGTTTCTCGATGAAAAAGTTGGGGATTGTATTTAAAATAGAGCTTACAACTATTCTGCAATTCAATAACCTCTAAAACAAAATCAAACTCTCCTTCTTGGTGAGTTTCATCCACGGGTTTTAGGAAAGAAAACTCTTCTGTCCAACGTTGGAAATAAAAAGCGGGTTGTTCCTTTATATTTTTTGAAAAACGGAGCTTCTCCAGGAGTTTAGGCAAAGGGTAGTGACGATGCTCCAAAGCATGGAAAACGGACTGCTGCACTTGTTTCGTAAAAGCTTCAAAAGAGGAGTCTCCGGTGACATGGCTGGAAATAACAAGAATATTCGCGAAGTAGCCCATCGTATTTTCAAACCTGCTTTCGGGACGACCTTCGGCCGGAATAAGCACGCTGATACTATTTTCTTGGGTATAACGATGTAGGAGCACTTTGAAAGCAGATAGCATTGTCACAAAAAGAGTAGAATTTAAAGCCTTGGCAAGAGAATCTATATCTTCTTTCAGTGTTTCATTTAAGGAAAGAGAGTAGCTTGTCCCCTGGTAACTAGGAACCATTGAACGAGGACGATCTATTGGTAACTCGAGAGGAACTATTTTATCTACGAGTGTTTTTTGCCAATACTCTAGGCTTTTTTCTCCTTTTTTCCCCCCCAACATTTTTTCTTGCCATGTAATAAAATCATAGTAATTCCCTCTCGAAGCAAATTCCGGCTCTTCTCCTTTTTCCGCCGCACGATAGCATTCCTCTAGCTCTCTCATAAAGATTTTTAAGGAAACACCATCAAAAATAAGATGATGAATATTAAAGAGCAATAGATTTTCACCATCGGCGAGAGTATATAGTATTACCTTTAAGAGAGGACCTTCCTCTAAATGGAAAGGGATTTTAGCTTCCCGATGAATTTCTTCTCTAACTTCTGCTCTAGTGAAGTGAGTCATATTTTTTTCATGGAAATAGAGATCTTGGGGCTTTCCTACACACTGAAGGGGCTCATTGTTTTCTCTTTTAAAAGTAGTCCGTAGGATGGGGTGTCTTTGGTAAACGACAGAAAACGCCTTTTTCAAGATAGATTTCTCCACGTTTTCAGGAATTTGAAAAACCATGGGAAGGTTGTAAGCAGAGCTTTGGGGAGAAAGCATATGGATATACCATAGCCCTTTTTGCCCTTCACTCAGGGCAAATTCTCGCCCTTCTTCTTTGTCTGGTTCCTTAAGAAAACTTGACCTTAGCTCCATTTTTCTTCTAGGAGTTTTATTAGATCCAACCGGGGCACCATTACCTTTAGGAACTAGAAATTTACTCCCATAGTTTTGTTTAAGATAAATGGCAAAGGAAGCTAGTGTAGGATGTTCAAAAAACTCCAGGGGAGTTAATTCCAACTGGTGAGCATCATTCAATTTGTTAATAAACTCCATGACAAGAACAGAGTCAAAACCAAATTTGCTTATGTCTTTGTTTAGATCCAGTTTACTTCGCTCTGTTTTCAGGAGCGTTAGGGTAATTTTGATCAAGACATTTTGGATGTAGAGTGGGCTTGATTTCTTATCTTCTTTGATCTTATTTTGGGAAGAGTCATGATTTTCGAGAAGGTTTTTTATTTTATTGCGTTGGCCGTAAAATATAGCTAACTGAGAGAACGGGGAAGCCAAAGCAAGAGAGAATACTTCCCACCCTTTATTAGAACTAAGAGGCACAATGCCCATCGTATCAAAAAAAATCTTTGTCTGAGGAGGAATAGACATTCCCCCCTCTTCCCATAAAGGCCAGTTCAAGGAAAGAGTTTTTCCTGATCTTTTTTTATGCAACCTCCACTCGCTAAAATAGTCCATAAAACTGTTGCCATAGGCATAATCTATTTGCCCTATATTTCCTACAATAGAAGAGGTGGAAGAAAACATGACAAAGAAATCCAAGGCTTCTTCCTTGGTCACCTCATCGAGATTCACAAGACCTTGGACTTTCGGGGCAAGCACTGTCTTTACTTGAGAAAATGTTTTATGGGCGATAAGAGCATCTTGAAGAACCCCTGCACTATGAATAACTCCGTCTAAATGATGGTATCTTTCTTTGATCTGCGCAATAAGGCTTTTCATCTCTTTTAATTTAGATAAATCCGCCTGGACATATTTTACTCCTTTGCCAAAATGATTGTGGGGGGAACGCCCACTGAGAATGACAATTGCATCATCGACTTTTTCTGTAATGTACTGGGCAATGATACGACCTAAACCTCCTGCCCCCCCCGCAATAAGATAAACTCCTTTATTCTTCAGGGGAAACTCATTAAGTAAGCTATTTTGAGGTTTCCATTCCCTTATTTTCTTTACCTTTCGCTCATTGTCGTAGTAAACTTCCGTTTCATATATATTTTCACTTAGCTCTTTTTTTATAATTTCAATGTGTTGTAAAAAAGGAATGCTTGTCTCTAAACCCAAGGTTTTAATAGAGCATTTAGAACTTTCTCGGAGGACACTGCGGGCAAAACCACCGATAGCCTGATAGTGGGGAGAAAGCTTTTTTTTACTAACAGGATGAATATAAAGCAGTCGTAGAGCAGGGAACTCTTGTTTGATTACTTCTTGAGTTAGAAAAAATAGAGAGTAGATGCTATGCTCTAATTCAATCACTAATTTTTCTTTAGGAGAAGTGAGTTCTAGCGACCATTGGTGGATAATGTTTTGAGGACACTGGTTGTTTTTTTTCAGGTTCGTAAATAGTTTTCGGTAGTCTTCTGATGATCCTGGATTAATTCCAAATCTGTTCGAGGTTAGCTTTTGATAAGAGGAGGTGGGGCAAACCAAAATAACTTGTTTGTTCCATTTTTCTTGTAAGGTAATTTGCAATTCTTGATTATTGCTGAAGAGTAAAATAGGCTCCGAGAGTGTTTTCGTTTTTATCTCTACTAATTTTTCTTTTTCCCATTCAGGGATATAATACATTAACTCATTCTTGTGTTTTGAGGCTGAAAATATAGAGGGAAAGTTTCCTTTGAGGCGTTTGAATCCTTCTTCTTTTGAAATAACACCCTTTTCAATCAAGCGTAAAATTTCTAGCTTTTTTTGATAGTGCTTCCCTGCCATGAATACTCCATTTCTATAGAAATACAAATATAGTTTGCTTGCATCCTCTGATAATAGAAAATGAATCTAAGCAAATATCGATCCGATTCTCTTCGAACAAAAAAAACCTATTAAAACGCGGAGTAAAAGCTTTGTTTTTTCCCCTAGATTACTTAGATCACTATAGTTCACCAATATTGTGCTAATAGTAAACTAATACGGTAAGGAAGGTTTTCATTAAGCAGAGGCGAGATAACACCTCTGAAAACAGAGAAACGTGATTAATTTGTTTTGTTGGTGCAGTATTTGCTCAAAACAAACCAAGAAAAACTATTATCAAAAGGCTTTGGTACAAAATGAGACTTATTTTGAATTTTTGAAATTTTCTACTTGAGATCAGTAAAATTCATTATAATACACTTCACTTCTATGGCACACAAACTTTTTTTGAACCAACAGACATCATCTTTCATTTCTGTTTGATTCTGGCAGAGCTAAAGAGATGATTAAAAAAGGGAAGATAGAAAAATGTCCTTTCAATATCTTACGGAAAAGCGAGACTATATAATACGCCAGGCAACTTTAAAAGATTTAAAATCCCTTTCTAAACTAGAAACCCTTTGTTGGAAAAAAAAACTTCAAACCTCAGAATCTAAAATCAAAGCTCGGATCAAAAACTATCCTGAAGGACAGTTTATCCTGGAAAAAAAGAGGAAAATTGTCGGCGTAATCTATAGCCAGAGAATTGAAAATGCTAAGCTCCTTGAAGGGAAAACAGCCTCAACGGTGCACTCTCTCCATAAAAAATCAGGGAAAATAGTCCAACTTCTAGCCATTAACATTCATCCTCAAGTACAAAACCTAAGCTTAGGAGATCAACTCCTGGAGTTTGTGCTTCAAAATTGCACGAGCATTCGCGGAGTAGAATCTGTGGTCGGAGTGACCTTGTGTAAAGACTATGATTCTAGTAGCTCCCTCTCCTTTAGCGAATACATTCATAAGAAAAATGAGCGAGGAAAGGCCCAAGATGCTATTCTTTATTTTCACCAGTCCCACGGAGCCACTATCGAAAAAGAGTTGGAAGGTTATCGCCCTGCTGATATAGCTAACGAGGGCTATGGTGTTTTGATTTCTTACAAAATAGATCAAAGAGTTCCTCGTTTGGAAAAAGATCCTCCTTTTTCTTCCCTCCCAAAACCTCAAGAAGATGTGGGGCAGTTTTTGCAAAAGACTATAGAAATAGCCTTAGGAAAGAAAAAAAGAGTCTTTAAAATGGATCATCCTTTGATGGAAATGGGATTAGATTCTACTAATTTATTGCAACTCCAAGATTCTATATTGGATAGCTATGGGGTTTTTCTGGAGCCGACATTTTTCTTTGAGTACAACACTCCTCAAAAAATAAGGGAGCACCTGAAGGAAATTTTGAGACTTTCGGAGGAAAAATCCACCCCTGCCTGTAAAGCAAAGCGAAAGTCTACCCTAGATAAATCCCCTCGTCCTAAACCAAATACTTCTACTTCAAAAGACATTGCAATTGTGGGAATTTCTTGCAAACTCCCTGGAGGGATTGAAACTCCTGAAGAGCTTTGGGAAGTTTTGGCTAAGGGAGAAAGTTTAGTTGGAGAATTACCCCAAGAAAGATTTACTTGGCCTACCGAAATAGATCCTGAGACAACACACCCTGGGATCAATAGAGGAGGGTTCATTAAAGATATTGCCTGTTTTGATGCTTCTTTTTTCCGAATTTCACCTAAAGAAGCTCAATGTATAGATCCGCAACAACGGATTCTCTTGGAACTCGCTTGGTCTTGTTTAGAGCAGGCAAGAGTGCTTCCCAAGGAACTAAAAGACAAGAATGTCGGAGTATTTGTCGGAGCCAGTGGGTCTGACTATGCTCGCTTACTCCAAGAAGCAGGAATCGAAGTAGAAGCACATCAGGCCACAGGGAACTCTTTGGCAGTATTAGCGAACCGGATTTCCTATTTCTTTGATTTTTCTGGCCCGAGTTTACAAATGGACACTGCTTGTTCTTCTTCTCTGGTAGCTGTTCACAGTGCTGTACGATCCTTACAGCAAAATGAGTGCTCACAAGCTTTGGTCGGAGGAGTGAACTTGATCTGTCACCCTGCTAACAGCATTGCTTATTACAAAGCAGGGATGTTAGCCCAAGATGGGAAATGTAAGACCTTTGACTCTAGGGCCAATGGGTATGTTCGCTCCGAAGGTGCCGTCGTTATGCTATTAAAACCTTTAGAAAAAGCGATCCAAGAAGAAGATTTTATTTATGCGGTGATTAAGGGGAGTGCGACCAATCATGGGGGACTTTCGGGCGGACTAACGGTTCCCAATCCCCAAAAACAAGCAGAGTTACTAAAATCTGCTTGGAAAAATGCCGGAGTAACTCCTGAGCAGTTGAGTTATATTGAAGCCCACGGGACAGGCACATCATTAGGAGACCCTATTGAAATAAAGGGAATGCAAAAAGCTTTTGCCAGTTTTTTTCCGAAAGAGTCTTCTCATTCCCCTTGGTGCGCACTTGCCTCCTTAAAAAGTAACTTAGGCCATTTAGAGGCTGCTGCGGGAATTGCTGGGGTCTTAAAAGCCATTTTGTGTATGCAAAAAAAACAACTTCCCCCTACCATTCATTTTAAAAAGCTTAATCCAAAGATTCGCCTAGGAAAATCTCCTTTTTACATCGTAAAAAAGGTTCAAAAATGGGATATGCCGAAAAATCAGTTGAGATATGCCGGAGTGAGTAGTTTTGGATCGGGTGGAAGCAATGCCCATATTGTTTTAGGAGAGTATGTTTCTCCTAAAAAAGGAAAAATAAAGCCCCGAGTGCTTGTTCCCCTTTACTCTTTTGCCAAGAAAAAACACTGGATTGCCGAAGTAAAACCTGAGCCAAGCTCTTTGCCAAAGGACTATAAGAAAATACTTCATCCACTGCTCCAGGAAAACATTGCTGAACAGAAGAAATTTTTGAATGTGCTCGATTTTTGGGGAAAAGGAGTGGTTTTAAACAGGGATAAACTCTCTAGAGGAATTCAACCAAGACGCATTAGCTTACCAACCTATCCTTTTGCCCAAAAAAAATCTTGGATTTCCGAGTATAAACCTCCATTTTTTCCAAAAAACAGATTGGTCTTAGAGAGATTTCACCCCATGCTCCATAAAACCACTTTAGCTTTATCATTTTTAAGTGAGCCTCTCTCCTCTGGTAAGGGTATAAAATGCATGAGTTTACCAGGTTATCCTTTTGCCAAAAAAAAATACGGGGTTACAGGATCTAAAACTAAGCCAAATATTTCTGCAGTAGGCAATAGGAAAATACTTCATCCGCTCTTGCATGAAAACACTTCTAATTTATTTGAACAAAGCTTTAGCTCAACTTTTACTGGTAAAGAGTTTTTTTTAAGAGATCATAAAGTAAATGGAAAAAAAATCCTACCCGCAGTGGCCTACTTAGAAATGGCCCAGGCTGCTGTAGAAAAAGCATTGGGAGGAGAAGAAGAAAGAGGATCTCTTCAATTTAAAAATGTTGTTTGGACCGAACCACTTTTTGTGAATGATTCTCCAAAAGATGTGCATATTAGATTGGTAGGAGAAGAGGAAGAAGAAATTTCTTATGAAATCTATACAAAAAAGAGAGAAGGAACTAGCTTGCACTCTCAAGGAGTTGCTCAGTTTAAACAAAGGGAAGAGCTTTCTGTTCTAGATATTTTCGCGCTGAAAGAGCAAATGAGGAGAGGCGTCTTGAAGGGGGAATCCTGCTACCAAGCCTTCCCCAGAATCGGACTGGACTACGGTCTAACTCACCAAGGAATAGTAGAAGTTTACCAAGGAAGAAATCAGGTTCTAGCAAAGCTATTTCTTCCTTTTACTATTGAAGACACAGAAAATGACTACGTTCTTCATCCGAGCCTGCTGGACAGTGCACTTCAATCTTCCATTGGCTTGTCCTTAAATCTTCCGTCCTTAGATAGTAACTTGATTTCTTTAAAGCCTAGCCTTCCGTTTGCTTTAGAGTCTGTGGAGATACTCAAAACTTGCACAAAAAAAATGTATGCCTGGGTACGTTACTCCAGTGGTACGCATGTTGACAAAGTTCAAAAATTGGATATGGATCTTTGCGATGAGCTAGGAAATATTTGCGTTAAGATAAAAGGAATTTCTTTCCGAAGGCTAGAAGAGCCGGAGTCTTTCCCAAAAGAGGCAGAACAAAATATAACCCTGGAAGAAAATGAGGTGGGGCTACAGCCTTTAGTTCCTCTATGGGACCCTATTACTCCCAAACTGATGTCGAAAATAACGGCTTCTTCGAATCATTCTGTGTGGATTGTTCCTGAAAAAGAAGGAGCTCTAGAAGCCTTCCGCAAAATCAAAGCACTGTTGAACTCAGGGTATGGCAATAAAGATATTGAGTGGACAATAATCACAAAAAAATCCCAGTTGGTAAAAAAAGAAGATTCTGTTCTTTCTAATCACGCAGGAATTTTTGGTTTACTCGGTAGTTTAGCAAAAGAATATCCTTCTTGGAAAATACGCTTACTGGATGTGGATTCTTTAGAGTCGGTTTCTCAAGAAGAGTATCTCTCTCTTCCTTGGGAAGAATTTGCCTATCGAGATAAGCAATGGTTTCAACAAAAATTGCTTCCTCTTAAATCTCTAGATAGGAAATATTCTTTATACCGAAAAGAAGGAGTATACGTGGTGATTGGCGGAGCTGGTGGGATTGGTAAAGTCTGGAGCGATTTTTTGGTAAAACACTACAAAGCTCGCATTATTTGGATTGGCCGCCGGGAAAAAGTGGACACTTCTTACCATTATATTTCCGCCGATGCCAGTCAACTAGATTCCTTGAAAGAAGCCTTTGCTGAAATAAAACAGCTCTATTCTAAAATTCATGGGGTCATCCATTCGGCCATAGTTCTCAAAGATCAAAGCCTTGCTAAAATGGAAGAATCTACATTCTTAGCTAGTTTCTCCGCAAAAGTAGATACTAGCATCAACATAGACAAAGTTTTTGGAAAAGAAGACTTAGATTTTATGCTCTTCTTTTCTTCTATGCTCTCTTTTGATAAATCTCCCGGCCAGTCTAATTATGCTGCAGGTTGTACCTTCAAAGATAGTTTTGCTCAAATGTTAAACCAAAAGCACTCTTATCCTGTAAAAATTATAAATTGGGGGTACTGGGGAAGTGTAGGAATTGTCACAAATGCTTCCTACAATAAACAAATGAAGAAAGTTGGTATAGGTTCTATAGAGCCTGCGGAAGCAATGGAGTTTTTGGAAACTTTTGTCAACTCTAGTCTTCATCAAGTTGCTTTGATAAAAACTTTGCAACCTGAAGTAATGGAAGCTCTATGCCCAAAAGAAGAAGCGGCTTTTTATCCAAAAATTTTGGAACCGGCTCTTCCTCAAAAAAACATCCTAACCAAAAACACATTACCCTCTTTCAGTTCAAAAGAGCAGGAAATGAGTTTCTTATTGGCAGAAATTCTTGCTGCCAGTTTGTCTTCTTTGGGACTTTTTACTCAGGGAATTTCTAAAATCAAAGACTTATCTTTAGAGAAGCCCTCGGCTCTTTTCTGGGAACGCTGGCTAAATACCAGTGTCGACTATCTACAAAAAGAAAAGCTCCTTAGTAAAGAGCTTACCTTTAGCAAAGAGGTCAGAGAACTGCCTGTTTTATGGAAAGAATGGGAAGAAAAGAAATCCCTCTGGAGAAAAGATCCTCATTTTTTGAGAAACCAAGGGGCCCAATGCATTTTACTGGAAACTTGTTTGAAAGCTTTGCCAGAGATATTGAAAGGAAAACAACTGGTAACAGATGTGATTTTCCCCCGCTCTTCTTTCGAATTAGTGGAAGGAATCTACAAAGGGAACATCCTTGCGGATTATTTTAATGAAGTCCTCAATAATACTTTGTTAGATTCGATAAGGCAAACTTTAGAGGTCGATAGAAAAAGAATATTTTCTATCCTTGAAATTGGAGCGGGCACAGGAGCAACGACAGAAAATTTATTGCCCAAGTTACAAGAGTTTTCTTCGTCTATAGAGGAGTATTGCTACACCGATATCTCCTATTCTTTTTTGATGCACGCAAAGGAACATTACCAATCAGATTTTCCCGCTCTAAGAACAAGAATATTTGATGTTTCTCGGCCTTTAAGAGGGCAATCGATTGCTAAAAACAATTATGACTTTGTCATTGCAACCAATGTTCTACACGCCACACCAAATATTAGGGAAACCTTACGTAACACCAAAGCCACATTAAAGAATGGTGGGCTTCTCTTGCTCAATGAAATTAGTGTATGGTCCCTATTTTCGCATCTCACCTTTGGCTTATTAGAGGGATGGTGGCTGTACGAAGACGATGCGCTCCGGCTAGGTGGCTCTCCCGGCTTATCTCCTAAGATTTGGAAAAGGATATTAGAAGAAGAAGGTTTTGAATCTATCTTTTTCCCGGCCGAAGAAAATCACAAGTTGGGACAGCAGATTATTGCTGCTAGCAGTGATGGTTTTGTTCGGCAAAGAAGGGCCATGTCATTTCCGAAAAACTTACTCAGAAGCTCTTCTCCGTTAGAAGTTGAGCCACCTCAAATAAAAACATTTTCTTCTCCTATGGAAAAAACTTTACGAGAAAAAAGCATTAGCTATTTCCAAAGGTTAGTCGGGCAAACTTTAAAGATGAATCCTGAAAAGATAGATCCCTCTAAACCACTGGAAAAATATGGAATAGACTCCATTCTCGTAATTCAATTAACCGATCACTTCAGGAAAGTATTCCCTGATATAACCAGCACTCTATTCTTTGAAGTGCAGAACCTCGAGGGTTTGGTCGACTACTTCTTAGAAAATAAAAAAGAAGAATTGCTAACGCTCTTATCTAGAGATACAACGGATTTTCCTCAACAGTCTCCTCCGGTGTTCTCTGGTGCCCTCCCTATAGAAAAATCTATGGCAAAGCGCATTTTCCGAATAAGCCGTCGACCATCATTTTCTCAGACGACGAAGTTAAAGCGGAAAAATAGCGAGGAAGATAAAACCAAAGATGTTGCAGTCATCGGCATGAGCGGACGTTACCCTAAGTCGAAAAATTTGCAAGAGTTCTGGGAAAATTTGGCCAATGGAGTTAATTGCATTACCGAAATTCCCCCTGATCGTTGGAATTGGCTAGAGCACTACAGTCCAGAAAAGGGAGTACCAGGAAAAATCTACACCAAATGGGGAGGTTTTTTAGAAGATATCGACAAATTTGATCCCCTCTTTTTTAAAATTTCTCCGAGAGAAGCCGAGCGAATGGACCCTCAAGAACGCTTGTTTTTAGAAATATCCTATCAGGCATTAGAGGATGCCGCTTATACACCTGAGAGTTTAGGAAAAACTCGTAGAATAGGAGTCTTTGTTGGAGTGATGAATTGTCGATATCTCCCCCAACCCGCCTATTTTTCTATTGCCAATAGATTGTCTTATATCTTTAATTTTCAGGGGCCTTCTATGGCTGTAGACACAGCTTGTTCCTCCTCTTTAACCGCGATTCATCTAGCTTTAGAAAGCATCTATAAGGGATCAAGTGAATGTGCAATTGCCGGAGGAGTCAACCTGATTATTGACCCCGTTCACTATTTAGGTCTGACAGAAATGAGAATGCTCTCCGCAAGTAACGAATGTAAATCTTTTGGCGAGAAAGCCGATGGATTTATT
This sequence comes from Planctomycetota bacterium, assembly GCA_029260735.1. Classification (GTDB taxonomy): domain Bacteria; phylum Planctomycetota; class Uabimicrobiia; order Uabimicrobiales; family Uabimicrobiaceae; genus JAJDCR01. The sequence continues at coordinate 39,966 of JAJDCR010000028.1, forward strand.
GATGCCGAAGGGGTCGGAGCTATCCTTCTAAAGCCCTTAAAGCAAGCAGAAGAAGATGGAGATCATATTTATGGAGTAATCAAAGGCAGTTCGGTCAACGCCGGGGGCAAAACCAATGGCTACACTGTTCCCAATCCCAAAGCTCAGTCTCTTTTAGTTGCCGATGCCCTAGAGCAAGCTAAGGTTTCCCCAGAGAAAATCACTTACATCGAAGCTCACGGCACCGGAACAGTTCTCGGAGACCCTATTGAGGTTGCCGGGTTGACTCGTGTTTTTCGCGAAAGGACAGAGAAAAGACAATTTTGTGCGATCGGATCTGTAAAGTCAAACATTGGTCACTGCGAAAGTGCTGCAGGTATTGCTGCTGTCACAAAAGTCTTACTTCAACTACAGCATCAAAAATTGGCCCCCTCCCTTCACTCTAAGGTAGCAAATCCTGAAATAGATTTTGAGAAGAGCCCTTTTGTCGTCAACCAAGAGCTCAAGTCTTGGGATCGCCTGGTCATAGATGGTCAAGAAATCCCACGAATAGCAGGAATTTCTTCCTTTGGGGCAGGAGGAAGTAATGCTCACTTGATTGTGGCAGAGTACTTTTCCTCCGAAAGCACAAAAAATCAAATCGAAGTTAGCTCAAACAATCTTGCCATCGTTGTTCTTTCCGCCAAAAGTGAAGAGCAGTTACAAAAACAAGTCCAGCAGCTACTAACAATAATTCAAAATAAAGAAATTACAGACAAAGACTTAACAAATGTAGCTTTTACCCTCCAAGTGGGACGTGAGGCGATGGAACAACGCCTGGCAATCTTAGTTCACTCTATGGCCGAACTCGAAAAAAAGCTTAGTCGTTTTTTGGCGGAAGAAAAGGACCAAGAGAATACATATTGCGGCCAGACAAGTTCCCATGAAGATATAGTGGGACTTTTTGCTAATGATGTTGAAATAGCAGCAAAAGCACAGACCTGGGTAGAAAGTAAGCAGTATGCTAAATTTCTGAAACTATGGGTCAATGGATTTCCTTTTAATTGGAACAATTTGTACCAAGAAACCAAGCCTCGGCGGATCAGCCTCCCTACCTATCCGTTTGCTAAGAAAAAGTATTGGATCTCCTCCAACCAACGAAAGGAAGAATTTTTTCTGGATAAAAAAATAGAAAGATCTCCAGGAAAATCTCAACAAAGTATATACGATGGACCCGCCAAAGACTACCGGGGAAATGAGGTTACCTGTCAAATCAACGAGATAGGAATCGCCCTGATCCGTTTACAGGACAAGAAACACAAAAATCAACTTTCCGAACAGACCATGCAAGGTATCGTAAGCTGCTTTAGAGAAGCCGTCTCCCATCCCCGTGTAAAAGCAGTGATCCTAACGGGTTATGGCAATGTGTTTTGCATGGGAGGAAACAGAGAAAGCTTAGAAAAAATTGCTTCCGGGGCCATAAAATTTAGTGATATCCCCTTGTATCGATACCTACTAGAGTGCCCTCTGCCTGTTATATCAGCTATGCAAGGGCACGCTTTAGGAGCGGGGTTTGCTTTTGGTCTTTATGGGGACTTGATTGTTTTGTCGAAAGAACATATTTATAGTGCTAACTTTATGCGCTATGGAATTCCTCCAGGAATGGGGGCAACATTGATTGTGGAAGAGAAACTGGGCAAAAGCTTGGCCGCAGAAATGCTATGGACAGCAACAGAATTTACGGGTGAAGAGCTAGAAAAACGTAGAGCAAGTGTCATTGTAAAGCCGAGCGAGGACGTCTTAGAAGAAGCCTTTAGATTAGCAAGGTCTTTATGCCAAAAAAATCTTTCTGCTTTACAAGCGTTTAAACGTGGATCTGTGGCCTCTATTTTAGAAAAAATTCCAGCTGCAATTACCCGTGAACTCAAAATGCACAAAGAGGCCTTTCAGCAAAAAGAAGCCCAAGAACAAATAGAAGAACATTTTAACAAGGTAGAAAAAATATTTAACCCTGGTATAGCCTTAAAGAAATTATCCCGCGAAACAAAATCAGATGAAGTTTCCCAAATTTCTCAAAGCCTACAAGAAGTAGTGGATATAGTGAAAGGTATTGTCGGGCAAATATTACAAATCCTCCCTCTCGAACTATCCTCTAAGGACAATTTTTCCGATTTAGGAACGGATTCTATCTCTGGTATAGAAGTTATCCAAAAAATTAATCGCTATTTTGATTTACCCTTGGAGGCAGCCGTTTTATATGATCACCCTACGATAGAAAGATTGTCACAACATGTACATGAGCAAATTCCTAAACAAAAGCACTTACCTCAAGAACCTCTCCAGTCGCAAGAAAGTTCTCCTGGGACAAAGAGAAAGACAGTAGTTCTCTCGCCCTTGTCTTTTCCTCAGAGTAATTGGCAGAAAGACCGGCAAAAAGATTGGCAGAAAGAAAAAAAAGAAGTTAAGGCGAAGAAGCCTCCCCAAACTACTCTATCTGATATATCTGTGAAAAAAACAGCTACTTTTGATACAAAAGTAGCAATTATAGGAATGTCTGGACGATTTCCAGGGGCAGAAAACATCGACGTTTTCTGGAATAACCTTTGCGAAGGTCGAAACTCTATTCGTGAAATTCCTCCATCACGATGGGCTTCTAACTATTACTCTCCCGAGAAAGCTCCTGGTAAAAGTTACAGTAAATGGTGTGGATTACTGGAAGATATCGATAAATTTGATCCTCTTTTTTTTAATATTTCTCCCAGAGAAGCCGAACAAATGGACCCTCAGCAGCGACTTTTTTTGCAGGAGAGTTGGAGAGCTATAGAAGATGCGGGATACAATCCTGAGAGTTTGTCCGGAAGCAAGTGTGGGGTATTTGTCGGAAACAGTGGGGGAGATTATGGCGATTTATCTTCGACAGACACTTTTCTTTTAACCTCGCACTATTTTACAGGAATGAGCGCTTCTATTCTTGCGGGAAGGATCTCGTATTTCTTGGATTTAAGAGGCCCTAGTCTTACCATTGATACGGCCTGCTCTAGTTCACTGGTTGCCCTCCACCATGCTTACCAAAGCCTACTTCAAGGTGAGACAGATCTCGCAATAGCGGGAGGGGTTTCTCTTTTGACCACTCCCAAATTACATATTCTCTGTAGCCAAGCAGGAATGCTCTCTCCCCAAGGACATTGCTATACCTTTGACCAGAGGGCTAATGGGTTTGTTCCAGGAGAGGGGGTGGGGGTTGTAGTTCTGAAGCCATTTCTGAAAGCACGGGAAGATAATGATCGGATATATGGCGTTATTAAAGGCAGCGGGATCAACCAAGACGGAACGACAGTTGGGATAACTGCTCCCAGTGCCAAGTCGCAGACTCAGTTACAGAAAGAGGTTTATAGACGTTATAATATTGATCCTAACGACATTGGTTATATGGAAGCACACGGAACAGGAACGGAATTGGGAGATCCAATCGAAGTCAAAGCTTTAAAACAAACTTTTTCTCAGGCTAGCTCAGCCAAAAAATGTGCACTGGGGGCTGTTAAAACGAATGTGGGACATACCTTAGCGGCTGCAGGAATCATTAGTTTGATAAAAACAGTTTTATCCTTATATCATAAAAAACTCGTCCCTTCTCTTCACTATAAAAACATAAATAAAAATATTGATCTTAAAGGAACCCCTTTTTATGTAAATACCGAGCTAAAAGATTGGCAAGAGTCATCTGGAAAACCTAGGCTAGCAGCGATCAACTCCTTTGGATACAGTGGGACAAATAGTCACGTAGTCATAGAAGAGAACCCTTCTTCAAATATACAGTTCTCTCTCCAGGAAGATGATAATCTTTGCCTGATACTACTCTCCGCCAAAAATAAAGAGAGACTACAAAATCATGCCCAAAACCTTCTCTTGGCCATGGCAAAACACCAGCGACTTTCAACCAACTTAGCTGATATAGCCTATACTCTTCAAGTAGGAAGACAAGCGATGGATAAGCGCTTAGCTATCGTGGTAAGCTCTTTCCCTGAGCTAGAAAAAAAACTTCGCCATTTTGTGGAAGGAACAAAAGACATAAAAGACATAGAAGGCCTCTACACAGGAGAAGCTCCCTTTGAGAAAAAATCTCTCGCTCTTTTTCACACCGAGGAAGAGCAAGAAGAGGTCATAAAAAAATGGCTTCAAAGTAAAAAACTCGGTAAGTTAGCCCAAGTTTGGACCCAAGGGTTAGCGGTCGGTTGGAACAAGTTATATCTTAACTTACCTCGTCGGGTTAGTCTCCCGACTTATCCCTTTGCCAAAGAGCACTATTGGAAAGCGGAGGGCAAGGCGGATTCTAATCTGGTCGCTTATCCAAGTGAAAAAAGAGTCCCGGCATCTTCTTTCTTTAAAGAGGCCACAGAATGTCAAGAAAGAATCGAATACGATATAGTTTCTCTGCTATCGAAGGCACTAAAAATAAAAGAGGTAGAGTTAGACCTGGATGAAAATATGGCCGACTATGGATTCGACTCCTTTATCATGACAAATTTTGTTCTCCAATTAAATCAAAAATATGACATAGAAATGCAACCGGCGGCATTTTTCTCTCATACGACAATACGTTCTCTAGCGGCATATTTACTCCAGCAATATCCTGAAGAAATGCATCGATCCTACCCAGACGCAAAGCTTAAGCAATCTTCTTTTCTCAGAAAAACCCCTCGTATTTTGCCAGCCCCAACTCCAGTTACTCATCATCATTCTAGGCCAAATGACATTGCTATCATTGGAATGGAAGGTATATTTCCAGGATCAAAAAACTTACAAGAATTTTGGCAACAGCTTGTCACATGCCAAGATCTAGTTACAGAAGTTCCACTCGAGCGTTGGAGTGGACAATCGGTTCAGAGAGGCATTAAATGGGGGGCCTTTATAAATGACGTGGACAAGTTTGACGCTCCTTTTTTTAAACTTTCTCCCAGAGAAGTAGAGTATATGGACCCGCAGCACCGTTTGTTTTTACAAACTGTCTGGAAAACGATTGAGAATGCAGGCTATAAGGCTTCTCATTTATCGGGAAAAAGTGTCGGGGTATTTGTCGGGGCCCAATTTAGAGACTATGAGCTCTTACTTCGAGATTCTAAGCAACTCAAAGCCCAAATGGCAACAGGCAATGACCATGTGATGTTAGCCAACCGTATATCCTACCTTCTAAATTTTCGAGGCCCTAGTGAGGTCATAGAAACGGCCTGCTCTAGTAGTTTAGTTGCTGTGCATCGGGCAATTACTTCTCTTCAGAGAGGAGAAAGTGAAATAGCTATTGCCGGGGGAGTAAGTCTAATGCTCTCTCCCGATTCTTTTCTTCTAGTCGACCAACTAGGAATACTCTCTCCGGACGGCAAATGTAAAACTTTTGACCAAAGGGCAAACGGCTATGTTAGAGGGGAGGGGGTTGCCGCGATAGCTTTAAAGGATTTAGCCCAAGCCGAGAAAGATGGAGATTATATTTACGCTATAATTAAAGGGAGTGCCGTTAATCATGGAGGAAAATCTTCCTCGCTGACCGCACCAAATCCAGATGCCCAGGCTGATTTATTAGTGAAGGCCTATCAAACAGCAGGAGTTCCTTGTCAGACAGTAAGTTATATAGAGGCTCATGGGACTGGAACAGAGCTAGGAGACCCTGTAGAGGTCGAAGCTCTAAAGTCAGCCTTTAGCCAGCTTATTTCCTCAGAAGAAAGTAAACGTAAACCTCACTATTGTGGCTTAGGAACGATTAAACATAATATGGGGCATTTGGAGCCAGCAGCCGGAATTACCGGTGTTATCAAAACTGTTTTAGCCCTACAACACCAAAAATTACCGGGGCTTGTTCATCTAGAGTCTTTAAATCCGTATATTGAATTAGAAGATACTCCTTTTTATCTCGTGGAGAAAACAAAAGATTGGGAGAAGTTAAAAGACGATAAGGGAGACGATATTCCTCGGCGTGCGGGGGTTAGCTCTTTTGGATATGGAGGAACAAATGCTCATGTTGTTTTAGAAGAATATTCCCGTGATTTTTCGGAAAAAAAGATAGTTCAAAAACAAGAGCAAGTCATTATCCTTTCAGCTAAAACAGAGCCAAGGTTGCGAGAATATGCCAAAGAGGTTTTAAACTACTTACAAGAGAGCCCAGCTTCTCTCACGGATATAGCCTATACTTTACAAATCGGTAGAGAAGAGATGCCCGAAAGAATAGCAACCGTCGTCTCTAGCCTCTCTTCCCTCACCAAAAAATTGCAAGAATATTTAGCAAAGAAAAAGCAAATACCAAAGTTTTATCACGGTAAAACAGGAAAGGTAGAGCAAGTTTTTTCTATCGATGGGCCTGAAGGGCAAGAGTATTTTCGTTTGCTCCTTGCCAATAAAAACTTAGAAAAACTGGCCCAGCTTTGGGTCTTAGGGACGGAAGTAGACTGGTCTTTATTGCACAGCGAAACAGATTCTAGACGAGTTCCTTTACCAAGCTACCCTTTTGAGAAAAAAAGATATTGGATAGATAGTTTGCCCCAAGAAGAAAAGATAACTCTTTCTAAAAAACCTGAAAGCGAAAAAAGGGGAGAAAAAATATATTATAAAAATGTCTGGCAGAATGAAAAGATCACCCAACGACAAGAGTGTTTGTCGGGAACATTTCTTATTTTTGATCGCAATGAAAAATTGGTTGAGACTCTTAAAAGAAATCAAGTTACAAAAAAATGCCGGATTATACTGGTACAAAGTGGAAAAAAATACCAAGAAACAAGAGAGGATGTTTATCAGATAAATCCAAACCAGGAGGCGGACTATCTTCGGCTATTTAAGACTTTAAAAACAAAAAATTTATTTCCTTCTCATATTATTCATCTTTGGACCCATAACGAAAATGAGCTTAGTTTAGAAGATTCCCTGGAACAAAGTATCTACTCCATTTTTTATATGATCAAAGCCCATACCAAGACCAAGACAAAAAAGGGAGCTCATTTCCTAAAACGCATTATTTTTCTCTATCGAGATAATCCTCTAGAACAAACCGCAGTATACGCCGCTGTCTCTGGTTACGCCAAATCTTTGGCCCAGTACTATCCTAAACTATTACTTTCTGTCGTAAAAAATAGAGAAACGATCAAAAATAGTAGCGCTACTCTAAATATTATTTTAGAGGAACTGCAACAGTTAAAGGAAAATTTTAGCAATCAAGTGTTCTATAAAAACCAACAACGGTATGTTAGAAAAGTTGTTTCGCTGGAACTGAAAATGACAAAGCCGTCCCTCTTAAAAAAAGGCGGCGTTTACGTTATTACAGGGGGAGCAGGTGCTATCGGAATCATTTTTGGACGTTTTCTGGCAGAAAAGTACCAAGCCAAAATTGCTTTGATTGGCCGGAGTGAACTAAGTAAAAGAAAAAATGCCTTCTTCCCTCACATAAAAGAATGGGAAAAATCGGGAGCGGAAGTTCTTTATTTGCCAGCAAATGTGGCTTCTTCTAAGGAAATGACAATAGCTCTTTCTCGAATCCGAGAAAAATTTGGGGCCATTGCCGGTATTTTTCATGTGGCTGGAGTCGAGCCTAAGACACTTGTCTTTAAGAAACAAAAGGAAGAATTTAGTGAGACCTTATCTCCCAAAGTCCAAGGAACTATAATTCTCGATGAATTGACTCAAAAAGAGCCTTTGGATTTTTTTGCCATGTTTTCCTCCGCTTCTGCTATTTTAGGTGACTTTGGACAGTGTGACTATGCCATAGCCAATCATTTTATGGATAGCTACATCGAGGTGAGAGAAAAATGGAGAGAGGCAGGGCATCGTTCCGGAAAAACTCTATCTATTAACTGGCCTCTCTGGGATGAAGGGACGATGGGAAGAAAGGAAGAGGGCATCGATTTTTATCTAAAATCCTCGGGAATGGCATTATTAGATAAGCAAACGGCTCTCGATGCTTTTGAGGAAATCTTATCCAATGATACTTCACAAGTAATTATATTTAAAGGAGACATAGAGAAAATAGATCGCTTTCTCCAAGTCCAGCGATTAGAGTCGACCTTTGACTTAGATGAAAAGGAAAAAGTCTCCCAAGAACGACAAACGAGTATAGAAGAAGAGTTAACCCAGATAGCCTCCCAACTTTTAAAAGTACCTCCGCAAACACTAGATGTCCATGAAAATTTAGGGGAATATGGTTTTGATTCCCTTATTTTAAATGAATTTTCTGCCGAACTGAGCAAAAAATATCAAGTCGAGATTTTGCCTATGATTTTTTTCGCTCATAGCTCTCTTCATAGCTTAGGTAAACACCTTTTAGAGGAGTATTCTCTTCAGATAAAGCCATGGAGTGCTCCGAGTGCTCTCCCAATAGATGAGAATAGGAACGAGGCTCTTGATACGCCGAATAAAGAAGGAGATATTGCGATCATTGGAATGTCCGGAAAATTTCCTGGCTCAAAAGATTTAGGGCATTTTTGGCAAAACTTAGTCGAGCAAAAGAATTTAGTCACAGAGATTCCGAAAGAGCGCTGGGACTGGCGTGAAAAATATAGCGAAGGCCAAGGACGCTGGGGGGCTTTTCTCAACGATGTGGATAAATTTGATGCTCGTTTTTTTAACATTTCTCCGGTCGAAGCAGAGTACATGGACCCGCAACACCGTTTATTTTTGCAAGTAGCTTGGAATACGATTGAAGATGCGGGCTACAAAATTTCTGACCTCTCTGGGAAGAAGGTAGGTGTCTTTGCCGGAATACAATTCCGAGACTATGAGCATATGATAGTGGAGCAAGGGCACAATACCATTCACACAGCGATGGGAAATGATCCGGCTATGCTTGTCAATAGGATATCGTACCTTTTCGATTTTCAGGGGCCAAGCGAAGTTTCTGAAACAGCTTGTTCCAGTAGCCTTGTCGCGGTAAACCGAGCCATCCATTCTCTCCAAAGGGGAGAAAGCTCTCTTGCTATAGCGGGAGGAGTTAGCTTAATTCTTAGCCCAACAACAATAGTAGGGGCTCGCCAGCTAGGAATATTATCCGAAGATGGTAAATGCAAAACTTTCGATAAAGATGCCTCTGGTTATGTTAAAGGAGAAGGAGTCGCGGCGGTGCTACTAAAGCCAAAATTCCTAGCAGAAAAAGAAGGAGACCATATCTATGCTCTTATCAAAGGGAGTAGTGTTAACCATGGCGGAAAAGCCCATTCTTTAACCGCTCCCAACTCAAAAGCGCAAGCAAAACTCTTAGCGACAGCTTATCGACAGGCAAAAATAAACCCTGAAACGATAAGTTATATTGAGGCCCACGGGACAGGAACAGCCCTAGGAGATCCCATTGAAATAGAAGGCTTGAAGGCCGCTTTTCAAGAATTTAACAAGGGAAAGCGTCTCTCTTATAATTTCTGTGGAGTGGGATCGATCAAGCACAATATTGGTCACCTAGAGCCTGCGGCCGGAGTGGCCGGCCTCATTAAAGTTGCCTTAGCAATGCAGCACAAAAAATTACCCGGCCTAGTCCATTTCCGACAACTCAACTCGAATATTAGATTACAAGAAACTCCTTTTTACATAGTGGAAAAAACTCAGTTCTGGGAACCTTTGGAAAATAGGAATGGCATCCCCATACCTAGACGTGCGGGAGTGAGTTCTTTTGGTTATGGAGGGACAAACGCTCACATTGTCTTAGAAGAGCACCAAGAAAGCTCATTAGAAAAGCAAGAAAACAAAGAGTGTCTCATTGTCCTCTCAGCCAAAACCAATAATCAACTCCGAGAGTATGCCAAAAAACTTTTGCTTCACTTAGAGAGCAATCTATCACATACTTCGCTTTCTGACCTAGCTTATACCTTGCAGGAGGGAAGAGAAGAGATGATAGAACGTTTAGCCATAGTAGTTCCAAACCAAGAACAACTCACCAAAAAATTAGAACAATTCATCAACAAAGATTCTCAAATCAAGGAATGCTACCAAGGTAAGGCCAAGAATTCTCTTGAGCCAAAAAGTATCGACATATCAAAACAAAATTTATCAGAAATCGCTCAATTATGGGTAAATGGTACAAAGTGGGATTGGAAGTCGCTCTACTTAGACCAAAAAATGAAGCGTGTATCTTTACCCACTTATCCCTTTGCTTCCCAAAGGTTTTGGCTTTCTTCCTCGGATGAGCAGAACTCTATCATAACAAAATCTCAAGACAAGCGACTATATTACACCTCTCACTGGATCTCTAAGCCCGCTAAGCCGAGTTTAAGAAAATCTTCGGACAATTTTTTAGTTTTTGCCAATGACCAGAAGGTAGGAGATATTCTCAGAGAAGAGTTTGGGGCCTCTAATGTTACTTTAATAAAAGCAGGAAACACTTATGAGCAAGAGAATGCAAACACTTTTACTATTCATCCGCAATGCCAGGAACACTATCAAAAATTAGGGGAAGTCTTGGTCGAAAAAAATGCTCTCCCGGAGAAAATAATACATCTTTGGTCTCATGAAGATTTTTCCTACGAGAAAGAAAAATTAGATAGACAACTTCATTTAGGGATCTACTCTTTATTTTTTCTCCACCAACAACTTTTAAAAAAGAAGATTACTTCTTGGGAAGTTTTGTATATTTACTCCAATAGCTCCTTAGCCACCCAACCGATATATGCCGCAGTGGCAGGTTTTGCAAGGAGTTTAATCCAGGAATATCCCCAAGTTGTTTTGAAAACGATTGAGATAGATACTATTGCAAAAAGCTCTCAAATACTGCCCAAAGTTATTCGGCAAGAGTTCAATCAAGAGAACTCTGACCTAGAGATACGCTATCGAAAAGACAAGCGAGAGGTAAGAGCTCTCAAGAAACTCTCCCGCACAGATTTTTCTACCGATAAATTTTTTCTCGAAAAAGAGGGAGTCTACTTTATTACAGGGGGAGCTGGGGGCTTAGGTATGATATTCGCCCAACATTTCGCCAAAAAAGCCAAAGTAGTTATTCTTTGCGGACGAAAACCATTGGACGAGGCGAAAAAGAGACAACTTGATTATCTCAGAACTTGGGGAGCAGAAATTAAGTATGTTTCTCTCAATATAGCAAACCTCTCTGAGGTAGAAGGCTGCTTCAATACGATTCAAAAACAATACCATCGCCTGGATGGGGTCATCCACTGTGCCGGAGTAATTCGGGATTCTTTGCTTATCAAGAAAACGCAGGAAGAGATGGAAGCTGTCTTGGAAGCCAAAGTTTATGGAACCATAAACTTAGACCGAGCCACTGAAAGTTGTCCCTTAGATTTTTTTGTGACTTTTTCTTCTCTAACATCGGTTATCGGAAATAGAGGACAAAGTGACTATGCCTATGCCAATGCTTTTATGGATCACTTTGCCGATTATCGTACTAAGCAAAAAGGAAGAGGAAAAACGGTTTCCCTCAATTGGCCCCTCTGGGAAAAGGGAGGGATGAAAGTGGAAGCGCAAACTCTAAAAATCTTAACCGAAGTGATAGGGATAAAGTTGCTTTCGAAAAAAACAGGGATAGATACATTTGAAAAAGCTCTTTCCTCAAACTATACCCAATTAGGGGTACTGGAAGGAGAGAAAGCAGGGCTGGAAGAATTGACAAAGTCTTACTCTAGACAAGTTGACTCAGCTCCTAGAAAATTAGAAAAAACAAAACATAACCATCATAATAGTCTCTGCCAAGAGCTAAAGACCCTTATCTCAAAGCTACTTAAAGTAGATCAGAATGAGCTAAGTATAAATGATAGTATGGGAGAGTATGGTTTTGACTCTGTTTTATTTACCGCCCTGGCTAATAAACTTAGCCATCACTTCGAGATAAAACTGATGCCTTCGGTCTTCTTTGCTCATAGTACCATTGCTAGTTTAAGCGCTTATTTACTAAGTGAGTTTTACTCTGAAGTTACCAAACATTACCCTGAAGTAAAACCTCTTGAGAAAAAGAGAGAAGTCCCAAAAGTGGTTAGTCTTGAGGAGCCTCTAAGAGATAAGCATTTGATTAATCCACCTAACCAGGATATTGCCATTATTGGTCTAGGAGGAATTTTTCCTCAGTCGGAAGGATTGGATCAATTTTGGAATAATCTAGTAAAAAGAAAAAATCTAATTAGAGAAATTCCTCCAGAACGTTGGGATTGGCGTGACTATTATGGCGATCCTACCAAGGAAAAGAATAAAACTTACTGCAAGTGGGGTGGTTTTGTTCACGATGTTGATAAATTTGACGCGGAATTTTTTCAAGTTTCGCCGATGGAAGCCGAGTTAATGGACCCCCAACATCGATTATTTTTACAAAATGTATGGAACACCATTGAAGATGCTGGCTATGACATAACCAAGCTCTCGGGAAAATCTGTCGGGATCTTTGCCGGAATGAGTTTTCACGACTATGAGTGCTTGTTGGCAGATTTAGGAGATATCAAAGCGCAATGTGCGACCGGCAATGATCCGGCCATGATGCTCAATCGAATCTCTTACCAATTTAACTTTCATGGCCCAAGCGAAGTTATCCAAACAGCCTGTTCTAGCAGCTTGGTCGCAATTCATCGCGCCGTCAAATCGTTACAAGCCAAAGAAAGTGAATATGCCATTGCAGGGGGAGTTAGCCTTATGTTGAGCCCTGTTCATGTCATCACTTTAAGTAAGATGGGGCTTTTGTCTCCGGAAGGTCGCTGCAATACTTTTGACGAAAATGCAAATGGCATTGTCAAAGGAGAGGGTCTCGCTTCTGTTTTGCTAAAGCCTTTGCCTCAAGCGCAAGCCGACAAGGATCATATCTACGGAGTGATTAAGGGAAGTGCTGTTAATCACGGGGGAAAGGCCTCTTCCCTTACCGCCCCCAACTCAAAAGCTCAAGCCCAGCTAATCATCAAAGCATACCAAGATGCCAAAGTCCATCCAAGCACTATAAGTTATATAGAAACCCATGGTACGGGAACTAAACTGGGAGATCCTGTCGAACTCGATGGGCTAAAAGAAGCCTTTAGCAAACTTGCCGCAGAAACGAAGAGTGAGCTAGAAAATTACTATTGTGGTTTGGGCTCTGTTAAGCATAACATCGGTCACTTAGAACCTGCTGCGGGCATTGCTAGTTTAGTTAAGGTTCTTTTAGCGATGAAGCATAAAGAGCTGCCTGGGCTAGTCCACTTTGAAAAAGTAAACCCTTATCTTGGGTTAGAGAATACTCCGTTTTATTTAGTCCAAAAAACTCAGCCTTGGAAAAAATTAGTTGATCGTAAAGGTTATCCTATTCCTCGGCGGGCAGGGGTTAGTTCCTTTGGCTACGGAGGGGTTAATGCTCATCTTCTTATTGAAGAAGTTAAGGAAACTGAAGAAACTGAGGAGGCTGAAGAAAGCACTCTTATCGAAATAAAAGGATCTCATCTTATTGTTCTCTCCGCAGAAACGCCTCCTCAACTCAAAGAGCGCGTTAGAGCACTGCAAAGCTATTTAGAGAAAACCCCTGATAGGCCCATCGTTCATCTTGCTTATACTCTACAAATAGGAAGAAAAGCTATGGCAGAGAGATTGGCTATCATTGTCTCTAACCAGGAAGAACTTGTTCTTCAACTAGAACACTATATCAACAACAAAGAGAGCAAAGACATTTTTAAAGGGACAACAAAACAGCCCGAGCAAGCTTTCCAAATAGATGACGAAGAAGGAGTGGAATATTTACAAGCCATTGTAAAAAAGAAAAAATGGACTAAAGTCGCCCAACTATGGACTAGCGGAGTAGAGATTGATTGGGAAAAACTGTATTCGGGGCAAAAACTTCAACGCCTTTCTTTGCCTTCATATCCCTTTGCCAAAGAAAGATACTGGATGACAAAATTAGAGAGTTTAGAGGAAAAACCCCAAAAAATCATTTCTTCGAAACTCCATCCTCTATTAGGCCAAAATACTTCCCATTTTAGGGAGCAAAGATTTACAACCCGATTTAGCGGAAAAGAGTTTTTTCTAAAAGATCATGTCATGGGGAATGATATTGTCTTTCCTGGGGTTGCTTATTTGGAGATGGTTGTGGCGGCTGCCCAAGTTGCGGCCAACAGAAAAGTCGCAAAGGTTAAAAACGTAGTATGGGCTCAACCTATTGTTCTCAACGGATCAGGGAAAGAAGTTTCTATTACACTTTCTCCTGATAAGGAAGAAGCTCATTATGAAATATGGGGAGAAGAGGAAAAAGAAAGAACGATTTATGCCCATGGAAAGGTAGCTTTTTGGGATGATCCCACAAAAAAAGAATCTGTACCTCCGTTGAATATTTCCGAAATAAAGAATCGTTGTTTCCAAAAAATAAAGGTAGATCACTTTTATCGGTTTCAAAATCAAGAGGGCACTCAGTTGGGAAAAAGTCTCCAGGGGATAAAGAAAATATGGAGCAATGATAAGGAAGCCCTCGTCGCCTTAGAGCTTCCCAAAGAGTGCGAAGAAGGCTTTAATGAATTTATCCTCCACCCCTCTCTCATGCTGAGTGCCTTACAATCATTTGAAGCTATATTTTGGCAAGAAAAAAGCGGAGGGAAGCTTTACATCCCATCCCAACTAAGAGAGCTGGAAATACTTCATCCTCTAACCCCACACTGCTACGCCTACGCCACAAAAGTAGATTCACAAAAATTTAATGTTCATATCATCAATGACCAAGGTCAGGTAATGGTTACTCTGAAAGATTACAGGCCTTTTCCTGTTTCTCCTACCGATAAAAAGAACTTCCTTTCCCCCAAAGAAAGTTTAGAATTTCCAATGACATTAAGGGGAAATGAATTTTACTTGCGCGATCATGTCATCCAGAACTCCAAAGTTCTCCCTGGCGTCGTTTACCTAGAGATGGGAATTTCCTCGGGTAAAAAAGCTAGAAAAGACTCTGTTCTAGAAATACAAAATATCGTTTGGTCGCACCCTATAACAATCGAAAATGAACCTCAGCAAATATCGGTCAGACTTTCCTCGAACAAAAAGAATAGCTGTCTATACGAAGTATACAGTCCTAATGCCAAAAAACAGATCTCCCATAGCCAAGGTAAATTAATATTCAAAAATAGCTTACAAAACAAAAATAATGGAAAAATTTTGGATCTAGAAAAGATCAAAAAACACTGTCGAAAAGAGCTTGGGGGGGCAGAGTATTACTCCCTTGCTCGCGAACAAGGATTCCAGTATAAGAAAAGCTTTCGAGTTATTCAAAAATTATTTTACAATGAAAGCACAGCTCTTTCTCTTATGGAACTACCTAAATTTTGTTATGAAAACTTCCATGACTTTGTCTTACACCCTTCCTTAATGGACGGTGCCTTACAAACTATTGGAGCTATTGTGACCCATGAATATGGAGAAAATCACCCCAGCCTTCCTTTTTCTCTAAAAAAACTAAAACTAATTAACCCCCTTACCCCACAATGCTATGTTTATGCAACCAAAAAACAAGTTCACAAGACAAAAACCACAACAACAACTTTTGATATTCAAATTACCGATAAAAAAGGAAGCCCCCTAATTCTGATGGAAACTTTTAGCCTTCGCTCCATGCAAACGATTACTCCGCCCTCTACTCCCGTTTTCACAAAGAAAGATAGCGAAATTATGAGCCTATTAGAGCAGCTAGAGAAAAAAGAACTCAATAGCGATGAAGTTATCAAATTGTTAGAGGCAGACGAGTTTCTTCCCTGAAAGCCTATTTAATGGGGAAGCAAAAGTTGGAGCTAGAAAAGAGAATAAAAGAAAAATAATAGTTTTGGGAAAAATTTTCCACCTGTGCGGTTAAGGTAAATTCAAGACTCACGCAAAGACGCAAAGAAGAAAATGAAACTTCCTTCCATTTATTTTTCTTCTTTGCGGTCTTTGCGTCTTTGCGTGAGCTTTTTCTTCTTTCACATTTGAGGGCAATTGCACAGGTCGAAAATTTTCGTGAAACTATTTCGGATAAGTCTAAACAGAATAAAAGAATAAGTTAATTTTTCTTCAAAAATATAAGGAAAAGCACCATGGCAAAAGTATTTGTATTCCCTGGGCAAGGTTCACAGCATGTTGGGATGGGACGAGATCTTTTTTCTGCCTTCCCCCAGCTTATAGAGCAAGCGGATTCTCTTCTGGGCTATTCGATATCGGAATTGTGTCTGGAAGACAAAGATAAACAACTACGGCAGACGCAATATACCCAACCTGCTTTATATATTGTCAACGCTCTGAGTTATTTACGAAAAATAGAAGAGGAAGGTGTAAAGCCTGACTTTGTCGCGGGCCATAGTTTGGGAGAATACAACGCCCTTTTTGCCGCGGGGGCATTTGATTTTATTACCGGATTAAAATTAGTGCAAAAGCGGGGAGAGCTTATGGGAGAGGTTTCCCAAAGTTCGATGGCTGCGGTGGTGGGGCTTTCCGCAGATAAAGTTCGTCAGATCATTGCCCAAGAATTCTCTACTTTAGAAGTGGCCAACCTCAATACACGAACGCAAATTGTCATTGCCGGTGGCACCGAAGAAATCAACTCTGCTGGAGATGTTTTTCAAAAAGCAGGAGGGCGTTATGTCATCCTCAATGTTAGTGCGGCATTTCACTCTAACTACATGTCAAAGGTCAAAGAAAAATTTTCTCGGTTTATTGCAAATTTTTCTTTTGCTTCTCTCAAAATTCCCGTTATATCCAATTATACAGCTCAACCTTACCAAGACGAAGAAACGGCTCAAAACCTAATAGAACAAATTACCGCTTCGGTGCGCTGGCAAGAGTCGATGGAATATTTACTAAGGCAGGCTGAACCAGAGTTTGAGGAAGTTGGTCCGAAAAAAGTTTTGACGGGATTGTTGGCCAAAATTAGAAAAGAATATAAACCATCTTCAGAGACAAGTGTGCCCCCTATAAAACAAGAGAAAAACATTATCTTTATGTTCTCAGGGCAGGGAACACAGTACTATCATATGGGAAAGGAGCTTTATGAGAATGACGAAACTTTCCGTGGGTCTATGGACGATTGTGACAAAGTAGTAAAGGAGATACTAGGCACTTCGATTGTAGAAATCCTCTACCAAGAAAGAGAAAACCGTTTTGAAGGATTTTCTCTTACTTCCTACACTCATCCCGCCATTTTTATGTTTGGCTACAGTTTAACTCAAGTGATTTTAAAATGGGGAGTTTCTCCGGACTATCTATTAGGCTATAGCTTAGGAGAGTACGTCGCAAATGTCATTGGCGGCGCTCTCTCTTTAGAAGATGGGCTAAGAGCTGTTATTGAGCAAGGAATTTTGGTAGAAAAGTATACTCCTGAGGCCACTATTTTTGCCGTGCTTGCTTCTCCTGATATTCTAGAAAAGTACCCTTCTGTTTTTGCCAACACTTGGCTTGCCGGGAGGAATTTTCCGAAAAACTTTACCCTGACCGTTCCAGAAGAAAATATAGCTGAGGTCACCGTTTTTTTTAAGGAACAAAGCATATCTTTCCAGCAACTACCTGTAAGCCGAGGTTTCCATTCTCCTTTGATTGATGAAGCGAAGAACCGTTTTAAAGATTTTGCCCAAAAGTTAAAGATAGCAGCTCCCGCAACACGAATTGTTTCTCCTGTTCTAGGAGGTGATCTAGCAGAAGTGAATACAGAGTATTTGTGGAATACAGTGCGGCAACCAGTAGAGTTATCCCAAACACTAGACTTTTTAGAAGAGCGTAGTGAAAAAAATATTTATATTGATATTGGACCTGCCGGTTCCATGGCCACTGCCGTGAAATACAACTGCCCTGCGACAGAGAATCCTCCTATAGTTACGATCAACGCTTTTGGTAAAAATTTGCAGAGCTTGAAAAGAGCTAGGGATCTCATTGCTAGCTATTGAGATCTTTGACTGATCTAGCTGAAGGAGATGAAGGAGATGAAGGAGATGAAGAGAAGAAATTTTTCTGAAGTGTAAAAAATTTGTTTTTGGGAAAAAATCGCTATCAGTTTATTACCATTATTCACCCCACTTGATCGCAGACGGTTGTCGTGCGGGTTAGTTATGAGAGATCTATTAGATTTCTATGAGTTTTCTCTAAAGTGTCAAGACTAAAAATTGATGCGTGTGCAAAAAGTATCTCTTCATCTTAAGCCTCGGAGAGGCGAAGACACGTAGACAGGGGATTTATCCCCTGGAATGGATATATCCCTAAATTATTGCCCTTTACTAAAGGGCATTTCTTCTTGGACTCTCTTACACCAGGGAATAAATTCCCTGGCTACGTGCCACTGCCGCATTCGCGGCAAAAAGAAAACTCAGAAAACTTTTTACACATGCATCAA
>JAJDCR010000029.1 GCA_029260735.1 Planctomycetota bacterium
AAGCCTTCATTTTGCTTTCGTATGCAATAAAATCTTTCTTATCTCCCCTTTGGGGGAGAAGCGAGGTACTTTTCTGAGGGGGGACACGCTGAAATATACGCCTAAGCCAGGTTTAACATACGCTACAAAAATGAGGTTCTTCAAGGACTTGCGGCTTAAGTTGACAGCTATGGGGCTTCGCCCTAGGCTGGGTTGTGTTGTCCTTTCAGGACAAAGAATTTGTTATGTTTCTTCGCAACCTCGTCGTGCATTTTTCGTGCATTTTTCCCCCGAGCAAAAGGCATAAAAAACCTAAAATCTTAACCACTCCGAGCTTTCAATGAATAGTTGGAAGGATTTACACTACAAAACCAACCTTGTCTTTCTCCATCTTAAGATATACCAAAAAAAAAATTCTTTGTCCTGAAAGGACAACACAACCCAGCCTAGGATGAAGTCCTAGGAAAACCAAGCCCAAAGAAAAACATACGTACTCGTCGTATTCATCACAAAAATTAACTTTTTTGATACCGATCAAAAATCCAGCCGCCCATATTTGCCACTAATATGCCCGGAACGATTAAATATAGGCACAATCTTAAACTAACAAAAATTAGCGCTGCTAGGAGTGTGGATATGGGAGTATTTTCTCCTGAAGAGGTTAAAACGGCAAACGCATTGCTGCTATCGAGCCAATGCCAAAGTATAAGGTGTGCTAAAATCAATACTATCGGTGCGAGTAATACTTTATAAGGATGATACTTCTTTTTGTCGCTCATTATTTCACCTCTTTAACTGTGCTAATCTTACTTGGAATGGCTGTTAACATTGCAAACATAATAGCGTTGCCCAAGGGACCGCCAGTTACGTATTGCCACTTATCACCAGAGCTCCGTGGGGCTCCAAATATTACAGAGGTTCGGTATAGCTTTTTAAAGTAGCTTTTGTCTTTATGGATACGAGCTCCAGCAATCATAAAGCCTGTAGGTGAAACACCGTAGCCTAAAATCACTGGTCCAGAATCTACGTCACCAGAGCCGCCTGAGAATAAGGCGGGGTATTCGTGCATCAGGCCGAACCCCATAAGAGAGCCGGCCAACTCTTTTTTGGCAGCATAGTATAATTGTGCGGAAAGCTTGGGGTCTACAAAGCTCAAAAAATATAGACCAAAGGTAGTACCAGATCCACGAGGTTTGTCGATGGGATCTCCGGTGTGCCAACTAACCGCTTGGAACATCAGTCCCGTTTTGGAGTCGATATAGCGTTTACGAAAGTTATCGAGAATCTTTTTCAACAGTTCGCTTTGATCGTTTATCTTTCGACGGTGACGTTTGTGTTTTTTCTTTCATCTAAATATTCCTTTGTAAAGGCCCTGTTCTAAAAAACTTTTGCAGCGAAGAGAGAAAAATGAGAGAATTGTAATGTTATAAATAAGTCAAAGTAACCACTTAACAACAGAGAACAATATGCAATGGCTTCCCCTTTGGCTAACCTTTAAGTTAGCTTTTGTCACAACCGTGATTTTATTCGTTTTATCCCTGCCCCTTGCCTATTGGCTCGCTTTCTCCTCATCGCGTTTCAAGTCCTTGGTTGAATCTATTGTCACAATGCCTTTGGTCTTGCCTCCTATTGTGATCGGTTTCTATCTTTTGCTCTTTTTGGGACAAAATAGCTTTTTCGGACAATGGCTATGGTCTTGGTTTTCTCTTCGGCTGGTTTTTACCTTTGAGGGGCTCGTCTTTGCTTCGCTTATATATAGTTTGCCCTTTATGGTCAATCCCTTGCAATCTGGTTTCCAGAGTGTTCCTGTTTCTCTTGTAGAAGCCTCTTATACTTTAGGAAAATCAAAAAGGCAAACTCTGTTCTCCGTTTTACTCCCGAACATGAAACCCGCGGTGATCACCGCTTTGGTTTTGAGCTTTGCCCATACCGTGGGAGAATTTGGCATTGTTCTGATGATTGGAGGAAGTATTCCAGGAGAAACGAAAGTCGCTTCTATTGCTATTTATGATGAAGTCCAAGCCTTGAATTATTCCCAGGCCCATGCCTATGCTTTTGCCCTTCTCCTTTTGACCTTTTCTATACTTTGGCTAGTTCATTTTTTGAATGCAAAAAATGAAGCATAGCTTCCTCTATCGTAGAGGAGACCTTCTTTCCATTTTAGACAAATATAGCTATATCGTTGGTCTAAAGCCACCAAGTTCTCCTCTTTAACAGTAAAAGCATCTATTCTTCGCAAACCCGTTTTAAGAGAGTGGCTCTGTTCAAAGTTTAAAACTTTTTTGGAACTAAAAGTAAATTCCCCTAGAACGATTCTCCCCGTTTCATACCCTAGAGCAATTACCCATTTTTCCCCTTTTTCTTCTTTTTCTCCTTCGTCCAATAAGTGCTCTTTGTTTCCGCAAATCAAGGCAGAAGTGAGATTTTCCGTCGGAAAATTGACTAAAATTTGTCCGGCCTTTTCCGGTAAATCGACTTGAAAGAGACGAAGTTCTTTTTCTGGGCCGAGAAAAAGAGCAAAATTATCGAAAAAAGAAAAAGAGGTAAACTCTAAATCAGGAAATTTTTTTTCTTCTAAGCGAAAATCTTTGGTTAAGTGTTTTAGTCGCATAACTCTATCTCTTCGAGATATATTTTCAAAAGGCCGCCAGGCCTGTAGATGCGTAAAATGTCCCTGCCCTAATAATATATTTCCTCTTGGCCAGTAAGACAAGAAAAAGAGAGAGTAGGAAAAAGTGCTGACATCCAATGAGGATAGTTGCCCAGGCGCCCAAACTATTTCTAGGATTTTTTTATCGCGTGTGCTCAGAAAAAAAGCGTTGGGACTAGGGCAGTGGTCTATCGCTAAGAAGTTATGATGAGTGATCTTACTCATCGGGATAATTTTCTCTCCATAGAGATGAGCTAGAATAAAATCCTCTTCTTCTGTAATAATCCCTAGAATAGAGCTAATCGAAGAAAAGCTGCATTTTTGCACAGAAATCTTCCGAATAGAGAAAGAAACTTCTAAAAGCCGTATCTCCTTTCGAGCATCGTCCAGATGAGAAACAAAAAGCCAACACTTCTCTTTTCCTAAGAGAAACCCATGGGGCATTTTTAGTAAAGTAAGCTTACTTTGGGAAAAATCGATGGGAGATTTATGCTCTAAAGAAAAAAGAGCTTTTTGTAAATCAGGTTGGAGAAAAGGGTCAAAAGAGGAAATTGTCTTAGGAGAATGGCAAAGAAGAGAAAAAATCTCTTCTTGGGTGTTATTCTCTTCTTTAAGAGAAGCTTCTTCGAGTATCCCTAAAAGAATATCTCGTTTTTGGCGCATAAAAATATCCAGAGGATAGCTTTTATTTTTCTCCATTTCTTGCTCAAGGTCTTGAAAAAAAATAATCCAGTTTGAGCGGTAAAGATAAAAGGCTTCTTTTTTTTCTTTGTTTAAACATTGAAAACTCTCCTGAAAATATTCCTCCCCATTTTGAGGAGAGTTTTCCAGAAGAATGGACATACGACGAACTGCTGCTTTCCCTTTTTGATCGCTAAAAGGAGTGTTCATTTCGGCATAGTAAAGTCGTAATGCTTTTTCTCTTTCTCCATACTGGAAAAGAATATCCCCTGCCTCTACTCGCATTCCTCCTCGATATAAAAATTCTACCCACCGATTCAAGCAAGAATCTACCTTTGCTAAAAAGCCATGCTTTTCATATAGTTCCATCGCTTGAGAAAAGTGGTTTTCTTGTTCGTAGATTTCACCTGCTTCTAAATGATATCCTCCTCGCTCTAGAATTTCAGCCGCAAGGGTATTATCAAGTAACTTTTGTTGGGCTAAACTCGCTGCTTCTAAATAGAGTTGAACTTTTTCTAAAACAGAAATAGCCGTGGAGTAATCCTGAAGTAAATGAGCATAGACAAAGGCTGCTTCTTGGTATTTTTCTTCTTGGATTAAGTCTTCGGCGGCATTGTTGTAGCACAACGTAAGCCGTTCAAAGAGATTTTCATCTAATCCCATTTGAGGAGTTAGCTCGGCTAGGTTGCTTTCCATTTGGAGGTCCCCCAGAGAGAATTTTGTTTCTCTTTTTGTTTTTTTGGGGGATAAATGAGTTCCCGAGTCTTTCTTCTGAGAGACTTCCTTTTCTCTTAAAGCAATTGAATGGCGTAGAGCAAGCTCTGTATTACCTTTTTCAAATTCACGAATCAAACGTTCTACCATCGCAGCCTGTTGAGAGAAAACTCTTAAAAAAAAGAAATTAAAAAAAGATAAAGAATTCCAAAGGGATTGGCGAACAAAATTGCTCTTGGGCAAAGCTCTTTTTTTAGAGAAAAATTTCTTCTTTTTTTTCGAGAATTTTTGGTTCTGTCTTTTCAGAAAACCAGTAATACCTTGGATAACTTTATCTTTCCCAGACAAAGACTCAGAAGAACATTCTCTAAAGTTTTTCCAATCCACTTGGCTAGGCAAATCTGATTTTAATCGCCAACGATGGAGGAAACTCTTTTTTTCGTGAGGAGAAGGATGAATCGAAAAACTCAAGGCTAAAGGAAGGGCTTCCTGTTTGAATAGAGGAAATTCTTTGAGAGGTTTTTCTTCTCCCGAAAAACTTTGTTCATTTTGCTCATTCTGCTCATTTTGTTCAGAAGGAGTAAAGTTTTCTGAGGAAAAGTTTTCTTTTACCAGAAGACTAGACAAAGTGAGGCATTCACTCTCTTTGATAGAGTAAAAACGAACCTCTCCTTGGTCTAAGAGAGCTAGAAAATACTCTTTTTTCTCTTGAGTAAGAGTAAGATCGACCCCTGACTGTAATTTTCCCCAGGCCACATGAAAAAAAAAGGGATATTGGGAACTTCTTTTCAGAGGAAAAGAAAAAGAGTTCTCATAAAAATCCCCCTCTTTTAGGAAAACGACTAATCCCTTTTCGTTAGCACTAAGAAGAACATTTTTCCAAGAAGGGAAAGGAATCTTTTCCAGCCAAAAGAATAGCTCTTTTATATCCTCAGAGGGAAGAAAAAAACCATGAAAAGGAGGCATAGCGGGAGTTGAATTCCAAATCAAAGGAAGAGAAATACTCTCCTCAGGATGTTGAGTAAGGAGAAGTGTATTTTTTTTTGCTTTGATCATAGTTTTTGTCACTTAATTGTCATTCCCGCGAAGCATATCCTCATGAAAATGGACATGCTTCGCGAAAATGCAATATGAAATTTTTTTCGTTTCCCTCTAAGAAGAAGCAATCGCAATAAGACGATCCTTTGGTTGAAGAGCTTTGCTAATACGCATATCAGGAGCTAAGAACAGTCGTTGTCCTTGGCTATCTCGTTGATGTCTGTATATTCCAATGAGAGTCATCCGACGAGAGGATTGCTGATATTTTTCTTGGGTGATAAGGGAAATCTGGAGAGTGTTACAATCGCTAATCCGACGATAGACATTTTGAATACTAGGATCTTGACTTAAGATGGAGAAGTATCCCATCAAAAAGTAGTCCGGACAAAAAACGTCATTTAAGTTCAGCATCGAAACTGTGGGAATAAAATCAACGTCGTTGACTTCCATAATCAAACGCGTTTTTAGTTTCGCCTTCTTAATCAATTCTCTTAGTTTAAGAACAGCTAATATATCTGTGATTTCTGTTTCGATATCAAATATTTCTGAAGTAACGAACATAATATGACTATAGCGAGCGCAGTTTTTTGCATTGAGAAAAGAAAGAGCTTCTGTTGTATTAGTGAAAGTTAAATTTTCTCTTAAAGGAAGCGAGCTTTGTCCAAAAAACTCCATCACCTCTGCATGATGGGAAACATTATCCGTCGCTAATGTTACTTGAATTTCATTCTTGGATTGCTCTAAAATTTTCAGGTATTCTCGGACAATAGATCCCCATCCTATAACCAGAATATGCTGACTTGAACGAGAGTTTGTTATAGAAGAAATATCTTCTTGGGCTTGCGGAAGTGAGTTTGCTAATTTCTTTTGCCAGCGGTGGTATTTAATATTACATTTGTCGTCGGCTATAAAAAAGAGTCGATCTCCTTCCTGCAGCTGATAGTCCAAAGATGTTGAGCAAGAAAAATGAATTTCTTCGTTCTTTGTGATCCATCCGAGTAAAATAGCAGGATGAAAAGAACCTCGTAGTTCAGAAATCTTTTTACCCAAGGCCTGAGGGATTGTATTTTCATTTCTTTTTCGAGAAACTTGCTTTTGATAAAGCTCACAATCGCTATAAGAAAAAAGTTTTTCAATAACTAAAGAAGCACTTTGGGAGAAGGAGTATTGAGCCAGCACTTTACCCGTTAAGCGAACAGGATTCAGCCAAGTAATTTTTTCCGAAGAAATGATTTTTTGATCTTCTGGAAGATAACTTTTGATAGACTCATCATAGTAAGCCGTAATGATATGAGGAGCAGGCAATTGCTTATGATGAATAACCCCTGATAGATTGGTGATTATACTAATTACTTTGAGATCATGAATTTTACGTTGCTTTTGATCCCGAATAAGAGAGGTTTCTGGTAGGATAATTACCGAGCAACAGTTCTCGTTTATGACAAGAGAAAGGTCATGGGCGTTGCTAAAATTTCCTTCTCGTAAGATGAGTTCATGCTGCCTTTGTTCTTCCACTAATTTAGAGTAAAGGGAGTATTCGACATACTCCTCCATGTCTTTCATTTTTCTCGGAGCTAAAACGACAATTGTACTATGAGATAGAGAGTCGTGCGCTTGGATTAAATTCTTCAGAATAAAAGAAATGTTATCATTCCATCCCAAGATTAAAGTGTATTCTTCTGGAATATCTAGTTGGCGAAACTTTTTCCTTTTCAGTTCCGTTTCTCGCAAACTAGAGAAGGTATCGATAATTACCCCAATGAAGAGATTAAACATCAAAATAGAAGAGATGATAATCCAGCTAACATGGTAGAGAGTAGGCGTCCAGTAACCAAAATGCCGAACTCCGATATTTCTCATTTCAGGCCAAGTTTCTCCTGTTAACTCTGTAAAAAGAGTGATGAAAGCTTGCTTAAAGTTGGAAAATTGGACTTGTTGACTGCCGAAGAGTTCTATCCCTATAATGGCATATATATAAATTAAAATAAGTAAAAGAGCCCCGATCGCACTCATCCGAGGGATTGCCTTGAGGATAATGGAAACAATTAGCTTAATGTCAGGAAAGGCTCGTACTAAGCGAAGAATTCGAAAAACTCGTAGCACTCTCAATACGTTACTGACTTTGCGAAAAGAACTAGGGATAAAACCTGATCCCACAACAATAATATCAAAAATGGTCCAGCCATCTTTCATATGACGAGAGAGATAGTTATGGTGATAGGCCACAGCCATCCGAAGGAAAATCTCTATTAAAAACAGGAAGAGTATTACTCTTTGAATATCATCCAAAAAAGGGTGAGGAGAGGCAATTTCATAGCCCATTAAAAGAGCACTAAAAATAATTAGAATAGTAAAAATATCAATATTATTCTGACTTAGAAGCGAAATCTTAAAAATTCGCTTATTTTCCAGTTTAGAAATCCAGTAGCAAAGCTTTCTCATCTTTTTCCTTCCCTAAATAGTCACTTGTCTTATCTTGTGTCTCTATCGCTTGTCTCTCTATCGTTTGTCTCTCTATCGCTTGTGTCACTATTGAGAGAGAGATTGTAGTTTTTTTTTGATTTTCTAGCAATAAAAATTCGTACTAACAATAGAGATGTAATGTATTTCTCTTTCTAAGAAAGAAGGGTTATCCCACTAAGAAAGAAGAGTTATCCCAAAAAAAATATCGGAACTTTTTTCCCTGTGTGTTATAATTGCTTAGATGATTAGTGAGTTTGTTGAGCTTGAATAGTAGAGCTTTAGTGTCAAAGTGAGAAATTCTATGAATGATATGCTTTATCTGAAAATTCGGCAAGAAGGCAAGATCGGCCGATATAAAATTTTGTCTAAACTAGGGCAAGGAGGAATGGGGACGGTTTTTAAAGCTCTCGATACTAGTTTGGATAGAGTGGTGGCCTTGAAAGTGCTGGCTTCTCAATCTACCGACGAGGCTTCTATTCTCCGTTTTATTCGCGAAGCAAAAACCACCGCCCAACTTTCTCATCCAGGAATTGTAACTCTCTATAACTTTGAAGAATTAGAGGGCACTTTTTTTTTAGTGATGGACTGCATTGAAGGTTGTTCTTTTGCCGATTTTCTAAAGAAGCACCAAGAAGAGCTTTCTTTTGCCCAGATTAATAGTTTAATGATCCCCATTTTGGAAGCCATGGAGTATGCTCATAGTAAAGGTTTTGTTCATCGAGACTTGAAGCCTGCAAACATTCTTCTTAACCAAAGTTATCTTCCTTTTATCACAGACTTTGGCTTAGTTAAAGCAATGTCCGAGGACAGTGTAAAGCTCTCTCATTCAGGAGCCATCTTGGGAACACCCGCTTATATGCCTCCCGAGCAAGCAGAAGGAAACCCTGATAATCCCGTTGACCACCGAAGTGACATTTATTCTTTGGGAGCTATTTTTTACGAAATGCTAACCGGAAGGCCTCCCTTTTCTGGAACAATCTTTGTTCTCTTGCAACAGTTAGCCACTAGCCCAGTGCCTCCTCCCCAAGAGATCAACCCTAATATTCCTATTTCTCTAAGCAATATCTGTTTGAAAGCCTTAGCCAAAAAGAAAGAAAATCGTTACCAAACCGTTTTGGAAATGAGATCAGAAATCGAAAAATTTCAGGATGGAAAAATTGTTCGTCTATCTCCTGAGCAATTTGGCTACATGGTTGAAGATACCCCTGCTCTTCACAAGACTATTTTATCGGATAGAAATGTTT
The DNA here is from genome assembly GCA_029260735.1 of Planctomycetota bacterium. Lineage (GTDB taxonomy): Bacteria > Planctomycetota > Uabimicrobiia > Uabimicrobiales > Uabimicrobiaceae > JAJDCR01. Next base: position 8,770 of record JAJDCR010000029.1, read on the forward strand.
CCCAAGACCAAACAATCAACTACGGCACGGCTAAAGGTGCTTTGTCTCAGCCAAAGGATCATGAAAAAGAAATTTCTCACCAAGAGACCATTAACTATAATACTCACCAAGGGATATCTTCTTCAAAAGATAATTCTCAATTGGAAACCATTCAAAATAAAGCATATTCTCCTGAAGCGCAAACAATATATGAATCTTCTGCCCCGCAAGCAGCAAAAAATTCTCCTTCGGCAACTATTCAGCGTAAACGAAAGCCTACCCAACCCCAGGTAACTCAAATCCGGTCGGCCTCTTCTCGTAAAACAACTGCTGTTCCTTCGAAGAAAAGAATCCCTTCCTGGGCCATGCTCGCTCTTGGCTTTATTGTTGCTTGTTTGATTTTTTATCCCTCTAAAAAAGAAAACTCTGAAGAAAAGTCTTTAGCTCAAGAAACCGCGAGTTTATCTAGTGAAAAAAAATCATTGGAGACATCAACAGAGCAGACAAAAGACAAAACTCTTGAAGAAACCATTTCTCCAGAAGAAAAAGCAGAAGAGATTGCCCTAATTCAAGCGCAAAAAGAAAAAAAGAAACAAGAAGAACTTATTTCTCAAACTTTTCAAGCAATAAACATCCCCTCTCGTTCTGATTTAGAAAAATGGGCATTGTTCGCTGACTTCCAACAAAAATATTCGGGAACTTCTTGGCAAGAGGAAGCTAGTAAACAACAAAAACAATTGGAAGAAAATATTCAAAAAACTTTAGATCAACTTCGATTCCAGTTGAAAGAAAACTTTGAGAAAGGAAATTTTACTCAATTTACCACTCTCTTAAAAAGTGACCCCGTTTGGCAAAAACAAAAGACATTAGAGGAAGTCAACCAAGAGAATCTTGACATTGCTCAAATACATAATGAGATAGTTGGGTTTAAAGAAGAGGTTTATGGTTGGCAAGCTTTTTTGCAAAAATGGCAAGTTTTCTCCGAGAAAGAATACCCTGATCTTATCCAAGAACGCTCCCTAGAAGAAGCCAAAAGAAAATTGGATCAATGGAGAGAAAAGCTCAAAGCTTTACCCGTGAGCCTCTCTTTAAAAAAAGAAGCTAGCACAACTATAGAGGAATATCTAAAAGAAGTGTCTTTTTATCAACAAATCTTTGCTCGCTACATTCCGAAAGCTTGGCTAGATCTGAAAAAACGTAAAGTATGGACAAGTTTTGTTTTAATCGACGCAATGGAAGTAGTGGGAGCAGTTGAAAAAGTAGGCAAAAAAGGCTTTTTCGTGAAAAGCTATCGAGATTATGATAAGCAAATTCCCTATCGGGATCTAAGTGCAACCACCATCTATAAATTTATGAAAACTAAATTTAATTCAGAAGCAATGTTTTATCTAGGCCGTTTTATGCTCTATCATAAAGAGTGGGATGGAGCAAAGCGATACTTAGAAATTTCAGCGAAAGGAAACTTCCGAGCTAAAGCCTTGGTTCAACTAGATTATTTAGAAAAAACTCAGCCCTCTAAGCCCGTAATCGAGAAAACTCCATCCAAGGAAGAAAAAGTAGAGATTACTCAGAAAGAAGATAAAGAGCCAGAGCGTTTTGGGGTCAAGGAACGCCTAAAGGAGCGCTTTAAAGAACGCTTCGGACAGGATAAAGAGCCAGAAAATCCTCGGCGATTTGAGAATGAACGTCCTCGAGAAAATGAGAGAAAAAACTTTGAGGCTCCTCATATCCAAGATGCGCGCAAAGCATTTTGGCAATTTGTCCAGCTAGTTCAACGAAATGATACAAGAGCGATAGAGAGAGAGTTGAGTCAAAAATTTAGAGGAGCCTCAAAGTCTGAGATTAATTTTGAAAAAAGCGCTCTTACCTCTATTATGAAAAAAATGTTAGAGAAAAAAAGCTTGCGCTATGACAAAGTCAGAGCGCAAGAACTCGATCATCGCAAAATGCGGGTAGGTTTTGAAGGCTATATGTACTTTTTTTTAATGAACGAAAGGCACATCTGGAAATACGACGGAGCTGATCCTTCAAAATTCCGACGTTAGGCTCTTCAGATATTATCATCTCCATCACTTTAGACCATGTTATTCTATCATGTTGTTCTATCAAATACTATGGCTTCAGAATAATCAGTTGAATAGATAGCTTGACCTTTATATAATACATTTCCTCATGGGAATAAAAGGGTTGGGCACAAGAGTGCCAAAGTTAGAAGGAGCATAGCTAAATGATAGAGCTGTCCCTGGAAGGGCAAGAGTGGCACTTAGGGAACGGTCTTCGCCTAGATACTAGAGAAATTTTTGCTCGCTTAGCTTCAGGTGATATAGACAAATCTCTCCTCTGTTGGAGCGAAGAAGTAGCAGACAAACAATCAGTTTCCTCTCGTTTTCGCCTAGTAGGCTCTTATGGCATCCTTAAAGTCATTGGAGAAGGAGCTTTTGGACGTGTCTACATCGCTTTTGACACAAGCAAAAATCCAGAAGGCAAAAAAGATAGATTAGTCGCCCTAAAAGCTCCCACAGAAAATTTACTTCTTCACTATGCCCAGTCTGCTCAAAGGCCTGAACAAAGAGAAGAGGCTATTTTGTGGGCCCGTCTAAATATCGGAGAACTCTTCTCCAAAGAGGCGTTTTTGACAGGTAGCCTCTCCACCTGCCCTTCCGTAGTTTCCGTTCTTGACCATAGTATCAGTTTTCCTTACATTGTACTAGAGTATTGCAACGGCGGCTCACTTACCCAAAGAATGTCTCTTTTTTACGATGCGGAAACTATCTATAAATGGGCTTACCAGATATCTTTTGCTTTAGATATAGCTCATAGCTTAGAACCTCGTAATTTAGTTCACCGTGACTTAAAGCCAGGCAATATACTCCTTCACAATGGGAATCTAAAAATCTCTGATTTTGGTACTTCTCAGCTTGTTGCCCAAACCCAATCTTTGCAGTCTCTTCAGTTCGGATACACTCCCGCCTATGCTGCTCCAGAAGCTTTTGATGGAAAAGCTTATCCGGCAACCGATGTCTGGTCTTTAGGAGTCATTCTCTACCAAGTCGTCAGTGCCCGCTTACCCTTTGCTGGGGAAACTCCTTTTCAATTGATGAAAACCATTGTTTCCGATAATCCTGTTTCTCTCCACGATGTCCCAGGTATAGGATTAGACGATGAGGCTTACTCTTTAATCGAAGCTTGCCTTAATAAATCCCCCAGTGCAAGGCCAAGCGCAAGAGATTGTGCTATCCTATTTGGGCGTTTAAGTGGGCTGACCATAGATCAACAAGGAAAAGAGTGGGAAGAAATTGCTGAGCAAAAGCGCAAGCTTGAAGAAGAGCAAGTTGCCCTCAAAACAGAACAAGAAAGAATCGAGTTAGAGCACAAAAAGCAAGAAGAAATTTTTCGAAAAAAACGAGAGCAAGAAAAAGAAACATCTCGGCGCTTGTATGCCATTCAAAGAGAACAAGTCAAGTGGGAAATCGAAAGAAAAAAACAAGAGCATGAGTTCAAGAAAAAACAACTAGAGCTAGAGAAACTCCACCAAGCAACCCAAGAACATAAGGTTGTTCTGGCTGAAAAACGACAAGTCACTCGACGTCTACATGCGATAAAAGAAGAGCAAGAGAACTGGGAAATTGAAAGAAAAAAACAAGAGCACGAGTACAAGAAGAAACAACTGGAGCTGGAGAGACTTCACCAAGTAACTCAAGAACATCAGGTTGTTCTCCACGGAGAAGAAAAAAATAAAAGAGAGCAGAGAAAGAAAAAAGAGAAAAGAAACTATTTCCTAAGGCTTACTCTACTTATTCTGGTACCAGTTTTTGTGGGGTTACTACTGTGGTTTGGTAGTCAAAAAAACCGAAACTATGAGATAAAAGTAAAAGAGTATCTTGGGGAAATGAAGCAGAGTTTTGATGAAATTAGATCAAGTAGAGTCAAACCAGAGCAAGAGCTTTATTTTTGGCAAGATTTTTTACAGAAATTTGAGAGAGACTACGGCTTGAGCGAAGAAGACAATCAGATACGAGCAAAAGTTATCGAACGCCAAGTCACTTTACGAGCCCAAGAATTAATCCGTAAAGACAAGGAAGCCCAGCACAAAGCACAACAAGTCAATGCCATGAAGTTACGTTTCGAGCAAATTCTTACAGAACCGAAGTCTTTCGAGAAAAAACTCGTTGCCTGGAAAGAGTTCCTCTTAAAGCACAAAGATTACTTAGACCAAGAAACAAGAAGTGCTGCCAAAAAGGAAATCGAGAAACTCCAAGAAAAAGAGCGTTTAGCTCAAGAAGAAAAAATCTCGACCAAGGAAGAAAAAAATGTCAGCAAAGAAGAAGAGATTTTAGACAAAGAAGAAAAAGCTGAAAAGAAAAAGTGGGAAAATATCCTTATCCAAATGAGCGAAGAATATGAAAAACTAGAAAAAAAAGACAATATCCTGAGAAACGACTGGAAAAGCTATCTTCTCAAATACAAAACTGATAACCCTCACAGTAAAAAAGATAATCTCTTAAGAAGAAAGGCTATAAAATATTGGCGGGCATTAGGAAAAGTGGCCAAAATAGAAGGGTTTAAATATCTTGGGCGCCGTGTCTTTAAAGAATCTCGAGCCAAGAATTATGTAGACGAGTACCAGCAGACAAAGACAGGCATCGAGTTTGTTTTGGTCAAAGGTCGTGAATACTCAATGGGGAGCGAAGAATACTTTGACGAAAAGCCTATGCATAAAGTAAGAGTGCAAGATTTTTTACTGGCAAAATATGAAGTTACTCAAGGACAGTGGAGATCTGTGATGGGCAACAACCCCGCAGGTTTCAAAAAAGGGGATTGGTATCCTGTGGAAAAAGTAAATTGGGAAGACTCTCAAAAATTTTGCCGAAAACTAGGATTGAGACTTCCTAGCGAAGCGGAATGGGAATACGCTTGCCGAGGAGGAAATAAAGGCAAATTCTGCTTCGGGGATGATAATACAAAATTTGTAGAGTATGGATGGTGCAACAAAAACTCTGGTAACAGCAGCCACCCTGTAGGGAAGAAAAAACCAAACTTATATGGCTTATATGATATGCATGGCAATGTCTGGGAGTGGTGCGAGGATGTTTACAGTAGTTATGAAAAAACCCCTCAAGATGGTAGTCCCTACACAGGATATGGAATGGGACGAATCAAGCGAGGCGGAAGTTGGAGTTATAATTCCGATTGGTGCCGTTCAGCAAAACGCTTTCGTTTCGACCCTGAGTACCGGTACAGTAATTTAGGTTTTCGGCCCGCAAAATCCCTCAAACCATCAAAGAACTAAGCATTTCAATCTTTTTCTCTAGTCAAACTCAAATTAATTTTTTATAATAATGTGAATTGTTGTGATTCCAAAGCCTTTTCGTTCATTTTACTTTTATTAAGTGGTTGCCATGAGTAAAAAAATCCAGACCATTTCTTTTAATGTGGATTCTCTTGAGAATTTCTCTGTAAAAACTTTGGTAGCAGAGAAGAGAGATAAAAACAGCCAACGTATTCTCTTTGTTTTAGAGGGAATAAAAGATGTTACTTTAGGCATTGCTCATCAAATTCATAAAGAAGTTTCTTCTCTAGAAGAAGAAGGTGTCAAGGTAGGTATTTGTGCCAATGCAAAAATTGTCCAGCATAAGCTGCGCGAACTGGGTCTGACCGTAGTAGAAAATTTTCAGCAAGCCATCTTTGCTTTTGAGCAAGAGGACGTTTCCGTAATCATAGGCAAACAAGAAACTTTTTCTGGCACCCAAGCGGGTAAATCGATTTTCTCTAATCAAATCCCTCTACCAAAGAACATTCCCGTAGCAATAAATGGCACCATTCCTATGGGAGTAGACAGTACCATTCCTATGGGAGTAGACAGTACCATTCCTATGGGAGTAGACAGTACCATTCCTATGGGAGTAGATAGCACTATTCCCATGGGAGTAGATAGAACCATTCCTATGGGAGTAGATAGCACTATTCCCATGAGAGTAGACGGGGATAAAAACGAAAAATCCAAATCAGAAGCAATCTCAAGAGAAAAAAAAGAAGCAAATTTTGCTCAAAATTTTTCCCCTGAACAAGCCACTATCATAGAGGCCAGCTGCCAAAAGACAAAAATAATGGGCAAACAAACCTCTTCATCAGAGTATTCCTTTTCTCAAACTCAAGAAGAAACAACAATAGATTATAATGGATCGGCTTTCGGAGCCACTGCATTTGATGCCTTTTTTAGCACAGGAATGAAGGAAAAAAAAGGCAGCAACGAAAAAGAAAAAAATGAGTAATAGACTGTTCCCAAAAAAACTCTCAAACTTTTTCTGTTGTACTCCAAGTCAAAGCTAAAGCAAAAGCATACAAAAACAGAATTGTCGCAATTACTCCTAGCAAAACGGGCCCACTTGCGACAACACTTTGTTGGTTGCGCAGTCCCCCATCGGTGACAAAGTCACTCAAAAGTTGGCCCCCATGCACCATAAGAACTATAAAGCTAAGAGCAAACCAAGCCCAGCGCTCTCCTTTCCGCAGAGGAATCCAGGCCAAAATTAAAATTAATCCGTAAGCGGCGAGAAGCCCCCCTAATCCCATAAACATATGAAACATAGCATGAGGAGGCCAATTTTCTTTAAAAAAATGGCCGACACAAGCTTTGGTCTCTGCAATTCCTGTGATAATGGGAAGAATTGTAAATAAGGCGAGAGCTATTTTTGTTTTCATTCTGGACCTTCTTTTATCGTTATAACAAATCTCTGAATTTCATCTCGCACTCTCCGGTAGTGATTGAGAGCCTCTTCTTCTGATTTAGCTAGCTTTTCTAACTGAGGTGGATCATCAAAGCCAACGTGTATTCGCTTAGCCTGTTTTAAGTATGCCGGACAAGTTTCTTCGGCATGGCCACAAACTGTAAAGACAATATCAAAATCAATATCCTCGAGCTCTGATAATGTCTTCGAGCGATGGGTCGATATATCAATTCCCACTTCTTTCATCACCAGAACAGCTTTGGGGTTTAATCCGTGGGTTTTTATCCCCGCCGAGTAAATCTCATACTTATCTTCGATTAAACTCTTTGCCCACCCCTCTGCCATTTGGCTTCGACAAGAATTACCTGTACATAAAAAAAGAATTTTTTTTCGCATATTTCACTTCCACCCAAAATTTCTTCCGAGAAACTCATAAAGGGCTTCATCATAAGGTTTAAAATACTCTATCCATTCTTGGCAAATTTCTGTTATTTTCTCTTGCTCATTTGGCAATTTTGAGTTCCTCATCAAAAATTCTAAAAGTACTTATCCTCTATTAAGAAAATAAAGAAGTCAATAGTTAAGTTTTGACTGATGCCGCTCTAATCTAACCGCTACTACATGACTTGTCAACTCGATAAAAAAGCTCTTTTTTTAATCTATAACTTATGATCCTAGTGAAGAGAAGAAGAAGTTTGTTTACTTCGCTATTCCTGGTCAAAGCTTACTACAGATTGGGAGAAGAATGGGAGAAAAGAGTAGTGGGAATTTTTTTGGAGTGGAGAAAGTGGGAGTAAAATAGGGCTAAGTGCTAGGGGGATCGTTCGCCTTTGGCTCACTTTCCCCTGGGCTGTGATATATAACAATTTCGGTGTATGGAGCTCAATAATTTAATTTTTTCTCTTATCTCTTACAAAGTGAAAACAAGCGGCTAAGAAAAAAAGTAAACAGGTTCCTGGTTCAGGAACAGCACTTGTTCCATTGATGATGAGCCTAGAGTAATCCACTGCAATGGTGTCTCCTCCGCCACTACCATTTAAAGCAATAACAGCTTGTCCATCAAGTAGACTCGTAAAAAAATCGCTAGATAACTCTGCGCTAAAAAATTCAGCGGCACCATCATTAAAGCTACCGTCTGCTCCTTCAAATAAATCACCGACTGCATCAAAAAAGAAAATTTGATCATTACCTCGGCGAACTTCTCCACCATCTAAAAAAATACGATGGTTAATACCAGGAAAACCACCATTAACTCCTCCGGCATTATCAAAGGTGGCAATCTCATATTGCACTGAGGTGATTGTAAAGTTTTGAGGTAAGGTGAAATTATGGACATAGCTAATGCCCGATGTGCCATTAAAACTCTGTCGATCTGTAAAAGCGGCTTCTCCTGGAGCATCTGCCGAGACCGTTGAGAAATCAAAGCCAAATGGAAAAGACTGAGTGTTAGGGTCATATTTTCCATTGAATCCATCTTTATCCCCCACATCCGAGATGATAGTAAGGGCATGAGAAGTGGGCAGTAAGAAAATAATTCCCAAAAATACAAAAAATAGTGGGATAAACAAACAACTTTTCATAGTTATTTCCTTCAGAACTGATAATTTTTATTTAAATATAAGTTTTATAAAAAGATCTCCATAGTCTACCCCAAAATTACTTAAATTTCAAAACTTTTAAAAAATAGATAAAAATGCCTAATGGGAAAAGTCTATCATTAACCTAAAGAGTTGAGAAAATCATTGTCATTTCTTGCGACATTAGTTATTTTGAAGTTTAGGTGAAGATAAAGCCAAAATATCTAATTGGTAGGTAACTCAAAAATGAAAAACTTGGAAAGCTATCAAAAAATCAATAACTTCTGCTTAATGGTTTTAGCGGGAACAGCGATTACTGTTGTTGTAATTAAAGCGAAAGCTATTCTCATTCCTTTCGTTTTTGCTATCTATATATACACACTTCTCTATCCAGGAATTGACTTGGTACAAAAAAAGTGGAAACTTCCTCGCATTCTCGCTCTTGAATTAATCACTGTTTTTTATATTTTGGTTTTGGTAACTCTTTTTCTTTTGATCATGGGTTCTTTGGAAAATTTCTTTGAGAGCACCCATAGATACAACGAAAAAATGATGGAGTCGATCAACTGGGCTCATAACTTCATGGCTAAGTTAGAAATTGACATCGATGAAAAAACCCTCCAGAAAGATGTCAATAAATTACCTTTTTTTTCTATGGCTAAAAGCCTCACAAGCTACCTAGTATCCTTTGCCGGTAATGCTCTCTTAGTCATTATTTTTGTTATCTTTATGGTCTCAGGACGAGCTAAAGAAAAAGAAAATAACCCTCTTATCGAAGAGGTTCAGCTAAAAATATCTCGCTATGTTGCTTGTAAATGTGCAACTTCACTAACAACAGGAGCAATTGCCGGAGTGGTTCTACAAATAGCAGGAGTAGAGTTAGCTTTTATGTTTGCTATTCTCACTGTGCTGCTTAATTTTATTCCAAACATCGGCTCAATTATCGCAACTCTTATGGTTCTTCCTGTTTTAGCACTCCAATTCGGAACAAGCGCTCCATTTTGGATTATTCTAGTTCTTTTAGGAGTAGTTCAATTTACTATCGGAAACTTCATTGAGCCTAAATTAATGGGGGAGAATCTGGGCTTACACCCAGTGACAATTCTTGTATTTCTTATGTTTTGGGGATATGCCTGGGGCTTTGCGGGAATGTTTTTGGCCGTACCCTTAACATGCACCCTCAAGATTGTCTTAGAAAATATTGATAGCACAAAACCTTTAGCAGAAATATTGGCTGGCCGCATCTAGGACACGCCGTAATTTATCTGCTTAACCTCAAAGCAAAGAGAGAATAACTATGCTTCCATTTTCTCGTATTGCCCTCCTTTTCCTTTTTGGCCTTTTCCCTTCCTTTACAGGAGCAGAGATCACTTTTTATACCGAAGTGATAGAGCTTAGTGAAGGAGAGACCATTTCTACTCCTTTTCATTTCGAAAAAGCGGACAAAAAAGCTCAGGCTGCCTCTAAATCTCCTCATGTAGCAAAAATTCTCCAAGTTCTTCGGGACGAAAAAAGCAACTCTCTTGGGTTTATACAGGTTTTGGGATTAAAGAGAGGCCAAAGCATTATCACCTTAGGAAAAGAAAGAATAGGAGTTTTAGTTCACCCGAAAAAGGAAAATCAAAGTAATTTACAATTACGTATTGTTTCCCCTGTTGAAGGAGCTAGGCTTTGGGGAAGATTCCAAGTCGGAGTAGAAATTCATGCTCCTCAAGGTCGCAATGAAGAACTCAGAAACTCTGTTCAAGTACGATTGGGAAAACAGACTCAAATCGCCAACAGAATCTGGCAAAAGCAAAATCCACCAGATTTTAACTATAGCTATAGCTTTGATAGCTTCGAGCTCTCTCTTGGAAAAAATCTCTTAGTTGCCTTTTGTAAAACAAAGGAAGGTAATGTCTACAGCTCTACTCGTGAGGTTTACATTCATAAACCTTCCGAAGAAAAAATTTTCAAGGGAGAGTGCGAAGACTCTCTTCCTAAATCACCTCCCGAGAAAGGAGCTCGTATTTTCTCAGGCTTCCACCCAAAAGCTTCCGGAAAACGTTTTGTCATATGCAAATCTGCTCAGCCTCCCTGGAAAACACCTCTTTCTATAAATTCCCCTGGCTTTTATCAGCTTATGCTAAGAGGACAAGGAAATCAAGTGGCAGGCGCTTATCCTAGCGTAGGTTTGTATCTCAATGAAAATAGAATACCCGAAACGGTAGGTCGTCTAGTCCAACGCTCCTGGCATAGAGTAGCCTTAGGAAAACCTTTTTTTCTGCCCACGGGTGAGCATACTTTGAAGTTAGGTTTTATTAATGATCTTTTCATTCCCCATTTGGGAGACAGGAACCTCTTTTTAGATAGTTACGAGTTAGCTCCTATTTCTACTTTAGAAAAAAAAGCTTCTTCCTCTGAAGATAATTCAGAAGCGATGATGATGTCTATGATGGCTATGATGGAAGATAAAAATTCAGGAGGCATTTTAGAGGTAACTTTTGAGCGCCTCTGGCATAATTTTCAAGTAAACGGTACATTGGAAGTGGGGGTAATCTGTCGCTTCCCTAAAAAGATCCCTCATAAACCCCTCGTTCATCTCTTAGTCAATGGAAAATCTGTCGCCCAAGGAGAAGGAGAAAAAATAAAATTTTCTCTCCCCCCTGTCTGGCTTAGGCCAGGAAAAAATGAAATCCAAGCACAGGCTGTTCTCCAAGACTTCCAGGTAGCAACTCCTTCCCAATTCATTTATTTGGATGAAAATTGGTGGAGAGGAGAAGAGGTAATATCAGCTCCTCATCTAGATCAAATTCCTCCTCAAGTAATTCTCAATTACCCCCCAGAAGAGCACAAGGCCTGCGACTTAAGTTTAGTGGTAGCCAAAGTTTTTGATAACCATAAGATCCACCGAGGAGAGTTGATTGTGGATGGAAAACCCTTTGGGGTTCAAATGGTTCCCTCAGCAAGTAGTGGTCGTTTGATTGCTCCCCTTATTCTTCGGCAACTTTCTCCGGGAGGACACACCCTGTCGGTGAAGGTATTTGATGCTATTGGCAATGTAGGAGAATCACGAGAAATTGTTTTTTTTGTCGACCCTAGTTTAGCAAAAGAAAAAAACCCGTACTATCGGGCAGTGGCTCTCACCAATCGCTTGGCTTTTGGGCCAGAAAAAGACGTTTTAGCAGACATTCTTCTCGAAGGAGAGATGACTTGGCTGAAAAAACAACTGGCTTCCCCTTTGAATAATCCAGCGGAAATAGCCTTGCGTAAGATGACGGAGTTCCACTACTCTCAAACCAGTCTTCATAATGTACAAAACCGTGCTTTATACCAAACACTCTTTAGCTCTTATCCTGTCCAAGGCCGTTTTCTTCTTTGGATTGAAAATCATTTTTCAACTTGGATTCGTAAAAGCGGAGCGAAAGCCAAATGGCGCGAGCATATCAAGTTCTATGAAAAAGGCCCTTCTTCTTTTCAGGAGCTTCTCTGGATTTCGGCAACAAGTCCGGCCATGCTTATCTATCTCGATCAAAATCGAAGTTTCATCGATAGCATCAATGAAAATTACGCCCGAGAGTTAATGGAACTGCACACTTTAGGTATTGAAGGAGGCTACACACAGGAAGATGTCACTCAACTGGCTCATCTTTTAACCGGCTGGACAGTGGCAGAAGTGGCAGATGCTGAAACAGGAGAGTGGCCGATTGATTATTCATTCACCTTTGTTCCTCGTCTCAATAGCGGAAAAGATCTGCAATTCCTAGGCTTTCCTTTTCCGGCGGTAGCCCTCGAAAAACGTTCACAAAGAATCCGCTTAGCTTTGGATATATTAGCCTCTCATCCTAAAACTATCGAGCATCTCTGTAAAAAGTTTCTTCAGCACTATGTCAGTAATCCTGTTCCCGAAGCTTTACTAAAAAAAACCATGTCTGCTTTTATAAAAAATGGGGGAAAGTTTTCTGAGCTCTTTTTCTTTTTGATTGAGCAACCTGAGTTTTGGGAACATGCTTTAAAGAGTGACCGTATCACTTCACCTCTAGATTTTTCTGTTCGAATGAGTCGTAACCTTGTACGCCGTCCCACTTGGTCGGTCTATAAATGTCTTCAGGATAGTGGCTTTGGTCTATTTGACTGCGCCACTCCCGATGGCTATCCGGAAAACGACGCCGCCTATGCTAATTCAAATATCATGCTCCAAAAGTGGAAGTTTATTGATCGCTTTCAACATTCCCTACTTCATTTAATTCCGTGGCCTTGGCGGCTTCCCCCTCCAGTAAGAGTAGAAGCTTGGAGACAAAACATTATTGATTTAGTGGCTGTACAATTAAGCGGAAAATTGCTTTCTGAAAAATCCAACAAAATAGCCAATGATTTTATTCAAAAACTCAAATTAAATAAACATAACGAAATTTGGCAAGCAGTTAACTTCATTGCCAAACTTCCTGAGATAAACTTAAGATAAGAAAAGCACTAAGGCACTTGGAAAGAAATAATCTCCCTATTTGCTTGATCTTTTGTTTGCTAGCTGCGTTGCTTCTTTGTTACAGAAAAAAACTATGCGCCATCGAAAGCGCCTTGCTAGCAAACAAAATCTGCTGCGCAACTAGAGAGATTATTTCTTTCCAAGCACCTAACCAGTCTCCTAAAGGAGTTTCTTATGAAAATAAGCCGACGTTTCTTTTTGAAATCTGCGGGTACTTTTTCTCTTTATTGCGGATTAGCTCCTTCTCTTCTTTTTGCCGAAGAGAAGGTTACTCCCAAAAAAACCCTTGTCGTAATTTTCTTACGAGGAGGTTTAGATGGACTCAATATGATTGTACCTTACCAAGATCCTTGGTACTATCAACTCCGAAAAAACATCGCCATTGCTCCTCCTGGAAAAAACAACGGAGCTATTGATTTAGATGGCTTCTTCGGCCTTCACCCTAGGGCTCAAGCTCTCAAGCCTCTCTTCGACTCCCAAGACGCTCTCGCACTCCATGCCGTAGGCTACAGCCAAAACACCCGCTCTCACTTTGCCGAACAAGACGTCTGGGAAACCGGACTTATCGGAAACACAATTTACTCTGACGGTTGGCTCAACCGCCATTTAATGACCTCCCAAGGACACGGCCCTGTCCGTGCGATTGCACTGAGTGACAACTTACCACGAATTCTCCAAGGAGAAGCCTCCGCCTACGCCATTAGAGGACTGCAGGACCTCACAGTCCCCACGCTACAAAATGGCAACGACATGGCCGCTGCTCTAGAAAATGCCTACGCCGACTTTAGTAAAAAAGAAGAAGCCGAAAATCTCCTCTCCCAAGCAGGAGAAAACACCCTCGAAATCCTAAAAATTCTAAACAAAGTAGCCGAACAACCCTACACAGCGAAAGCAAGCTATCCGCAAACCCCTCTCGCAAACAAACTCTCCGAAGCAGCCCGATTAATCAAGGCAGACATCGGAGTCGAAGTCGTCGAAGTAGATTATGGAGGCTGGGACACCCACCGCAACCAAGGAAATGCCGGTGGCCCGTATGGCAACCTAACCCAAGGACTAGCCGAAGCCATCGCCAGCTTCACCCAAGACCTAGGAGATAAACTCAAAGACGTCCTCGTTCTAACCCTAAGCGACTTCGGACGCACCGCCCGCCAAAATGGATCTGGAGGAACCGATCATGGCTGGGGAAACTGTATGTTCATGGTAGGAGGCTCCCTCACCGAGAAAAAAAACTCCCCCGTTATCGCACAGTGGCCCGGACTATCTCCCGAACAACTCCATCAAAAACGAGACTTAAAGCACACCAGAGATTTCCGAGACGTCATCGCCGAAGTCGTCGGAGAGCATTTGGGAAACCACAACCTCAAGAAAATTCTTCCTCAGTACAAGTTTCAGAAATTGGGTATTTTGTAGGCTGCTCCTGTCACACAGAGGATGTGCTTGCTTCTGAAAATTTGGAGTGTAGTCATTGATATCATTACGTTAGGTAATCGAATGCGCTGGAAACCCCGATGTTATCGAGGCCTAACATATTACATCCCTATCGGGATACCAATTGTGCGTTGAGATAGGTTAGTTTTATTCTAAGCAAATACCATTTATGTTAGGTTAGAGTGGAATAATTGCGGTACATTAGATTTCCCTTGGCGTATATACCATTTACGTGATTGTTTGATAATCACGTAAATGGTATATACGCCAAGGGAAATCTGACGTAACAATATCCGCGATAATAAAATATTTCTGGATACGATTAATACCACTAAAACCCAATGCAAATAATATTTGCTTAGAGTAAAACTAACCCACCTTAATGCGCAATTGGTATCCCGGAGGGATGTAATATCTCAGGCCCCGATAACATCGGGGTTTCCTACGTATTCGATAACCTGACGTAATGATGTATAACGATCACACAAACCTTTAATTTTTGGCATTTTCTGGAAGTGCTTTAGCGGCTAGCTCTTTGAGTACTTTGGCGGCGGCCATAGCTGTAATTCCAAGGGGATCTCGGGTAGGGTTGAGTTCTACAATATCAAAACCTATGACTTGAGGGGCTTTGATGCTTTGAATGAGAGAGATAATCTCTCTGGTGGAAAAGCCTCCTGGCTCATGGTGCGAAACTCCGGGGGCAAAGGCAGGATCTAGTACATCCATATCGAATGATATGTAGAGGGGGGTGTCAAACTCCAAAATGGATTTTCTTTCTTTGTGCATCTCTATAACTTCAACGCCGAACTTTAGGGCCTGCTCTCTTTGGTGACCATTCATTGTCCGAATGCCTACTTGCACTAATTTATGGGCGAGTTTATTTTCCATGATGCGTGCAAAGGGACAAGCGTGAGAGTGACGATTGCCATCCAAACTATCATAAAGATCAGGGTGAGCATCAAATTGCAGTATCGCAAAAGACGAAAATTTTTTCCTGAAGGCTTTGATAATGGGATAGGTAATAGAATGATCTCCGCCTAAAGAGATAGGTGTTTGTCCTTGATTCAGTATTTCCTCAATAGTGCTCTCAATTTTGGCAAAATAATTTTCGGCGACTTGAATATTCCCTAAGTCCGCCATCGTATTTTCTAAATTGATCCCTGTTTCACTCCACTGGTTCGACGAGTCAGATTGAAAAGCTTGCCTTATGAAATCGGGAGCCTTGGCTGCCCCGAACAAAAAAGACGAGTTTTTATCGAAGGGGAATCCGACCATAGCTAGTTTTCTATCTTTTTCCTTGGCAAGCTGATCTCTGATTTTTTTTATTATCATAATTTTATTTTCTATCTTAATTATAGATTTATCCAGATTTTGATAGACCATTGATTTTATCAGTTCAGCAAGTGAATTTTTTTGGATGTTACTTTTTCCCTTTTCTAGGGAAATTTATTAGCTAAAATCACGTCTGGCGCTTAAATCCGCCTTTAAACATATCTGGCATACTACCCACTACCTTTATTTTGTCTTCTTTTTTACTTTATGCCGGGACTTTGCTTGCTTTTTCCTAGCCTTATAGTACCTTCTTTTAAAATTAAGCCAGTCATCCTCATCAATTAAATAAGGATGATAAGTAAAAGAATTTAAATGATTAGTATTATCTGATAAATACTTTAAAAAATAAGAGTTACAACGATTATACGTTTCTTTCCAACATTCAAAAGAACAGTAAAATTCTTCACAAACCCCAACATCATCGCAGCACATAGTGGGGTTAGGAGAGTTATATACTCCTAAATGAAAAATAGCAATTTCGTGATCTGTACAAATATTAATAACTTTTTTTATTTCAGTTAAAGAAAAATAAAGTTCATCAATTCTTTCAAGACAAAGCTTCCCTTCTTCCGTGAGACTAGCTTTTCCTTTGAATAATCGATCAAATGTATCCTTAGATCTTTCTTCGAATATCAAGAAATATTCCTTTCGGCACCGTCTATAGAGAAAAAATCGATAGATAAATTTAGTGAAAAATCTTTTTAAATGCCATTGGTGTCTGGCACACGTCGGGCTCTCCAAGAGCAACAAAAGGCGCTTAATCATCTATAACATTAGGCTTTTCAAACAAAGATAGTTATGTAAACATTATTTTTTCTACTCTTAGCTTTTCTGAATATCGGGCGTAATTAATGACCTAATACAAATAGATATAGAAAAAAAGGGCTTATCAATATAAAAATATTTCCCACGAGAAATATGCCGTTTATTGTAGCCAGATAACTCAATACAACTGCCACTGCTAAAGGTATATAGGAAAATAGTATAATAAGCAAAAAAACTATTGGGCCCATACCCTCTGAAGGAAGACTAAATAGAAAAATACCAACAACAAAGAGGATGCTTCCCAGAATATACAAGACGATAGCGGTTTTTTGACAGAGTTGTTTTCCTACCTCTTGCAATTGTATTCGATCCAACAGGAAAAATGCACCCATTCCCAATAAGACTCCAATACATAAAATTCCCATTGGAAGCAGAATAGAGCGTATTGGTGCAAAAATACTTCCGAAAATTAAACCACTTAGTGTAGTAAAAGTGGCAATCATAAAAATAAAGAAAAAAGTTTTGTGGATTTTATTTCTGCTATTATCTTGGTTTTGAGCTTCAACGGTTTTAGCACTATATCCACAATCAGGACATTCCACTGTCAATTCCAATTTTTCAGGAATAGCAAATTCCTTTTCACAGTTTCCGCATAAAATATAATCTTCTTTCTTCATGTAAATGTCTCCATCAATAGTGGTTGCGCTTCTATTTATTCCCGCTTTTTTGGCATGCCAATCAATTTTTTAAGCTTGGATGCAAATGGATCGTCTCGCTTTCAAACACCCTATCATTTCCTTTCTTTTATGAAAGTATAGGATACTCGAAATATCTTCGCTTACAAAGAATTGTTTCCTGGAAGTTCTATTTTTTCATTGAAATACCATTGGTGGAAATGCCATTGGTGTCTGGCACACATCGGGCTCTAATCTTTGACAAGAGCACCATCTCTCATGTTCCATAAAACCTTTTGATTTTTAAAATAACTTAGTTTGGTGCCAGTAAAATAACTTAGTTTGGTGCCAGACACTTCCTCGTTTTTGGGAAATTTTCCCACCGCAAGCACTCACAGTTCTATCACATGAATATTAGCTTTTTTTGTTTACCCAATAGAAATGTTAACAATAGTTTCGGGAGCATCCTTTACCACAGTTTTCATATAACAAACATACTCATCCACTATATCAATATTTGAGTCGTCTTTTCCTCGATATTCGTCAACTTGTTTGATTTTTGCCAATAATTTTTCCAGATAAGATAACATTTCTCTAGCTGTTATCCATATTTCATCCGATTCAAGGTAGTAGTAATAGCTCCCATAATTTTCTTGATCAAATGTAAGAATATGTGCTAGCTGCTCGCCAGGTCCTTGAGGATCAAAGTCGTTCCATTTTTCATCTTTAAAATTTAACATAGCATACATCATAAGAAATACTACCTTTGTGCTGAGTTGTCTAAAAAACGTCGAGAATCCTTTATTTATAACGGAAGTGGCAGGACTCGAACCTGCATGTCCACAGAATGGACGACCGATTAGCAATCGGTTCCCTTACCAATTCGGGGCACACTT
>JAJDCR010000030.1 GCA_029260735.1 Planctomycetota bacterium
CCAAACCCCACCAGTCTCGCTTTAGTTTGACTTATCTTTTTCTTAAAGGAAAAGCCTTTTGCAAAACATCATTGCTTCGTTCTTGAAGAAGCATATCGAGATCTAATTCGGAAGAAATCTCTTGATTTTCTATAAGCGAAATAACAACTGTGTCTTTGTTATGCTCTTCCCAAATCAATTTATAGAGACCTGGGGTAGCTCCTCGGAGAAAAAACTTTCCTTCCTTAACCAAGGCTTGAAAATGTTTATTTTTTTCGTCTAGAGAAACCAAAGCAACTCTTTTAGTATTAGAAGAGGCGATTCCTTGAATTCCTTCTTCTTCTAATTCAAAAAGATTTTCTAAAGACTTAGTTTCACCTTCTTTCAAAGAAAAATTTCCTCGGTAAGTTTTTTCTCCGACTTGAGCAGAAAATTGATATTTTCCCTCTGGTAAACTAGAGAAAACAACTTCTTCTCCAGGAAGGACTTTTTTCTCGCAGTAGACTCCACCACTCATTAAGCGAATTTCAATAGACTCTTGCTCTGAAGAAGGGCAAAGATATTGGCAATTACCACTTCCAAAAGGCAATAAAACGTGAACCGAAGTATTTGAATCCAAAGAAACAACTTTTGTAAATTTCCGATCGGCAAAGTTGACTTGTAAAAGGAGTCGTCCGCTAGGTACCTGAGCAAAACCTATTTTTGCATGATTATTGATAAGGGAAAAACTTTCTTGCCAAACTTGGCCCTTACTATCATGTAAACTCAAGTTTCCCTCTGGCAAAGAAGTCGAAGAAGATACAAAATCTTTTGGTAGTTCTAAAGAGATTTGAGGCGAACAAAAAACATTTGATGAGAAGGTGCGGTTTTCAGCCCCCAAAACAAGAGTTGCATCCACTGCATAATGATCGGACAAAAACTCTGTTTTTCCAGGAAGAGGATGCATCATGGCAAACTTATTTACGGCACTATTTTTAATCCGAGCTTTCTTTTGATGATCGTGCATAAATACATAATCTATCCGTTTTTTGCCGCTACCTCCCGTGAGGGGATTCTCTTCTCCATTGGAAGTGTAACCAGGGGCTTTTGTGAAGGCTCGAAAAACATCCATCGGTTGTTTAAAGGCTTTCATCATATCAAAGTATTCATCCCCTTCATCTGCACGAACATTAAAGTCCCCTAGCATAACCAGTGGATGATTTCCTTGTTTTTGCTCTAAAAACTCTTGCATTTGTTGGAATTGTTTAGCTCGAATGGGACGATAATCTCCCCCTGCTTGGGCATGAGTCACAGCCACTTCGACCATTTCTTCGTTCGGTAGTTTAATTCGAGCCCAGATAACACCTTTATCAGCAAAGTAGTCCCAATTATCAGCGTCTCGATAAATAGTAGTTGCTGATTCAACAATGGGATAGCGACTAAAGAGCATAATGCCACCATTGGTGAAGTTGTTTTTGTGAGGTGGTTGGATGCAGTACGGATGAGTAGAGGAAAAAAGATCTACCCATTTGGCTCTTCTGGCATCGTCAAAAACTTCGCTTAATCCAATAACATCGTATGGTCGAACAGCTTCTGGTAGTTCGGCAAATCTTTCTGGCTTATAGTCCCACCATCCAACTGGATCAGGACGTAAATATACATTGTACGCTAAAAACTTGACTTCTTCAGTAACAAGAAGGGGCGTAGTGCAGAATAAAACTATAAAAAAATATAAGAAAATACGATTCATAAACTCTTCCTCCCAAAAGAGATTTTGTTTTTATAAAAGAATTCTAACAAACTATTTTCATCTTATCATTTATCATTGGGAGCATCAAGATTTTTTGTTCTCTTGCTCAGGGAAAATTTACCAATGAGCATCTTATGGTAATATTTTTATTGAAAGGGTCTAATTGTTCCAGTAGAATTGGCTGTAAATCATACTACACTTGTTTTCTTGAGATATAATTGAGGATGAACCAGTCCTAATTATTAAATATTTTATGCAACTATAAAGTAACATTGCTACCGACTTTATTTTTTTAAGAGTAAAAAATGGAAAATCATTCTTTTCAATTAGCCATTGTTGGTTGTGGACGCTGGGGAATTAATCATATCCGAACTGCTTATCGTATTTTTGGGAAAAATTTAAAATATGTTTGTGATGTGAACCAAGAAAGTGCAAAACGAGTAGAAGATATATCGCCAGAAATTTGTTTTGTAACCTCTTTTGAAACTATATTAAATTGCCCTGAAGTCAACGCCGTTATCATTGCAACTCCAGCCGAAACTCATTATCAGCTAGCTAAGAGATGCTTGGAAGCAAATAAAAATATTCTTATTGAAAAACCGATAACCCTTTTTTCTTATCAAGGACGAGAGCTTGCTCAATTAGCCAAAAAAAAAGACCTTACTCTCATGGTAGGACACCTCCTTCTTTACCATCCTGGTATTCGTAAGATAAAAGAAATTATCAACAATGGGGAGCTGGGAAAACTACAGTACATCTACAGTAATCGACTTAATCTAGGTTCCATCCGTAAAGAAGAGAATATTCTTTGGTCTTTTGCCCCTCATGATATTTCTTTATTGCAGTATTTTATTGAAGATGACCCTCTCGAAGTCGATGCTAAAGGAGGGGTTTTTGTTCAACCTGGAATTCATGATGTAACTTTAACAATGTTACGTTATCCTCGCAACATTTGTGCTCACATCCATGTTTCTTGGCTTCATCCTTTTAAAGAGCATCGTCTTGTGATCATTGGGGATAAGAGCATGGTCGTTTTTGAAGACAGTAGAAAAGAGAATAAACTTTTATTATATGCCAAAGGATTTGACTGGATTAACGGAGAGCCTCACAAAAGAGATGGAGATTACCAGGTAATCTCTTACTCTATGGATGAGCCATTAAAACTTGAGCAAGAACACTTTGCCGACTGTGTCATCAATAAAAAAACTCCGCTGAGTGATGGAAACAATGGTATTAAGGTTCTTGAAATTCTGGAACAAGCTCAAGCTCGTTTGGAAAATAGAAAGGTACAAAAAAACTTAGAAGAAGAGCCAAAAAATTACTTTGCTCACAAAAGTGCTTATGTTGATGAAGGATGTTCGATTGGAGATGGAACTAAGATATGGCATTTTAGCCATGTTCAAAGAAATGTTTACATCGGAGAAAAATGTTCCTTAGGCCAAAATGTCAATGTGGGTAATAACGTTCGTATTGGAAACTCAGTTAAAATTCAAAATAACGTTTCTATTTACGAAGGGGTAGAGCTAGAAGACTATGTATTCTGTGGTCCCTCCATGGTATTCACAAACATTCTTAAGCCTCGCTGCGAATTCCCTCAAAGAGGAAGCGAATTTTATCAAAAGACTCTGGTTAAGTTATCGGCTTCAATAGGAGCAAATGCTACTATTGTCTGTGGAATTACGGTAGGACGCTATGCCTTCATTGGAGCAGGAACTGTTGTCACAAAAGATGTTCCTGATTACGCTTTGATCTTAGGAAATCCTGGCCGTTTGGTTGGCTGGATGTGCCGTTGTGGAGAACGTTTACCCACTTTCCATGAGAACAAAAGCACTTGTTCTAAATGTCAAAGAAGCTATTGCCAGGAAAATGAAAAGAAAATTTCCCCTCAAGAGGGCGTGTCCTAATTCCGCTTATTTTTTGTATTTTTTTAGCAATAGTAAATAAACTACCTTGAACAAAGTATTGCTAAATCGCAGGATGTGCTGAATGAGAACACGCCCTTACGGTTAAAAATTTAAAACAAAAACTAAATAAAGACACGCTTGTTTCTCAAGTTTCTCAGAAATATTTTTATTTTTTTGACAAAATACTTTGTTTTTGTTTCATAACTATAATAGGAAGTTCGGGTAAAATAGGGCATGTCCTTTTTGGATTTCACCCGCAAGGGTGCGTTCTCATTCAGCCCTTCACGTTATATAACTACTATTAGAATAAAGAGCTATACCTTGAATTCCTCCAAAGCGTTGTAAAAAAGCTGAATGAGGACACACCCTCTTCTTAAGGAAAAAAAAATGAAAATGTATCTTTCGATAGTGCTAATGTTCTCTTTGCTACTCAGTAGTTCATGGGCAGCAAACCAAAACTGGCTCACAAATTTTGATGATGCTTTAAAAATGGCGAAAAAGGAAAAAAAACCTATTTTAGCCGATTTTACGGGCTCTGATTGGTGTGGATGGTGTATAAAGCTTCATAAAGAAGTTTTTTCAAAGCAAGAGTTTACAAAATATGCGGCTAAAAATCTAGTTCTTTTAGAATTGGATTATCCCATGAATAAGCCCCAGAATAAAGCTCTGAAAGCTCAGAACAAAAAATTAGCAGAACGTTATAAAATACAAGGATACCCTACTGTTCTTCTCTTAGACGCCAATGGAGATGTTCTTTCCCAAACGGGCTACCAAAAGGGAGGAGCGGTGAAGTATGTTAAGCATCTAGAGTCATTGTTGTCAAAATCTAGTAGCTCTGCGAGTCTTTGGTTAACGGATTTTGAGAAAGCAAAGTCTATAGCTCAGGCAGAAGGTAAAGTTATTTTAGCAGACTTTTCGGGATCAGACTGGTGTCACTGGTGCATTATACTAAAGAAAGAAGTCTTTTCTAAAGATACCTTTAAGCAATATGCTAAAAAGAAATTTGTTCTTCTCGAAGTTGATTTCCCGAGCAAGCCTCTCTCTAAAAAACTAACCCAACAAAATAACGCCTTAGCGAAACAATACAAGATAGAAGGTTATCCTACGGTACTGCTTCTTGATTCTAAAGGAAGAGTTTTGGGAAAAACGGGCTACCAAAGAGGAGGAGCAGAGAAGTACATTAAGCATTTAGATTCTCTGTTGGCCAAGAGGAGATAGTAAAATTATTTACTTATGTCATTTTCGCTTTGCGGAAATGACATAAGTAAATAATTTTACCCTTTTTTCAGGCGAGCAAGAACACTGCTTCCTTGACCACGTCCCAGGGCTTCATCCACTTCATTTTTCAAACCTCCGCCGCTGTCCTCTACTGACATCTCATTCATTGCGGTTGCTTTGTCCAAACGAGACTGTAAACGCTTTTCTCTATTTTTAAAGCGGCTTAAAGCGCTAGTAGTATTCCCTACTCGAACAGAGGATATCTTTTCGGAAGCTCGGGTCACAGAATCCATAGTTTGCATCATCCGCAATGATGATTCCGCTTGACCAACAGCGGCTTTTAGCTCGTTGCGCTTTTTCTCCAATGTTTTAAGCATGTTCTCTTGCTGAGCGATGGACGACTCATAGACTTGACTTTCTTGCTCTAAAGTTTCAATCTGAGCACATAACTGCACAGCTAAACTCTCTTTATTTTTATCGAGTAAAGCCCGTGCGTCGGATTCCAAATTTTCGGTTTGGCGTTTTTTCTCCAGCAAATCTCTTTTTAAACCTGCAATAGAAGCTTTTACTTCTCCCACATTATTGGATACTTGAGTAAAATCTTTACGCATACCATCTAAGTCTTGTTCTGCGAAGGCAACTTCGTTTTCTTTTTCAATAGCCTCTGCCATCTTAGCATCTTTCGCTTTGAACCACCGCATTACACTTTGCAATACTTTCATAGATTTTCCTTCTTATTGTGATGGATATTAAACCAGTTTGAGAGTTTCAGCATGTCGAATAATAGCCGTAAACATTGCCGAGAGAGCATCTTCTACTTCATTGGCATCTAAGTTTTCTGAGGCAAGGTTTTCTCGTAAAAACACTTTACCTTGATAAATAGAAAAGGCTCCGTGAAGAAATTTGTTATTTAGTTCTAACAGTTGGAAAGCCCAGTTAGCAACGTTTTCTTCCAAATGTTTCACTTCGCAAATTTCCGCTAAGAAACATATAACTTCTTCTTCTGCATCCACAATAATTTCTAAATTTAACTCTGGTTCTATTACAACAAAGAGATCTTCTCTCTCTACCATATAACCAATATCTTCGATATTTTCTAAAATGGAAAGAACTTTTAACCCGTTGGCGATTTCTTTAGCCGAAGGTAGGTATTCATCACTAAGGGATTTCTCAGGGCTTTTCCTGATCTTGCTAGAGGTCTTCTTCTCTGTTCCCGAAGTTACTTTGGCTTTACTAACTTTTGTTTTTTTTGACGATTTGGCTTTACTTACTACTTTTGCCATAAAATTCCTTTCTAAAAAACTTAGATATTAGGGCGTATTAAACTCTTTTCAACAAGAAATATCATGCTTAATTTTACTAAAAATAAGGGTTTTTCCTTGGGTTTTCACTTTACGAAAGCCCAAGAGATGAAAAATTTCCACCGCAAACCAACGAGCAATATCCGTGTTAACGACCAAAGTATTTTCCATTTTAGGGTACTTGTAAATTCCTGGTAACCAAGGTAATATTCGCTCAATTTTAAATAGACGTATGCAAGCTGCTATTCTCATCCAAAAGCTTTTCACTTCACGAGCCAAGAAAAATCCATCATCTCCAGCTCCTTGGTAAAGAGGCAGAAGAACCCTTCCTTGCTGGATGGCTCGGATAGGACCATTGCGGTCATTGGCTAAAAGCTCATTGCGCATAACGCTCTGAAAATTCAAATACCCTGGTTTCATGAAAAATTCATCTCCATTGTTAATTTCGTGCCTGTAGCGAATTTCTAAGAATGAGGGGAGGCGTTGCCCCAGAGCTTTCATTCTTTTTTCGGCAACTTTTAGAAATGGATAGTTCGCGTGGAGAGGTAATCCTCCTGCGTAAAGCATCGTTATCCAAAGAATAGCAACATGGTTTTCCACAGAGTTTTGGAGGTCATGCTGCCCTCCTTCAAATCCAATTCCTGTGTACCCCATTTCGTTAACATAGTTTAAAAAAGTTCCTTCTAGTTGCTCTAGAATACCTAAGATTACAGGAACTTTGTAACGAGAAGCGAGGGAGCGACTATATAGAGAATCTTCAATTATAGAAAAAGGAGGTCCATCAGCAGAAGTGGTATGAAGATCTAAAAAAAGAAAAGGACCTTCTTTTTCCTCTAGAATCGACTCAACAATTTCTAAAATTTCTAGCTGATCTTTATGCTCGGCACATTCATCAAGGGCTTCAGGGTGCTCTCTAATCCAAGAAATAATTTGAGAAGTCCAAAGTCGGTTTAAATCATTGTCAATAAAACGTTGTTTTCGTTGTAAAGCTTCTAAATTGCCACATAAGGCAATAAATTCTCCTCGCAAAGGAATTTTATTCTCTTCTAAAACTTGCAAAACGTTTTGAAGAGCCTTTACTCCTGTGGGCTCATTACCATGCATTCCGCCAATAGCGATAATGGTTGGCCCTTCAGTACCATTGCCATATCTTCCGATGATGCGCTGAGTACTTTTGTTAATATCAATGTAGTTTTGTCCCATATGTAAGTGTCTTTCTGTTTTCTTACGGAGATAATTTACGATTTTTTAATTTTTGGTGAGTTAAAAGTGGGTTACCCACAAAAGAAGTGGAGAACCATCAAAGACTCGTATCTTTTTGTCTTTTTTTACTGGGCGTGTTAGGAACGTGTTTGTGACTTCTTGAGGCTATTCTTTAGGCTTTTGCATAGGGACAAGAGGCCTCCTGTCCCTATTTTTCTTTTGCTTACTCTTCTCTGAGTTTGCGCTCTAATAACTCTCCAGCAACTGCCATAAAGTCACGCTCTGTAACCATTCCTACTAAACGATCGTCTTTAACCACTGGCAAACAAGGAATTTCATTTTGCCTCATTAATTCGATGGCCTCAATAGTCGTAGTTTCGGGGGTTACAGTTATGATTTTTTCTTTCATTATGGAGCTAATTGGTGTGGTTGAATTTTTTTCTTCCAAAGAAGAGCGAAAATAATGACGAAAAATACGACGGTAAGAAACTAAACCCGTTAAACGCCCCTCATCATCTTCTACTGCAATATGATGTAGTCTATTCCAATCCATGAGATTCGCTGCTAAGTCAATCAAATCGTCCATATGTACAGAAAAAAGATCTGTTGTCATGAAGTTTTCTACATACATGTAGTTATTTTTCCAAGCACCTGCTTCAGAAAGCTCAGCGAGTGCCCATTTATGGACAGGCTCTCCTGTTTTCTGTCGATCGGTCATCGCAGCTGTTAAGGCGGCCAAAACTTGATTCCGATTTCCTTTTTTCTGCAAACGGCTTTGAGAAGTGAGCATCCACTGAGCTCCTGTCATACCTGTAGATACTCGCTCTTCTATTACTCCTAAATAGCGATCAATATCTTCCGCATCAATATTATTAGACTTTAAGCCTTCTCGGGCGAGCGGTACCAATCTTTGAATGAGTTTTTGAGCTGTGATTCTTTCCCCATTTAGCCAAGTAAACTGAGCGTCTAAGCCATGACGAGAGGCAGCAAGAAAATTTGCCTTAGCATCATCAAAGTCCATGATTTTGGTGATATCTTCATACTCTGAGCTAACTCCACTCATTAGACCAAAGAAAAAGGCCGCATTAGCTACTTCATCTATAGGAGTAGGTCCCGAAGGTAAAGCTCTTTGTTCTATACGTAAGTGAGGTTTTCCATCGCTAATACCATAGCAAGCTCGATTCCATCGATATATTGTGCCACTGTGTAAACGGAGTGCTTGGAGTTCGGGAGGTATTCCTTGGGCAAGCTTTGCAAAAGGATCTTCGTCAAGACCTTTACCTAAAAGAGCCCGAAAACGAGAAACATCTTCTCTAAACAACTCCACGACAGAGTTGCGCACCCAACATTCTCCAAAACTCACTCGAGGACTTTTATGCCTTAGCTGATGAGAAGGATTTCGAGTATCTATTGCTTGTTGAAAAACAGCAATGCGGCTTTCTTTCCATAAGCGGCGGCCGAAAAGAATGGGAGAATTTGGAGCTGCTGCCAAAACTGGCCCAGTAATGGCCTGGGCAACATTGTAGAGTTTCGCAAATTCGTCAGCCCCTACTTGGAAATGAACTTGAAAACTGGCGTTGCAAGCTTCGCCCATAATAGAATCTTGGCGCACAATAAGCT
Organism: Planctomycetota bacterium; assembly: GCA_029260735.1. Classification (GTDB taxonomy): domain Bacteria; phylum Planctomycetota; class Uabimicrobiia; order Uabimicrobiales; family Uabimicrobiaceae; genus JAJDCR01. The sequence goes on from JAJDCR010000030.1 coordinate 8,955, forward strand.
CATCTTTCCCTCTTATCTGAAGTTGATAAGCACTTCCTCTTAAACGATTCATGGCCTCATTGAGAGCGAAATAACGAGGATAGGGAGTCATATTATCCAAAGTGAGGTGGGCTTTGTTTAAAGTAGGAAGAATTCCGACAAGAGTCACCTCTGTTTTTGGTTTATTTTCAGCTGCAGCAATGCGTAGTTTGTCCATCAATTCGTTGATTTGATTTTCCATCCGTCTTAGACAGTTTCCGCCGTAGACCATTGGATCTAGATTAAACTCGAGATTAAATAAACCTAACTCCGTAGTGTAGTAGTTATCATTTAGTTTCTCCAGAATTTCTGAGGCAACGCAAGCGGGATGCCAAGTCTTGTCTACTAAGAAAACCTCTTGTTCGGCTCCAATTCGGCGAATTCCCGATTCAAACATGCCATCTTCTAACATTTTCTCTAAAGCTCTCAAATCGTTTAGAGCGTGCTTCATAAACATACGTAGTTGCCGCGAGTCCGTATCTCGATGTACCTCTTGGTCGCCCATAATTTCCTCTTCTTAGATAATACTTGTTAGAAAAAAATGTTTTATTTTTAGTTTAGTTGCTGGGAGCACCTTACAGTTTTGATACTTTATAATTTATACTGACAATTTTGATGTCAGCGAATTTTTGTTCGTTGAAACCTAGGTTTATTTAGCTCTTTCTTTGCTAGCTTAGAAATTTCTACCCAAGGATTAGAAAGTTGAGCTTTTAACCACGATTCTTTTCCTTGGGAAAAAATTCTTTGCAAGACTATCATACAGACAGGAATAGAGCAACCATTTATATGGCGTCTTAATTGACGACACTTGTAAAGAAGAGGAACCGCTACCGATCCCTTTCGGATAAGAGCCCGAGCTGCTTCTGTATGCTCAAAAAAGTCTGGAGAGGTGAGTTGCTGAAGAAGAGTTTCAACATCTCTCTCGTTTTGTCTTGTCGCTTTGAGCTTTAGGTAATCTCGTACTCCCATTTCTTTATTCTCGTTTATAGCTACACAGCTACAAAGGATCAAGGAAGTACACATACCCAGTAATAACAATATCCACTTTTTTAAATTCATCGATAAACTCTAACTTTAAAAAAATTTAGTTATCTTCACCCTCTCGGAGTTGGCCAATAAGAGCTATAAGATCGTTTATGCAAATAGGCTTGGGAAAAAAATAATATCCCTCTCGTCGAAATATTTCTAACTCTTTATCCTCTGTTCCATAAGGAGTTAGCATAATGACAGAAGTCTCTGAAGAAATGTTTAGTAAATCGTTTAGATCCTCGCGCATAGTAGCAATGGAAGGGAGATCCAGTATAACAATATCTCCTAAGCCAAAACGTATTTTTTCTATCAGATCTTCCATGCCTATCAAAGCTATTGGTTTGAGATCGCGCATTCGAAGCAATTGACAGAGAGCTTTTCCTGCGATATCGTTTCTTGCATATACGAGCAACTCGCCCACTTGCAATCTCCTAGTTAAGGGGCTTTTATAAAACTTGATTTCATCGGAATCTTTTGTTTTCTGACTTTGTTGCTTTGCCAGTCAAGAATTTTTCTTGAATGAAAAACTTGACTTTTATCCAATTATTATTATAAAATTTCGTACATATGTATAAGAAAACTTTTTTTCTTCTACTTAATAGTATGCACTAAATTTTGATAATCTCTTAATAATTTACTATTATCAAATGATCATTAAACAATAATAAGAGCATCGCAGTGCAAAGTAAAACAATTTATGTAGAGGCTGAAAAAGGAGTTTGTAGGCACATTATAAAACACAATTTTCATTACCTGGTCTCAAAGAACGCAATTAAAAATGATAAATCCTCTTGAATTGCCCTTTTCATTTTATCCCAGATATTTTTGGATGTTTTTATAAATTAAATACATCTTTTCTTGTATGATTTGTGTATGATTTGTGAGCTTCATATAATTATAGTAGTATAACAAATATCCATTGTTTTTAAAGTTTTTCCTGGTAATTTTTATTTTTTTTAGAAAATCTGATGTTCACTAAAAAACAGATTCGGCATTTAATCCAGCTAAAGCAAAAAAAGTATCGCCGCGAGAGGAAAGAATTCCTCGTTGAAGGTATCCGACTCTGTGAGGAACTCTTTCGTTCTTGTTTGACAGTAAATAGTTTATTTGTCACAAAGAACTTTGGAGAAAAAGAGCGTGAGCTTGCTCTACTAGAACAATCTCGTGACAGAAATATTGAAATAAAGACACTAGATGACTTTGTTTTACATCGTTTTTGTGCAACAACAACACCCCAGCCAATTGTAGCTTGGGTGAAAATGCGAGATTCAAACTCAAAAGAAAGTCTGAAAAAACATTTTTCATTGGGAAGACGTTTTCTTGTTTTAGATGGCGTTTCTGAACCAGGCAATGTAGGGACACTTTTGAGAACAGCAGAAGCCTTTGGTTGGGATAGTATCACTTTTTTGGGCGACTGCCCTGAGCTTCATAACCCTAAAGTTCTTAGAGCTTCTATGGGAGCAGCTTTCCGTATTCCAACCTTTTATAGTAACTATGAAGAAGTACTGTCTATTTTTGAGGACACTGGTGTCTCTTATCTACTTAGCTTAGCCGATGAAGGAGCTCAATTCCCTCTAAAAGAAACTCCTCCAAAGCTAGCTTTATTTTTAGGAAGTGAAGCTCATGGTGTAGGACGAGAGTTGAGAAAAAATGCTTACAATGCAGTAAATTTGAAGATGTGTGGCGGAGTAGAGTCGATTAATGTAGCCTCGGCTGGTGCAATTTTTTTATATTTATTAAAATAAATGTTTCTTTGGCTCTATTTTTGCTGTACAAAACTTCGTAATATTTTTATATTGGAAGCCTTAACTTTCTAAACTATGATTTATGACTCTAAGGTTTACTTTCGATGTTCGAAGAAAGGAAGTCATATGAAGTGTTTGTTAATTTTTCTTGTGACACTGATTTTTGCAATTGGATGCCAAGCTCCTCCCGAAAAGCGTATTCGTCGGGTAAATGAATATGAATCCGGCAAAACTCTTTACAAAAAAGAAAACTACAAAGAAGCAGGATCATCTTTTGATCAATGGCTAGTGAAATACCCCAAAGACGCTCAGGCTTACATTGATAGAGGAAGAGCTTACCGAAAGCTCGGAAAATTGAAATTAGCTTTAGCTGATTTTGAAAAAGCGATTACTTTATCAAAGTCTCCTGACCAAAACTCCAATCCTTTGCGCCCTGCAATTTATCGTTGTGTTGTTCTTAACTCAATGGGAAAGCATGATAGTTCCAAAAAATTCTTAAATCATATCTTTAAAAACCCTAAGTTCATTTACTTGGGTCCCTACGAGCAATTTTTAGCCTATCTTTTGGATGGAGAATTCAAACTAGGGGATTCAAACAATGAAGGAGCTATCCGTTCTTTAACCCAAGCTGTCGAAACCTATGAAATGGATCCTTCTGCTTTTGCAGCAGAGCAGTCTCCTTTTATTCATCGATTAGCACTTAGTCTCCGATCAATCGCCCACTTTCGATTACAAAACTTCAATGAAGCTGCTCAGGATATGGAAGCCCACATTGTTATCTCAGCAAAAGCGCAGTTAGACCCTCATCCTAGTGCATACAAAAGTTTAGCTCTAGCGTTGTACTTTGCTGAAAATTATGAAAAGTGTAAGAAGATACTACCCAAGCTTTCCGTGGAAGAGCGTAAAGATTTAGACCGTGCTCTAGGAGGAGGCTTTTTCTACAGTGAATAGTTTTTCGAGAATTATCCATCTTTCGAAAGCCAATTTAATTTATAGACTAGGTAAGAAAAAGGAGAAAATTATGCGGTACTTTGTCACCGTCTTTTGCCTTTTCACATTTCTGGTAGGTCAGCCCCTCTTTGCTCAAGAGGATCTACTAGAGGATAAAGAGCTGGAAAAAGAAAAAGCCTTAGGAGAGTTAGATAGAATTCGAACTCGCGTCCTACCACAAAAATGGTCGATTAAAGGCGAAGTCAAAACAATTGAAAAATCTTTAGGGAACTACGATCCTCTAATCCAGTCTTTAGAGGAGGCCAATAACGACCTAAAAAACGATTTAGCTGCTTATTTGAAAAACCCAGGAGATCAAGTTTTGGCTGCTCGGATTACAGCAAAAATGTCGTCTTATGCCAAAAAAATAGTCTGGGATGTTGACAAAATAACGGGTGATCAGGATGTTCTTCTCTCGGTATTCAACGAGCTTAACCGCAAACTAGATAAGTTTAGTGGTTATCTAGACTACAAAGTTAACGAACTCGACTCTCAGGTACAAAAATATAAAACCGAGGGAGCAGAGCTTAAAAGTCAACTCATTCAACTAAGTCGAAAAATCAAGCATACTGATGATCCTAAAGAAAAAGAACAGCATATTCGAGAATTCCGCCGAGTTTTTAACAAATATAACATCAATACTCGCTATGAACAAGGTTTAGTAAGAAACAAAGAAGACTACTCGTCTCTTTCTCAAAATTTAAAATCTTTGATTAAAATGTTTGTTATTCTCAACCAAGCATTTACGGGGTTGATTGAAAGTCTAGAGGCGGAAAAAAATTATCTTTTAGATAACATTCGTCTTCAAGCAGATACCATTCGTGTTCAAAAGCTTGTCCATGAAGGAATTAGCGACGGAAGTAGAGCCGTTACCAAAGTGACCAGAAAACTTGCCTTGCTTTACGCTAAAGTCGAAGGATTTTCTAAAGTTCATGAAAAAATCAACCGCGATTTAGCTAAATTTGGTGATACTAGTAAAATATTGGGATCTCTCGTTAAAGAAATTGAAAAAGCACCGTTCCAATCTGCTCCAACCGTAGATAAAGCGGTAGATTACTTCTACAGTTTAGGGGAAAGTGAAGATGAGTAAAACTATCACAAAAAATATAACCTACTGTCTAAGCCTTTTTTTTCTGTTTTTATCTTTCTCTCATACTTGGGCTCAAGATGAGTTCCAACTAGAGCCTCTTCAAGATGAGTCCGTCGATCAAAAAATCGAAGAATTCAAAAGAGCTTTGGAGCTCGAAGAAAATGGAGAGTCGAAAGAACTTCCAGAAAATCCTTTTGGTAATGCTCTTCCTAAGATAGAAGAAAAAGAAGCTGAACCACAGGGGCTAAGCAAAGAAGACAGTAATAAAATCAGTCGTTTTTTTGAAGAAGCAGCAAAAAACTATGAAGAAATTCTTAGTAATCGACCTCAAGCTGAAGTCAATGCTGCAAGCCGAAGGATTGGCACAAACAAGGAACTCCTTCAAAGCAATAAAGCTAAGTTAAATGATAGCGAAAGTGCTTTGAGAAAACTCAAATTAGAATATATTCGGCGCTTTTTGATTATTAAGAATGCTCACAAAAACAACAGCTTTGACGAAAATACTTACAATCGTGAATTAGCTAAGCTAGCAAAGCAGTATGAGCACAGAGTACGCTCATTAAGTGAAGATGTTGTTTTTTATAACAAGGAAGTTGATGAAACTCAAGATCGTCTGAAGGCCTTGGAAGAGCTTAATCGTATCAATAAAATCATCCATCACAAAGACATCATAGCAAAACCAGAAAAGCCTAAAAAGCCTCTAACAGAGTTGGAGAAAATGGTAAATCAACTGCAGTCGATAGGTTGCTTTGAAGTAAATGATGTTTGGACAAGCCCTGATATCAAATAAATCAAAGATCAGCTTTATAGAACCCTGGGGTATTGTTTGCTTAGGCTCACTTTACCCTGGGCTAATTAATATTTCTATGAAACTGAAATTAGATTTTCGTTTGTTTTTCCTCGCAAATACGAGGGTCCAGAAGTGCTCACTATTATTCCTTTCACGGGAATAACAACACATAGTCCTATTTTTACCTTATCCTTTTCTATGTAATAAGAGAGAAATATGCTCTACCCCTTTATCGCAAAAGCAGGCTTTTTCTGGATGATGCCGATTATCAGCTTGTCTTTCTTCGCTTTAGCTTTTTGTTTGGAGCGTTCCTACTATTGGGGGCTTTACTTTGCCAAATCTAGAAGTAGAAAAGATTTACTCAAACAAGTCTATGCTCATCCTTTTGACCGAAAAAATGTTTTATCGCTTTGTCAAAAGAGCCAAGACCAAGTGATTATCATTCTGGGTCGTTTTCTTTCTCTTTATGAAAATGTAAACTTAGCTATTGCAGAGCGAAAAGTATACAAAATTGCGGAAGCAGAAGTTCAAGAAAGCCGAAGGTTTCTCGATATTCTAGGACTTATTTCTAGTATATCAGGTACGTTAGGTTTAATGGGTACTGTTGTTGGTATTTCCCTCAGTTTTGAAAATTTAGCCAATGAAGATCCCAAAGGATTGGCAATATCCCTTTCCACTGCGATGTATACAACTATAGGTGGTATCATCCTTTTTTTGCTTTCTTATGTCTTTTTATTTTTCTTTCAAAAATTTTCAGATCAATTCGAAAATCTTTTGGAAATTAATATTCACCAGGTGAAGGATCTTTTGGAAACCCAAGAAAAATCCAAAATGATATTTAACTCTTCCTCAAACAATGTTATGGAAGGAAAAGAAAAGGAAATTTCTCTTACTCCAGAGTCTCCTCAAAAAATTCTTAAAAGAAAAACTCCTAACTCAAAGCCTACTTAAAATGCTTAGGACAATATCATTATGAAGATGAAAAAGCGAAAAAAAGAGAACCAATATGAGGGACTTTCTACAACAATGATGGTCGATGTTCTCTTTATCTTGTTGATATTCTTTATTCTGATTTCCAGTATAAAAAAAGACCACATCAAAATTCAAGCGGCCAAAGTCGATAAGCAAGCGGCCCAAAAGAAAGATAACAAAAAAGCAGTGGAGTATGTTCTTACTGTCAGCAAAGAAAATAAGATGTACCTTGATGGTGAAGAGATTTCTTCAGCTCAACTTAAGCAAGCATTTCAAAAAATCCGACAGGAAAACCAAAAAGAGACTGTTCCAGCTATTACTTTACGCACTGATGCAACCTCTTCTAGCGGTAAACTGATCGAGATTTTCTCTGCTCTAACAGTGGCTGGTCTTTCCGATAATGCCCGAATAGAAGTAGATGCTAAAGAATAGTCTCAAAACTAAAAACTTTAGCTCCCAAGTTACGCACAACTTGATTTTTTATAACATTGGTTAAGTGAGGAGGGATTTCCCTAAGCCCCATGAGAGAAGAAAAACCATTAAACAAACAAATTGCCTATTATAGTGTATTTTTTTTGATTTCTGGAATCATACACTACTATGTATGTTTTCATCATACAAAAGAAGAAAAAAAGGTTATAAAAGTCTCGGCCATGTTAATTAAGTCTGCCGTTCAAGAACCTGAAAAAAAGCCCGAGAAGAAACCTGAGAAGAAACCTGAAAAGAAACCTGAGAAGAAACCCGAGAAGAAACCTGAAAAAAAGCCCGAGAAATCGGAAGAGCAAAAGAAAATTGAGTACCGAGAAAATCTAGAGAAAAAGCTGCAAGAAGAGTGGCAAAAGAAAATGCAGGAGCAGGAAAAAGAGAAAGAGAAAGAACGTCAAGAGTTAGTAAAGGAACAACAGGAAAGAGAAAAGGAATTCAATCAAAAGCTAACTGAGATCGTGCAGAAAATGGAGGAGAGCAAAAAACAACAGCAAAAGCAAGTGCAAGATCAGTTGACAAAAATGCAAGAGGTTAACGAAAAACGTTTAGAGGAAGAGAAAAAAGAGAAAAAACTTAACCAAGAGATGCTTCAAAAACAACTTACCCAAAAAGATCAGCAACTCCAAAAAGTTAAGAAGTATTTAGATCTTTTAGCTAAGCAAAGAGAACATGAGATTCAAAAAATTAAGCGAGAAAATAAAGATAATAAAGCTCAAATGATTGCTAAAATAACAGAATTGAAGCAAAAAAATGAAGAGCAAAAACGGAATATGGAAAATGAGTTTAAAGCTCGCTTACAAGATCAAAGGAAGGATTTAGAGAAAAAACTCCATTACGAAAAAACAAACCTATTAGCCCAACAAGAAAAACTGGAAAAGGAAATCCTCTACCAAAAGAAACTGCTAGAAAGATCTAGAAAACAACCCGATAAACGAGTGGAAAAGGCTCTCATCAAGCAGCAATGGAAATCTCTGGAAAAAATCCGCGTTAGCTCTTTACAGAATCATAAAAATCTTATCCGTAAATTTGCGACAACGTCAGATAAAGGAGTGGTTGTTCCTTCTAACAATTTCTTTGATACACATTTTAAAAATAATGTAGATCAAATAATGGCATTCCATCAGATAAAACTAATTGCTTACCCACAAGATCAACATTACTTTATTAGCATTGACTTAAATAAGGCACCCGGTTACGGTCGTTATCAAAAAAGAACCGATTTTGGATATATGAAAAAATTTAGCAACCGTACATTTAGTGGAGAAACTGCTTTTCCTGATCTAGTTCAAGAAATCCAACAAAATCGTTCTCTATACTCTCCTGCTGATAAAAAGCTCTATTTAGCATTTCTTCTACCTCATGGTACAGCCAACTATCTAGCTTGGAAAACCGTTACAGTATGTAAAAAATTTGACTACGATCCAAAAGATGTTATGATTTGTAATGGCATTTTTAGCCAAACCCGAAATAACTACTGGAGTTTAATTATTACAAGCCTCGATTTAAAAAATGGTCGTCGAATTGCGGTAGAAGACTTCGAGGCTAAATGGTAGTGGCATTCGATTTTTGGTGTCACTTTAGAAAGGAAGTAATGTGAAAAACAAACGATGGATAGTGCTAGGTCTCTTTCTTTCGCTATTGAGTTTGCAATGTTCAGGTGATGAGGCCTCTAAAAAAGAGGAAAAGAAGAAACCAGAAATAAAAAAAGTTCTTCCTGATCCTAGTTTTTTTGCTGTGACTAAGGGGATAGTCGGAGGATTTGTTCCCCCTCACACCAGTTGGCAATTTCTAATCGAAAAGAAACGGGAGAAAGAAGAAGCTTTTGTTTGGATGATGAAAAATCCGCAAGAGGCGAATGAAGCTAGTTATACAAAAGGCCAAGTTCCTTATGCTGAACTAGTTAAGCTGTTAACAAAAGCAGATAAGATGAAGCTATGGGAGTTTCCCTTAGAAAAGCCCCGAGAAGGTGAAGATATTTATGGACTAGATACCTCTTTGCATGCTCATCAAGGAAAAAAGTTTTGGGTTAATTTAGGCCCTGCTGGTATCCATTCCCCTTCAGAAGTAAGGGCCAATAAAAAGCAAAAAGAGAGTTTTGCTAAAATGGTGACACTTTTAAAGGAAACAGCAGAAAAACATGCCCAAGAAAAAAGCACAGAGGAAGAGTTTGGAAAAGCCATCGAACGGGCAAATCCTTATATGTATTTAAATGAGGGTGAGGGGAAAGAGGAGTAGAATTTAAGCGATTCGAAAGTATCTTACCAGGCGTAGCGGACAACCACAAGGGCCCTGCGGGCGGCCTTTGTAGTTGTCCCTACAGGGAATAACTACACGATAGAAAAAAAATTACAGGCTGTATAGGGCTATTTGGTTTACCTGAATTGGCAGGTGATGTAATGTAGGGACAACCACGAGGGCCGTCCGCAAGGACCCTCGTGGTTGTCCGCTATGCCTGGTAAACCTAATTCCTAAGAAAACCTAGCCAAGGTTACCATTTCGCCAAGGCCAATCCCAACCTAATCGCCACCCAGTTTGTTTTTCTTTATGTCAATACGAACCCGTTGATGACCGCTTAGTTTGCGGACTTCAAACCTCATTTTTCCGCTATCTGTACTATTATAAGAAACCATGTTCATTAGACGTTCTTGGCTCCCATCAGGAGCGATTTCCAAAAATTCAAGACCTATTCCTTTTTTGTCTGACCGGACAATTCTAGCGTTTGCTCTAATGAACGAACTTGGAACCTCCTCATCAACAAGAATTTCTATAGGGTAGCTGGTACCCAAAGCAGGTAGATGATCATCTAGCTGCATGAAAAATCCTTTAAGACTGACATCCCTTAGCCATCCAAAAAATTCCTGCCCTTCGATTAGCATACGGACTTTTACTCGGACAATTGCTCTAGTACACGTTCGTCGATTTGTGATATCACCCATAACTCACTCTAAAATGTAAATATATTTATTATGCTCATTATTTTCTCTCAATTAAAATTAATCATACTATATTTTTGTCTTCATGACAACCTACATTCAATATCAAAATGAGAGCATTTTTTATTTTCCCGAAAATCTTGTATTTTTTCTCCCCAATTATGGCTCTCAAATCAAAAAAAATTTGTTTTTACGGGCAAAAGGTGGAAAAAACGTAAGTTTTTCCTTGATTTTTGAAGGAATAAATGAGATATTTGTTTCCTAATACAATATTGTTTAAACGGCTCCCAACAATACTTTGTTGGATCGGCCTCTCACCCCTTACTAAGTAGTATTATTCCCTGCCTAGTTTCTTGCGAGTAGAGAGCCTCAGTCAACAACACCCCCTTAACAAAATCAATACATCTTGTTCGGAGCTGTTTCCCTTCTACATATATCAAAAGATGTAGTTCAACATAAGGAATTAAACGTGAAAAAAGATATTCATCCAGAATACCGAGACGTCGTCTTCCGAGACGTATCTTGTGACTATTCTTTTGTAACCAAGTCGACGGTGCATACAAAAGATAAGGTGGTTTGGGAAGATGGGAAAGAGTATCCTCTCGTCAAGATTGATGTTTCTAGTCAATCTCATCCATTTTACACTGGTAACGAAAAACGACTTGATCTTACAGGACAAATTGACAAGTTCAATAAGAAATTTGCTAAAAGTGGTTTCGTAAAGCCCAAGAAATAATCATAGCGTTTGCCCCAGTGAAACAAGGAGAAAACTATGTCACGCTTATGTGAAGTTACCGGCCGACGTACTGAGTCAGGTCGAAAAATCGCACGCCGCGGTTTACCTAAATGGAAAGGTGGAATCGGTTTAAAAACAACCGGTATCACTTTACGAAAATTCAAACCCAATACTCAAAAACGTCGTATTTGGGTTCCTGAGCTTAACAGCTATGTTCGAGTAAAACTTTGTACCAAAGCCCTTAAAACAATCAATAAAAAAGGTGCTTATCGAGTTTTAGTCGGAGCTGGAGTTATTAAGCCTTTAAAGCAGAAAAAGAAAAAAGATAAATAATAAAATTAGAAGAAGCTACAAAAAAAGCCACCAATATTTGGTGGCTTTTTTTGTAGCTTCTTCTAATTTTTATCTGCCGTTCAGGACAGATCCTTCCTAGTTATAAGGAAGTAGAGCCATGTAACGTGCTCTCTTTATCGCTTTCTTTACCATTCTTTGGTGTTTAGCAGAGTTACCTGATCTTTTGCGAGAAAAGATTTTTCCTTGAGCTGTGCAAAGTTTTTGTAAAGTAGCAATATCTTTGTAATCGATGTAAGTGATTCCCTCACGGGTAAATCTACATCGGCTTTTACGTAAAGCTTTTCCATATTGCTTTTTGTTGCGATTATTATCGCCATATCGTGAATTCATAAATATTCTACTCCTAATATGCAAAAATCAAAAAAGAAATTGACTAGCAATTACTTCTAATTTTTTTTCTCAGCTGATTCTGCACTTTCATCGCTGGGTTTTTCTTCGACAATACGAAGCTTACTGTATCTTTCAGAGAGCTTTGTCCACATTTGCTCCCCTTTTTCAGCCCCATACTTGTTAATAACGGTTTCTTTTAATCTACGTAGAGCAGCTTGTTCAAAAAAGGCCAGAGAACGAGGTTTTTCATACTCGTTGGCCTGACTATTATCACCTTGGCGTTCCAAGTACTCGCGATAAAGTACCTTTGCTAAGCGAAATAATCCATTTGCCTGCTTGCTCAAATCCTCTCCTAAAACCCCTACTTTTCTGGGATTAAAAAGAATCGCTTCATATGCTCTATTTATCGTTGAAATGATATAGCTTTCGATAATATGGCGTCGTTCAAAATAAGTGACTTGTCGCCCCACTTCTTTAACTACATATTGGTCGAGAGCTTGTTCATAATTTGGCCTAGGAAATTTTTTCTGTAAAATTTCGTAATACTTTTGAGCGAGTTCAAAATTACCATACATGTAACTTTGCCAAACAACATGGTTGAGAAAACTCTCATGACTAGAGCGCCCATACTCTATGTCCCACTTTTTTTGGATCTCTTCAAAAGTTCGATGTACCGAAGGAATAATTTGAAAATTGGGTATACAAATTAAACCACGATCTCCTTCTGCCAAAGCATAACCATATTCAAAAATTTGGTTCAAAGCAATATTTTGCAAACGATCCATGTTTTTTTCATCGATATGATGCTTTTCTTCTTTCGGAATACCTTGGTATATTTTAATTCCCTCCTCGGCCCAGTAAAGAGCGTGAGGAGCGGGAAGTCGCCAATCTAACCGAGTATATTTTTCTTCGACAGCAAGCATCTTAGCCGGTTCCATTTTCCATTCTTCGCGCAATCGCTTTGCTCGTAGATAAGCGCTGAGTTTTTTCATTTGCTCTTCATACGAGGCGGAAGTTAGTAAGGCACGGGCTATTTGGGTTTTTTCTTTCCCTAAAGCTCTCAGAGAGAAAAAAGAAGTCAAAATATCGATATTATGCTTTTCAAATTCTGCAATATAATTTTGCATCGACTTGTCTTGAAGAAGTTCCGACTCTGTTCTTACAGCATCGGCCAATTCTTGTAAGTTTTGGTCTTTTCCCACAAGAGGAATCATCATTTGGATGAGTTGTTTTTGATAGAAAAATCGGAACTCATCCATCGACTCAGTACCTATTTTATCCATAATAATCCAGGCCAAACGCCAATAGAGTTTGGGAGATTCAGGATTGTACTGTATACCGTAGTCTCTTAGCTGCTCAACTCCTTTTAGTATCCAGCGCCAACGATCTTCTTTTGTCGGTACTGTTACGGAAATATTGTAAGACATTTCCCAAGCAGTAAAGATCCAGATTTGATCAATGCGAGGCTCTAGTTTACTAATCCAATCATAAAGCTGAACTATTTCATAGTGCTTTCCCCGATCACGTAGTTGAATGGCTCTCATCCATAAGTAATTGATCGCAAGTCCTCGAAGACCACCTAAAGCAGTGGAACTGATGACCAACTGGGGAGGGGCATTTTCTAGAGGTTTACTATCGGTTAGGCGATATTGCTCTCTTTTTTCATTGAGAGGTTTCAGGAAATAGCCTGCTGTTAAGATTAAGGCAAGGGCTATAGCAGTCATAAGCGTTTGAAAAGCTGACGGTAATCTGCGTATCATACAAAAAAACTCCGCCAAATATCAACAAAAATCTAGTTTTTATTGAAAAACTTGTGAAATTTCCCTAAAGGGAATCAAGGTACTTTAATTCAATTGAGACACATTGGCCTCATATTTTTCAGGATTCCGTTCAAATTGGCCCAAACACACCCGGCAACAAAAGTAAATTGTTTTCCCTTTATATTCGGTAAAACGTTTGGGATCAACAGCTTCACCAGAAACTGGACAAGTGTAGTTAGGTAACTTGGTTACATGGTAGTGAACGATAAAACTAAAGCTAACTAGAGCCAAAAGAATGAGAAGAACTCGTAAACGTTTATTATCAGGTGATGGCATTTTGGTTTCCCACTTACAAAGTCGGTTTCCCCACTTCACGGCGATTAAAAATAAAACATCCGAATAAAATGAGCAGTCCACCTTTGAAAAGGAAAAGAATGAAAGTTCCTTTCGCAATAGATGACCATTCGATAAGGCGACCATTGGAAAGATGCCCTGTCAAAACGTATTCAGAAAAATTAGGAAATACTCCAAAGGCAACAGACAATGTCTTTTGATAAAAGATGCTCCATAGAGTGTCTTTGTTTTTTGTCAGAATTTCTGCCCCTAAAGGAGCAAATTCTAAAAGAAAATCCGCTAACATTCCCAAAACTAAGAAATACATAACAAACAAAATAGCTATGGGAAAGGTTAAGAAAGTAGAGGCAAAAAGAGCCAGGAAAACTAAGAAAGACAAAACCAAAAAAAGTAAGAAAAAAGCTTTTAGAAAGTTACTTAAGAAATTATTTTGAGGATAGAGTACTTCCATTCCATCTTCGACAGGAAAATAAACAATGCCCGCTGCTTCATCATAATTCGTAAAGGCAACAATAACAGAACCATCGTCTTCAATAACGGAAACAGGAATGATGATTTCATGAAACTCGTTAACAGTACGAGCATTCGATTCGCTATAAACGCTTCCTCCGCTCCCGATATCCCATTTCTCATTGCACTGAAACTGATAGGACATATTAGAGCAATATGTTTTGTAGCGCAATTTCAAATATGAGCTCTCCATTTTTCTTAAGTACGTAGGAATTCCTTGAAAGAGCCAGCGTCTTTGAAAAGAAAGAGGAACCATGTTCATCTGTTGGCGAGTACGCAAGCGAATTTCGCCTCTGATTTGGAGAACTGTCTTGTCCTGGGCCAAACGATTCTCTTCGGTCATACTTTTATACTCGGCTTCCACCAGTTTTTGAAAACGCTCTTCATCAAAATAGGGCTTTACCCCTCGGTAAGAAGTAAGTAGCTCGTGGCGGATTTGCTTTTTCTCTGAGGCACTTCCTTGCGAATAGCCCAGGTAAAGAGCCACCAAAATTACTGTCCCCAGAATCGTTAAAGAAACTAGATTAATCCAAGCGAGTCCCAAAAATTTTCCGACAAGGAACTTCCAGCGAGCAACAGGCTTTGCATCGATAAGAAAGAAGTGTTTATACTTGATTTCTCCGGTAAAAGAGTGGATCGTAAGATAGATACTCTGCAAAGAGAGGAGAGTCACTGTTAAAATCACACTGTAGTTCAGGATTAACTGCAGCTGCCCTCTTAAAGTACCGTCATCACGTAAAACAAAAGGCATGAGGGGAATCATCCCAATAACAAAAATAAGCAGCACTACGGGAGTGCGCATACGAACAGCCTCTTGAACTATTTTGTGAGAAATCGCCGTAAGATCCCTCATTTTTCATTTTCCTCTTCATCGCCAGAGTTTTTCTTCAGAAGTTTACTTAGCACTTCGTTGTTCTTAGGAGGTTCGGAAGGATCTTTTTCTTTCTTACCTACCTCAGGGACAGGCTTTTCTATTTTGAGAAGGTTGGCAATTACTTTAGTTCCTTCAGAAGAGCCTTTGGAGGAAGTATCTGCTTGATTTGCGGACTTAATCTCTTCGCTCTCCTCTTTATTATCCTCCTCACTTTCCCTCGTTTCTTTCTTTTTAACCAAACTATCCAATACTTTTGCTCCCACGTCTTTTTCAGGAGTTTTCTCAACATCGGTAAACAATCCCTCTACTCGACGACCAGCATCTGCCCCATGAGCATCTTTTTGCTCATTACGAGCTTTTTCTATGGTCTTTAAGAAAAAGGACTCCAAGCGCTCAGTCGGATTTCCTACCGAGTGCAGAGCGATGTTTTCTTTCTCAAACCAATCCTTTAACTTTTCTAGTTTATCAGAAGGAAGACGTTCGCTGACAACCTGAGTGACTTCTTGATTACTGAGAAGTTCTCCAATTTGGCCTTCACAGGCTTGTTTTCCGCCATAAAGAATGGTAACTCGATCACAAAGGTCTTCCACGTCAGCAAGAAGATGACTACAAAGAAGAACCGTTTTCCCATGTTCTTTGAGCTGCAGGATAACATCTTTGATTTCTCGTGTTCCAATCGGATCTAAACCACTAGTTGGCTCATCGAGAATGATCAACTGAGGATCATTGATGAGGGCTTGGGCAATACCGATTCGGCGTGCCATTCCTTTGGAGTACTCTTTTAAGAGTCGCTTACGAACACGTGTTAATCCGACCATTTCTAATAAGTTATCGACTCGTTGTTGGCAAACTTTATGAGGAAGATTAAATAAGCGTCCATAAAAAGTCAGGGCTTCCTCTGCGTTTTGGTAAGGGTAGAGGTAGCTTTCCTCAGGAAGGAAGCCTATTTTCTGCTTATGCGAAACATTACGAGCAGGAGAACCAAATACCGATACCTTGCCAAAAGTAGGAAAAAGTAACCCTAAAAGAATCTTTATGGTAGTGCTTTTCCCTGATCCGTTGGGACCAAGAAGTCCAAAGATTTCTCCCTGTTTAACATGAAAACTGAGATCGTCCAAAGCACGGACTTTCGCCCGTCCCCAGAAATCGTAGAATATTTTACTAAGATTATGAATTTCAATTACGTTGTATTCACTCACCGCGGGCCCCTAAATTAAGTCTTCTCCAAATCGGACTAAACGAGCACTGTTAAATAGAATAATAAAATCGGCTAAAGTATGCAAGATAGCAGCTAAAATCGGTGTTAAAAATCCTAAGCCCGAAAGAGTTAAGCCACCAACGATAAAAATTAAACCAAAAAGCAAGTTTTGGTTGATGATACTTTTTGTTCTTCGAGATAAGCGAACAAGAAAAGGAAGTAGGTTCAAATTGTTGTTCAAAAGAGCAATCGAAGCGCTGTGAATAGCAATGTCATTTCCACCCGCTCCCATCGCAATACCTATATTTCCTGAGGCCAAAGCAGGTGCGTCATTAACACCATCGCCGACCACAGCAACCCGGTACCCCTTTGCTTTCATGGCTTCGACTAGCTGTAGTTTTGTTTCGGGTAAGCACTCTGCGTGAACATCAGAGCATCCGAGCCCTTTGGCCACTCTTCGAGCCACTTCCCAGCGGTCTCCCGTTAGCATCGTAATATTTTGGCAACCTAATTCACGTAATTCCTTGGTCGCATTACTCGCTTCGCTTCGAGTAGTATCCTCAAGTCCGATCCAACCGATACATTCTAAGTCTCGAGCAATATAAACCACACTATAGTTTTCTGTCTCTCTCATGTCTTCTTTTTCAAAAGAACCAAAGCGACATTTTTGTTCCAAAAGCCATTTTTCTCGCCCTACGAGAATTTGGTGGTCGTTAATTTTACCTTGGACCCCTTTTCCCGCGATTTCTTGCATATTCTCTCCCTCGCTCAAAGTAACCTGAGCTTCTTTTGCGAGAGCAACAATGGCTCGGGCCGTAGGGTGGTTGCTGAATTGCTCAATGGAGGCCGCTAAAGTGAGGAGTTCTGTCGGCTCTACATTATGAGCGGGAGTTAATCGAGTAACGGAAAGTGTTCCCGTCGTTAGGGTACCTGTTTTATCAAAAACAACACTGTTGATAGTGGCCGCTTCTTCTAAGTATGTGACGTCCTTAATAAGAATGCCTAAGCGAGCGGCACAACTTAGAGCTGCCACCATCGCTGTTGGAGTTGCTAAGATCAGAGCAGAAGGACAAGTCACGACTAAAGCGGTAATTGCCCGATTCATATCTCGTGAGAAATAGAGAATCATGCCCGCAAGCATAATAATCGTAGGAGTGTACCAGCCAACGTGACGGTCGATTAGCTTCATCAAAGGACTTTTTGTCGACTCGGCTTTGAGAATTAAGTCCTTTACCTTACCTAAGGTAGTATCCTCTCCTGCTTTGGTCACTCTAATTTCGAGTAAACCTGTAAGATTATTCGTTCCTGCAAAAACTTCGCTTTCGAGATATTTTTCTACGGGAAGAGATTCCCCTGTAATTTCTGCCTGACGTACAGTCGATTCTCCCTTGACAACCGCTCCATCTGCCGTAATGTTTTCTCCTGGACGAATCCGCACAATATCTCCCGGGCGCAAAGCACTGACCAAAACTTTTTCTTCATTTCCCTCAGAATTAATCCGGCAGGCTTCGTTGGGAGCTAAGCGAATGAGTCCCTCGATAGCATGACGAGCTCCTAAAGCAGTGCGAGTTTCTAAGATATCCGCAATAAGCATGAAAAAAGCAACAATTCCCGCAGTTTCGTATTCCCCCAAAGAAAAGGAGGCTAGAATAGCAAGAGAAGCAAGCTCATTCATATGGAGCTTTCCGACCATAACCGCCCGGAAAGAAACAGAAAGAATCGGTGCCGACAGGAAAATTGCTCCCAGAAAAGCCGATAGACTAGCAATCGAAGAGGGAGTTTGTAGAACCCATTTCAAAATAAAGGAGTTTAGGATTAGGGAGCCTCCCAGAAAAGTCGTAAACAAGTTGCTCATGACCTTCCCTTGCTGATTTTCAATGGTGCTATTCACCTTTATTCTTCCTCCTTTGCTGGGGCGACTCGATATAGTTCTGGATTACGGTTAAACTTTAGATAAATCCGCCGATCTTTAGCTGAGCTAGAAAGAAGAAAAATTTCCTGAATCTTATCGCTAACTCTTTCGAGAGCTTCTTGGTAGTGGCGTTCAATTAAAATTTCGGGATAAGAATGGAACTTATCTAAAAGCTGCTCGAAAAACTGGGCATCGCTTTCTGTGCTTTTTAAAACTAAGCGGGTTTCATTCTTGGATTTACTCGTTATTTGGGCACTTTCTCCAATAGCTTCGTTCAGGAGTTTTGTCCGAAAAGTTCTTGCCATCGCAATGCGTTGATTTCTTTCTGTACGAGCTTGTGTTGCCGACTCAAAGGCTTCTCTTACTTGGCGAGGAATCACTCCTCTAATATTTACATTGATTATTTTGAGACCACTTTCGATTCGATCTAATTTGGACTGGGCTCCTTCTTTGACCATTTGTCTTAGCCTGTCTGGATTATCTCTAAGAATATCATTAGCCGAAAAAAGAGAAGCTGCTTGCACTAATTGGCTAGTGATGATGCTTTGAAGCATTTTTTCAGGGTAATGGTGGTGCATTTTGTATTGATAAGGGTCAGAGATATTGTACTCAATATTCCCGGCAAAATGAACAATGTTGGTGTTACGAGCTAGGGCATAGCCATCTTGTTCAGGATCTAATTGAACCGGAACGTTTCTCGTTTCGTCTTCTTTTTCATTTTCTTTTAAGAAGAATAGAAAATCTTCTAATTTTAGAGAATGTCTTTTTCCGACTCGAACTCGAACCACTTCGCTAATAGGAAAGGGCCATGTCCAATGAAATCCGGGATTTAAGATTCGATCTGCTTTTGTTCCAACAACTTTACCAAAGCGTAAAACCATGGCAACCTCATTGTGCTTTACCGTAAAAGAGCCCGAAAGCAAAAAAAGAGTCACCAGCAAGACCATGATTGTCTTAAGAATGCGAAAACTGACATTGAGCGCTTCGGTCAAAGATTGATTAGCTGTGTCAATAACCTCAGGAGGAATTTCAGAAGGTTTTTCCATCATTAATCTCCTTTTTCCAAAACTTCTTGTTCAGAAGTGTTTTGAGATTTCTTGACGTCACTTTCCTCAGAGCTAGATTCAGAAGAAGCTTTTTTTGGACTCGTTATATTAGGATAGCTTTTAATCAAAAGATCAAAGGGAGGAGTGCTCGGATCGAGGAGAAGAGTTGTCTTTTTGTTTCCTAAGAGCTTCTCCAAAGCCTCTAGTTTCCGAAGCCAAATAGCGAGCTCCTTATCTTGGGCAAAAACTTTATAGAACTCTGCCGCGGCAGCATTAGCCTCTCCACGTCTTCTTTTTGCTTCGGCCTGAGTATCAATGAGAATTTTCTTTTTTTCTGCTTCCGCTTTGCTTGTGATTTTTTGATATTGAGCTTCCCCTTCTGAACGAAATCTCTCGGCAATACGGTTTTGCTCGGCCTTCATTCTTTCAAAGACCTTCTCTGTTGTATTTTTGGGAAGTTTTAGAGTGCGTATGCCAAATTCTTCCACAACAATCCCTAAGTTTTCTCGGCATCCCCCTTCCCCTTTGTTAATCAAATCCTTGATGCTATTTTCGATTTCCTTAAAACCCTTTAAGCTTGCTAAATTATCTCCACTCTCCATTTGCCGAGAAATGAGATGAGTAAACATATGGCGCGAAGCGACACTTGTGGTATAGGTTCGAATGAGACCTTCTAAGCTTTCAGGAGCGACCTCCATTCGACCTACTCGGATAAGAAATTTTTCGGGGTTTTCTACTCTCCATCCGACGTAAGTTTGAATAATTAGACTTTTATGATCCGAAGTTAAGATTTGCTCCAACTTGCTAACGAAGGTATGAAGCCGAGCATCGTAGATATAGATGTTCTGAAAAGGGTAGGGCCATTTCCAGTATAAACCTGGCTCTGTAATAGATTGCGTTGGCTTTCCAAAAGTTGTCACTACCGTGCGCTCGTTGATTCTAACTTGAAAAGTAAAAAAATAAAAAAGCATGAAGACTAAAATGATAGTGGCAACGATTGTTGTGACGATACTGGATCGTTCTCTTTTTTCTTGTTCCTGAGACATAAATTACTCTTCCTCATTCGAAAAATCTATCTGTAGGAGATCTGTCGTGAGCTGATCTTCTAGATTAATGATATCCGTTTGCTGACTTAAGTTAGAAATATTTGTGACGTACAATCGGCGTTTTTCGATATATTTTTCCAATACCTTTAGGTATTTGCGGGAGATAAAAATTTCGCCGCCTATTTTATAGGCTGTTAGTATATCACGAAACATCTCTGCCTCCGCTTCTGTCAACTGAATTCTTTCGTAGACATAGCTAGAGGTTTGGTTGAGAATAGCCTCTCTTTCCCCCACAACTAGATTTTCTAACTTTTCTTGGTGGGTTTTTCCTGCGATAATGCGTCCTTTTTTTTCTTCGATAGAAGCAATAACCTGTTCAAAAACTTCTACCACAGGAACAGGAGGATGAACCTCTAGAAGACCGATAAAAGAGATTTCCACTCCCACCTTACTCTGATCACATTTCTCTTGGATCAAGCTCTTGAGGTCTTGAGATGTTTGCAGGCGCTTTCCCCCCAGGATATTATTCAGGTCGGCCCGAGCAAAGTAGCGAGTACATTCTCGATAACCAATACTCTCCACCATGTCCTTAGGGTTCTTGTGATTATAAACATAGTCCATAATATTGTTAATTCGATAGCGAACTAAAACATGAACCATCAGTAGATTTACCGGAATAATCTGCTCTTTTTCTTGCAGAAAAATAACCAGATTTTTTTCTCGGTTTACGATGTGCTGAACTTTGTTGAGATTGATTTGCCAAGTGTTTTTCTTGGTTTCTTTTATCGTTATTTGATTACGTAAGGGAAATTCCTTACCGCGGTTGATATAATGCTCCTGGAGCTCATCGAGCATCCAGTCAGCATCGACCGAATCATCAGGAATACTCCTTTGGAAAAGAAACTCTGCCTCCTGTTGCTCTACTTCATGAGAAATTAAGAAAAAACCGCCTTTGTGTTGGTGTTCTGAACTAAAAATATAGTTGTAGCTTTTGGGGTCTTTCAAATTGCTACTTTGCTTTTGCTCATCGAGAGACATTCCGATATTAAATTCATGGAGTTGATTGATCGGGTGAATGAAAGCCCTCTCAATGGGCCAAGGAAGCTTAAAGTGAAGACCCGAGGAAAAAACTTTGTTCTCTACCGGACGCCCAAACCTCTCAATAATAGCTTGCTCTTGTGGCCCTACCATTACTAAGCAATTGAAGGCATAGAGAGCGAGGAGCTGAAAAAGAATTAGAGGAGCAATTGCTTTTTCTAGAAATTGGTAAAACCAGGTTTCCGATACTTTAAAGCCAAATTGATAGTCCAAAGCATGAGCTGCCGTGGAAACAAGTCCCTTCGACCCCGTGCCCAGTTCCAAAATTCGACTATCATAAGGAAAGCGAACTTCTTGGTCTTGAAGGCGAGGGCGGTATATATCCAGTAAAAGGCTAAGAAGTATTTCTAGACTGAGAAGGCCAAAAAGAAAAGGAACAGCAAAGCACCAATAGCGTTCAAAAGTAAATATCTCTAAGCGAACAGAGATACAAGATCCCGCCGCTAAAAATCCTAAAACAGCGCAAAGAAAAAGATAGCTTCCTCCCGCTCGTAAATAGCGCCATCTTCTTTCCTGGGCCATTCCAATAGCATATTTCGAAATCAAAAAACAGAAGAAGGCAAAACCGACCAAAAAAGCAGCCGAAATCGGAGTGTACATTAAAATGTTATTTTGAACACTTTCATGTTGGTGTTGCAGTTCGTAATCATCGGCAATGACTTTTTGCTTTTCTAATTCGAGGAATTCTTTATAAATAGGATAGTATTCGTAAGATTGCTGGAAAAGAGAAACACAACCCGCTAAAAAACCGATAGCAATGATAAAGCTGAAAATGGGAACCACCCATTTCTCAAAATTTTTCAATTGGGTGCGAGCGGAAAAAGGGTCGAGGGCCTCTCCTTCAAAGAGTCTGTTTTCATCTTCTCCGGGAATGTTTTCCGCCAATTCTTCTTCTATTGCTAAACGTTTTTGGCGCATATGTAAAGCGGAAATAAACCAGACCAGAACACCTCCTAGGAAAAACCATCCTAGGGTATAGACTGTTTCTAACTTGACCCAAGAGTAAAGTAAGAAAATTAGCCCTGCAAAAATTAGGTGTAAGAAAATGGCTACAAAAGCGATTCGTTCCGCTTTTTTAATTGATACATTTTTGTCCATCGATTTTCCTTAGGTTTCTCGTTCTTGAAAAAGGGCAATAGCAAGGGCTAAAATTCCCGATAGGTAAAAAAAAGTATAGATAAGAACGTCCCATAAATATACAAGCGGAATACTACGCCCTTGCATGATAGCATCTCCGACTAAATAAACTTGTAAATTGGGAATAATCATGTAGAGAGCTTTTGCTAAAAAATAGCTCTCGCTGTGTCGTCCAAAGAAATAATCGGAAAGAAGTCCGATTAAAAAGAAAAGCAAGCAAATGGCCAGAGTATAAGCAGGAGAGAAGCGAGTAGAAGCCGCTACGGCAACGGCACTCAAAAGAGCTGTGGACATGCATATCAGAAGTATGGCCAGAAAAACATTCACATCTAAATTTGCTCCAAATGGCTGAATCTTCCACTTGGGGCCAATTAAGCAAAGGGCAAAGAAAACCACACTAAAAACAAGCACAGAAAAAAGCACGACCGAAGAAGTAAAAGCTTTTTCATAAAAGTAATTCGCGTAGGCTCCCAGCAAAAGAACAAAGCCCATGCTAAAAAGATAAGAGAAAAGCACAGGGTAATCGGTCTTTGAATAAGCTGCTTCGGTAATCTCTGTCCGCACCACTTGCAATAAAACTAAGCTCAATAAATACTCAACCACTAAAATTCCTAAAAAAACTCCCAAATACTTTCCTAAAAGAAAACTAGAGCGTCGAATAGGTTTGGAAATAATCGTTAAAACAGTTCGATTTTCTATCTCTTTATGAATTACATTCGCCGAAGAAAAAGCCCCGATTAAAAGTCCTGTCAAAAGAATAGTAGATAAGCCCATATCCTTAATTAACTTAGCGTTCTCTAACATGACAAACCAAGTAGTGTAAGGAGAAGCTAAGAGTAAAGCGAAGGCGCAAAATAGAATAATTAGATAAACCGGTTGGCGAATGACTTCTGTGAAAGTGTTGCCTGCAATCGTAAAGATACGAAACACGACGACTCCTTTTTGCATGATTTACAAGAGATGAGCCTGTTCTAAAGAAAGACTAGAGGATTTTTAAGCAGTACTTGGATAAAGTAATGAATGACGAGATTAGCAGTTGTTCTCTTAAAAATCAAGAAAAACTTTCTCCTCCTGGTCTTCCTATCTACTTATTGTCCTCTTGGGGGGGAAAGGTTAGGTGAATATTTTTGACCGCAGATTAAACGGATTGATCGGATTAATACCTGATTTTTGTTTGGGGTTTTCGGATTGTTTGGGTGCGCTTTGCTTTTGATGGTTTTGTTAATTGTCTGAACCGCAGATTAAGCGGATTGATCGGATGAATGCCTGATTAAAGCAGACCGTGGACTTAAGCAAAATGTAAGAAAAAATAAAGAGACTAGGCTGGATAAAATCATGCGGGCTTTATACGTGAATCAAGATGCAAACCAAATAATAAAAAACAGACAACGGAGAACGTAAGTCAAGTTACGGTTTTAAGCCGAGCTCAAGATGAGCCCTCCTTTGAATCATGCGATTTTTTTACGGTTTTTGTTTTAATCATGTATTAATCCGATCCATCCGTTTAATCTGCGGTTCAGACAATTAACAAAACCATCAAAAGCGAAGCGCACTCAACCAATCCAAAAACCCCAAACAAAAATCATGTATTAATCCAATCCATCCGTTTAATCTACGGTTTAGACAGTTTTAATCTGCAGTCCGGCGAGTAAAACCCGATAGGCCAAGTCCGATTAAGAGAAGAGCCCAAGAGCTGGGTTCTGGGACAGCCTCTTCCTGAAGTAAGCTAAAATCCAAGGCAAATCCGTCAAAAAAATCAGAGCCGTTGGGGCCTATTGCGACAAAAACGGTATCTCCGGTCTCTAATTCTCCAAGAGAGATATCAAAGGTTGTACTGTCGAAGCCGCTTTGTTGGAAGATAGCGGGGCCGTTGTTCACATGGATGAGTAAAGCAAGAGTATCTGACCCAACTGCTCGATTCCCGTTGGTCATGCTCAGGTTGCTATTGGCAATGAAAACTTCACCGGCTTGGTCCACGGTAAAAGCGGCGATGGCATGGACATCAAAGCCCACTCCTTGGGCGGGTGCTGGGCCGGGGTGTCCAAAGTTTTGCGTTAAGGTGACAAAGCGACCGGGCAGAGGATCGGGTAAGCCATTAACTCCGTTGCTATCATAGCCTGATCCTGTAGAGAGAAGGGCTGTGTAGTTGGCAGTGTTTCCAATAACTCCATCGCGATTCCATAGGTAAGCCCACCCCTCTGAGGGAGTGTTGGGATTGAAGTCGTCTCGGTAGTCTGCTATTGTGATAAGGTCTGCTGAAAGAGGACTAAGTAGACTAAGGATAAGAGTTAAGCAAAAAAGAGCTCGCATTTTTACGATCCTTAAAAATTTTCTTGCGTATAAAGAATTCGATAAGCTAATCATAGCATTTTTTTAAACATTTTACAAATGAAAGCTCTCTGGAATTCTCTAAAGTATTGACATTAGTATTGTTAGCTATCAAAGGAGATATATGGATAAAAAAATGATTTAGTGTTAGAATATTTGTAATAGATAGAGTACTTCTTAATCGTGGAGCATCAATAAATACTAGGAACACAAGTCAAATGATTCATCTTATCTATGTAAGTAGTGCCACAAAAAAAATGAGCCATGCTCAATTACTTTCTCTTTTGGAGCAAAGCCGAAAACGGAATAAAAGGCAAAATGTAACGGGAATGTTACTCCATGCCGATAGAAATTTCTTCCAAGTACTAGAAGGAAAAAAAACAGATGTTGAGGAAATATATCAGTCCATAATAAACGACGATAGAAATAAGGGAAACATCGTAATTACAAAAGAAAAAATAAACGAGAGAACATTTCCAGACTGGTCGATGGGATTTAATCATCTTAATAACGAAGATATCATCAAAGCAGAAGGCTTCTCTGATTTTTTCTATAAGGAACCAGAGGACTTCATGGATGTGCCAAAAAATATTGTTATGGATTTGCTTTTACAATTTAAAGAGAACATTCCCTATTTCTAAATTTTTGCATCCATAATTCAGATGTCATGGCCACAGTTTTTAAATGTTTGCATCCTTTTGTTAAAACCTTAAAATATCTCTTCGGTCTTTTATAAACGTCCTCTTTTTGTCATAAACTTTAAGAAACCTTTAAGGCAATGAGGGTAACGTCCCCTGTGGTGAAAGGACTTTCGGCGGAGAATTTTTGCAAATCACCGCGTAGCTCTCGGATTAAGAGGTTTAAGTCACTCTCTTGGACTTCTTCCACTTTCCGCAATAATTTTTCTTGGTAGCCTTCTCCCTCGGCATTGCGGCCTTCGATAATTCCATCGGTGTAGAAAAGAAGGATATCTTCTTTTTGTAAGTGGACAATGTTTTCTAGGCAATGAAAATGCTCTGGACTAATTCCCAAACTCGTTCCGAGGAAGATATTATCTTTTACTTGAAGGTAGCTTGCTTTTCCTCCTCGGTATAAAATAGGCGGAGGATGGCCGGCACTTGCGTACATGAAGTGAGGAGAGTACTCGTTGTAACAAATGACTCCATGAAGAGCGGTGGCAAAAGCTCTCCCTTGGCGAGATTTTCCACATTTGTAGAGAAGAAGGTTCATTTTTTCGAGCAGTTCAGCAGAAGCAACTTTTTGCTCCGAAAAGAGTTGAACAATAGGGTAAAAGAGGCTTGTGTAGAGATTTTTGTCGGCATCATGGCGAATACCATCTCCGATTAAAAGACCATAGCGATCTTTTCCCATATCAACAAAATCATAGAAATCGCTGGCTATTTCTTGCAAGGGCTGGTGGTATATTTCCACCTGCACTCCTGGAATCTCCAGATCTTCGCCCTTAACAAAGGGACTATCGATGACATCTTGAACAAGGCTATCTCTAATTTGACTAAAAACATGGGCCACTTGCTTTGAACGGAGTTCTTCCTCTGAGTGAGTTAACTTATGGAAAAGATGGGTAATATTGTCTTTATGAGGAAAATTTTCTCCCAAAAGCTTATTTAAGTGAGTGGGAAGTTCCTCAGGAGTTGTTTCTGCGAGCCAGTGAGTGCAAGTCTCTGCACTTTCAGGGGATTGCATCGACCAGATAAATAGAGCCAAAACGGCATAGAGGTCTCTTTTTTCTGATTTTACAATGTAGGTAGGGACGTAAGTTAGGTCACCACTAGCAATTTCACATCCTCTAGTAATAACATAATTTTCAATTCTTTCTCCACTGGAGCTTGAGCCTGAGAGAGTCAAAGGCCCTTCCAAACGATTAAATTGGTTCTTGGCCAAAAGAGATAATCCGACAAGCTTAACATCGTTGTGCTCGTTAATAAGAATATGCTCGGGGGTTAAGCTACGGTGAACAAGCCCTGCCCGAGCAAGATCTTGAATTCCCAAGGCTACTTGCTGAAAAACCTTCGCGGCCTGTTCTATCTGCAGAGGAAGATCATCTTCTGACAAAGGCTTACCAGGGAAATGCTCAAAGCATTGAAAGATATAACTTTTTTCGTCCACTTCAATTGTTCCAACATCGCGAAGCTGAGCAACACAATTGGAGATAGTCCGACTGAGAAGAGAAGCAGAGCGAATAAAGCGCTCAAAGTGTCCACTGTCTTCTCGTTTTAGCTTTAAAATTACCTTGTGGCCGCGAGAGCGTGTGTCAATGCAAAGTAAAACTTTTTTACTAGGTAAGTCGCTAATTCTCTTAATTACAATGTAGCGTGAAGATCGATAGTGAATGTAAATTTTAAAGGGTTTTTGTCCTATTTTTGTCGCACTGACAAAATCGCCCGATTTTAAAACATAATTCTGACGAGGTTTAATCACCATGCGGTTATTGATTTTACATTTCACTCCCTGGTAAAAAAACTCTACCCCCTTATCATCTAAGTGGATTTCATGCTGCTCATTTTCCTCGTTCCAAACAAGGATGCAGTGGATTAAAGGGAGAGAGTTTTTTTTCTTACGGGAAATAGGAACCTCTTCCTGAACTTCATCATCTCGAAGGTAATATAACTTAGAGGGATGCATATCTTGAAAGCTTTCTTTACTATTGTTCCCTGGTAGGAAAATCGTCTAAAAGACATTCCGCAATGTCTTGGAACTCATCGTCGCTAAAACCTAAACCTTTAATGAAGTAATCATTCTGATAAATAATGGACTTTTCTTTGGGATCTAAAACAACCATATTAATAAAAGATTTATCAGGGCTGCTGCTGTAAGAGAAGGAAGCGGTACTCAAGGTTAAAGGAATAGCAATAGGGATAAAGAAAGAAGTCACTGATACAGGCAGAAGAAGGATATTAGAAACAATATTTTTTATCCAGCGGTTGCAAAAACCACGATCGGTTTCCAACTGAGCAGAGCCATAGCAAAAAATAATGGCATCGTAACCTTTGTAATGCTCAGGAAGATCTTGTTCAATTTTCCACAGAACGTCAGGAGAAATTTCTTGGCGATACTCTAAATCTTCTCGGACAATTCCATCTCCTGCTTTAATAAGTTCTGCAATTAAGCGCGCTTTTTGATTCTCTGGAGTATTGTGGGAAACAATAGACACTTGAGCTGATCCTGGAGAATTAACGCTACCAATTTCAGAGTTTTCCCAGGGAGCAGTTTCATCTATTGATGAAGAGGATGAAGAGGATGAAGAGGACGAAGAAGACGAAGAAGTATTTCCTCTAACAAACTGGTAACCTAGCTCGCCGAGTTTTACATCACAGCCTTTCATCCAATCTTCTTGTGCTTTTTCCGAAGCCTCTTTTTTTCCGACAAATTCGGAAGTTTTGTAGTACTCTATTTTGATATCAAATTGAGGAGTTAAAACAAGAAACTTTTTCATTTGAGGAGCTCGTTTTTCCAGGCCTTCTACCATACGAGGGTGAGTTGTTGCACACCCCATACTGAAAAATAAAACGGGGAGAAGAGCCAGCGATAGACATATCCATTTTTTTGTAAACATTTCTTTCCTTTCATGCATTAGTAAGTTCTAAGGTTCTTCACTTCTAGTTTTTACACCGACAGTGGTGACAAAACTTTCAAAACCTTCATTTTCGACTGTTTTTTGAATTTCTTGCTCTCTACCAGGAGCATATGCGATAACGCACCCTCCTCCTCCTGCTCCTGTGAGCTTTACTCCCAAAGCACCTGCACTCAAAGCTTTTTTACAGAGAACTTCAATTTGAGGAGAAGATACCTTGAGCTCTCGAAGTAACTCTTGGTTACGATTGAGTAAAGCTCCCAACTTTTCTTTTTCTCCCCGCTCTAGACAAGTTAAACCTTCTTTAGCGAGGCCTCCCGCCTCTTGCATAATGGAGTGGTAGTGCTCCGGGGATTTCTCTACTAAGGTTCGGACATTTGCTACAAGTCTTTTTGTCTCACGCTCTTTTTTTGTATTCATGACGACCAAGCGAAGAGGTTCAGGTAGTTGCACTTGAAGAGAAGAGCCCATTAGCTTCCCTAAAGGATAGTTGTTTTCACATTGAGTTAATGCTGGGAACCTCTTGGCATCGCGCAAATAACAAAAGCCACCAAAAGTGGCCATAGTATTATCAATTCCTGAGGGAGTGCCATGAAAAAATGACTCCGCTGCAAAGGCTACTTCGTTTATCTTCGGGGAGGTCCAATCTAGCTTATACCACTGGACAAGAGCCCTAATAATAGCAACCGATAAGGCAGCAGAACTCCCTAGTCCAGCTCCAATAGGGATCTCTGGGTCTAAGGTAATTTGACAAGGAGGTTTATTGGCCAATAGGTTTGTCGGAAAAAATCTTATAATTTTTTGGAAAACTTGGGCCAATGCACAATTTCCTTGGAGACTAACTTTTAAATTTTGTGAAGGGATAACCAACACGTGACTTTTTTCTTCACTTTTGGCGACTTGGGCAATAACTCCTTTACTTAGCCCTACAGCTAAAGCAGGGTACCCATAAACACAAACATGTTCGCCAAAAAGAATAATTTTCCCATAACCGCGCATACTGTTCCTTAACTATATGACAAGAAATAACAAGTTAGATTTGGCCCCTATTGAAAGAAAAATCTGGGTTTTATGTCAATCTTTTGTTACATTTATATCGTCGCCTTGAGCGTTTTTGAAATAGATTAACAAAATTAAGATCAAGATTCTACTAGGAAATAGAGGAAATGGCGGGAAGATTTTTATGGATTTAAGTTTGCCCCTTATTTTGGCTTCTAACTCTCCGCAAAGAAAGCGTTTATTAAAAAATGCTTGTATTCCTTTTATCGTTCGTCCTTCTGAAATAGAAGAGAAGATTTTACCTTCTTGGTCCCCCAAGGAAGCGGCTTTGCAACTGGCCTATCAAAAAGCTGCTGCGGTGAAAGATTCTTTAGAAGATAAAGAGAGAGAGAAATTTTATGGAATTCTTGCTGCAGATACTATAGTTGTCTTAGAAAATCAAATTTTAGGAAAGCCTAGAGACAAAGAAGACGCTTACCAGATGGTATGGAATCTCTCCCGTAAAAAGCACCAAGTTATTACCGGAGTTTGTTTTTGGGCGCAAAATAGCTCCCAGCCTCTTTTAGAGGCAGATATTTCTTATATCACGATGCTTCCTATGAGTAAACAGGATATTCAAAATTACATTAATTCAGGAGTAGCTCTTGACAAGGCCGGAGCAATTGATATAGAGTATATTCTTGATCGCTATGTTCAAAAAATAGAAGGGTCTTTGGATAATGTGATTGGTTTGCCCGTTGATTTAGTAAAAAAAATGATGGCAAGTCAAATAGGCCAATCAACTTTTTTTTAAGCAAGTCAATATTTTTTATTGGCATTCTCAAACTTGATCTGCTATAGTTGAAAATCTCAAACGGTTTGATTATCGTAAAAACTGAGAAACCCCATAGCGACAAGCCTTTCTATCTCCAAAAATCAAAATCCACTGCAAGAGAGTCAACTCGACAAGAAGCTCTAAATTGTTAGTGAATTAGAGAGATGCAGGTAAACTGTCTTTTCGGATGTATTCCAATCTAATCAATCAAGCTAATAGTAAAGTTTGGGAGACCAATGGTCCTTACAGGATTGTTTGATAGGCTCTTAATATGAGTTTGGATATTCTCATTTCAAAACATCCACCTTTTTTACAATCAGGGAGTCGGGGAAATATTGTTTATTTTGGGAGTTCACCCCTCCTAATGTTATGAATTGGAGAAAAAATTGAGGTACGG
This sequence comes from Planctomycetota bacterium, assembly GCA_029260735.1. GTDB lineage: Bacteria > Planctomycetota > Uabimicrobiia > Uabimicrobiales > Uabimicrobiaceae > JAJDCR01. Next base: position 39,493 of record JAJDCR010000030.1, read on the forward strand.
ACTTTACAGTGATATACACGGAAACTTAGAGGCCTTAAACGCGGTCTTTGAAACACTCGAAAAAGAAGGAGTGGACAAGTATATCTGTGGAGGAGATGTTGTCGGTTATGGTGCTAACCCAAAAGAATGCTTAGAAATGGTCATGGAACGTGGCACTATGATTGTTGCCGGTAACCATGATTATGCCATAGCTGGAAAACTCAATATCGACTTTTTCAACCCTTATGCTCAGGAAGCGGTACGATGGACACGAAAAAGACTGAGTCGAGAAAATAAGGATTTTTTGGCCAATCTAGACTTAATTCAACGCATGGATGATACTCTTACTTTAGTCCATGGGTCTTTAAACTTCCCAGAGATGTTCGATTATATCCAAACTAGCTACGAAGCACGTCTTTCTCTTGAGATACTTGAGACTCCTGTTTGCTTCTTCGGTCATTCTCACGTTCCCGTTGCCTTTTTCGAAGGAGAAACGGTAACGTTCTCTATGGACGAGGAAATTCCTGTTGACAAAAACCGTAAGGTTTTAGTGAATGTGGGTAGTGTGGGACAACCTCGAGATGGAAACCCTTTTGCTTGCTGTGCTGTTTATGATGACGCAGTTGGTAAGGTTTGGATCCACCGTATAGAATATGATATTGATACCGCCGTGAATAAAATTATTCATGCCGGACTCCCAGAGGTGTTGGGAGAAAGGTTACGCTACGGTAAGTAAGCTAAAAAATGATAAGTAATATACTCTCTTTCCTAGCTCTTCGCCAAGGACAAAAACGCATCTATGCCGGGAAATTAGCAGAAGGCATCGAAATTTTTGAAAAGGCGATTGCAAAAAATCCTCGCTATCCTTTTTTATACCTCCATTTAGGACAAGCTCTCTCTTTACAGGGAGACTATCCTTCTGCCAAAGAATGGCTTCAAAAGGCAATGGAAATCTATCCAGAAAACCCGGTTTGTCCGATGTTTTTGGGGAAGATACTCATTCGTTCAGAACTATACTCTGAAGCCATTGAGTACTTGGAAAAATCTCTAGATATGGACCCTAGTAATCAACTTACTTGGGGATACTTAGCCTTAGCTCATATGGGAGCAGGGAATGAGGCAAAGTTTGACTCTATTCTGGAAGAAAAAGGACTTTCCGAAAACAGTGACTTACAAATCCAAATTATTCTAACTTTGGAAAAGCAAATCCGCTCTATGCAAAAAGAGACTTCTGAACTAGAATGTCCAGAAGAGTTAGAAGAAGAAATAACAACAAGTTCTGAACTAGAACGTCCAGAAGAGTTAGAAGAAGAAATAACAACAAATTCTAAAGAGAGCCCCTCTCCTCAAAATATTCATTCCTCTTCCGAAGAAAATAATTCCAAAATCCCATCCAAACATCTATCCAGCGAAGAGAGCACAAAAGAAAATGATTAAGCAAAATTATTTAGTTAATAAAGCCTATGATCGTTTAGAAAAAGGTAAGTACGAAGAAGCTCTTTCTTTGATTAAAAAAGCACAACAGGAAAGTCCAGATGCTCCAGATATCTATGCTTTTTTGGGAGAGATGTATATCTTTAATGATGAGTTTGAAAAAGCTCAAGAAGCCTTTCAGACCCGTGAAGAACTTCGTACCAAGGCACTAGACGAGTCTTCTCAATCTTTGGGGAAAAAACTACGTAAATGGGTTTTACGCCAAGAAATTTTTGATGAATATGCTCTCTACATAAGAGCTTATCAAGCTCGTATCCTTTTTGAACAAGGTAATTGGGAAGAAGCTGAAAACATCTTTCGCGACCCTGAAATTCAATCTATTCAAGACTACCAAGCACTCTATTCTTTTGCCCTTCTCCACCAAACTAAGGGCGACCGCTTAGCGGCCTATCAAACCATGAGCGAAATAGAAGCTCAAGAGCCTGCCTTTTATTATCAACAGATTCAACATCTCCGAAAAAAATGGAAAAAAGTTAAGAATCGCTTAGCAACAGCCCAAAAAAATTCCCCTGAAGAAACTTTGGAAAGATAGTGAGAGATTTTGTCCTTTGGCAAAACGTGCAGGTCTAGTTCTTTTTTTCCTGCAAGCCTAAGCTCAATAATAATATTTGTACCTTCTTCCTTAGGAAAACATAGAAAAATATAGAGAGATGTCAGAAATAAAGCAGAAAATAGAAGAACTACGAGATAAAATTTGGTACCATTCTCGCAAATATCATTTAGAGAGTAATCCAGAAATCAGCGATTTCGAATATGACAAACTCTTTGAAAAACTCCAAGATCTAGAAGAAAAATACCCCGAACAAATCACAGAAGACTCTCCTACCCAAAGAGTGGCTCCCATTCCTCTTTCGGAGTTTACTCGCCAAGAACATAAAGTTCCCATGCTTTCTATTGAAAATACCTATTCCACAGAAGAACTACAGGAATTCGACGAGAGAGTAAAACGTCTTTTAAAAAAAACGGAACCTATCGAATATTTAGTCGAACCAAAAATTGATGGAGCAGCTATCAGTATTTGGTATGAAAATGGAAAACTCTCTCAAGCTTTAACTCGAGGAGATGGTAGATGGGGAGAGCTTGTTACTCAAAATGTCCGAACCATTCAATCCTTGCCCTTAAAGCTCTTATCTGACCAAGCACAAATTTCTTCTCTCCTCGAAGTTCGCGGAGAAATTTACCTTTCTCATAAAGAATTTCAGAGAATCAATGAAATGCGCTGTGCTTCTGGAGAGGCTACTTTTGCTAATCCTAGAAACTCTGCAGCTGGAACCTTAAAACTCCTTGATCCGAGCATTGTCTCTGAGAGAAAGCTCGATTTTCTAGCTCATAGTTTGGGGTATGCAGAAGGACTAAGTGCACAAACCCAGGAAGAGGTATTAAAAACTTTTAGTAAATACGGCATTCCTGTTAATCCCAATGGAATAAAAGCTCCTAGTATTGAAGTTGTTATCAAAACATGCCAAGAGTGGGAAGAAAAACGTAATTCTTTGCCTTACGATATCGATGGCATGGTGGTTAAAGTCAATCGTATGGATTGGCAAGCTCAGATGGGCTCCACTTCAAGAGCACCTCGTTGGGCTGTTGCTTATAAATTTACCCAAGAAGAAGTCATGACTCGCTTACGAGAGATTCATGTTCAAGTGGGTAAAGGAGGAACTCTGACTCCCGTTGCCATCTTAGATCCTGTCCATCTTGCTGGAACAGTGGTTAAACGTGCTTCTCTTCACAACTACGATGATATTAAGCGCAAAGGAATTTACCAAGGAGATTGGGTTACAATTACCAAAGCAGGGGAAATCATTCCTCAAGTTCTTCGAGCTCATCCTGAAAAACGCACAGGAGAAGAGATCGCTATCCTTGAGCCTACCACTTGCCCTGCTTGTCACTCTGAAGTCAAAAAAGATGATAACGGAGTTTACTTGCGCTGTACAAATCAAGAATGTGCTGGAGGATTCAAAGCTCGTCTTAAGTTTTTCGCTTCTCGCCAAGGTATGGAAATTCAAGGTTTGGGAGAAAAACTTATAGAACAACTCGTCGATACTGGTTTAGTGACGGACTTTGTCGATCTATATAAGCTGACATTTGATGATCTTGAAAATTTAGAGAGAATGGGAAAAAAATCTGCCCATAATTTTATAGAAAATATTAAGCAAAGCAAAAAGAAATCTGCAGATAAAGTCATTTTTGCTTTAGGAATTCGTCATGTCGGAAGACGAGCAGCGACTATTTTTGCCCAAAATTTTTCTACTATGGAGGATTTTTGTCAAGCCTCTATCGATGAGCTAGAGGATATCGATGAAATTGGTCCGGTCATGGCCCTAAGTGTTTTCGATTTTTTTCACAGTGGGCCAGGAATGAATATTATCGAAGGATTAAAAGAAGCCGGAGTAGAAATGGAAATGCTTCTGCCCACTACTCGTGAAGAAGGCTCTCATTTTTTTAGTGAAAAGTCGGTTGTTTTAACAGGAACTTTGACCCATTTTACCCGAGAAGAACTCAAAGAAAAATTGGAAGCTCTAGGAACTGAAGTAAAATCTTCGATTTCTAAGAACACCGATTATCTCATTGCAGGGGAAAAAGCAGGCTCCAAGTTAAAGAAAGCTCAAAGTTTAAGCATTACTATAATAGAAGAAGATGAGCTTTTACAGCGATTAGTGACAAAAGAAGAAAAGCAAGATTAAGAAGAATTTAAATTTGGAGCAGAATGAGCGGAAAACCAAAGATGTCAAAAACGAGCAAAGATTTTAGTCTAATTCCCGATGATCTCATAAGAATCGTTGAGCAAAGTTCGTCCCAGAGAATCGATCAACGAAAAGAAAAACGAATGCTCAAGGAGATAGCTCCTTACCTTAGACACTTAGTTACAAAAGCGGTTAAAGATGCTGCTCAAGTTATCCAACCCTACCGAACAATTCTCAAAAAAGCCAAAAGTAACCCCAGCAAAAGCGAACAAAGAAACATCATTCGCTCACTTATTAAAGATTATAAAGGTGACGAGAAAGAAATTGTTTCTCTAGCGGACTGTGAAATTCAAACCCAAATCATTCGCTCCTTATCTAGCAAATTCCCTTTTCTCAAAATCCTTGCTGCTGAAGAAGACCTTACTGCTTCGCAAGATGAATCTAGCCGACAAAGAAGAGAGTCTCGTTGGGGAGTGGTCATTGACCCCATTGATGGAACTCACGCTTTTCTAAACCTCCACAAGTTTTATGGAATTTCGGTAACTGTTCTCTATTGCAATAGAGAAGGGAAACAATGCGTTGTAGCTAGTGCCCTTTTTGCTCCCGAATGGATTACTGAAGTAGGTGGTATAGAGCAATCTCCTGGGGTGATTTTTGGACGTCAATGGGGAGAAAGAGAAGCCTATCTTGAGGCTGGAGAAAAGCGCTATCCTCTTCAGATAGAACCTGGTATTGATCAGCGATATCCCAAGGGAAATTGGTGTATGGTGCATGGCAGTCTAGAAAAAATTAGAAATTCTCCCGAAAAATTTGCTCCTTGCTTCGCAGGAGTTCATAAGAGTATTTTGTCCATTCAACTGAGTTTAGTTGGTATGCTCTATTGGGCTTCTAATATCCCTGATAAAGTTCGAATTAAGGGACTGAGAACAGAAGGTACGTTAAATAAAAACAAAACCATCCGTTTTCTCTCTTCGGATTTTCTAGAGGAAAACACTCCTATCCGAGATTTTGTTTACTACCATCCTCCCAGAGGACAAGGAGGTAAAAACATTACACCTTGGGATTGGATTTTGTTTTTAGGCTTAATCGAGCTATATCCTGAACATTTCTTAGTAATCCACAAGGAAAAATTTACGATAAACTATCTTTTAGAAAACCAACAGGGAATAGAACCTCCTTTGATTTGCGGAGTAAAAGAGTTTGCCGAAAAATTAGGCCATTTATAGAATCTTTGAAGCAAAAACAGAGGAATTAATACTATGGTTCAACTCACGGATATTCAAAAAGCTGCGATAACCTTAAAAGGCATCGCCAAGTATACTCCTTTGGAATCATCAAAAAGCTTTTCTGAAATGGCCCAAGCAAAAGTTTATCTTAAGTTAGAGAATTTGCAAAGCACAGGGGCTTTTAAAATTCGCGGAGCCTACAATAAGATATTCAACTTAAACCCTGAGGAAAAAAAACAAGGAGTAATTTGCTCTTCTGCGGGCAATCATGCCCAAGGAGTCGCCTACTCGGCCGAAAAGCTTAAAATCCCCAGCACCGTTTACATGCCATTTTTCACTCCTCCCCTGAAGGTAATTGCCACAAAATCATACGGAGCTAAAGTCAAGCTCTCCGGAAATATTTACGACGAAGCCTATCAAGCTGCCCTCGAAGAAGCGAAAACTACCGGAGCTACTTTTGTTCACCCTTTCAATGATAAAGATGTCATTGCCGGACAAGGAACCATCGGTCTAGAAATCTACGAACAACTACAAGACCTAGATTATGCCTTTATTCCCGTAGGCGGAGGAGGGTTAATTTCAGGAATTGCCATCGCTCTCAAACATCTCTGTCCCAAAATCAAAATCATCGGAGTAGAAGCAAAAGGGGCTCCTGCTATGAAACTATCCTTAGAGGCCGGGCACCTCGTCACTCTCACTGACGTAACAACCATTGCCGATGGTATTGCTGTGAAAACAGCCGGAGACCTTACCTTCCCACTCATTCAAAAGTATGTTGACCAAATTGTTACTGTCTCTGACGATGAAACTGCCTTTGCTCTCTACCTTCTTTTACAAAGAGCCAAGATGCTTTCAGAGCCAGCCGGAGCCATCGCTCTCGCTGCTGTGATAAACGAAAAAATACCTGAAATCAAAGGCAAAAAAGTCCTCGCTCTAATCAGCGGAGCCAATGTCAATACGGGACTCCTTACCCAAATCATCGAGCGGGGCATGCTGAAGGAAGGACTCCTCGCTCGTATCTCAACCATTGTCCCTGACAAAGCAGGAATCCTCAAAGAAGTCTTAGCAACCCTCTCCGAACTTCGCGTCAACATCAAAGATATTATTCACGAAAGATCTACCACTGGTGTCCCCGTCGGTTTTGTCAACGTCACGATCGTTTTTCAGACCCTGGGGCCAGAAAATGTTGAGCAAGTTACCCAAGAGTTGGAGAAAAAGGGCTTCCCTTGTTCTATCTTAAATTAGTGGTACGCGCTTCGTAATCGGATATCCTTATTTCAACAGTAGTCGGGCGAGGCTTATCTGAAACCGTTAAAGAAAAAGATCATCGAAAACCTTTCTCAGCACCATGTTCCCTGGAGGGCTTTGGCTCCTGCCGAACAGGGAACATTGTGCTTAAACAGTTTTCGGATAAGCCTCATTCTATATAGACTTACGCCTTAGGTTGACACAAGGTTGACACAAATGGGGTTGCAACCCCAGGCTATAACATGTAACCGCTTCGCGGTAGGCACATTTTAATATGTATGTTTATCTGGCAAAGCCCATTAAACTTTATCTTTGTTATGTTAGTTTTCAACCACTAAACTCAACCAAAGTATGATCCAGCCCGGCTAGCTCTTCCTCAATAATAGCAGAGATAATCAACCAATCACCTCCGGCTAAACCAGCTCCTATCAAAGGATAGCCAATTCGCTTTTCGGGGAATTGCTCTTGAACTAGCTTCATAACAGAGCGAATTGCGTCATAATCAACCTTCACTCCTCGCCCTCGCCAATGAAACTGGGTATAGGCATTAACAATCGTGATCTTTTGTCCTTCTCGCTCTAAAGAGACAGAAGAGAAGGTTCCCAGTTTTTCCCGAGAACCTTTTTCGGTTTGGCAATCTATCTCATAAGCTTCGGGAAAAGTTTGTTTGATGGCTTTTGCAATGCCCGCTGCCATTTGGCACTGGCAGTTGCAACCATGAATGATAAGATCAAATTCTCCGGCCAGAGCTAATTTAATCAGATCTCCTTGCACTGTCTTCATTGATTTACTCCGGCAATTGACTGAGCATTTGGGCCAAGTCGGCATAAAAACCTTCTAGCCAAGCCCCTGAAAAAGGTCCTTGGTAGTGGCCAACGACTTTAAGGTGATCTTTGCTCTTAATGGTTCCCATGTAATTCCAGACTGCCTTTTGAGGAGTTCCGTTATAATCCACAGCTTTTGCATTGTGAGGAGCTTTCATCGATATAGTATTGATAACACCGTCATTTTTCCACCAGTCTTTATGGGCAGAAACGGAAGAACCTTGGTAAGATCCCATATAGTGGGAAAAACCCCAAAGAAAAGGGTTCATACCCAGCTCAGGGACTTCGTATTTGGGCTGAAAAAAGGAGGTATAGGTCTCTTCTGTTCCGTAGCTAAAGTAGAATATGTCTTCAAAATGGCGGATTTTTTCGTTGAGTTCACGGGCTCCTTCTGGTTTTAAATCGTATAAAGCAAAGTCTTTTCTGTTGGTCTCCATCAAATCGTCCACTCGGCCTAAAAAATCAGAAAGCGACTCTCCTTTTTTCGGAGTAAAGCCCCAGAAGCCTAAATCAAAATCATATACTTCCCAGTTTGTGCCAGCGATCGCCAAAAGAGCGGCAATAATCCGTTCGGTGTAGCCGCCAGAAAAATTATCAATCATAGTCGCTAAAGTTGTTCCATTATGAGGAGCAGAGATAGTCGTAATCGACTTTAACCAACGACTGTTCGTTCCTAGCTTAAAATAATCTTGTTCTAGAAGCTCTGATAAAAGGCGAATCGTTTGGCCCCCCATACTATGACCGATCAAATGAACAGGATTCTCTTCACTCCATTCAGGGTGGAAGCCCAAAAAACTCTTACCTAACTGCTCGTGAGGATGCTCTTTTGTATGAGGTAAACCATAGTCTACTTGGCCCCCTTTGATTTGATAAAAAAGTTGGCAAGCTCGATCATGATTGCAAGAAATGGGCCCGACTGATGCTGTAAAAACAGAGAACTTTTTTTTACGCAGGTCTTTTTCAATATCTAAGGCCAATCCACCCCAATAATTATATCCCAGAAGCTCTCCTGGCCCCCAACCAGCAAAACCATGAACTAAAACAATAGGATGTTTGTTCATTAATTTTTTCTCCGCAGAAATTTGTTTGTCTTCTCCCATAACTCCTATTTGTCCTAAAATGGAAAGACATAAAACAAAGATGTATTTATTCATGAGATCCCCAATATAATAAACTCTGACTATTCTAATTATTCTAATGATAAGGGAAGCCAAAAGCTAAATGATGAGCCTTCTTTTAATTTACTGTCGACAGTAATCTCCCCTCTCAGCATCTGACAATACTTTTGGCTAATAAATAAACCCACTCCCATTCCTTCATACTCTCGGGCTAGTGATGAATCTACTTGAGAGAAGAGCTGGAAAAGCTTTTTTCTATCATCACTATCAATACCGATACCTGTATCTGAAACAGAAAAAAATACTCCTTCGACAGAATCTTGAGATTGATTTTCTACAATAAGAGTGATTTTTCCCTCTTGGCAAAACTTACAAGCATTAGAAAGTAAGTTAAAGAGAATTTGTCGTAACTTAATAATATCTGTTCGAATGGTTTCCGTTTTAAGAGCAGAAGAAACAATCAACTTATTGTTGTTTTTCATGGCCAGCGGTCGAACAGATGCTTCCAACTCTTTAATGATATGGTCTAAGGAATAGTCCAAACAGACTGTTAAAGCTTTCCCGGACTCAATTTTTGCTACCTCTAAAAGATCTATAATAATTTGGAGGAGGTCTTGTCCTGATCTTTGGATAACCTTTAAGCTACTAACCGTTTCTTCCTGAGGAATAATGTCACCCTCTTCTATTAAAATTTCGCTATAGCCAATAATGGCATTGAGAGGTGTGCGCAATTCGTGGCTCATATTAGCTAAAAACAAACTCTTTGCTTGGCTCGCTTCTTCTGCTAAATTCTTTGCTGTAACTAATGCATCTTCTGTTTTCTGACGTTTTTCAATTTCTTCTCGTAAGAGTTGGTTGCTTTTTGTTAGTTCTTCTGTCCGTTCAGTAACTTTTTTTTGAATAGACTCTGTTCGAGAAGACATCAAAGAAAAAATTATAGCAATAGACAGCGTCACTAAAAAAATAAAGCCTAGTAATAACCAAGGATAAATTTGAGTAAAAAAAGAATGTGGGGTGCTTTTCTGGTGCCAGAGGAGAATCCATTCTCGTCCAAAAACAGTTAAGGAAGTTCGAGTTTTTAAACGATAATCGTTAGAAGGAGAGCCATAGAGAATAGTTTTATTCGTTTCTTCAGTGACATCATAAACCAGCAGGGAAATATTTTTATTCGCCAAATGCGCCGTAATCTTATCAATCATGTTATTGAGATTATAAGCCCCCATGACAAAACCTTCGATCTTTTCCTTTTTTATTTCTTTTACTATAGGAGGAGAAGCTTTGTTTTCGTAATAAAAAAGAGGAGCAAATATAAATATTCCCACATGATCTCCTTCTTTCTCTCCAAAAGAGACTCGAGATGACGCTTTAACCTGACCACTTTTTCGTGCTTTTTCAATTGCAAATAAGAAAGGTTTTTCACTCGCGATATCAAAACCAAGGGGACTGACCACAGTAGTTCTTGATTCACTGTAATAAACAGGGAAATACTCGGATCTTTCCTTTGCTGGGACAAGATCTCCTTGGGGAGTTTTTTCTTTGAATTGAAACTGGGGATATTCTTTTTGAGCGCGTTTCTCGTACTCTAAGCGAAGAAAATGGGGAACAAAAGGCAACCAGTGAAGAGATTGAATGAAGGGGTATTTTTCTAAAAGAAGAGTAGTGTATATTTTAAATTCATTTCGGTCTACAAAATCGGAAGCTTTGTAGAGAGAGCGAATTCCCAGAAGAATTCCTTCGTTAAGATCAAGGTTGGCTTTGAGCTGAATAGTCTCTGTGTCTGCTTGGTGAGAAAAATCTTTTTCTAACTGCAGCTTAATCCTATTTTTTGTAATTAAGAAAATTGTAATAGCTGTAGAAATACCAACAACAAGGATTAGCAAAATTAGGCGGGGTTGTTTTTTCAAAATCAATTTATTCCCCAATGATTAAACTAAATCTGAAAGTTTGGAATTATTTTTTGACTCAGAATATTTTACTTAAATATATTATAGTTTATTTTTTGGGGGAGGCAAAAGAAATTTAACTAAAAGTAAAAAAAACCTGTCTAGTTAAAACTAGACAGGTCATCAGTCTCACTAATCTTAGGCGATACGCATTAATTTATTTTAATGAGTATTTAAATAAGTTTACTAAGCTTTATCTTTATGGCAACCAGAACAACCACCACATTCTCCTGCCAGATTTTTTTGCCAACTGAGAATACTTCTTCGGATCAAAAAAATAGCAGCCCAAGCAACCAGAAATAAAGCTACAATATCTTGGATATTCATAATAGTCAATACCCCAGTAAAGAACCTACTTGGTAGGTTAATAAAGCCCCGAGGTAGGCAAGAATAGTCATATAACTGAAGGTTAAAACGGGCCATTTCCAAGAACCTGTTTCTCTCCAAATGACAGCTAAAGTTGCTCCACATTGACAGCAGAGGGCAAAAAAGATCATAATGGATAGAGCCACTAAAGCCGTAAAAACGGGTCTACCATCAGGCCAAGTTTCTGACTTCAGAGCCTCTCGTAAAGTGGTTGACTCCTCATCTTCATCCCCTCCTAGGTTATAAATAATACCTAAAGTAGCGATAATAACCTCACGAGCAGGAAAAGATGCAATCGTAGCAATGCCAATTTTCCAGTTCCAGCCCAAGGGAAGAAAAATAGGCTCAAGGAAAGTCCCTGCCTGTCCTAAAAAAGAACTTCTTAGATAATGGCCCGCTCTTGCTTGGTCGTTTTCTGCTAGACTAGCTTGGAAATTTTCTTCTAAAGCAGATAAATTATCGACGATTTGAGGATACTCTCTTTTGAGTTGAGAAATTTCTGGAGAAGACAACTCTTCTTTACTAGGATCTATCTTTTGGATACTAAGTAAAACTTCGCTCTGAAAAAGAGCTTCCATATTTTGGGCCTTTAGGGCATATTGGGCTTCTAGCTCAGTAGAGCGAGGAAAATAAGCTAAGCCCCAAATAAGAACGGTCACAGCAAAAATAACAGTTCCAGCTCTAACCATAAAAGCTTTTCCACTGTTATACACTCGCATAAATATATTTTTTAGATCAGGCCATTTGTAGCCGGGCATTTCCATGACAAAGGTAGGAGGGTCTCCTTTGAGAAGTGTCTTCTTTAAGGTCCAAGCCACCGGAATGGCGACAATAATCCCTAAAATATACATAAAGAAGAGCACCATTCCTTGAAGTCCAATCCATCCTCCCAAATAATTTTGGGTAGGAATAAAGGCGGCAATCATAATGGTATAAACCGGTAACCTAGCGGAGCAACTCATCAAAGGAGCCACTAAAATAGTGGTGAAGCGGTCGCGTTTATTTTCAATTACTCGAGTGGCCATAACTCCAGGGATTGCACAAGCAAAAGAAGAGAGCATGGGAACAAAAGAATGGCCAGATAATCCTGCCCAGCGCATAATTTTGTCCATCAGAAATGCGGCCCGAGCCATGTAACCGCAATCTTCTAGTATGGCAATGAAAGCAAATAGAACCAATATTTGAGGAAGAAATATCACCACAGAACCAATTCCTGCAATAATTCCATCAACGACTAGGCTTTGTAAAGTTCCGTCGCTCATTAAGCCAGCGACTTCTCCTCCTAGCCATCCGAAAGTTTCATCAATCATATCCATAAAAGGAGCTGACCAAGAATAGATCGATTGAAAAACACAGGCCATCATGAAAAAGAAAATCAGGGAACCGAGAAGAGGATGGGTAAGAAAACTATCTACCTTGTCGGCGATAGTAGATTTTGTGCCTTCAGCAGGATAGGTGATGCTTTGAGAAATAATCTCTTCTATTTTTTGATAGCGGGCTTCTGGCTCAATCATAAACAGCTCATCCTGAGAGCCGATGGGCTGAGAAATTCTCTCAAAAGCTTGCTCAAAATCACTTCCCAGATTTTCTTGAACTCGACGACGAGCTTCACTATCTGGATCAAGTAAAATACGTAAAGCTTCTACTCGATGTAAAGTATGCCCGAGCTTAGCTTCATTTTCTTTTCCGAAAGAAATTAGCTCAGCGAGAGCTTTTTCAGCCTGCTCTCCCAGGTCAACTTTAAATTGAGAGCAAGGAGTAATCTCTTTAAGAGATTCTTCCATAGCCTCTTTTAAAGCAATCATTCCTTTTCCTCGGTTAGCGACCAAAGAAATTACTTTGCAACCTAAAGCTTGAGCCAAAGAAGAATAATCGATCTGAATGCCTTTTTTACTAGCGACATCGCTCATGTTTAGGGCTAAAATAACGGGTATTTGGCATTCTATGACTTGAGTTAGGAGGTAAAGATTTCTCTCCAGATTAGCAGCATCTGCTACAAAAACAATAGCTTCAATGGGGTTTGTGCCTTGTTGTTGGCTTAAAAGCACATCTGTCACAATTATTTCATCAGGAGAAGTGGCGGAGAGGCTATAGGTACCAGGAAGGTCGACGAGGTTTATCGTTTCATGGGAAAGTTTAACTTGTCCCACTTTTTTCTCAACGGTGACTCCAGCAAAGTGGCCTGTTCTCTGGCTCATTCCAGTTAAATTATTGAAGAGAGTTGTTTTTCCGACATTTGGATTTCCGACCAGAGCAATCGACTTAGTTTTCTTCGTCACCGAGAGCTTTTCTGTAGTTGTTGTCATAATCTTATCCTAGTTTACCTCTACTTCTACTAGTTCTGCCTCAGAAAGACGTAAGGAAAGCTGATAGCCTCGAATGGAGATTTCGATAGGATCTCCCAAGGGAGCTTTTTTAATTGCTTTAACATCTTTCCCTTTAGTTAATCCCATCTCTAAAAGTCTTTGGAGGGTTTTTGGGTTATGGTTGACGTAGCCAGTGATTTTGGCTTTTTGTCCTTCTTGTAAATCGCTAAGTAAAGCCATGAAAATTTTTACTTTCTTTTCTGAGGACCTTATTCTCCGACAAAGATCATATTACCCGTATCGCGGTCTAAGGCTATTCTACTGCCTTTAACAGAAACTAAAAGCTGTCCTTTTTTAGAGGCATTAATAAGGGTAATGGGCATACCGGGAAAAAGTCCCAAAGAAGCCAGTTTAGATTTTACTTTCCAATCACCTTTGATATCTTTTACTTTTACTGCTTTTTTAGTTTTTACGGAATTCAAAGGCAGAATAGGGGTTTTTGCTTGGTAGACTTGCATTGGGCACCTTTGTTAATTTTTAAAAAAAGACAAAAGAAAACGAGACTCAATCTCAGTGGTGAGCTGTAAAAAAAAGTGATTGTTCTTTCATGAAAAATAGTAAGAAAGTAACTTCTATTCACTTAATCAAACCCTTAACTGTGATGGTTAAATTCACGGAAAGTTTTTACCAATTCATTCTTCTCTCAATAAAGAATGATGTATTTTTCAGGAATGTACAAAAAAAAAGAAAGAATGTCAACAATAAAATGAATTTTCATTAAGGAGGATTTAGAGGCTGGGAAAAAAGCAATTGCAATATATCCATTGCAATTGCTTTCATAAGATCTAGACTTCGATTAGGATAAATTAGTGATCATGGTCGTGATCATCATCATCGTGATCATGGTCGTGATCGTCGTGATCATGGTCATGATCGTCATCGTCGTGATCGTGCTCATCATCATCATCATGAGCATGGTCATCATGAGTCATGATCGTAACATTGTAGGGTTTTCCACCATAGTTCAAGGAAATTCTACCATTCAGTTTTTCTTTAAGAACGGCGTCTTCTGCGACAAAAAGGGAGTTCTTTTCGGCCTTTGCTTCAGCCCCTTGCATCGCCAATTGTTTTGGTCCTGCAGAAGTTGTTAAATTTAAAGAAGGGTTTCCGGCAATCGCTAAAGGAGTTTTGGCATCTCCTCCTAAAACATAGAGCTTAACTTTTCCTTCTTCTTTTTCCTGAACAAACTCTAAATGAAGAGATCCGTCTACTTCAAGAATTTCTCCTCCATGTGGTCCGTGACCATGAGAATGCTCTTCCTGTTTTTCAGTGGAGCTATTTTTAGTGCTAGAATCTGGATTTTTTTCTTTATTACAACTAACTAGACAAAAAACCATAACTAATAAAACTAAGGCTATACTTTTTATGTAATTCATAAAATTCTCCTGAAAGAAATTTAGTGTTCAATAAATTCATCTGGTTCTTGGTCGACTTCGAAACCGACGTACATTTCTTCTGTTGCTCGATCAAAAACTTCTTCTTGAGAAGCAAGAACTTCAGCTGTTTTTTGACCAAACATCCAAAACAAGGCCGGACGCACTAGAAAATCAAGTAGAGTACAAGATATAAGTCCTCCGACAATTACAGTGGCCACTGGATAAAGAATTTCCCGTCCTGGCTCATTAGGAGCAAGAGCAATAGGAATTAAAGCAATTCCACTCGTGAGTGCGGTCATCAAAACCGGAACCATTCGCTCTTCCCCCGCTCGAATAATCATTGCAGGCGTAAACCCTTGCTTTTCTTCTCGCATTAAGTAAAGGTAACGGTCCAGAAGAAGAATAGAGTTACGAGAGGCAATTCCCCCCAGTGATATTAATCCCACTAACGTGGCTACCGAAATAACTTGTTCGCTCAGAACAATAAAGGTCACTGCTCCGACAAAAGCCATCGGAATGCTCATCAAAACTTGAGCGCATAAATTGAAAGACCGGAAATGAGCAAATAGAACTAAAACCATAATAGCTAGAGAGGCAAAACTCAATAGAAAAATTCTTTTTGTTGCGGCAACCTGAGCTTCGTATTGTCCTCCTATTTGAATAGAATAGCCTGGATATTGGCTAAGTTCTTTTCGAATAGGTATGAGTGCTTGCTGGACATCAGCAATTACTTCTCCCAAGGAGCGTCCACTAATATTATGCTGAACAACGATAAGCCGAGAAACGTTTTGCCGGTTGATATTGTTCGGGGTTTTTTCCACTCGAATTTGAGCAACATCTTTTAAAAGAACCTGGCTTCCCGCTTCTTTTCCGACCACTAGATTAGAAATTTTTTCTAGATTTTGGCGGTCTTTTTCTTCCAAGCGAATAATCACAGGATAGCTAAAAGCCCCCAATTGCATTCGGGAAATTTGCTCTCCCTCTAGAGCCAAAACAACTAGCTCACTAACGTCTTCCACTGTCAGACCCAGCTGAAAAAGTTTCTTCCTTTTTGGATTAATGACGATATGGTCTACTAACACTTGTTGTTCGGTAAAAAGATCGACGACTCCTTCAACAGGACGAACAGCTCCTTCTACTTTTTTGGCCAAGCGTCGCAAAACATCTAAATCCTGTCCAAAAATCTGGATGGCCACTTGGGCCTTCACTCCTGAAAGCATATGACTCAAAAGATGGGATAAAGGCTGGTCTACTTCCGTGGGGATGCCTGGAAATTCCTTTGCTAAACGACGGCGGATTTCTTGGATAACCTCTTCTCGGGAAAGATTAGAGTTCGGATCAAAAGTAACGATGCCTTCACTGACATTGACTCCGTGAGCGTGTTCATCGTTTTCAGAGCGCCCTGTTCTTCTTCCTACGTTCTGGACACCTTCCACTTCCGATAAAAGGACTTCCATACGTTTCCCAAATTGATCGGATGTTTCCAAAGAAATTTCGGGGGGAAGATACATATTTATCTGAGCCACTCCTTCGTTAAAAGGAGGTAAAAACTGAGTACCACGGGTAAACAGCAAAAAGATACTCAAAACCAAAAGGGCGCAAAATCCTCCCAAAACAAAAACATGGTGCTGAATGCTAAAAGAGATCATTTTGGCAGCAATTGCCTTGAGCTTTCGCACTGTCCAAGTATCGGTTTGCTCTCGTGATCCTTTGGTATGAGACAAAAGATAAAGACAAAGAATCGGGGTCACAGTCAAAGCAACAATTAAAGAGGCCCCTACACTTAGAATGTAAGCCAGTCCAATGGGAACAAATAATCTACCCTCTAGTCCTGTTAGAAAAAAGAGCGGCAAATAAACTACCATAACCAAAAGAGTTCCAATTAAGATGGGCTTGCGCACTTCACTGGAAGCGCGAAAAATAACCCATATACTTGGATAAGGCTTTTTCCGTAAGGAGTTTTCTTTTAAGCGTCGGTAGACATTTTCCACATCAACAATGGCATCATCCACGAGAGCTCCAATTGCTACGGCAAGACCGCCAAGCGTCATTGTATTAATGGAGAGACCAAAAAAATCAAAGATAATCGCGGTAATGGCAATAGAAAGAGGAATCGCTGTTAGGGTGATAAAAGTAATTCTAAAGTTGAGCAAAAAGACAAACAAAACCAAAACAACCAATATTCCTCCATCGCGAACGGCTTCAAAAACGTTATCGATAGCCCGTTCAATGAACTTGGCTTGCTGAAAGACATTGGGGATAATGACAATATCGTTGGGTAAACTGGCCTGGAGAGTTTTTAACTCTTCATTGATTTTTTTGGTTAAGGTCATGGTGTCTGTTTCTGGTTGTTTCATAACAACCAAAATAACCCCTGTTTTAGCATTTACTCCAGCTTCCCCCACCTGAATAGAAGCCGGACCAAATTCAACTCGGGCAACATCTGCGATTTTCACAGGACGCAAGGGGTCAAAGCGAACGACCGCATCCAAAAGCTCTTCTTCGTTCTTTAGAAGGCCTGTCACTGTGATGCTCGGCCCTTTTGTTCCCGTGACCAAAAGACCTCCTGAAGCGTTCATGTTCGAGGCTTCAATCGCTTCGGTAACTTCGGGTAAAGTGACTTTATGCAAGCGTAGTTTTTCCGCATCGACAATCACTTGGAGTTGACGAGGAGCTCCTCCCGTTACGATAACCTTAGAGACACCGGCCAGAGCTAAAAGACGATACTTAATTTGGTAATCGACTAAAGCTCGTAATTCACTGGCATCTGTTTTTCCACTGCGACTTTGAACTCCGACAAGTTGAATTTGTCCCATAATACTAGAAATAGGAGCCATCTGGGGAATTACTTCAGTGGGTAACTTCGAGCGAGCTAACTGGAGTTTTTCTTGGACAATTTGACGATTTTTGTAAATATCGGTGTCCCAATTAAACTCAACAAAAACAATAGAAACACCTAGTCCTGAAGCAGAACGAACACGGCTGACTCCCGTAGCTCCATTGAGAACTTGCTCTAAGGGAATAGTGATCAAACGCTCGACATCTTCCGGCACCATCGCGTGGGCTTCGGTCATAATAGTAACGATCGGGCGATTTAAATCAGGTAAAACATCTACGGGCATCGTGTAGGAGACCCAAGCTCCATAAAAGGCTATCGCTAAAGAAGCCATTGCTACCAGTAAGTGATTTTTCAGAGAAAAAGAAATGATTCGGTTTAGCATATCACCTCCTTAATGAGAATGTCCATGATGATCGCCCCCTTCGCTTGGCTCTGAAGATTTCAAGGCCAAGCCCAAGGCAAATCCTCCTCGCTGAACAATTGGATCGCCTGGAAAAATATTTGCATTACTCACCACAACAAGCTCTTCATCTTGGTAGAGAACGTGTACCTCTATAGGCTCAAAATTTCCCCCATTTTGGATAAAGACAAAGCGTTTTGCTCCTTCTTCTGCGATGGCATCTCTAGGAAAAACGTAACTTTGCTGGATCGTTTTCTTGGGGATACGCAATTTATAAGGTAAATTTTCATTGAGTTCCCAGCTACGGAAACTTCTACCTCCTTCTTTTACAGTGTGAAGAGATTTATTCTTTATTTGGACGTAAGCCCGAAAAGTAGATTTTTCGTGGATATTTTCGAGTCGAAAAAAATTCAAATCTGCAAAGCTAGGACCAGTACCTGGCAAAAGAGCTTCTGCCTGCAAAGGTAATTTTTTCTGCAAAGCTTCTAAAACTAAAGCTTTTTCTGTTCCAATGGGCTCTGCCACTAAGTACATTTTCCGAAGATCCAGCAGAGTAATCAAAGGATCTCCTGCCTCTACTCTCTGACCTTTTTTCACTTGAATCTGAGCGACATCCCAATTGGCAACTCTCGCTGGGGCTTTTAACTCAACAAGAGGAGCAAAAGCATTGAGGCTATCTAGGTATTGAATTTGAATCAGGGTATGACCATTTTGCAGGAGTCCCCCGATAGCTAAAAAATGTTTCCCCTTCTCAGGCCTCTCTTTTAGCCAGAGGAGTAAATCTTCTTTTAGATAACCTCCTGCCATTAACTCTCCAATTGTCGCAACAGTCCAGGGAGAGTCTTGGATTTCTTTTGATAAAAGAGAGTATATATTTTCCCCCAAGTCTGTCCAAAGCCCGTGCTTTGCAAGAGCTTTTTGCCAAACCTGGACATCAATTCGGGAAATCATTTCAAATTGTCCTTTTTTGATTTGCTCTTCCGAAAGACCGTGCCAAATAAGTTCATGCTCCGCCATTTCTAACTCATGTTTGGCTCTCTCAAACTGATAGCGCAATTCAATTAAATTTTTTCCAGGAACGAGAGCATAGGATTCCTTATCTTTGTTTCCTGAATATTTTTGCAGTCGCTGGAGTTCTTTTCCTAATATTTGGCGCTCTTTTTGGAAGCGACGAAACTTGGTCAAGGACTGATGAAACTCTTCGCTGACCGGTTTAATAATCTCTTCTGTTAAATCTAGCTGAATACGAGGCCAAGGCTCTCTCATGATAGTGATTAAGGTCTCACCCTTTTCGACCAAAGCTCCTGGTACAACTCTAATTTGATCAATAGTCCCTCCGATTGGAGAAAAAACAGGCTGAGAAGAAAGTTCATAAGGCTCTACTTTCGCTGGTAAATCTTGGTATTGCACAAAATCTGCTAGGCGGGCTGGGGCAATTTCTATCCCCATATTTTTTAATGTTTCAGAAGAAAAAAGCCCTTCTTCATGCTCTTCCTGACTTTCCTCTTGAGAACCATGTTCTGAGGAAGGGGCTGATTTTTCTTTGCCCACGGCAAAGCCTCCCACCACACCGATAAACATACAAAGAGCCATCGCAAATATCGTAAGAAGTTTTGTCATTCTCTTGCTACTCCTTTGGAAACTTCGGGTAATTTTTCTAATCTATTAGCTGCAGGAATATCTTTCTCCTCTTCCCCAGGAAAAAACAAGAGCGGCCTTCCAACCAACTCTTCTAAATCAAACCAAGCAAGATACAAGTCTAGCTCGACAATTGTTCCTTCAAAAAGACTACTACGACGAGTTCTCTCTACTTCTAAATATCTCAAAAAATCACTTTCTCCACTTCTCAAAGAGAGAGAGGCTATTTCCTGATTTTGCTTCGCTTTTTGCAAAGTCTCCTTGTTTAAGTTCCATTCTTCCTGATGAAGAAGGTACTTCTCAAAAGATTCTCTTAAAAGAGACAAGTGGCGAACCAAAGAAGCTTGGTACTGAATTCGAAGAATCTTGCGTTGGCCTTTCTTTTGTAAAATAGCTTGCTCATTACGATCAAAGAGAGGGAGAGGAAATTCTAAGGAGAGCTCAAATATGTTAGAGTCTTCTCCAGGATCTCTTTCAAAAGAAGGGCGAAGGGTAACATCTGGAGTTTGGACAGATATCTCTTGCTCTAGTTCTTTTTCGGCAATCTGATAATTTGCTTTTATCAGAAGCAGATCTGCTTGATTTTCCATCATCAAAGGTTCTAATTTTTCTATACTCATCGGCTTAGCAGGCAAGGTCGGTAAATTTTCTCGCATCAACTGATAGGAGCTTTCCATGGACACTCCTGTCAGCCTGCTAAACTCTCCTTTGTTTTCATGAATCTTAGCTTTCAAAGCAATTAGCTTTTGCTTCTCTCCGACTAAGTCAAGCTGCACAATACCGACATCTAAAGCCGTGGCCACTCCTGCTTGAACAAGTCTTTTTGTGATGTCCAGTGACTTTTTCGCTGCCTCAATAATAGATTTTTGCATCTCTAGTTGTTGTTCAAGTAGCAAGGTTCTAACGTAAAGACGTCTCAGTTTTTGGTAAGATTGTCGGTGCTGGAGCAATAAAACTAACTGCGCTTTCTCGGCCAAAAGAAGATGAAGTTCATCTTGCCGAGCTAACCTTCCTCCTAGAGGAATCGTAAAACCAAAAGCAGCTAGAGGTTGAACGCGGCGCTCATCTCCCCCATCTCCTAAATCCGTCCCCAATATACCTCCTATTTCTAACTCTGGATTAGGCCAAGGGGTTTTCTCTAAAGAAAGTTTACGAGCTTGCTCATACTGCTGGCGAGCTACTTTTAAATCTACATTACGCTGCGCCATTAAAGTCGCCGCGCGTCTCAAATCCATTTCACCGGAAATAAGAAAATTTTGATATTGAGGAGAAGAAGCTCGAACTTCTCTTTGCAAACGAATTTCTTTTCTGATCTCACTAGGGATCAAAGGAGCCGGTTCATAAACAGAACACGACGAAAAATACAAAGACAAAGAAATCCAAAAAACAAAACTTTTTTTCATAAATTACTCCCATAGTAACGATACTGAGTACTTATTATAAAAAAAGAATCTTAAAAGATCTTTAGCAGATTATTAAAACATTCTTAAAAATAGGGAGTGCTCCAAAGGGGAAAATTTAGATTTAAAACTAGGCCTTGATCATAACTGATCATAACTTAGGCCACTTAGTTTATCGAAAACCGTTCTAAGCACGATGTTCCCTGGAGGGTGAGGCTCCTGCCGAACAGGGGATGTGATTGGCTCCTGATGGTATTAAGGCACATTCACTGGATCATCTTTTTTAAAAACGGCTTCAGATAAGCCTCGCTATAAAAGAGTTTTCCAAAATTCTTTTATAGTTTCTCTGAAGGACAGTTTTTCTTGATTTAAGATATTTTCTAGTGTATAATCGACTAATACTTTTAAGCATATTAATTCTTTTAGAAATAAGTAGAAGCCTTCACGAATCTTTTTCAAGGAAACTATCATGTCTCGAACTTTTTTTGTAATACTTATAGTTCTTTCGACAACTCTTTCTGCTGCGACTATCGGAACTTTCAACAACCGAAGTGGAATTCTTTCCTCGTTTTCCCTTATCAGTGCTCAAAATATGGAAACCGCTCGTAATTTACTTGTTAGTGATGGGCACAATTTTCAAAACTTGGATTCGGGAATCAATAGCACATCCCTTGCGAGTGTCGATGCGGTTTATCTTACGATTGCCAGTAGTGCTAGTGTAATCAATGGATCAGAAGTTAGCTCTCTCAACAGTTTTGTTAATACAGGAGGGCTTCTTGTTGTCCAAGGAGATCTAGACAATGCCTACGATAACCTATACAGTTCTCTGGGAGCGAGCCACAATTTTTTCCCAGGTGTCAACTCGCCGGTTAGTGTAACAACCAGTTTTGCTCCTCTAACCAACGGTCCCTTTGGAACTGTCAATTCTTTCTTT
This sequence comes from Planctomycetota bacterium, assembly GCA_029260735.1. Taxonomy (GTDB): domain Bacteria; phylum Planctomycetota; class Uabimicrobiia; order Uabimicrobiales; family Uabimicrobiaceae; genus JAJDCR01. Next base: position 61,328 of record JAJDCR010000030.1, read on the forward strand.
GTCTCAACCCCTTCGACTTTTAATCTCCCGGTCGGAGGAATCAAACTCGACACGAACGGAGTTATTGGAGTGCTTCAAGTAGGACAAGGAACAGTTGTCTTACTTGGGGATGTCAATTCTTTTGACGGGCCGACAAATGCCAATGGAATTGTCAAGGAAGACAACACAACTCTATGGCGTAATATCTTTGCTCTGACCAATTCTGGTAATGCTGTTCCTGAACCATCAAGCATACTGCTCTTTTGTTTAGGTGGTATTTTTTTTGCTTGGCAACGGACTAAATAGGTAAATATTATGAGTCAACTACCCCTAGACTAAATGATCTAGGGGCTTGAAATCTTAGGATTTTAAGCCCGGTTGATTAGACTAAGCAAGGTTTAGACGAGTAGGTTCTCAATAGTATTCTTTAGATACTGAGAACAAACAAGTTTGAACTAGAGCTACGTTAGAAAATTATATAGGTTGCCCCTAATGCTCCACAAGTTAGGTTGTTAATTGATGCAACAGAGCTCTGTAAACATTGCCAAGGGAAAGGCAAAGTCAACTCCTTGAAAAGTTTCTAACATT